>NZ_CAXWGX010000001.1:0-707008 GCF_964266745.1 Propionicimonas sp. T2.31MG-18
CGCCGCGAGTTCGCGGATCGACACATCCGGATCATCCCGCCGGTCCCTACGGATCGCTTCGAACACCCTGACACGACTCCCAACAGACACTCCGGCCCACCCCCACACTCATCGACGAACTTGCCGTCGACCAGCGTCAGGTGGGGCCAGATCAGACCGTCACAACCACCCCGGAGTGTCGCGGCCGGGGCCAGATCAGACCGTCACAGTGGGGCCAAATCAGAGTGTCATTCCCACGCCCATAAGCGGCGACGACGCAGCGGTGATCGCTCCACGTGCGCCAGGCCTGAGGCCGGGGTTGTGGGCAGCACGGGACGGATTGGGGAGGTCTTGGAAGCTCTGCTCAATACATCGACATCAGGCGCCGCGGAGCCTGTCTCCACCCATCGCGTGCGAGGTTCCCGGCTTCACTTCCGAACGGAGTCGGATCGGTCGGCACGCATCTCGGAGCGCCCGAGCTTGAGGGTGCCCGCTGAGCGCTGGGCTGACGGCCTTCTGCAACCGGCCGGTGTGCGAGGGAATCTGGCTGGAGAGCGCATGTCGACCCGTGCGCGTGACCTCGGGCGGTCGGCTACCTACTCGATCGCAGTAGGCGTCTCCGGAGCACGGCAGCAGGCGTGCACCGATGACCGAGGCCTGCGGAGTCAGTCGCTGGGACGGAACGGTCGGGTCGTATCCCGTCAGGCTTGTGATACTTGCCAGTAGGCGACCGTGCGGACCGACACGTGGAGGCGGCGTGCTGTCGGGGTGGGGGCCTGTTCAGACGGCCTCAGCGGTGTACTGCTGCTGAAGCCAGGCTTCGACGTCGCTCCTGAGGTAGGCGACCTTCCGAGCGCCAAGCTTGAAACTCTTGGGGCCTTGGCCGATGTGGCGCCACCACCGGATGGTTGTGGCTGGGGTCTTGAGGTACTCGGCGACCTGCGCGGTGAACCAGATCTCTGCTTCGTCGATCATCGCTCGCTCCATAACAGGGTGATGGGATACCAGCATCCTGATGGTACGTTGCTGAGCCACGGCTGTCAAGCACCATATTGGCAACGCAACATGGTGTTGTTATCGTTTAGGTATGCGTGCACACAGGCTGTCCCCGAAAAGCAGTCCGCCTGACCGTGACGGCGGTGCCGACGTCGGCCCCCTGGGCCAAACCTTTGCGCGCGAGGTTCGGCGCCTACGTGAGCTTCGTGGCTTGTCCCAGACTGATCTGGCGGCGCAGCTGCGCGAGCGGCACGGCCTGAAGTTCCACCAGGCGACGATCGACCGCGTCGAGAAGGGTGTCCGGCCCTGCCGGCTGGACGAGGTGTACGCACTTGCCGAGGTCCTGGGGTCCACGGTGGACGACATGCTGGCGGACTGGTCGAGTGCAGACAGTGCGTTCCGCGAGCTGACCAGTATCGCGAGGCGGGCAGGCGAGACGGAATACCGGATCGCCATGGGCATTCAGCAGGAACTGGCAGCGGTCGACGGCGACCGCGAACGCGTAGTGGCCGGCCTGGCCCGAAGCAGCGACTCAGCCGACGGCGACCAGGTACGGGCCTGGGCCGAAGAGGTGCTGGAACTACTCGACGCTCTCTCCGCTGGCGCGGAGCGCATCCTCGAAGGCATGACGGCTCACCTTCCGCTCAGGCCGGGTGGGGTGATGGAGCAGGTGAACCGCCAGTACTTCGGGGGGATCCTGGCTGCTCATGAGGCGGCCATCGCCGCCCGTCGCGCAGAGGCCGCCGCCGGAGACGCTCACGGCCTCGCGGATGGGGGGTCGGGCTGATGGCAGGCAAGAACATCGCCGCCAGGCCCGCGTCGTGGCGAGTGCTGTACGTCGACTCCGCCGGGCGGAACCACGTGTCAACGATGAAGTCCCAGGCGGAGGTCGACGCTCTCGTGGCCGAACTCGCGGACCAAGGAACCACGGCCGGAGTCAAGGCGACTGCGGCCGCCTGGCGGGCACGTTTCGTCGACGATGCCGGCAAGGAGCACGCCAAGCACTTCGCGCGGAAGCGGGACGCCCAGACCTGGCTCGATGCGCAGACGACCGCAACAGTCACCGGGACGTATGTCGTACCCAACGCCGGGAAGGTGACCTTCAAGGAGTACGCAGAGTCGTGGCGGACCTCGCAGGTCTTCCGGCCGTCCACCGCGGCGCTCGTCGAACTCGCGCTGCGCAAGCGGGTCTACCCCGCCATTGGCGCGAAGGCGCTGAGTTCGATTTCCAAGACGATGATCCAGAAACTCGTGGCGTCCCTGAACGAGACCTACGCTCCCGCGACTGTCGTCGTGACGTACTCCTACGTGAGCACGGTCCTGAAGGACGCCGTCGAGAATCGCAGGATCGCCCAGACGCCGTGCGTCGGAATCAAGCTCCCGGAGATCGTCAAGAAGCGGGTTGAGCCGAGGACGACCCAGCAGGTCCAGGCGGCGGCCAAGGCAGCGGGTGATCGTCTGCGTGCGGCAGTTCTGCTCGCCGCCGGCACCGGTATGCGCCGCGGTGAGGTCTTCGGCCTCACGGAGGACCGGGTCCTGTTCCTGGAGCGAAAGATCATCGTCGATCGCCAGCTCGTCGGAGTCCGGCAGGGCGACCCCGTATTCGGTCCACCAAAGACGAGGGCAAGTGTCCGGGAGATCCCGCTCCCAACGTCTGTTGCAGAGGCCCTTGCGAAGCACATCGAGCAGCACCCTCCAGGACCAGACGGCCTCCTGTTCACGACCTCCCACGGCCACGCGTGGCGCTGGACGACTCTCGGGGAAGTGTGGCGGGCGAAGATGCGCGCCGCGAAGCTCGAGGGCTTCGACTTCCACGAACTGAGGCACTACTACGCGTCCCTGCTGATCCGCTATGGCGAGTCGATCAAGACGGTTCAGGCCAGGCTCGGACACAAGTCAGCCGAGGAAACCCTGAACACGTACTCGCACCTGTGGCCCGACTCCGACGACCGCAGTCGGGACGCCGTCGATGCGGCTCTGCGGGCGGAGTCCGGAGAGAAGTTCGGGAATTTTCCGGACTCCCTGCGGACTCCCAGCCACCCGGGCCAGCATCTGGCCTAGTCAGAGCCAGACTTGGGGACGAGTCGGCCTGTAAGCCGGATTCTGTGCCCTCACGGGCGGTGATCATCCATCTGCGAAGGCTGTTGCCAGCCTCCTTCGCCGTCGCCGGCGTGCGACCTACCCGGGCGCCTCGCGCGAGCAGCGCTCGATCGGCGTCCGCAGGTCCTGGTCCGGTGGACCGGGACCCTTCTTGGTCTTGCTCCGGGTGGGGTTTACCGAGCCACCCCAGTCACCTGGGGTGCTGGTGGTCTCTTACACCACCGTTTCACCCTTGCCCCCTGCCGAACGGCGCGGGGCGGTCTGTTTTCTGTGGCACTTTCCCGCGGGTCACCCCGGGTGGGCGTTACCCACCACCCTGCTCTGTGGAGTCCGGACTTTCCTCAGCTCGCGCTGCGATCACCCGGCCGACTCGTCCGCCTCAAGGGTAGCGGAGGCGGACGCCGGCCTTCGCGTCCGCCCCTTCCCACCCGCGTTCGCCCCCGATCGCAACTCCCGCCACCGGAATTCCGGTAGCAGGAGTTGCACTCGGCAGCGCGAACGGATCGGCGGGACGGGTGGGACGGCGGCGCCGGCCCCACCACCGGAGGCACCTCGGCCAGCGAGTCGCCGGCCGCGCGTCCGTCAGCCAGCACCAAGGCAGCCACCCGACCACCCTCGGCGGGGCGAGGCGTGCCCGAGGCCGGCCGACAGGCAGCACGCAGGAGGCCCGAGGGGACGGCCTCCGCCCCTCCGTCCGCGTTCGCCCCCGATCGCAACTCACGCCACCGGAATTCCGGCAGCAAGGGTTGCGCTCGGCAGCACGAGCAGACGCGTGGGGCGGATGGGAGACCCGGGACGGCCGCGGAGGAACTGCTGGCGGCAACTTCAGCCATCGGATCGTCGCCACCGCGAGACTCCCGACACCGGACGACGCGCCCGTCACCCCGTCCGCGGACCTCTCCGGCAGCCGCTCCCCGTCCCGTTCGCTCCCGAACGCAACTCCCGCCACCGGAATTCCGGCAGCAGGAGTTGCACTCGGCAGCGCGAGCGGAGGGGCGGGGCCCGAAGGGTGGGGTGAGGCGGGCGGCTCAGCCGAGGACGCGGAACTCCACCGTGCCGGCGAGCAGGTCGGCGGCCACGAGGGTCGCGGACGCGGTCTCGCCGAGCACCAGGCCGTCACCCTTGACCCGTGCCTCCACGGCTGGGTCGGCCAGCTGGAGGACGCCGTCCCCGTCGTCCGGATCGACCTCGAGCACGGTCCCGGTGAAGGTGCGCCCGAGGCTGGGCGCGAGCACCATCGCCTCCACGAGGTCCACGGTCCCGCGCTCGTACTTCTTGGCCCGGCGGTTGGACTCGTCCATCACGGCGGGCAGGCCCGGCAAGGCGGCGGCCACCCACTCCGGGACGGGTGTCCCCGCGCAGATCGCCACGCAGGTCTCGCCGGCGTAGCGGTCCACCAGCCGCCGCAACGGCGCGGTGACGTGGGCGTACGGAGCGGCGATCGCCGCGTGCAGCGGCTGCTCGGGTGACGACCCCTCGAACGCCTGGTAGCCGGCGCCACGGAACAGCATCGTGCAGGCGTTCAGCATCGCCGCCTGCGCGGGCACGGAGGCGTCGAGGCTGCGCACGAACTCCGGGTACTCCATGGCTCGCGGCCAGGCGATCCCGAGCGCGGACGCCGTCCGGCGCAGCTTGCCCAGCGCACTGTCCCTGGCCGGCGGGAGCGTCCGCAGGATGCCGACCCCGGCCTCCAGCATGAGCGCCGCCGCCGCCATTCCCGTCGCGAGCGACAGCTGGGCGTTCCAGTCCTCGACGGGCAGGGGCGCCCGGAAGGCCAGCGTCCAACGGCTGTCGGAGGCTCGGACCTCCTGCTCGGGAACCGAGAGGCTCACCCCCCCGCGCGCCACCTCGACCTCCTGGCGCAGCCGCCCGACGGTGCGCAGCAACTGCACCTGCTCGTCCGCACGTCCGGCGTCCAGGTCGGCCTGCGCGCCGGCGTAGCTCAGCTTCGCCCTGCTGCGCACCAGCGCCCGCTCCACGCGGGTGTCGACGGTCCCGCCGTCCGCGTCCAGCCGGAGCTCCCACACCAGGGCGGGCCGCACCTGGCCGGGCAACAGGCTGGTGGCACCCTCGGACAGCGTCGCCGGGTGCAGCGGCGTCCGGCGCGTCGGTGCGTAGAGGGTCTCGCCGCGGGCGTTGGCCTCCGCGTCCACCCGACCGCCCGGGACGACGAAGGCCGCCACGTCGGCGATCGCGTAGCGCAGCAGGTAGCCCCCGGGCGTGCGGGAGAGGTGGAACGCCTGGTCGAGATCCGTGGACGCCTCGGGGTCGAGGGTCACGAACGGCACGTCGGTGAGGTCACGGGACGGCAGCCGCGGGCTGGCCGCCGCAGCGTCGGCCTCGGCGAGGACGTCGGCGGGGAACGCGGACGGCACCCCGAGCGAGGCCCGGAGCCGGCGCAGGCCCTCGGCCAGGGCGGGTGGCTCGCTGTCCCGGAGGGAGACGTGGCGGGTGGGCATGACTCCTCCTCAGCCGCGGGTGCGCGGACGTCCGTCGAGGGCCGCGTTGACCAGGGCGTCCGCGGCCTTGTTCTGCTCCCTGGGTACCCAGGTCCAGCTCACCCGGTGCGGACGCAGCTCCTGTGCCCGCGCCGCCAGCGGACGCAGGGACGGGTGCTTCACCCGCCACCGCCCGGCCATCTGCTCGATGACGAGCCGGGAGTCCATCCGCACCTCGACGCTGGCGGACGGATCGATCGCCCGGGCCATCTCCAGCCCGGCGACGAGGCCGGAGTACTCGGCCACGTTGTTGGTGGCCACGCCGAGCGGGAGCCCCTCGGAGGCGAGCACCTCACCGCTGTCGGCGTCCCGCACGAGCGCGCCGTAGGCCGCCGGTCCCGGGTTGCCGCGCGAACCGCCGTCCGCCTCGACGACGAGGTGCCGGGTCACCGTCGCGAGCCCTGCCCCGGAAGCGCCGTCCGCCGGCTCCACGCCGTCCGGCACCGTCCCGGCGAGCGCGTCGCCGGCATCGAGGAGGGACGGGCCGCCCTGCGGCAGCCGCGGCGCGCGCGGCATCAGGCGTCCACGGCTCCGATGCGCACGAGCACCCGCTCGCACTCCTCGCAGCGCAGCACCTCGTCCGGTGCGGCGGCGGCGTACGCGCCCAGCGCGATCGGGGTCGCCTCGATCTGGCAGCCGCCGCAGCGGCGTCCCCGCAGCGCGGCGGCGCCGACGCCGCCGGCGCGGACGCGGATCCGGTCGTACAGCGCCACCAGGTCGGCGGGCAGTTCCGCGACGATGCCGTCGCGGGCGACCTGGTGGGTGGCGAGCTCGGCGTCGAGCTGGGCCACCTGCTCGTCGCGGGAGGCGATCAGGGCGCGCATGGCGTTCTCGACCTCGGTGAGTTCCGCGGCGACCTTCTCCTGCTCTGCGGTCGCGGACTCCAGCTCCTCCATCACCTCGAGTTCGACGTCCTCCAGGTCGGCGATGCGGCGCCCGAGGTGGGTGATCTCGTCCAGCAGGGCATTGAGCTGCTTGGGGTCGGTGACCGCTCCGGAGTCCACCCGTTGCTGGTCGCGCACGCGCCGCTCGCGCACGGGAACCAGGTCGGATTCGGCCTTCTCCACGTCGAGCTGGAGGTCGGCGACCCTGGTGCGGGCCGCGACGAGCGCCTCGCCGAGCCGTCCACGGACCGTCCGTGCCTCGACCAGCGCCGCGTGCTCGGGCAGCGCGCGCTTGCGGTGCTCGAGCTGGGCGATGGCGGTGTCCTCTGCCTGCAGGTCGAGCAGGCGGAGCTGAGCCGGTGCGGCAGCCTTCATTCGAGCCTCCTGAAGTTGTGGACCCCGACTCTACTGGCTCCGCGCCACCGCGCGGACGCCGGGCGCGGCCGCCGGCGCGCGGCCGCCACCGGGGACGGGACCGGCCGCCGGACGGCCGGGGGGTGCGGCGGCGCTAGCATCTGGCTCATGACCGACCAGCCCCCCGCCGGCGAGCAGCCCGCCCTGCCCAACCGGCAGACGCCCTTCTCCGAGGCCTTCCGCGAGTTCATCCCCCAGTCCTGGGCGCCGTACCCCGACGAGCTCCCCGCCGAGCTCCCGGCGGCGTCCCGCGCTGCGCTGCGGCGTCGCGCGCTGGCGGAGGCGTTCCCCGGGGAGCGCCTGGTGATCCCGGCCGGCGGGCTGAAGCCGCGCGCCAACGACACCGACTACCGGTTCCGGCCGCACTCGGCGTTCGCCTGGCTGACCGGCCTGGGCTCCGACCGCGAGCCCGACGCCGTCCTGGTCCTCGAGCCCACCGACACCGGCCACGAGGCCACCCTGTACTTCAAGCCGCGGGCCCCGCGCACGGACCCCGAGTTCTACGCCGACGCCCGCTACGGCGAGATGTGGGTGGGCACCCGCGAGTCGCTCGCCGAGATGGGCGCCCTCACCGGGCTGTCCTGCGCGCCGGTCTCGGGTCTCGAGGACGCCCTGTCCAAGAACCTCGCCGCGACCGGCGTCCGGCTGCTGCGAGAGGCGGACGCGTCCGTCACCGGCACCCTCGACCTGCTGCGCGCCCAGGCGGGCGTGGACGCGATCGCCGCAGCGGAGACCGACAACGCCTTCGCCGTGCACCTGTCGGAGGCCCGTCTGCTCAAGGACCCCTTCGAGCTCGACGAGCTGCGCCGGGCCTGCGCCGACACCGCCGTGGGGTTCGAGGCCGTGGTGGCCGACCTGCCCGAGGCCGTCCGCCGGGGACGCGGCGAGCGCTGGGTCGAGGGCGTCTTCGGGCTGCACGCCCGCCACCAGGCGAACGCCGTCGGCTACGACACGATCGCCGCCTCCGGCGACCACGCGAACACCCTGCACTGGATCCGCAACGACGGCGACCTGCGCCCGGGCGACCTGCTGCTGCTCGACGCCGGCGTGGAGGTGGAGTCGCTGTACACCGCCGACATCACCCGCACCCTGCCGGTCAACGGCACCTTCAGCCCGGCCCAGCGCACCGTGTACGAGGCGGTCCTCGCCGCACAGGCGGCCGGCATGGCCGCCGCGCGTCCGGGCAACCGGTTCTCCGACGTCCACGCCGCGGCCATCCGGGTGATCGCAGAACACCTCGAGGCGTGGGGCCTGCTGCCGGTCTCCGCGGAGGAGTCGCTGGACCCCGAGACGGGCGGACAGCACCGGCGCTGGATGGTGCACGGGACGTCCCACCACCTCGGGCTCGACGTGCACGACTGCGCGCAGGCCCGCCGGGAGAACTACCGCGACGCCGAACTGCGTCCCGGCATGGTCATCACGGTCGAGCCGGGCCTGTACTTCAAGTCCACCGACCTGCTGGTGCCCGAGGAACTGCGGGGCATCGGGGTGCGGATCGAGGACGACATCGTGATCACAGAGGACGGCTGCGAGATCCTTTCCGACCACCTGCCCCGCGACCCGGACGCCGTGGAGGCCTGGATGGCCGCCATCTGGGCACGCTGAGCGATACCCGGGCCGGCTCGGCTACGCGTGGCCGAGCCGCTCCAGCCGCTCGCGCAGCCGACGTCCGATGCGCTCCTCCGCGGCGAGGGACGCCAGCAGCTCCGGCGCCGTGGTCAGCGCGCGGAACGCGTAGCCGACCGTGAGGTCGTGCGGACGGGTCTCGACCACGTCCACGGGGTCGCCCGCGGCCACGGTCCCCTCCTCCAGCACCCTGAGGTAGGCACCCGGGACGCCGTGCTCGGTGAACCGGCGAACCCAGCGGGGCTCGTCGACGAACGCGGCGAAGACCGAACACGGGATCCGCACGTGGGTCACCTCGAGCAGGCACTCCCCCACCCGCCAGCGTTCGCCGAGCCGGGCCTGCTGCACGTCCAGGCCGACCGTGGTGAGGTTCTCCCCGAACGATCCGGGTCGCAGCGGCCGGCCGAGTTCCGCCTCCCAGAACGCGTAGTCCTCGCGCGCGAAGGCGTAGACCGCCTGGTCCGCGCCGCCGTGGTGCCGGGCGTTCACGATGGTGTCGCTGTCGACGCCCAGCGTCTGGATGCGCACGCGTCCGACCACCGGGCGCTTGTCGATCCCGGTACTGCCCAGCTTCGCGCTCCGGCTCGGACGCGACCGTCCGACGTTCACGGACTCGAGGTGCGGCATGCGCCGACCTTAGCCGTCGGCGGATCGTGGCGACGACGGGACCCGCCCCACACCACGGACGCGGCGCGCGCGGCGGGGCGATCGGCCTAGAGTTGCGCGCGGACCGGCAGGGGGCCGGTCGAACCGGCGAAACAATGGCGAAGGAGCCTGCAGTGTCCGATCCGATGCAGACGAAGGTGGTCCTCGACGAGAGCGAGATGCCCACCCACTGGTACAACATCGTCGCGGACCTGCCCACCCCCCCGCCGCCGCCCCTGCACCCCGGCACCCAGCAGCCGCTCCAGCCGGCCGACCTGGCCGCGCTGTTCCCGATGGGCCTGATCGAGCAGGAGGCCTCCGCGGAGCGCTGGATCGAGATCCCGAAGGCCGTCCACGACATCTACCGGCTGTGGAGGCCGTCCCCGTTCTACCGGGCACGCCGCCTCGAGCAGGCGCTGGGCACCACCGCGCGCATCTACTACAAGTACGAGGGCGCCTCGCCGGTCGGCAGCCACAAGACCAACTCCGCGGTCGCGCAGGCCTACTTCAACAAGCTCGCCGGGCGCACCCGCATCACCACGGAGACCGGCGCCGGCCAGTGGGGCTCCGCGCTGGCGTTCGCCTGCCAGATCTTCGGGATGAGCTGCGACATCTGGCAGGTCCGCTCCAGCTACGAGGGCAAGCCCTACCGGCACGTGCTGATGGAGACCTTCGGCGCCAGCGTGGTCGCCAGCCCGTCCGAGCTGACCGAGGCCGGACGCGCGCTGCGCGAGCAGTTCCCGGACACGACCGGCTCCCTCGGCATGGCGATCAGCGAGGCCGTCGAGGCCGCGGCGAAGGACGAGAACGCCAGCTACTCGCTCGGCTCGGTGCTGAACCACGTGCTGCTGCACCAGACCGTGATCGGCCAGGAGGCGGTGAAGCAGCTCGCCATGTTCGACGAGCACCCCGCCGACTACCTGTTCGCCTGCGCCGGCGGCGGCTCGAACCTCGGCGGCATCGCGTTCCCGTTCCTGCGCGAGAACCTCGAGGGCCGGGCGGAGACCACGATCGTGGCGTGCGAGCCGAAGGCGGCCCCGTCCCTCACCGAGGGCGAGTACCGCTACGACTTCGGCGACACCTCGCACCTGACGCCGCTTCTGAAGATGTACTCCCTCGGCGCCGACTTCGTGCCCGACCCGGTGCACGCGGGTGGCCTGCGTTACCACGGCATGGCTCCGCTGGTGAGCCACTGCTACCACGAGGGCCTGATCGGCGCGATCTCGGTGAAGCAGCGCGAGGCGTTCGAGGCGGGCGTGATGTTCGCGCGCGCCGAGGGCATCGTGCCGGCCTCGGAGTCCAACCACGCCATCGCCGGGGCGATCCGGCAGGCCCGGAAGGCCACGGAGGACGGAGACTCGCCGGTGATCGTGATCGGCGTCTCCGGCTCCGGTCAGCTCGACCTGCCCGCCTACGCCGAGTTCCTCGCCGGCGACATGGCCGACAGCTGACACCGCCTCCGGCGGCGACGAGGGGACGCGCCGGGCCGGCTGCTCAGCCGGCCGGCTTGTCGTCCTCCGGCGCCGCCTGAGCGGGCCCCGGCTCGGGCTGCGCCGGCTCCGGAGCGGAAGCGGGAGCGGCCGGCGCGCCGTACGCCCCGGCCGGGTACTGCTGCTGCGGCGGGTAGGGCTGGCCGTACCCGGGCTGCTGCGGGAAGCCCTGCGGGAAGGCCTGGCCGTAGCCCGGCGCGGGCTGGCCGTAGCCGGCCGCAGGGTAGGACGGCGCCACCGGCGGCGTGAACTGCGCCGCCCGGGCACCCGGCATGGTGGCGATCAGCTCGCGGGCCTTGCCGGCCACCTTGTGCTCGGCGAGTACCTCGTACTTGGTCGCGATGGTCTGGGAGACCGAGCGGAAGTCGCGCTTGCCCTGGCTCATCCAGTAGCCGATCGCGGCCATGGTGACGCCGACGAACACGCCGATCGCCAGCGCGTACAGCACGAGGAACAGGAAGTTCGCCGCGGGCATGAAGATCCACATCAGCAGGGTGATCATCAGGCCGGTGGACAGTCCGCTCTGCACGCCGGCGCCGATCACGGTGCCCCAGCTGCGGCGGCCCAGCACCCGCTCCATCGACTTCAGCTCGGTGCCGACGATGCACAGGTTCTCCACCGGGAACCGGGCGTCAGCCAGGAAGTCGACCACCTTCTGCGCCTCGTCGTAGGTGCCGAAAACCCCGACGGACTGCGGGTACTCGAGATTGAACAGGCTGCTCAGGCCCGGCGTCGGCTGGCTCATGCGTGCTCCTCCATTCCGGCGGCCCGACCTCGGGCCAGAATCGCGGCGGCCAGCTTGACCCCCGCCTCGTCCACCATCTCCTCGTCCACGACGATCGCCCCGACAGCCCCCTGCGCCAGCTCGGTGGCGTGGGCGTACGCGGCCATGATGCGCTGGGCGCGCTCGAAGTCCGCCGGGCGCGGCGAGAACACCTCGTTGCCGGCCTCCACCTGTGCCGGGTGCAGCACCCACTTGCCGTCGTAGCCCAGGGCCGCGCTCAGCTCGGCGGAGCGCCGGAAGCCGTCCACGTCCCTGATCGCGACGAACGGGCCGTCGATGGCCTGCAGGCCGTGCGCCCTGGCCGCCACGAGGATCGACATCAGCACGTGGTGGAACGCGTCCGCGGGGTAGCCGGCGGGCTGCGCGCCGACGTTCAGCCCGCCCATGCCGAGGCTCGCCATGAAGTCGCCCGGGCCGAAGACCAGGCTGGCCAGGCGAGGGCTGGCGGCGGCGATGGCGGTGACGTGCAGCAGGCCGACGGCGTCCTCGATCTGCACCTCCAGCCCGATCCTCCCGACCGGCAGTCCGGCGGTGTGCTCCACCTGGGTGAGCAGCAGGTCGAGGGCCTGTACCTGGGCCGCCGACTGGGTCTTGGGCAGCACGAGCGCATCGATCCGGGCGCCGGCGCCGGTGACCACGTCGATCACGTCGCCGTAGGTCCACGGGCTCTCCCAGCCGTTGACGCGGACGGTGACCAGGCCTGCCGCGAAGCCCGCTGGGCTGTTCAGCGCGTCGACGATGCGGCGGCGCGACTCCACCTTCACCGCGGGCGCCACGGCGTCCTCCAGGTCGAGGAACAACCCGTCGACGCCGAGGGTGCGGGCCTTCTCGATGAACCGGTCGGACGAGCCGGGGACGGCGAGGATCGTGCGGCGGGGCACGGCGCGGCTGGTGGTCACCGCTCCAGCCTATTGCAGCCCGCGGACGGCTCCGCCAGACGTGCGCTGTGCGCAGGCTGTGGGGCGGGGCTCAGCGGTGCGCACGTGTGCCACCCACCGCCGGTGGGCGGTCGGGTCAGCCCTGCGAGACCGGGGTGAGCCCGAGCTTGAGGCCGGCGAGGTTTCGCTTCCTGGCTGCCAGGCGCCCGGCGAGCGCCATGATCGCCGCCGCTGCCGGACGCTCCGGGGCGGTGGCGACCAGCGGCACGCCGAGGTCCCCACCGGAGGCAAGGGCCGGGTCCATCGGCACCTCGGCCAGCAACGGCACCTCGTAGCCGAGCCGGGTGCTCAGGGTGCCGGCCACCTCCGCGCCACCACCGGTGCCGAAGACGTCCACCCGGTGCGACTCGCCACAGTGGGGGCAGGCGACCTCGAGGTAGGCCATGTTCTCGACGACCCCGATCACCTTCTGGTCGAGCATCGAGGCCATCGTCCCGGCGCGCTCGGCCACCTCCGCGGAGGCCTGCTGCGGGGTGGTCACCACGATCACCTCGGCGTTGGGCAGCTTCTGGCCCAGCGAGAGGGCGACGTCGCCGGTGCCCGGCGGCAGGTCGACGACGAGGTAGTCGAGGTCGCCCCAGTAGACGTCGGCGAGGAACTGCTGCAGCGCGCGGTCCAGGATCGGCCCGCGCCAGGCGATCACCTGGTCGCGGCTCTCCTTGAGCATGCCGATCGAGATCACCCGCATGCCCATGGTGGGAACCGGCATGATCATGCCGTCCACGCTGGTGGGCATGGCCTCCATCAGCCCGAGCATCTGCGGGACCGAGTGCCCGTAGATGTCGGCGTCCAGGATGCCGACGCTCTTGCCCCGCGCGGCGAGCGCCATCGCGAGGTTGACCGTCACCGAGCTCTTGCCCACACCACCCTTGCCGGACGCGACCAGGAGCACCTGGGTGAGCGAGTCGGGCCGGGAGAACGGGATCTCGCGCTCCTCACGCCCGCCCCGCAGCTGCTTCTTCAGCTCCGCGCGCTGCTCGTCGCTCATCGTGCCGAGGGCCACGTTCACGCCGGTGACGCCCTCCACCGCGGAGACGGCCGCGGTGACGTCGGACTCGATCGTGTTCGACAGCGGGCAGCCGGCGATGGTCAGCAGCACGGTCACCGACGCCACCCCCGCGTCGTCGACGGACACGGACTCGACCATGCCGAGGTCGGTGATCGGACGGCGGATCTCGGGGTCGATGACCCCGGACAGTGCGGTGCGGACGGCGGTGGCCAACTCAGACATGGCCGCAACACTAATCCGCGCCGCAGCCCCACCCCAAACCGGGCGCGATGCCGGACGGGGTATGCCGGTCAGCTCGCCCGGGTCTTCGGCTCCTCGGGTTCGCGGCCGAGTTCGTCGAGCAGGTCGCGCAGCTCGGAGCGGATGAAGTCGCGGGTGGCGACATCGTTCATCCGCATGCGCAGGGACGCGATCTCGCGGGCCAGGAAGTCCATGTCGGCGCGCGACTGGGCCGCCACCTCGCGGTCGTGCTCGAGGCTCACCCGGTCGCGGGCCTCCTGGCGGTTCTGCGCGAGCAGGATCAGCGGCGCCGCGTAGGAGGCCTGGAGCGAGAGCGCGAGGGTGAGGAACAGGAACGGGAAGGGATCGGGCGCGACGTCCTTGGGCAGCACGACGTTCATCACCACCCAGATGATGATCAGGATCGACATCCAGAGGAGGAAGTTCGCCGTCCCCATCCAGCGGGCGAAGGACTCCGCGAAGCTGCCGAACGCGTCGTCCTCCATCCGCATCCGCGGGAGCCACTCGTTGCGACGGCGGCCCGGCGTGTCCAGACGTTCCTGCTTAGCCATCGCTCACCTCCGCGTCGAGTCGGTCCAGCTGCACCCCTCGCCAGTCGTTGGGGAGGATGTGGTCGAGCACGTCGTCCACCGTGACCGCGCCCAGCAGGCGCCGCTCCGCGTCCACCACGGGGGCGCAGACGAGGTCGTAGGTGGCGAAGTAGCGGCTCACCTGCGCGATGTTGCTCTGCGGGGTGAGCGGGGTGATGTCGGAGTCGATGAGGCCCGCGGCGAGCACCGACGGCGGCTCGCGCAGCAGGCGCTGGATGTGCACCGCACCGAGGTAGCGACCGGTCGGTGTGTCCATCGGCGGACGGCAGATGAACGCCAGCGCCGCCATCGCCGGGGTGATCTCCTGGCGTCGCACGGCAGCGAGGGCGTCGGCCACCGTGGCGTCGGCGTTCAGGATCACCGGCTCGGGGTTCATCAGGCCGCCGGCGGTGGCGGCGTCGTAGCTGAGCAGCGTGCGGACGTCGCGGGCCTCCTCGGGCTCCATCTGCTCGAGGATCGTCTCTGCCAGCTCGGAGTCCAGCTCCGCGATCAGGTCGGCCGCGTCGTCGGGGTCCATCTCCTCCAGCACGTCGGCGGCGCGCTCGGTGTCGAGCGAGGCGATCACGTCCACCTGCTCGTCCTCGGGCAGTTCCTCCAGCGCCTCGGCGAGCCGGTCGTCGTCCATGGCCCGCACCACAGCGTTGCGCAGCACCGGGTCCATGTCGTGCAGCTCGCGGGCCACGTCCGCCGCCTTCAGCTCGGACAGGCGCATCGCCTGCTGCTCCGCGTCCCTCGGGGCGGGCTGCTCGATGAAGTCCGGCACCTCCGACCAGTCCACGATCGTCACGTGGCCGCGCTGGAACGGCCGTCGTCCGGCCTCGCGCAGGGCCACCTCTGCCAGCACCCAGTCGCGCGACCGGCTGCGCTTGATGGCGACGTCGAAGATGGTCTCCGGCTGGCTCGCGCCGACCCGGCTGACGGTGCGGTCGAACAGGTCGTTGACCACCAGCATCTCGCGCTCGCGCTGGGAGAAGCGGACGGTGTTGACCAGGCCGGAGATGATCACCTGGTTGGCGTCGATCGAATGGACGCGTTCCATCGGGAAGAAGATCCGTCGCAGCGCGAACAGCTCGACGACAAGCCCCTTCACCCTCGGCGGCCGCTTGCCCGAGCGGTTCTGGATGACGACGTCGCGCACCTTGCCCACCTGCTCGCCATTGGGGTCGAGCATGGGCAGTCCCTTGATCCTCGAGACGAAGATCGACGAAGCCGAGGTCACGTCCGGCAGGGTACCGCGTCCGCGTGACCCACCCCACCCCGAACCGCTACGTTGCCTCCGGATCGAACGCCACCGCGGCAACAGGGACGGGCAGCGGCACCGGGGCCACCGACGACACCGGGGCGCCGGCGAGGGCGTTCCGCGCGGGCTCCAGCTCCGCCTTCAGCGGCTCCAGCTCAGCCCGCAGCGGTTCCAGGTCGGCCTTCAGCGGCTCGAGGCCCTCCTGGACCGGCGCGACGAGGTGCTTGCTCACCAGGGCCCGGGGGTTCAGGTCGGTCAGCTCGAGGTCGGCGAACTCAGGGCCGAGCTCCTCCCGCAGCCGCCCCTGGGCATCGTTGGCGATGTTGCGCAGGTAGTTGAGGACGCGCGCAGCCTTGCGGGCGAGCTCCGGCAGCTTCTCCGGTCCGAAGAGGATCACCGCGAAGATCGCCAGGACGAGGATCTCCGACCAGTTCAGGTCGATCATGACGTGACGGTTCCTCCGGACTCACAACCCCGCGGCATCAAGGACGGCCACGAACGTGGCGGCCTGCTCGGCGGTGGCGTCGAGGAGGGGCTTGCGCACCGGTCCGGGCGCGAAGCCCCGGGCGGCCAGGCCGGCCTTCACCAGCATGCAGCCCTGGGTGGCGAACACCCCGAGGAAGACCGGCAGCAGTACCGCGTTGAGCGCGGTGGCGCGGGCCGGGTCGCCGCCGACGAAGGCGTCGATCATCTCCCTGGTGCGCCGTCCCGTGAAATGGGTGGAGGTGCCGACGACGCCGACACCTCCCACCGCGAGCAACGGCAGGGTCATGGCGTCGTCACCGGAGTAGTAGGCCAGGCCGGTGGCGGCGATCACCTGGGACGAGGCCACCGGCAGGCCCTTGGCGTCCTTGACCGCGACGATGTTCGGGTGGGCCGCGACCTGGACCAGGGTGGCCGTCTCGACGGGGACGCCGGAGCGGTGCGGGATGTCGTAGATCATGATCGGCAGCGACGTCGCATCGGCCACGGTGAGGAAGTGGTCGGCGAGGGCGTCCTGCGGCGGGCGGCTGTAGTACGGGGTGACGACGAGCAACCCGTCGACCCCGGCCTGCTCGGCCTGGGCGGCCAGCTCGATGGTGTGCGCGGTGTTGAAGGTGCCGACGCCGGCGAGGACCTTCGCCCGGTCGCCCACCTCGTCCACCACCGCCTCGAGCAGCGCGAGCTTCTCCGCGTCCGTCGTGGTCGGGGACTCCCCCGTCGTGCCGTTGACGACCAGCGCGTCGTTGCCCTGGACGTCCACCAGGTGCGCGGCCAGCCGGCGGGCCTCGGGGAGGTTCACCGAGCCGTCCACGCCGAACGGGGTCACCATGGCCGTCAGGACCCGGCCGAAGGGCAGCGCTGTCATGGGGGCAAGCCTAAGCGGTCGCGATCACGACCATCGGGTCGCCGTCCCGAACCACGTCCCCGACCTGGACGACGACCTCGCTCACCGTCCCCGCCACATCGGCCAGCACCGGGATCTCCATCTTCATCGACTCCAGCACCACCACGGGGTCGGACGCCTGGACCCGCTGGCCCGGCGCGACCTCGACGGAAAGGACGTTGGCGACCAGCTCGGCCACGACGACATGACTCATGGGACGCAATGGTAGGGGCACACCCGCCCGGCGGCGCGCTGCCCGGGTGGTGGCGGCCCCGCCACGACGTCCCGGCGTGCCGGAGTTGCTGACGCGGCGAGAAGGGGCGTCGTAGGCTGGCCTCCGTGAACCCAGCACCCAAGGGCGCCGCCCGCGCCGCCTCGCCGTCGGCCTCCCTCGCGTACGCGGAAGCCTTCGCCGACGAACCGGAGGGCTCGGCGCTCGCCCGCCGGCGCGCCGAGGAACTGGGCCTCGAGGCGATCAGCGCCGGCGTGGGCTCCGCGCTCACCCTGCTGGCGAAGGTCGTCGGCGCCCGGGCCGTGGCCGAGATCGGCACGGGGACCGGCGTCGCCGCCCTCGCGCTGCTCGCCGGGATGGTGCCCGACGGCGTGCTGACCAGCATCGACGCCGAGGCCGAGCACCAGCTCGCCGCCCGCGAGGTGCTCACCGCGGTGGGCATCCCCAGCCGCCGCGTGCGGCTCATCGCCGGGCAGGCCCTCAGCGTGCTGCCCAAACTGACCGACGGCGCCTACGACATCGTCTTCATCGACGGCGACCCGCTGGAGTACGTCGAGTACGTCGCGCAGGCCCAGCGCCTGCTGCGCTCCGGCGGCCTGCTCGCGGTGCACCATGCGCTGTGGCGGGGCCTCGTCGCCGACGAGCGCAACGACGAGGACGAGCCCCTGATCATCCGCGAGGCCCTCGAGGTCGTCCTGGGCGACGAGGCCTTCACCCCGGCGCTGCTGCCGCTCGGCGACGGCCTGCTGGTGGCCGTCAGGGCCTGACGCCGTCGCACGCGGCGAGCGGGACGGCAGCCTCACCACCCGACGCACGGTGCGCGGCCGGGGGCGCGTCCTCAGCGGCGCGAACGTCGGCGGTCCGGACACGCAGCGCGAGCGTCCCGCAGGCCAGCAGCGACACCGCCACGGCGGACAGGAACGTCGCCGGCAGGCCCGCCACCTCTGCCACCAGGCCGCCGAGCACGGCGCCCACCGGCATCAGTCCGTAGGAGAGGGTGCGGCTCGCACCACCCACCCGTCCGAGCAGCGGCCCGGGCACCAGCCGCTGTCGCAACGACATCGACACGACGTTGCCGATCGTGTTGGTGACACCGACGGCGGTCACGGCCACGGCCACGGCCCACGCGTCCGGCCAGGCGAGCGGCACCAGCATCAGCACCACGCTGGCGGTGAGCATGGACATCAGGGTGGGCACCTCCCCCAGCCGGTCGCGGACGCGCTCGGCCAGGAGGGACCCGGCGACCGCCCCGAGAGCGAAGCCCAGCATCACCAGCGGGTACTGGGCGGGCGTCAGCCCCATCGCGGAGCCGGGGCCGACGGCCCACAGCACGAACACCGCGAAGTAGGCCGTGCTGGCCATGTTCAGCACGCTGGAGGCGATCACCAGCGGACGCAGCACCCGGTGGCGCACGAGGAACGCGAGGCCCTCGCGCACCTCGCGGAGGGCGTGCGGACGCCGTCCGTCGGGCACCACCCTGCGGAAGTCGCCCCGAAGGCCGACGGCCAGCACGGTGGCGGCGAGCGCGGCCAGGCCCGCGGACGCACCGAAGCCGATCCCGGCACCCAGGACGACCAGGGCGCCGGCCAGGGGCGCGCCGAGGAAGGCGTTCGCGACCTGCTGGACGCCCAGCACCCGCCCGTTGGCCGCGGGAAGCCGGTCGGCGGGCACGAGGTCGGGGACGATCGAGGTGGCGCCGAGGTCGGCGAACACCTCCGTCACGCCGTAGACCAGCACCACGCCCACCAGCAGTGGCATGGTGAGCGCCCCGGAAAACCCGAGCGCGGCCCCCGCCGCCAGCACGAGAGCCCGGGCGCCCAGCGCGACCACCTGCGCCCGCCGGCGGTCGACGCGGTCGACGACCACCCCGGCGGCGACGCCGAGGAGCAGCCAGGGCAGCCAGGCCGCCGCCGACAGCAGCGACACCTGGGCCGGCGACGTCGTCAGCGAGAGCGCCACCAGGGGCGCCAGGGTGACGAGCACGCCGTCCCCGAGGTTGGCCAGGCCGGTCGAGGCGAGCTGGGTGGCGAACGGACGGCCCAGGGGCGCCTTCGCCGCGACGGCCCTGCGGCGGGGTCTCACGGTGGCGGACACGGGCGGGCACCTCCTAGGATGAGTGTGCAGAGAAACCTCTGCAAAGGAATCTATGCAAAGGTATCTCTGCATATGACGGACGGCAAGCCCCCGACCGCGACCGGCCCGCAGGAGGGCCCCCGCGGACGCTTCGCCGCGGTCGGCCAGGAGTCGGTGAACCCCACCGCGCTGAAGGCGTTCGCACACCCGCTGCGGATGGCCCTTTACGCCGAGCTCCAGCGACGCGGCTCTGCGACGGCCAGCCAGCTGGCCCGGGCCCTGGAGGAGAGCAGCGGCCAGACCAGCTACCACCTCCGCCAGCTCGAGCGGCACGGCTTCGTCGAGGACGACCCGGCGCACACCGGCGGACGCGAGCGCTGGTGGCGGGCCGTGGGCTTCGCCATGACCGAGCCCGCCCTGCTGCGCGACCCGGCCACCTCGGGGGCGGTGCGGGCGGTGGTCCAGCAGGTGATCGCCGAGCGGGCGGCCGCCCTGACGGCCTGGTTCAACGCCTACGACCCCGACCAGGCCGACGACGGCCTGCTGAGTTCCTCCACGCTCGCCCTCACCCCCGCGGAGGCCGAGACGATGACCACCGAGCTGAACGAGGTGCTGGAGCGTCACGCCGCCGCGGTCCGCGGCCGCGACCTGCCCGACGGCGCCCGCCGCTTCCGCGTCCACGTCGACGTCTTCCCGCTCGCCGGCACCGACTGACCCCGACGCCGAGCGGGGACGGTCCCCGTTCCCACCGGCCGGCGGGAGTCAGGAACCGTCCCCGTTCTCGTGCGTCGTCCGGGCGGACGGCAGGGCTCACCAGTTGCCGGGAACCTCCGCAGACTTGGCGACCACGGTGATGCCGTCCTCGACGTGGAAGCCTCGGGCCTTGTCGTGCTCGGGGTTCACGCCGATCTCGACGCCGTCGGGAACCACGACGTTCTTGTCGAGGATCGCGCGCCGGACGACAGCGTTGCGGCCGATGCGGCAGCCGGAGAAGATCACCGACTCCTCGATCTTGGCCCACTTGTCGACCATCACGTTGGGCGAGAGCACCGAGCGGTCCACGTCGCCGCCGGAGATGATGCAGCCCGAGCCCACGATGGAGTCCTCCGCCGTGCCCCGCAGGGTGAACTTGGCGCCCGGCAGCTGCGCCTGCGACGTCCAGATCGGCCACTTGCGGTTGTACAGGTTGAAGTCGGGCTCGACAGAGACCAGGTCCATGTGCGCGGCGTGGTAGGCCTCGATGGTGCCCACGTCCCGCCAGTAGTTGCGGTCCTTCTCCGTGGAGCCGGGGACGTTGTTCTTGGTGAAGTCGTACACCTGCGCCGCTCCCTGGGAGACGAAGCCGGGGATGATGTTGCCCCCCATGTCGTGCCGGGAGTCGGCGCTGGCGGCGTCGTCGTTGAGCGCCTCGACGAAGGCCTTCCTGCTGAACACGTAGTTGCCCATGGACGCGAACGACTCGTCGGGGCTGTCGGGCAGGCCGGGCGGGTCGGCGGGCTTCTCGAGGAAGGCGTTGATCCGGCCGTCCGGAGCAGCGTCGATGATGCCGAACGCGCTCGCCTCCCTCCTGGGCACCCGGATGCCGGCGATGGTGGCGTCCATCCCGGACTCGATGTGGGCGTTCACCATGTCCTCGACGTTCATCCGGTAGATGTTGTCGGCGCCGAAGACGACCACGTAGTCGGGATCCTCGTCGTTGATCAGGTTCATCGACTGGTAGATCGCGTCGGCGCTGCCCTGGTACCACTGCTTGCCCGTGCGCTGCTGTGCGGGAACGGACGTCACGTAGCTGCCGAGAAGGACCGACATGCGCCAGGTGACGGAGATGTGCCGGTCGAGGGAGTGGGACTTGTACTGCGTGAGCACGCAGATCTTGGTCAGGTCGGAGTTCACCAGGTTCGACAGCACGAAGTCGATGAGCCGGTAGGTGCCTCCGAAGGGAACCGCGGGCTTGGCCCGGTCCGCCGTCAACGGCATGAGTCGCTTGCCCTCGCCGCCGGCGAGGACGATCGACAACACATTCGGTCCGCTAGTCATGCTCAGAACCTAAGGCGTCGCGTCGCGGCCCACAAGGAAACCCGAGAATTGCCGAGCGGGATCTGGACCCGGGCTTGCGAGCGGGCGGAACCCGCCCAACCGGCGACGCCGCGGGGGGTTGTGTGACACGATCGCGCTATGGCGCTTCGAGTCTCGATCCTCACCCGGGAGTACCCTCCCCACATCTACGGCGGAGCCGGCGTCCACGTCGGCCAGCTGGTGCCCCAACTGCGCAAGTTCACCGAGTCCGTCGAGGTCCAGTGCATGGGCGAGCCGCGTGACGGCGCCACCGCCCACGCCGAGGACTTCCCGCCGGGGGCCAACGCCGCCCTCCGGGTGCTGGGGGCGGACATCTCCATGGCGAACGCGATCGGCGACGTGGATGTCATCCACTCCCACACCTGGTACGCGAACTTCGCCGGCCTGATCGGCTCGAAGTTCCGTGACGTGCCGCACGTCGTCACGTCCCACTCCCTCGAACCCCACCGCCCGTGGAAGGCCGAGCAGCTCGGCGGCGGCTACCGCGTGTCGTCGTGGGCGGAGAAGACCTCGTTCGTCGACGCCGCAGCGGTGATCTCGGTGAGCGCCGGCATGCGCGCGGACGTGCTCGAGTCGTACTCCGACCTCGACCCCGAGCGCGTGTACGTGGTGAAGAACGGGATCGACCCCGAGGAGTTCAAGCCCGACTTCGACACGGACGTCGTCGACGCGCTCGGCGTCGACCGCGACCGTCCGCTGGTGGTGTTCGTCGGCCGGATCACGCGCCAGAAGGGCCTGGTGCACCTGGTGCGCGCGGCCCAGCAGTTCGACCCGGACACGCAGCTGCTGCTGCTGGCCGGCGCGCCGGACACCCCGGAGATCGCGGCCGAGTTCGACACGGCGTTCGCCGAGCTCAGCAAGGTGCGCGGCAACGTGAAGTGGGTGCAGGAGATGCTGCCGCGGGCCTCCGTCCGCCAGGTGCTCACGCACGCCACCGTGTTCGCCTGCCCGTCGGTCTACGAGCCGCTCGGCATCGTGAACCTCGAGGCGATGGCCTGCGAGACCGCCGTCGTCGCCTCGGCCGTCGGTGGCATCCCCGAGGTCGTCGTGGACGGGGAGACCGGCATCCTGGTTCCCTACGACCCGAAGCAGGCCGGCGACCCGGCCTTCGTGTCGGCGTTCGAGGCCGGCTTCGCCGAGCAGGTGAACCGGATCACCCGTGACCCGGCGCTGGCGGAGCGCTTCGGCAAGGCCGGCCGCCGCCGCTGCATCGACGAGTTCTCGTGGGAGAAGATCGCCCAGGAGACCGTCGCGGTGTACGAGAAGGCCATCGCCTACCACCAGTCGCACTGACGCGGAACGGAACGAGGGCCCCGGGGATCTTCCCGGGGCCCTCGTACTGCGTTGTCTTCTCAGGCGACGACGACGCCCTCCAGGGCGGCCTTCAGCTCTGCGGCCTCGGTGGCGTTCATCTCGATGACCAGGCGTCCTCCACCCTCGGCAGGGATCCGCATGGCGATCACGCGACCCTCCTTGGCCACCTCGATCGGCCCGTCACCGGTCCGCGGTTTCATCGCTGCCATCGCATACCTCAATTTCTGGCTGGTTGTGGATCCAACTCTCCCATTATTCCATCCCGCGCAGACGGGCGGGGCCACGTGGCGGGCGCGCCCCCGGGGTGGCCCTGAACAGGAGTAGGGAGTGGCGCGCCGGTCAGGCGTCCTGGTGGTCCCTGGCGTCGAGCTGGCGGGCGAGGCGGTCCAGCAGCTCGTCCACCTGCTGCATCGAGTACCCCCGGGTGACGACGCCGAACCGCAGCCCGCGCAGGTCGTCGCCGCTCAGCTCGCCCTCGGGGACGTGCGGACGCGGGGTGTCGGTGACCGTGGCCGGGAACTCGCCCAGCCGGCCGGTCGACGCGACCGCGGCCAGGCCGAGGATCGCGACGGCGATCATCCACAGCACCCATTCCATGGCCGGAACTCTACCCAGTGCCGCGACCGCGGTCAGGACATCTGGCGGGCGGCCGAGGGACGCGGCTGGGGACCCGGGCCGGTGGCCAGCGCGACGGCCTCCTGGGGGTCGTCGGTGAGCTGGAGCAGGGAGAGGTCGGCGGAGGCGATGTACTCACCGGCCAGCACACCGTCCTCGAGCCAGTCCAGCAGGGGCGTCCAGAAGGCGCGGCCGAACAGGACGATCGGGAACGAGGTCACCTTCCGGGTCTGGACGAGGGTGAGGGCCTCGAACACCTCGTCGAAGGTGCCGAAGCCGCCCGGCATCACGACGAAGCCCTGCGAGTACTTCAGGAACATCACCTTGCGGGCGAAGAAGTAGCGGAAGTTGATGCCGAGCGAGACGTACTTGTTCAGCGCCTGCTCGAACGGCAGCTCGATGCCGAGCCCGACCGACACCCCGCCGGCCTCCAGCGCACCCTTGTTGGCCGCCTCCATGATCCCCGGCCCGCCGCCGGTGATCGTCGCGTAGCCCGCCTGGGCCAGCCCTCGGCCGATCTCCACGGCCGCGGCGTACATCGGGTCGCGGCGTGGCGTCCGCGCCGAGCCGAACACCCCGATGCCGGGGCCGAGCTCGGCCAGCGTCCCGAAGCCCTCCACGAACTCCGCCTGGATCCTCAGCACGCGCCACGGGTCGGAGTGCACCCACTCGCCGTCGCCCTTGCTGGACAGCAGTCGCTGGTCGGTGGTGGTGGGCAGGACCTGGTCGTGACGCCGGATCACCGGCCCCTGGGTGCGCGCCTGTTTGCTCACAGCGGCCAATCTATGCCCGGCGCGGGCCCTCCGTCGGGGACGGCGCCGCACCCGGCCCGGGCGACTAGGGTCGGGGCGTGCCCGACTGCCCGTGCGGATCCGGATCCGCCCTCGACGCCTGCTGCGGCCCGCTGCTCAGCGGGGAGCGCGTCGCCGGCAGCCCCGAAGAGCTGATGCGCTCCCGCTACACCGCCTTCGCCGTCGGGGACGCCGACCACCTGCTGCGCACCTGGCACCCCCGGACGCGGCCCGCGCGGCTGGCGCTCGACCCGGAGCTCACCTGGCTGTCCCTCCAGGTGGTGGCCACCGACGGCGACACGGTCGAGTTCATCGCGCGCTACCGCGGTCCGACCGGGCGCGGCTTCCAGCGCGAGGTGTCCCGGTTCGCGCAGCGTGCCGGCCGCTGGTTCTACGTCGACGGCACCGCGTCCTGAGCGGTCGTCCCCTCCGCCGCACGGGGTCCGGCGCAGCTACCATCTGCGGTATGAGTAGCTCCGACTTCCGGGAGCCGACCAACGCCGAGCTCTGGGCACAGCCGCCCGCCCCCGCCCCGGCTCCCCCGCTCCAGGGACACGGCCTGGCGCCCCTGCCCGCGGCACAGCCGCCGGTCCCGGCTCCGCACACCGCGCTGCCGGCGCCGCAGGCGCGGCCGGACCGGACCGTGTTCGTGCTGGCGATCGTCTCCACAGCCCTCGGCATCCCGCTGACCGCCATCGCGGCCGGCACTGCCGGGGTGGCCGGGCTGATCGTGGCGTGGGTCGGGATCGTGCTGGTCAACACGGTCTACGCGTGGAGCCGGCGCCGGTCCTGACCGTCCGCGGCCACCGGGCAGGGATCAGCCGAGCCAGCGCAGCAGCGCGTCCCTGCAGGTGAACAGGTCGTCGACCGGGCAGCACTCGTCGTCGGCGTGGGCCTTGCCGGGGTCGGCCGGCCCGAAGTTGACCGCCGGAACGCCCAGCGCGCTGAAGCGCGCGACGTCGGTCCACCCGTACTTGGCGCGGGGCTCGCCGCCCACCGCGGCCAGGAACTCCTGCGCGATCGGACGGTCCAGCCCGGGCCGGGCGCCGGCGGCCACGTCGACCACGGCCAGCTCGTAGCCGTCGAAGACCTGCCGGCAGTGCGCGAGCGCGTCCGCCTCGTCGCGGTCGGGCGCGAACCGGAAGTTCACCGTGATCGTGCAGGCGTCGGGCACCACGTTGCCGGCGATGCCGCCGCTGATGGCCACGGCGTTGAGGCCCTCCCGGTAGGTGAGCCCGTCCACCTCCACCTCGCGGGGCCGGTAGCGCTGGAGCCGGCCCAGCACGTCGGCGGCGTCGTGGATGGCGTTGTGGCCCAGCCAGGACCTGGCCGAGTGCGCGGCGACGCCGGTGGTGGTGAGGCTGAAGCGCAGCGTGCCCTGGCAGCCGCCCTCGACACCCGCGGACGTGGGCTCCATCAGGACGGCGAAGTCGCCGGCCAGCCACTCCGGGTGCTCCCGCGCGATCCGGGCCAGGGCGTTGAACTCCGCCGCGACCTCCTCGTGGTCGTAGAAGACCCAGGTGACGTCGCGCCGGGGTTCGGTCAGCGCGGCGGCGCAGGCGAGGGCGACCGCGATCCCGCCCTTCATGTCGCACGTGCCGCGGCCGTAGACCACGCCGTCCTCGACCCGGGACGGCAGGTTGCCCGCGACCGGGACGGTGTCGAGGTGCCCGGCGACGACGACCCGCTCGGCCCGTCCGAGCGTGGTGCGCGCGATCACCGTGTCGCCGTCGCGGACGACGTCGAGGTGCGGCAGCCCGCGCAGCGCGGCCTCCACGAGGTCGGCGAGCTCCTTCTCGTTGCCGCTGACCGACTCCACGTCCACGATGTCGCGAAAGAGGGCCACCAGGTCGCCGGTCAGGTCCAGGCTCATGGACGGCCATCTTAGGGCCCGCCGGCGCGTCGGAGGCGCCCGGTAGGCTGGCCGGCATGACCCGACCCGCGCACGGCTGGGGCCTGGCCACGATCCACGCCTCCGGCCAGGTCCTCGACACCTGGTTCCCCGCTCCCGCCCTCGGCGAGGCGCCCGGTGGTGACGCCCCGGCCACCCTGGTCGCCGCCGCGCGCCGCGACGACGAGCGGCAGGTGCGCACCGAGCCGGTCCTGGTCGAGATCGACCTCGACAGCCCGCCCGCCGACGTCCCGGACGCCTATCTGCGCCTGCACCTGCTGAGCTCACGGCGCTGCGCCCCGCGCACGCTCGACCTGACCGGCATCTTCGGCGTGCTGCCGAACGTGGTCTGGACGAACTTCGGCCCGTGCCTGGCCGAGGGCTTCGAGGACGTCCGCCTCGCCCTGCTGTCCGCCCGTGACCGGGTGACCGTCTACGGGGTGGACAAGTTCCCCCGCATGACCGACTACGTCGTCCCCGGGGGCGTCCGGATCGCCGACGCCGACCGGGTGCGCCTCGGCGCCCACCTCGCGCCCGGGACGACCGTGATGCACGAGGGCTTCGTGAACTTCAACGCCGGCACGCTCGGGACGTCCATGGTCGAGGGGCGGATCTCGGCGGGCGTCGTGGTCGGCGACGGCACCGACATCGGCGGCGGCGCGTCCATCATGGGCACGCTGTCGGGCGGCGGGCAGGAGCAGATCACCATCGGCGAGCGTTGCCTCCTGGGCGCGGAGTCCGGCCTGGGCATCTCGCTCGGGGATGACTGCGTGGTCGAGGCGGGGCTGTACGTGACGGCCGGCACGAAGGTGACGCTGGCCGGGGGCGCCGTGGTGAAGGCCGTCCAGCTCAGTGGCCGCAGCGGCCTGCTGTTCCTTCGCAACTCGCTCACCGGCGCGGTCGAGGCCCGCGACCGGCGCGGCACCGGCGTGGAGCTGAACGCCGCGCTGCACGACAACTGAGGCGCCGATGAAGCGGGCCAGGGGTGCACTCTGGGCGGTTCTGGGCATCGCCGTCGCCCTGGCGCTCGTCGTCGGGGGCGTGGTGCTGTGGTCGACCTACAACAAGGTGCCCCTGCCGATCGAGGACCGGTGCACCGCCACGGCCGGCGGGCACACCACGACGATCACGCCGGAGCAGGCCCGCAACGCCGCGATCATCGCCGGGGTGTCGATCCGGCGCGACCTCGCGCCCCGGGCGGCGTCCATCGCCCTGGCCACGGCCTACCAGGAGTCGGGCATCCGCAACCTCGACTACGGGCACGCGGACTCCCTGGGGCTGTTCCAGCAGCGGCCGTCGAAGGGCTGGGGGACGGTCGAGCAGGTGACCGACCCCTGGTACGCGTCCCGGTCGTTCTACCAGGCGCTGGTGCGGGTGAAGAACTGGAAGACCCGCGACATCAACGACGTGGCCCAGGCCGTGCAGCGCAGCGCCTACCCGGAGGCCTACCGGCGCCACGTGCCGAACGCCCGCGCGCTGGCCAGTTCGTTGACGGGAGAGACCCCGGCGTCGTTCAGCTGCGTCGTGGCGTCACCCGGCGAGGGCGACCCGCAGGCGATGGCGTCCTTCCTGAAGAAGACCCTCGGCGCCGGCGCCGTCACCACCCGCGTGAACGGGTCGACCCTCACCGTGACGACCGACAACCCGACCGCGGCGTGGGCCGTCGCGCACCTGGCGGTCGCGAACACCGCCTCCTACGGGCTCGCCTCCGTCCAGGTCGGCCCGTACGCATGGACACATTCCCCCGCCGGGCCGGCGCAGTGGCAGGGGACGGGCCCGAGCACCGCGGTGAAGGTCACGCTGGTCTTCTCCGAGCCAGCACCCCGCTGACCCGAGTCTGGCTGCAGCAGGGACGCGCGATCGCCACCCCGGGGCGTCTGGAGGCGGTCAGGCCTGGGCCAGCAGGCGGCGTGCGGCCGCCTCCACCCGCTCGTCGGTCGCGGTGAGCGCGACCCGCACGTGCCGGCGTCCGGCCTCGCCGTAGAAGTCTCCGGGAGCGACGAGGATGCCGAGCCCGGCCAGGTGGTCGACGCTCGCGCGGCAGTCCTCGTCCCGCGTGCACCACAGGTACAGCGAGCCCTCGGAGTGCTCGACCCGGTACCCGGCCGCGACGAGCGCGGGGCGCAGCATCGCCCGGCGACGGCGGTACCGCGCCCGCTGCTCCTCGACGTGGACCTGGTCGTCCAGCAGGGCAACCATGGCCGCCTGCACCGGCATGGGCACCATCAGCCCGGCGTGCTTGCGCACCTCCAGCAACGGACGCACGACCTCCGGGTCACCGGCGACGAAACCCGCCCGGTAGCCGGCCGCGTTCGACCGCTTGGACAACGAGTGCACCGCCAGCAGCCCCTCGAGGGAGCCCCCGTTGACCTCGGGGTGCAGCACGGACATCGGCTCGACGTCCCAGCCGAACTCTCCGTAGCACTCGTCGGAGGCGAGGACGGCTCCGGCGGCGCGTGCGGCGTCCACCCAGGCGCGCAGCGCGTCCGGCGACAGGATCGCCCCGTGAGGGTTGGCCGGCGAGTTGATCCACACCAGCCCGGGACGCAGCGACGCGAGGTCGGACGGGTCGTCGGTCGCCACCACGGTGGCCCCGGCGATCCGTCCGCCCACGTCGTAGGTGGGGTAGGCGGTGGACGGGATGACCACGGTCGCGCCCGGGCCCACGCCCAGCAGCGTCGGCAGCAGCGCGACGAGTTCCTTGGTGCCGACCACCGGCAGCACGCCGTCGTCGGCGAGCCCGACGGCACCCCACCGCCGCTCGAGGTAGCCGCGGATCGCTGCCCGCAGGCGTGGTGTCCCCCAGGTCGTCGGATAGCCCGGCGCGTCCGCGGCCGCCGCCAGCGCGAGCCGTCCGACCTCAGGGGTGGGGTCGACGGGTGTCCCGACCGAGAGGTCGACGATGCCGTCGGGGTGGGCGCCCGCCCTCGCCCTCGCAGCGTCCAGGGAGTCCCAGGGGAAGTCGGGCAGCTGGCCGGCCAGCCCGGGCGTCACTCGCCCTGGGGCGGGAGCGCGGCGACGGTCGGGTGGTCGGCGTCGATCGGGCCCAGCTTGGCCGCGCCGCCGGGGGACCCGATCTCGTCGAAGAAGTGGACGTTGATGTCGTAGTACTCGGCCTGGTCGGCGGGCACGTCGTCCTCGTAGAAGATGGCCTCGGTCGGGCAGACCGGTTCGCAGGCCCCGCAGTCGACGCACTCGTCAGGATGGATGTAGAGCATCCGGTTGCCCTCGTAGATGCAGTCGACCGGACACTCCTCGACGCATGCGAGATCCTTGACATCCACACACGGGAGGGTGATCACGTAGGTCATGGGACCGGCTCCTCATCAGGTACTTGGCAAACTGAGAGCACTCTACAACCGGCACCTGGAGTTGATACGACGTGGCTCGCCCGCATCCCGACCAGCGACCGCCCCACCCGGGCGAACGGGTCAGCCTGCGCCGCGTCCGGCCCGACGGCGAGCCGGGTGACCTGGTCGGGTTCGTTCTCGCGGCCGACGCCGACGGGCTCCGGCTGCGGGACCGCCGCGGCACGGTCCACGAGGTGGCCTGGGCGGACGTCCGGGCGCTGCGGACCGTCGGGGTGGCCCGGGGACGGGACCCGAGGCGTGCCCCCCGGGAGGAACTCGACCGGCTCGCCGACGCGGCCGGGGTGGCCGGGCCGGCCTTCGTCGCCCGGGTGAGCGAACTCCTCGACCCGCGCTCCCCCACCGTCCCGGACGCCTGGGGCGAGTCGCCTCCCTGCCCGGCCGTGCTCGCCGGGGAGTGGGTGACCACGGGAGACTGCCACGACCTGATCGCGCTCGCCCGGTGGGCCACCCGGCAGGACGCCCGCAGCATCCAGGTGCGCACCGACGACCCGGCCGCGATCGCGGAGTTGCTGCGCCTGGGCTTCACCGAACTGCCCTGACCGGCCGACCGTCCGGCCCCGGACGCTCAGGCGTCCGAGGGCTTCTTTCCGCAGACGACGGGGGTCAGGGAGTTGTAGCGCCAGTTGAAGCGCTCCTTCTTCACCAGCTTGTCGCCCTTGTAGAACAGCCGGTAGTGGTGGACGTCGAAGCCGGTCATCGCGCTCTGCGGGATGCAGCCGTCCGAGTCGTCGTAGACGGTCTTCCCCGGGGCGCGGTAGTTCGACAGCACCGGCTTGGACGCCTTGATCGTGTACCGCTTCGTCGACCACACCCGGACGGTGACCGAGCCGGTCGTGCCGGGCCGCCCGGTGATCCAGGCCTGGAGGACCACGCCGTAGGGCGAGTCGTTGCGGAACTTCATGTCCACGCTCACCCAGTCCAGAGTGGCCTCCCGGCCGACGGGGTAGCGGTTGAAGTAGAGCGAGTGCGGCTTGTGGTAGATGTCCTCGAGGCCGGCGAAGTAGATCGCGTTGAACGTCGTCGTGGTGGCCTGCGAGATGCCCCCGCCCTGCCGCTCGACGATCCTGCCGCCGTCGATGGCGCCGCCGGCCATCCAGCCCGCCTTCTTGGTGCGCTTGCCGAGGGTCTTGTTCATGCTGAACACCTCGCCCGGCTTGAGGAAGGTGCCGTTGATCAGCTTCGCTGCCTTGCCGATGTTGTTGTACCGGTAGGCGGTACCGGGGAAGTAGGTGGTGAACTTCCCGATCACCTTCTTGACCCCCAGCTTCTCGGCGTCCGCCGTGGTGAACGACGCCGGCCGCGCGCTCACCCCGACCGACGCGGTGCGTCCGGACGGCTGGGCGAGCGTCGGCACGAGGGCGGCGGCGAGCTCCGCGGGGTCGACGCCGAGGCCGTCGGCGGACGGCACGATCCGCGGCTTGGTCTTCCCCATCGTGATCGTGGCGTCCCGCGGCTGCTTCAGGCCGAGCTTCGCCAGACCCGGCTTCACCTGGGCCTCCAGCTTCTTCACGTCGAACACCGGACCGAGGCCGCCGTCCACCGGACCGAAGGTGAGGGACGCGGCCAGGTGCTCCGGACGCACGACCAGGGTGCCGGCGTCACCGACCGCGACGTCCACCGGCGCAGCGACGGCGGTGGCGGCGGGCCCGGCGAGCGCGGCGTCGGCCTCCGCGGTGGTGACCACCGGCGCGGCGGTGACCAGCGGCGCGTCCACCGTGGACGTCGTGAGGTAGGCCGCCCTGACCGCCTCCGCCGTCGCCGCACGGTCGACGACGCGGCCGTCGGCGCCCTCCGTCGTCCGGACGGGCTTCAGGCCGGTGTAGCCGACCGTCGCGTCGACCGCGGGGACGTCGACCTTGTCGGCCAGGCCGCCGATCGTGGCGTCCAGCCTCGCGGTGTCGACGGCCAGCACCGCCGGGTGCTCCGAGCCGCCGAACAGCACGGTGAGGATCGCGGCGGGGTTCCAGCTGCGGCCGCCCCCGGCCTGTGCCACCGAGGCGGCGTAGTCGACGGCCAGGCCCGCCTCGCCGGGCGCGACGGTGAGCTTCTCGTCCCCGGCGGTGAGCACCAGCGGCTTCTCGCTGCGCTCCCCCAGCGCGGCGCGCAGGGTGTGCTCCGCGGTCTCCGGGGTCAGCCCGCCGATCGGGACGCCGGCCACCGAGGCGTTGCGCGGCACGTTCTCGCCGGCCAGGAAGTGCCCGGCGAGGTAGCCGCCGCCGAGGAGCACGACGAGTCCTGCGCCGACGCCGATGCCGATCTTGGCTGTGGTCGACAGCGTGCGGGTGTTGGCCACGGGAAGGATCCTCTCGGGTGAGCGGCTTCCATGCTACGGGAGCGGTTCGGCGGCGTCGGCGAGGTCGTCCAGGGGTGCGGCGGGCAGCCCGAGCTGGGACACCACGATCCCGACGATCATCAGCGCGGCACCGGCGTAGCCGCGTAGCCCCATGTTCTCGCCGAGCAGGATGGCGCCGCCGATGGCCCCGAACACCGACTCGGTGGCCATGATCAGGGAGGCGTGGGTGGCCAGCGCGTGCCGCTGGCCCACCACCTGCAGGGTGAAGGCGATGCCGACAGAGACCAGGCCGCCGTACAGCAGCGGGACGACGGCCTGGTCGAGGCCGGTGAACGGCGCCGGCTCGAGGACGAGCGCGGCCAGGCTGCTCAGCACCGCGCAGGTGAGGAACTGGACGACCGCGAACCGCAGCGCGGACAGGCGGGGGCTGTAGTGCTCGATGACGAGGATCTGGATGGCCCACGGGATGCAGGTGAGGATCAGCAGCAGCTCGCCGGTGCCGATGGTGAGGGCATCGCTGACGCTGATCAGGTACAGCCCGGCGAGTGACGAGAGCACGCCGAGGATCGTGGCCGGGCTGCTGCGGTGGCCGCGGAACGCGGCGATGACCGGCACGAACACCATGTACAGGCCGGTGATGAAGGCGGCGTTGCCCGCCGGGGTGTCGGCCATGGCGGCCTGCTGGAGGTTCACCGCGATGGTCAGGAAGACACCCGCGACCATCCCGGGGACGAGCACCGCGCGCGTCGCGGCGGCCCTCCTGGGGGCAGGGACGCCGCGCACCCGGTCGCGGAGCAGGATCACCGGGATCAGCACGGCCGACCCGATCGCGAAGCGGACGCCGGTGAACGTGAGCGGGCCGACGTGGTCCGCCCCCACCCGCTGGGCGACGAACGCGAAGCCCCACAGGGCCGAGGCCAGCAGCAGCGCGCCGTTCGCGCGCAGCCGCTGGCCCCGTGAGGAGACGGTGACGCTCACCCGATCCGCGAGAGCGCGGTCCTCGCGTGCGCGGCGACGTTCTCCGCGGTGAAGCCGTACTTCGCGAACAGCAGGTTGCCCGAGGCGGACTCGCCGAAGTGGTCGATCGCCACGATCTCGCCGGCGTCGCCGACGAAGTCGCGCCAGCCCATGGGCGAGCCGGCCTCGACCGCCACCCGGGCGACGCCCGCCGGCAGGACCGACGCGCGGTACGCGGCGTCCTGCGCGGTGAACCACTCGGTGCACGGCATGGAGACCACGCGGGTGCCGATGCCCTCTGCCTGGAGCACGTCGCGGGCGGCCAGGGCGACCTCGACCTCGGAGCCGGTCGCGATCAGCACGACCTTCAGCTCACCCTCGGCGTCGACGAGGGTGTAGCCACCCTTGGTGAGGTCGGACGCGGGGGCGACACCGGGCAGGCTGCGGTCGATCGTCGCCAGGTCCTGACGGGACAGGATCAGGGCGCTCGGCCGGTCGGTGTGGGCCAGCGCTGCCGCCCACGCCTGGGCGGTCTCGTTGGCGTCCGCGGGACGGATCACGTCGAGGCCGGGGATCGCCCGGAGGCTGGCGAGGTGCTCGATCGGCTGGTGGGTGGGACCGTCCTCGCCGACGCCGATCGAGTCGTGCGTCCAGACGAAGATGCTCGGCACCTTCTGCAGGGCTGCCAGTCGGACGGCGCCGCGCATGTAGTCGGCGAAGACCAGGAAGGTGCCGCCGTAGGCCCGGGTGAGGCCCGACATCGTGATCGCGTTCACGATGTTGCCCATCGCGTGCTCGCGGATGCCGAAGTGCAGCGTGCGGCCGGAGTAGTCGCCGGCGAAGTCGTGGGACGACTGCTCCGGCGGGAGGAACGACGGCTGGCCCTTCATCGTGGTGTTGTTCGAGCCGGCGAGGTCGGCAGAACCGCCCCACAGCTCGGGCATGACGTCGGCCAGCGCGGTGAGCACCTCACCGGACGCGGCCCGAGTGGCCTTCTTGCCCGCGGGGAACACCGGCAGCGCCTCGGCCAGGCCCTCGGGGAGGGCGCGGGCGGACAGCCGGTCGAACAGGGCGGCCTGCCCGGGGTTGGCGCTGCGCCACGCGTCGTAGCGGGGCTGCCAGTCGGCCTTGGCCGCGGCCGCGCGCGCCGCGGCGTTGGAGCGGGTGTGCTCGAGCACCTCCGGCTCGGCGACGAAGCTCTGCTCCGGGTCGAACCCGAGCAGCTTCTTCAGCCCGGCGACCTCCTCTGCGCCCAGCTTGGCGCCGTGCACGGAGTGGTGGCCCGCCTTGGTGGGCAGCGGCCAGCCGATCACGGTCGTGAGCTTGATGAAGGACGGCTTGTCCGTGACCGCCCGCGCGGCCTCGATGGCCTCGTACAGGGCCTTCACGTTCTCGACGTAGCCGGTGCCACCGTTCGTCCAGTCGACGGTCTGCACGTGCCAGCCGTAGGCGGCGTACCGGGCGGCGACGTCCTCGGTGAACGCGATCTTGGTGTCGCCCTCGATCGAGATCCGGTTGTCGTCGTAGATCAGCACCAGGTTGCCCAGCTTCTGCGCCCCCGCGAGCGAGGACGCCTCCGCGGCCACGCCCTCCTGCATGCAGCCGTCACCGGCAATGCAGTAGACGGTGCGGTCGAACACGCTCGACTCCCCCAGCGGGGTGGACGGGTCGAGCAGCGCCCGCTCCCTGCGCGCGGCCATCGCGAACCCGACCGCATCGGAGACGCCGGCACCCAGCGGGCCGGTGGTGCACTCCACGCCCGCGGTGTGGCCGTACTCCGGGTGGCCCGGGGTCAGCGAGCCCTCGGTGCGCAGCGAGGCGAGGTCGGCGGCCTCCAGGCCGTAGCCGGCCAGGAACAGCTGGCAGTACTGCGTGAGCGAGGAGTGGCCGATGCTCAGCACGAACCGGTCGCGGCCCGCCCAGGTCGGATCCGCCGGGTCACCGGTCATCACCTTCTGGTACAGCAGGTACGCCAGGGGCGCCAGCGAGATGGCGGTACCCGGGTGCCCGTTGCCCACCTTCTCCACCGCGTCCGCCGCGAACACCCGCGCGGTGTCCACCGCCCGCTGATCCAGCTCGGTCCAGGTGAAATCGGTCATCGTCGGCCTTCTCCCAACTCGTTTTGAAACGTAACAATAGCCGTTCTGGCGCTCGCCGCCAGCATTTCACACTCAGGATGGCAGGCCCGTCCGGCGACCGGATGTTGCACTACGGCGCCCCGGGCACGACCGCGCGCACTTGCCCCGAATCGGCCCGAGCAGATACCCCCTCAGGTACTGTTGGTACCAACACCACCGACGGGAAGTTCAACGATGAAGCGACTGGTCATCCTTGGTGGCGGGACCGCGGGCACGATGGTGGCCAACAAGCTCCGGGCCGCCGTGGGCACCCACGAACTGCACATCACCGTCGTCGATCGGGACGACGCCCATCACTACCAGCCGGGCTACCTGTTCATGCCCTTCGGGATCTACAACACGACCGACATTGTGCGCTCCCGGCACCGGTTCATCGACGACGGCGTCGACCTGGTCCTCACCGAGATCGATCGCGTCGACCCGACCTACCAGACGGTGCACCTCGCGGACGGCCGGACGCTGTCCTACGACTACCTCGTGATCGCCACCGGCGTCACCCCGCGTCCTGACGCTACGCCTGGGATGCAGGGTGCGCTGTGGGGCGAGAAGGTGCACGAGTTCTACAGCCTCCCGGGTGCGCAGGCGCTCACCGAGGCGATGCGCCGGTTCCGTGGCGGCCGACTGGTCGTGCACATCACCGAGATGCCGATCAAGTGCCCGGTCGCGCCGATGGAGTTCACATTCCTGGCCGACGACTGGCTGCGCAAGCACGGCATCCGGGACCGGACGGAGGTCACCTACGTCACTCCGCTCGACGGGGCGTTCACCAAGCCAGTCGCGTCCCGGGAGCTGGCGACCGCGCTGGTCGACCGGCAGGTCGGGCTGGAGACCGACTTCGCCGTCGAGCGCATCGACAACAACACCTGCGAGCTGGTGTCCTTCGACGGCCGCCGGATCGGGTTCGACCTGCTGGTCACCGTGCCGCTGAACATGGGCGCCGACTACGTGGCCCGCTCGGGGATGGGCGACGAGCTCAACCTCGTCCCGTGCGACCAGCACACCATGGCCAGCCTCGCCCATCCGGGCGTGTGGGTACTCGGAGACGCCGGCACGCTGCAGACCTCGAAGGCCGGGTCAGTGGCCCACTTCGCCGTGGACGTGTTCGTGCACAACTTCGTCGACGAGTTCAACGGCCGGCCCGCCACCCACGGCTTCGACGGGCACGCCAATTGCTTCATCGAGTCCGGCAACCGCAAGGGCATGCTGCTCGACTTCAACTACACCACCGAACCGTTCACCGGGAACTTCCCACTGCCGGCCGTCGGTCCGTTCAAGCTGCTCAAGGAGACCCACCTCAACCACATCGGGAAGCTGGCCTTCCGCTGGATCTACTGGAACCTGCTGCTGCCCGGGCGACCGATCCCACTGATCCCGACGGCGATGAGCCTGGTCGGCAAGCGGGTGGAGACCGACGTGACGGCAGAGGGCACGGGAATGCCGACCACGCCGGCACCGTCCAGCCCGGCCCCCCCGCCCCGTCCGGCGAAGACCACCGCTGAGCCCGTCGCGTCGAAGGGACGTGCGCCGGCGAAGCCACGGCTGGAGACCACACCGCTGGTGGCCCCGCGTCCTGCCGCCACACCGGCGCCCGCACCTCGGCCGTCCGCTCCGGTCGGCGGCTATGTCGACCGTCCCGGGGTGGACTCCACCGCCGACCCGACCACCGTTCTGCCCCAGCCGATCGTCCCCAAGTTCTGAAGGGAGTCACCGATGCCCACCACCATGATCGCCGGGCGCCCCATCGACGTGAACGATGAGGGATTCCTGACCGTCTACGACCAGTGGGACGAGAAGCTCGGCGCCGAGCTCGCCCGGCTGATCGGGATCGAGCTGACCGACGCCCACTGGGGCCCGATCCGGTTCTTGAGGATGGACTACCCGGGCCGCGGCGAGACCGCCACGCTGCGTCGCACCAGCACGGTCGGCGGTTACCCGATCAAACAGCTGTTCGAGCTCTTCCCCGGCAAGCCGGCGAAGAAGCTGGCCTACATCGCCGGCCTCCCGAAGCCCAAGGGCTGTGTGTAAAGGAGCACGACCATGACCGACACCATCTCCGCACCGATCGTGCCCGACTTCGACGGCGCCGACTGCCCGGCCCCGACGTCGTCCACCCCCACCCCGCGCAAGCTGGTGATCATCTGCAGCAAGGGCAACCTCGACATGGCCTACCCCGGCCTGATCCTCGGGGCGGCCGCGTTGGGCGAAGGCATCGAGACGCACCTGTTCTTCACCTTCTGGGGCTTCGACATGATCACGAACTCCCGCATGGACCACCTGAAGTTCAACCCGCTCGGGAACACGGCCATGCACTTGGTCCAGGCCCCGAACATGCCGCTGCCCGCGCTGATGGGTGCCATCCCCGGCATGACCGGGATGGCCACCAAGATGATGCGCAAGCAGATCGCCGACCTCGAGGTGCCGACCGTGCCCGAGATGCTGGAGCAGATCGTCGAGATGGGCGGCCACCTGTGGGCCTGCCGCATGTCGTTCGACATGATGCAGCTGAACGAGGCCGACCTCTACGAGGGCGTCGAGGCCGTGATCAGTGCGACCGACTTCATGGAGTTGTCCGAGGGCGGCCAGATCATCTTCATCTGAGCCCCGGCGCCGGCCCTGGGGGCCGCTTCCGCGTGGTTGGTCACAGGCGTTCGCCACGATCGCCCCCGGGGGGCAGTTGTCCACCGCCGCCCCGGAGGGCTCAGCCAGCAGTGCGCTGTGCGTCCTTCACGAGGCCGTAGAAGAACAGCGAGACCGGCCGGTACATCACGTGGGCGAACTTGGTGAACGGCAGGAACAGCACCAGTTCCATGGCGATGGCCACGTGCAGCAGGAACACCCAGTAGCCCCAGCCCGGCACCGGCTCGGCGTACAGCGCCGCCTCGATCACGAAGCCGGTGAGCCCCGCCACCCACAGGAGCACGAGGAACAACCAGTCCGACGGCTTGCTGGTGTCGTTGCCCTGGCGGGTCTCCTGCCAGCGACGGATCATGAACCAGGTGACGCCGTACATCAGCGCGAGGCCGGCGACCGTGCCCAGCAGCCGGACCGGGTACCAGATCGGCACCGGGGTGCCGGTCGCCTTGATCCCCAGCAGGTCCATCCCGTAGTCGAGCGTGGTTGCGAGCAGCAGCCCGAGGAAGCCCCACAGGGTGAGCGCGTGGATCAGCCAGCGCCGCCGGTACAGCGGCTCCACCGGCTCGTCGTCGTGGCAGTCCTCCCGGTACCGCTTCTGTCCCAGCGACTCGATGCCGAGGGCGTACCACGCCGCGCGGAGCGTCCGTCCCCACGCCTGCCGGCTGCCGAACAGCGCCGACCACGTGACCTGGTCGCGTCGGGCGATGTCCCGGGCCAGCAGGCCCACGCCGAGCAGGCTGAACAGCGCCACGACGACCATCAGCACGATGCCGGTCGTGTGGATCACGCTGTAGGGGATGAAGTCGAACAGGGCGAGGGTGTCACGGCTCTGCTCACCCCGCACCGCGGCGAAGAAGAGCGCGAAGAAGGCTGCGGCACCGATCGCGATCGCGCTGCCGATCACCGGCCTGGTGTAGAGCACGCGGGCGATCCCGCTCTTGTCGTAGTGGGCGATCGCGTAGCGGCGCGCGGTGCCCATGAACTCGCCCGGGTCCGCCTGCTGCGGGCAGCGGGTGGTGCAGACGCCGCAGCCGTAGCAGGTCCACAGCTCCTTGCTCGACACCAGGTCGTCGGTCAGCCCGACCTGGGCGAGCCGGATGAGCTTGCGCGGGAACATCGCGTCGCTGTCGGCGAGCGGGCAGATGGCCGTGCAGTTGCCGCAGCTGAAGCACGCGTTGATGTCCGCGGCCCCGAACTTCTGGAGGTCGGTGATCAGGTGCGGATCCACCGTCGCTGTCATTCGTACTCACACTCCTCGAGGACCGCCGCGGGGCCCTGGCCCACGGCGCGGTAGCTGAAGTAGCCGTCGTCGTCGGCCTCGGTGCTCTCCACGAGGAGGCCGTAGCGGCGCATGCCCATCACCCAGTAGACGACCTCGTGGGTGGGGTGGCCGAGGCGCTCGGCGATCTCGCCGATCGTCTTCCCTCCGTCCGCGACGGCCGCGAGGATCGGGGCGTGCATCAGCGGCTCCTCCCGGATCACCTCGCGCGGGTCACGCAGTACCTGGGTCATGCCACCGGCTCCTTGGGTCGTTCGGTCGCGACCATCTCCTCGATGGCCGCGCGCATCTGCGCATCGGTGTAGCCGAGCAGGTCGATCGCGTCCCTCCCGCAGACCGGGACACAGCCGCCGCAGCCCTTGCAGGTGGCCGGGTCGACGGACGCGATGGACCGCCCCTCCCACTCGATGCTGGTGATCGCGTCGTACGGGCAGGACGAGAGGCACTCCCCGCTGCCGGTGCACTTCTCGGGGTTCACCCGCGCGACCAGCGGCTCCAGTTCCGCGAACCCCTTCTTCAGCAGCGCCGCGCTCTGCGCGACGGCCGCGAGCCCGGCGGAGACGCTCTCCCCGACCGTGCGCGGGCTCTGGCAGCAGCCGGCGATCATCACGCCGTCGACCACCGTCTCCACCGGACGCAGCTTGGGGTGGATCTCGTTGAAGAAGCCGTCACTGCCGACGGGGAGCTTCAGCACCTCGACGAGCCGGGACGGATCCCGCGGCACCATGCCGGTCACCAGCACGACCAGGTCGACCCCGATCGTGAGCTCTCGGCTCTCGGTGAGGAGGTCCGTCACCGTGACGGCGAGGCCCCCCGTGGGGAGGGCGGCCACGCTCGGCGGCTGGTCGTCGGCGAACTTCACGTACGTCGAGCCGGCCTCCCGGGAGGCGTTGTAGAGCAGCTCGTTGCGGCCGTACGCGCGGATGTCGCGGTACAGGTGGTACTGCCGGATCGACGGGTCCACCGTGCCGACCTGGAGCGACGCGTGGATGGTGGCGGTGCAGCAGTACTTCGAGCAGTACTCGTTGCCGCCGGCCTCCTGCCGGGAGCCGACGCAGTACACGTAGGCGATCGAGCGGACCTGGCGTCCCCGCCAGGTGAGCCCGCCGGACGGGGCAGCGTCCACCATGGCCTTGAACTCGGGCAGGGTGACCACACCGTCGATGCCGTAGCCGAACTCGCCGTCGTCGGGGCTGTAGGCGTCGAACCCGGTGGCCACGATGATCGAGCCGACCTCGAGGCTGAGCACCTTGTCCGACCCGTCCCGGTGGAGGGTGAGCTCGACGGTGTAGTTGCCGAAGCTGCCGGACTTCCCGGTCAGCTCCGCGCCGGTGTAGGTGGTGATGTCGCGGCGCTTCCTGATCTCCTCGACCAGGCCGGCGACCTCCTCCGCGCCGGACGCGTCATCGGGGAAGGTCGCCCCGAAGGTGCCCACCCAGCCGCCGAGGGTGGCCGCGCGCTCCACGACCACGGCCTGGATGCCGACGTCGGCCAGGCCGATCGCGGCCCGCAGGCCGGTGATGCCGCCGCCCACGACCAGCGCCCGCGGCACGGTCTGCACGACCAGCGGCTCCAGCGGGTCGGACAGGCGCGTCTTCGCGACGCCCGCCCTGACCAGGCCGATCGCCTTCTCCGTGGCGCCGGAGCGGTCGTGGGGGTGCGCCCAGGAGTCCTGCTCGCGCACGTTCACCTGGGTGTAGGCGTACTGGTTGAGGTCGGCCCGCTTCGCCACGTTGCGGAAGGTCACCTGGTGCAGCTTCGGCGAGCAGGACGCGACCACGAGCCCGTCGAGGTTCCGGCCGCGGATGTCGTCGATCATGTCGTGCTGCGTGCCGTCGGAGCAGGCGAAGACCGGCGACTCCGACACCACGACGCCCGGCTCGTCCTTCAGCGCCTCCCGGACGGCCTCCACATCCACGTAGTCGGAGATGTTGCCGCCGCAGTGGCAGATGTAGACGCCGATCCGGCGCTCGGGCTTGCCCGACGTCGCGGAGGCGTCCGCGACCGGCTCGGGGCTGTCCGGCGTGGTCATACCGGCACCTCCTCGGTGAAGTGGTGGTGTTCGAGGTGGGCGGCGACCTGGGCGACCGCCGCGCCGGAGTGCAGGATCGTGTCGACGATGTCCTTCGCCCCGGACGCGGTGCCGGCGACGAAGACCCCGGGGATGCTGGTCTGGCCGGGGCTCAGCTCGGCGCTGGGCTCGGCCACGTAGTAGTACTCGTCCAGCCCGAGCGGGGCCTGGGAGAACAGCTTCTCCACGTCACGGTTGGGCTGGATGCCCACGGCGAGCACCACGAGGTCGTAGGACGCCTCGACGATGCCGCCCCCACCCTCGATGTCCTCGTAGCGAACCAGCAGGTCGCCGTTGGGCTCCTCGGTGATCTTCGAGACGCGGCCCTTGATGTACTGCGCGCCCATGTCCTGGGCCTGCGTGTAGAACTCCTCGTAGCGCTTCCCCGCGGCCCGCATGTCGATGTAGTGCATGCTCACGTCCGCCAGCGGCAGCGCCCCCATGATCAGCTGGTTCTGCTTGATGGAGTACATGCAGCAGAACTTCGAGCACAGCGGGTTGCCGACGGTCTTGTCGCGCGAGCCGGTGCAGGAGATGTAGCCGATGCGCTCGGGCACCTTTCCGTCGCCGGGCCGCAGCACGGTGTTGAACGGACGGGTGGGAGCGAGCAGCCGGTCCATCTGCATGCCGGTGATCACGTTCGGGAACCTCCCGAACCCGTACTCGGGCTTCAGGTCCGCGGCGAACAGCTTGTGGCCGGTCGCGACCACCACCGCACCCACGCGCACCTCGTGCACCTGGTCGCGCTGGTCCATCCGGATGGCGAAGGCCGGACACGCCTGCACGCACTGCTGGCACTCCGAGCACACCCCGCAGTCGAGGCAGGAGCCGGCACCGGCACGCGCCTGCGCGAGCGTCAGCGGGGCCTCGATCTCGGAGAAGTCGCGCGGGTGGTCCACCAGCGAGACCTCGCCGCTGACCGGGTGACGGTGGCCGAAGGCCGTCTGCCGAGCCAGCACCCTGTCGGGGGCGATCGTCTCCAGCCGGTCGTCGAGGGCGACGAACCCGTCCATCGGCTGGCCGGTGAGCCAGCGGTCGACCATGTGCGCGACCCTGCGGCCCGACCCGATCGCGCGGGTGATGTCGGTCGCTCCCGCGGTCACGTCGCCGGCGGCGAACAGGTAGGGCACAGAGGTCTGGAGCGTCCGGGGGTCGACGGTGATCCGGCCGCGCGTGTCCGCCAGCCTCGCGAACGGCGCAGGGTCGGGGCTCATGCCGATGGTGGAGATCACCAGGTCGCAGTCGAGCACGTACTCGCTGCCGGGGACCGGCTCGGGGCTGCGGCGCCCGGACGCGTCCGGCGCACCGAGCTGCATGCGCTGGAGCTTCAGCCCGGTGACGCGGCCGTCGCGGGTCACCACCTCTGTGGGGGCGACGAGCAGCTCGAACACCGCACCCTCGGCCTCGGCGTCCTTGCTCTCCACGTGGTGGGCGGGCATCTCCGAGCGCGTGCGCCGGTAGGCCACCCGCGCCTCGGACGCGCCGAGGCGCAGGGACACGCGGGCGGCGTCCATCGCGACGTTGCCGCCGCCGACGACGACGACCCGCCGGCCGGTGAGGTCCGGAGCTGCGCCGTTCGCCACGGCGGCGAGGAAGTCCAGCCCGTTGACCGAGCCCTCGGCGTCCTCACCCGGGACGCCCATGCGCGTCGCGACCTGAGTGCCGGTCGCCACGACGACCGCGTCGTAGCCCTCGGCCTTCAGCGCCTCGGGATCGGAGACCGGGGCGTCGCAGCGGATCTCGACCCCGAGCGAGGTGAGGTTGGCGATGTCGGCGTCCACCACCTCGTGCGGCAGCCGGTAGGTCGGGATGGCGTGACGGAGGTAGCCGCCCGGCTGCGACCTCTTCTCCAGCACCGTCACCTGGTAGCCCTTGCGGGCCAGCTGCCAGGCCGCGGTCAGGCCGGCCGGGCCGGAACCGACGACCGCGACCCGCTTCCCGTTCGGCTCCGCGACCTCGATCGCCGGACCGTCGGCCGCCCCGGCGCCCTCGTAGTGCCGATCGGCGGCGAACCGCTTCAGGAGCCGGATCGGGACGGGGCCCTCGAGCTTGGTCCGGGTGCACTCCGACTCGCACGGCGCGTAGCACGCGCGGCCGAGGGTGCCGACCAGCGGCGTGGCGTCGAGGACGAGCTGGAAGGCCTCCTCGTACTTGCCGCCGCGTACCAGCGACACGTACCCGTGGGCCTTGATGCCGGCCGGGCACGCGCCGATGCACGGCGACGTCCCCTCGCGCTGCAGGATCGCCTTCTTGGGGACGGCCTGGGGGAACGCGATGTACGCGGCCCGCCGTGCGGCGAGTTCGGCATTGAACTGGTCCGGGACGGCGACCGTGCATGCCTTCTGGCACGCGTCACAGCCGGTGCAGGCCGCCCAGTCGACGAATTTCGACTTCTCCTGAATGGCTGCCAGGAACTGGCCATCAGCATTTCTGCTTATGCCCTGGACCTCGCTGTAGGCCATCGTCGTGATGTTCGGGTGATTGATCGTCGACGACATCTTGGGCCCCGAGATGCACGAGGCGCAGTCGAGCGTCGGGAACACCTTCGACAGCAGGATCATTCGGCCGCCGACGCTCGCCTCCTTCTCCACGAGCAGCACCCGGTAACCCATGTCCGCCAGCTTGATCGACGACTCCATGCCGCCGATGCCGCTGCCGATGACCAGGACGTCATAGTCCATCGCGTATCGCTCCTTGTGAAACGAGGTGTGCGGTCAGATGAAGAGGTTGACGTTGGACTCGTCGGCCTCACTGAGGTAGGTCGCCACCCCGGCGTACTCGATGCCGTCCACGAGCTCGTCCTTGCCGATCCCGAGAACGTCCATCGACATCGTGCAGGCGATCATCTTCACGCCCTGCTCGCGCGCGGTCTCCATGAGCTCCGCCACGGTCATCACGTTCTCGGACTTCATGACCTTCTTCATCATCGAACGACCGGCGCCGGCGAAATTGAACCGCGAGAGCCCGAGTTTCTCGGCGTGCTTCGGCAGCATTGCCGAAAATGCCTTCTGGAGGCCGCTCTTGTCCGCGGAATTCGCCACCGCGCCCACCGGCTTGCGCAATGCGGCCAATCCCCAGAATGTGAAGAACATGGTGACTTCGTCGTCCATCGCGGCAGCACCATTGGCAATGATGAATGCCGCCATCAGCTTGTCGTAGTCGCCGCTGAAGACAATGATGGTCTTCTTCGACATGGAGGTTCCTAACTGTGTCGTCGTTGTCGGTGGCCCGGTTCAGGCCACGGACGCGCTCTCGTCCAGCCGCGTCAGTGCGGCGGAGAACTCGCGCATGTAGTTCGCGAACGGCTCGGCACACACCGAGCACAGCGCGGCCATCTTCAGCCGCTGTGCCGGGATGCCTCGCTCGGCCATGATCGCCTGGGCCTGACTGATGATGTGCGCGGTGCGTTCCGCGCAGTCGGGCAGGTAGGCACACTCCTCCCCGTCCGAGGCGACGAAGACGCCGTCGAAACCGCTGTCCAGCGCGTGCACGAGCCAGGACGGCTTCAGGCCGCTGCTGCAGGGCACCGCCATCGTCTGCACGGTGGCGGGGTACTCGAGGTGGCGGCTGCCGGCGAGGTCGATGCCGGGGTCGGAGATGTTGATGGTGGAGAAGACCAGGATCCGTGGCGAGCTGTCGCCGGGGCCAGCAGCTCCGGACATCGGACTACTTGGCCTTGCGGAGGAACAGGTGGATCGAGCCGGCCTCCTCGAACGAGCCGAGGAAGTCGTGGCCCATCTTGCGGCACCAGGCGGGGATGTCCTTGAGGGTCCCGGAGTCGGTGGCGAGGACCTCCATGACGTTGCCCACGGGCACGCCACCGATCTGCTTCTTCGCCGCGAGGATGGGGCCCGGGCAGGAGACACCGCGGGCGTCGACGACGACCGGGGACGCAATGGACTTGAGTTCAGTGATGGTTGCGGACATTGTCCTTCGTACTCCTCATTTCTGTCCGGACAGCTCTGTCCGGTACTCAGAAGCGTACACCCCCGGGGGTACCCGCACGTCGTTTTCGACGGCAATTCCGCAACACCCATCCGACGGACCGCCGCGGCCTCAAATCGCGGCTGCCACCGGCATTTTCGATACGTCGAGCGAGCGAATCATTGAACCGGTGCGTCCGGTCAGCGGGGACGGACGAAGACCGCGGCCGTGCGCTCCGGGACGGTCACCCAGTCCGTGCCCGCCTCTGCCCCGCGGACCATCTCGTCGGTCCCGGACTGCTGCACCGGGTGCAGCCGGAAGCCCGCAAGGTCCATCGGAAGGACCTGCCGGACCAGCCACGGCGTGGCGTTGACCACCAGCAGCAGGCCCGACCACCGCTCGTCCACCGGATCGGTGCGGTCGTCGACCGCCATCGCGACGACGCCGGGGAGCTGGTGCCAGCTGTCGGAGGCCGGGAACGACACCTTCGCCCTGACGCGGGCGGCACTGCCCAGGCGGAACAACCGCGTGGACGCGCGCAGCCGCAACAGGTCGAGGGCCTGGGCATGGGCCCGGCGGATGTCGTCCGGTGACGGCTTCAGGCGCGGGTCGGCCAGCAGCGGCGCCAGCACGTGCCAGGCCTGGGCGTTGTCGCGCTCGGGCGGGAGCCCGGCGGCGAATCCGTTGTCGGTCATCGTGAAGTCGAGGTAGTTGAACCAGTCGCCGGAGTTGTAGGAGTTCCGGTCGAGGCTCTTGCTGCGCAGGATGTCGGTGCCCGCGTGCCACATCACCGGGCTCTGCCCGAGGGTGGCGAGCGCGAGGCAGACCGTGTTGAGCCGCACCCGCGCCGCCATCGGCGTCGCCGGGTGGAGCTTCAGCGTGAGCGCGTCGAACAGTGTCTCGTTGTCGTGGGCGTCCACGTAGCTGATCGCCTCGCCCGGCTCGTCGGCGTAGCCCGCCGGGCGACCACCGAAGTCGAGTTGCTCGCCGGTGACGTCCGCGTGGCGGGAGTTCGAGCCGAAGCGGACGCTGCGCAGGGTGCCGGCCAGCCCCAGCTGGACCAGGTCGGTGTACCAGGCGAGCCGCTCGCCCTGGAGCCGCTCGTCCCCGTTCACTCCGGTGCCGTTGTCGGCGCTGAGCAGGCCCGTACCGAAGCCCTGGCTGCGGGGGTCCGCGTCCCACACCGACCCACCGCGGACGGCGTCCCGCAGCCGGTCGGAGAAGGTGGCGATCCCGGTGCCGCCGAGCTGGCCCTGGGTGGCCTGGACGAACCGGGCGTTGTCGGCCACCTCGCCGAAGTTCCACCCCTCGCCGTACATCGTCACCGCGCGGCCGTCCACCCCGTCGGCCTCGGGGGTGAGCGCGTCCAGCGCCGCCCGGACCGCCAGCATGTTCGCCCGGCTGTGGTGGCCCATGAGGTCGAAGCGGAAGCCGTCCACGCGGTAGTGCCGCACCCAGTGCACGCACGCGTCCACCATGAGCTTCTGGGCCATCAGGTTCTCCGTGGCCACGTTGGGGCAGCACGTCGAGGTCTCCACCGCACCGACGGCGTCGAGGCGGTGGTAGTAGCCGGGGACGATCCGGTCGAGCACCGACTTGCTGTCCTGGCCCGCGCTCGCGGTGTGGTTGAACACCTGGTCGAGCACGACGCGCAGGCCCGCGGCGTGGAAGGCGCCCACCATCGCCCGGAACTCCGACACCCGCGCCGCGCCCTCTGCGGCGTCCAGGGTCGAGGAGTAGGAGCCCTCCGGTGCGAAGTAGTGCCAGGGGTCGTAGCCCCAGTTGAAGCCGCTGCGCCCGCCGGCAGCGTTCACGCTGCGCTGCTGCTCCGGACTGTCGGGCGGCAGCTGCTTCAGGTGCTCCCACGGTGGCGCGATGCGTCGCTCGGGATGCTCCTCGACGGTGGCGTTGTCGAACAGCGGCAGCAGCTGGACGGTGTTCAGCCCCGCGTCCGCCAGCCGCCGCAGGTGCGCCATGCCCGCACTGTCCACGGTGGGGGCGAGGTACGTGCCGCGGAGGCCCGCGGGAACGCTGGCGTCCGAGATCGAGAAGTCCCGCAGGTGCAGCTCGTAGACCACCTGGTCCACCGGGTGCTCCAGCCGCGGCGGCACCGCGGACGCCCACTGCGCCGGGACGAGCGCCGGGTCCGCCGGGTCGACGAGCACCGAGTGGGTGGAGTTCACGGTGAGCGACACCGAGTACGGGTCGGTCACCTGGTTCGCGACCACGCGCCGGTGGTGCGGGGTGTAGACGGTCACCTCGTAGCGGTAGCGGGCACCTCGCCACCCCGCCTCGCCGGTGACCGCCCAGGTGCCGTCGTCCGCGGGGACCATCCGGCGTCGTTCCGGGGCGTCGTGGAGGCTCGCTCCCACGGGCCACAACAGCAGGGCCACCTGGCGGGCGGTCGGCGCCCACAACCGGAGGGTGGGGGTGCCGAGGTGCCACGTGGCGCCGAGGTCGGCGTCGGCCGCAGAGGCGGAGAGCTCGTCGATCACTCCGGCGAGTTGCAGCTGCCCCGCGTCCAGCAGCCGCCCGGAGGGCCGGTGGGCGCTCACCGCCACCTGGCAGCGCACGGCCTCGGCAGCGCTGGCCGCGGCCTCGTCCGGCAGCCGGAGCGCCAGGTGGGCGTGCAGGTGCGGGAAGCGTGCCACGAGGTCGGCGGGGAGGCCCGCGGGGTCGAACCGGAGGGACGCGGTGTGCCAGGGCACCGGCTCGCTCGCCGTGGGGTCGATGTGGTCCTCTGCCGACCAGTGCAGCCGCCAGTCGAGCGAGGCGGGCGCCTCTCCCGGCGGCAGGTGCCCGGGCGGCCAGGCGATCACGCCGGGACGCAGCCAGTGGCCCGGGGCCTCCTCGAGGCCGGGGGCGTCATCGGCCGTCCACTGCACCCTGCCGATTCTGCCACCGGCCGCACCCGGGCAGGGTTCACCAGATCCGGGGCGAAAGGATGCACCAACACCGCCGCCCCCGCTGGTCAACCGTGCAGGCGGGCGTACCGGCCGCCCCGGGCGAGCAGCTCGTCGTGGCGTCCGCGCTCGACGATGCGGCCCCGGTCGAGCACGACGATCTGGTCCGCGCCCCGGACGGTGCTCAGCCGGTGGGCGATGGTCAGGGTCGTGCGTCCGGCCATGAGGGTGTCCAGCGCGGCCTGCACCTCGCGCTCGGTGTCGGTGTCGAGGGCGGAGGTGGCCTCGTCGAGCACCAGGATGGGCGGGTTGACGAGCAGCGTCCGTGCGATCGCGAGGCGCTGCCGCTCGCCGCCGCTGAAGCGGTGGCCCCGCGCGCCCACCACGGTGTCGAGGCCGTCAGGCAGCCCGGCGACCACGTCGGCCACCTGCGCCGCCTCGAGGGCAGCCCACAACTCCTCGTCGCTCGCCCCGGGCGCTGCCTCCCGGAGGTTGGCCGCGATCGTCGTGTGCGCGAGGTAGGTCTCCTGGGTCACCATGCCCACGATCCGCGTCCGGTCCTCGCTCGCGAGCTCACGCAGGTCGACGCCGTCGACCCTCACCCGTCCGGTTGTCGGGTCGGCCAGGCGGACGAGCAGCGCCGCCAGCGTGGACTTGCCCGAGCCGGTCTCGCCGACGACCGCGACCGACTGGCCCGCCCCGATGCTGAGGTCGATGCCGGACAGCGCGTCCTGCGTGCCGTCGGGGAAGCGGTAGCCCACCCGCTCGAACCGCACCTCTCCCCGCACGGACGCGGGGTCGAGCCGCACCGGGTGCGCGGGCTCCGGCACCTCCACGGGCAGGTCGAGGTAGCCGAAGATGCGGCTGAGCAGGGCCATGGACGCCACCCACTGCGCGCCGACGTTCAGCAGGCCCATGATCGGCCGGAAGATCGTCCCCTGGAGGCTGGCGAAGGCGATCAGCGTGCCGATGGAGATGTCGCCGGACAGGCCGGGGAAGCCGGCGATGAGGTAGAGCAACGCGGGGATGGCGGCGAAGACGATGCCCATGGTCGCCATCCGCCAGCGCCCGGCCAGCTGGGAGCGCACCTCCAGGTCGATCAGCGCGGAGGAGGTGTCGGCGAAGTCGTGCTCGCGGGCGGGCCCGCTGCCCAGGGTCTTGGTGAGCATCGCCCCGTTCACGCTCAGCGCCTCCTCGACCTGGGTGTGCAGGTCGGCCAGCGCGCGCTGCTGGGCGAGGGTGATGTCGCGGCGCACCAGGGCCACGCGACGGGTGAGCGCGATGGCCGGGGGAAGGACGAGGAGCGAGAGCAGCGACAACCGCCAGTTGAGCACCAGCATGGCGACGGCGGTGGCCACAGCCGTGGTGAGGTTGGCAGCGATCGAGGTGGCGGTGGTGGTCACGACCGACTGCAGGCCCGCGACGTCCTGGAGGAGTCGCGACTGGATCTCGCCGCCCCGCGTCCGCTTGAAGAACTCCATCGACTGGGCCTGGAGGTGGGCGAAGACCTTCACGCGGAGCGTGTGCATCACGCGCTGGCCCATCCCGGTCGCGAGCCACGTCTGCCACACCCCGAGGACGCCGGTGACGGCGGCGACGGCCACCATTCCGGCCACCAGCCAGGCGAGCAGGACGGTGTCGCCGCCGGGCAGGGCGACGTCGATGATCTCGCGCAGCAGGAACGGCTGCGCGAGGCCGACAACCGAGGCGACCACGATGATGCCGGTGACGGCGGCCAGTTCCAGGCGGTGGCCCCGGAACATCGCCGCGACGCGGGAGAAGGCCACCGGAGACTCGGCCAGCTGCGCGCGGTCGGCGGGGTTGATCCGGGAGGGCCCGCGCATCTCGACAGGGCTCGTCGCCATCAGGCTCATCTGCGGCCTCCGAAGTTTAGTGAGGTAACCACAGGATATAAGCTGTGGTGCCATGGAGGTATTCCCGGAGGCCCTCGCGGAGGAGTTCCTCCGCGTCGCCAGGCAGCTGCGCCGCGAGACCCAGCGCCGGATCGCCCCCCTCGGGCTGAACCTCCACCAGTCGCGGGCGCTCCGGGTGATCTCCGGGGCCGGACCGCTGCGCCCGTCCGAACTGGCCGAACACCTGGGGATCGTCGCCCGCTCCGCGACGGACGCCGTCGCGGGGCTCGTGGCCGGCGGCTTCGTCGTCCGTGACACCGACCCGGCGGACCGGCGCGCCCACCTGCTGGCGATCTCGCCGGAGGGCAGCCGGGCACTCGCGGAGGTCGACCGGATCCGCACGGAGGTCGGCGCGGAACTGTTCGGCTGCCTCGGAGCCGAGGACCGGGCCACCCTGGCCGCGCTGCTCGCCAGGCTCGGCGGCGGTGCGCCCTAGACTGCTCCACGCCTGAGGAGGTGCTGGTGGATCGGATCGGGTGGGACGTGGTCCTCGCCGTGGTCGTCGCGGCGTGGTTCGCCGTGACCGGGCTGGTCGAGCTGTTCTCGCGCACCCCCGCCGCCGGACGACGCGCAGCCGACGCCGAACCCGGGTGGGTCCGGGTGGGACGCCGCGTGCGTGGCGCCCTCGAGGTCATCGGCGCCGCAGCGGTGGCCGCCGGAGCGGTCATCGGCGCCCTCGGGCTGCGGGTGCCCTTCCCCGGACGCGCGGTCGGGCTCGGCCTCGCCGCGCTGGCCCTGTGGGGCGCGGCGGAGTCGGTGCGTCCCCCCTCACGGTGGGTGCGCGTGCTCCTTGCGGCGCTCGGTTTCGCCCTGGCCGTGTTCTACGCCGGCTTCCGGGAGTGACGTGGACCGCGACGGGGTGCTTGCCGCACGCCTTGCCACCCAGCGCCTGAACGGGCCGCCCGCGTCCGGACCGGCGTCGGCGGTGGCCGAGCTCCTCTGCGTCCAGGCCCAGGACGCGCCCCTGGCACGGGCCATGATCGCTCTGCGCTGCGGAGGCACCGATGCCGGTGTCCGGGCCGCGGTCGCGCGCGGTGAGCTCGTCCGCACCCACGTGCTGCGCCCGACGTGGCACTACCTCGCCGCCGAGGACCTGTGCTGGCTGCTGGCGCTCACCTCCGAGAAGGTCGAATCCGGCATGGCGTCGCGCCACCGCCAGTTGTCGCTCACCGCTGCCCGGGTCGACGCCGGACTCTCCGTGGTGGCCGACGCGCTGGCCGGGCTTCGCTTCGCCCCGCGTCCCACCCTCGGCGCGGCGCTGGCCGGAGCCGGCGTCCTCGACCGGGACGACCCGCTCTTCGGCCAGCAGGTGGGGCACGTCCTGCTGCTCGGCGAACTCCGGGCACTGATCTGTTCCGCTCCGGTCGAGGGCACCGAGCACCACTACGCCCTGGTCGAGGAGGTGGTGCCCGCCAGCCGTCCCCGGGAGCACCGGGAGGCCCTCGCTGAGCTCGTGCGTCGCTTCGTCGCCGGGCACGGGCCCGTCTCACCGTCCGACCTGGTGCGCTGGGCCCGCGTCACGCTCGGCGAGGTGCGGACGGCGCTGCGCGACCTCGACGGGCAGGTCGCCCCGCTCGTGGTGGACGGACAGGTGCTATGGCATGCCCCGGACGCCGTCCTGCCGGCCAGCCGGGCGCAGCGGGCCTGGCTGGTCTCGACCTTCGACGAGGTCTTTCTCAGCTACCGGACGGTGCCCTGGCCGCGGTCGGCCGGGCACCCCGCCGGCGAGGACCCCTACCGGTTCGCGGAGGCGGGCGGTGGGGTCGTGCTGTGCGACCTGGAGGACGTGGGCGCCTGGAAACGAACCCGCCGCGGCGGTCGCGTCCGGATCGACCTCGAGCTCGACACCACCCTGTCCCCCTCGGCCCTCCAGGCGATCGACGATGCCGCCGCGACGCTCGCCACGGTGATCGCCTGAGCACACAGGCCGGTTCGTACACCTAGGCTGGGCAACGACCGCGAAGGAGCCCCATGAGCAGCGAGCAGGACCCCGTCGGGGGACCCGCGCGCCTGTGGGACACCCCTGCGACACCGGCTCCAGGGCCGGATGCGACGCCTCCGGCCTTCCCCACCCCCGACCAGTACGCGGGTGCTGCGGCGGGGCCGGCTTTCGCCGCGCCCGACCCCTCCTGGCAGCAGCCCCCCTCCGGCCCCACCCACCCCGGCCCCTTCCAGGGCTACCCGCCCCCGCCGTACCCGGGCCAGGCGTACCCGCCCCCGCCGTACCCGCCCCCGCCGTACCCGGGCCAGGCGTACCCGAACCCGTACGGCCGGCCCACCGCCCCCCAGCCCTACGCCCATCAGGCCCCTCCCGGCGCACCCTGGACGCCGCCGTACCACGGCCGGGCCGGGTTCCCACCCCCGGGCGGAGCGCCGCAGGGCCCTCCCCCACACTGGGTGGCGGCCCCGCCCCGGGCACTCTCGGACGGGCGGTACGACCCACCCCCTTCGGCGGGACGCGGTTGGCTGGTGGCGCTGCTGAGCGTGGTCGGTGTGGTCGTCGTCGGACTGATCGCTGCGCTGGCCGTGCCGTCCTTCACGGCCCTCGAGGTGCCCGGTCGCCGTCCGGAAGGCACGGCCTCGCCGGTGCCGCCGTCCGCTTCGGCGAGCCCCACGCCCGGCTCGCCGACGGCCGAGCCCAGCCCGACGATGCCGAGCGACCCCGTGGCGGTGCTGAAGAAGAACCCGATCTACACGGTGAAGGTGCCGGCGAAGTGCCCCAGCCAGGGCAGGCCGAGCAGCAAGGCGGCCTTCCGCACCCAGGTGAAGGCCCTGCTGGCCTGTGAGAACACGGCCTGGAAGAAGGCGCTCGCGCCGACAGCGGTCGAGTTCGCCAAGCCGAAGGTCACGTTCTACGACGTCCGCACCACCACCCCGTGCGGCAAGCTGGGCAACACCTTCCCCGCCGCGTACTGCAGCGCCGACCGCACGCTGTACTTCTCGACCGCCTCCTACCAGCAGGGTCGCTACTACCGGCTGGCCGTGGCGCAATTCGTGATGCACGAGTACGCCCACCACGTGCAGGAGCTGGCCGGCATCTTCTCCGCGGAGGACGCGCTGGACGAGAGCCGGGCGGTGACCACCCGCCGCGTGGAACTGCAGGCCCACTGCATGGCCCACTACCAGCTGACCCACTCCGACCTGGGATTCGACAGTCTCGACCGGTCGGACGCGGAGTACCAATTCAGCTACACCAACGACGCCAAGGGCCACGGCTCGGTGAAGGCCGAGCGCTACTGGGGACGTCGCGGTCTCGACGCCTCCACCATCGGCGCCTGCAACACCTGGAAGGTCAAGGCTTCGGTGGTGAAGTGAGCGACGGGCCGTCGGCGCGCCCGCGCGCGATGGTGGCTGGGCTCGGGGCACGGCCTGCCGTCTCACCAACGCACAATTGGTCAGACCAGGTACGCAATTTCAGTTAGTCTGGGTGTCGGCAGGCAACCCCCGCCCCGCCCGTGGCACGTACCCCGACGCCGCGGCGCACAGAATTCCCCAACGACGAGCAGGCGTCACCCGCCTGCGCCCTGAAGGAGACCGATGACCGCCGAGGTCGAGGAACGAACCCCGCTCTACCGCGACGACGCCTGGGAGGGCTTCACCACCGGGCCGTGGACCGACCGCATCGACGTGCGTGACTTCATCCTCTCCAACTTCACCCCCTACACCGGGGACGCCGCCTTCCTCGCCGGGCCGACCGCCCGCACCCTCACCGTCTGGGAGACCCTCCAGCGCGACTACCTCAGCGTGGAGCGCGCGAAGCGCGTCTACGACGTCGAGACCCGCATCCCCGCCGACGTGGACGCGTTCCCGGCCGGCTACATCTGCGACGAGGACAACCTGGTCGTCGGGCTCCAGACCGACACCCCGCTGAAGCGGCCGATGATGCCGGCCGGCGGCTGGCGGATGGTCGAGACCGCCATCACCGAGGCCGGGCTCACCCCCGACCCGAAGATCAAGGAGATCTTCACCCGCTACCGCAAGACGCACAACGAGGCCGTCTTCGACATCTACACCCCCCGCATCCGGGCCGCACGGAGCGCGCACCTGGTCACGGGCCTGCCGGACGCCTACGGCCGCGGCCGGATCATCGGCGACTACCGCCGTGTCGCGCTGTACGGCGTCGACCGGCTGATCGAGGCCAAGAAGGCCGACATGGACTCCATCGTCGACCAGCCGTTCAGCGAGAACTGGGCCCGCTACCGTGAGGAGCACGCCGAGCAGATCAAGGCGCTGAAGAAGCTGAAGAACCTCGGCGAGGAGTACGGCTTCGACCTCGCCCGCCCGGCGACGACCTTCGTCGAGGCCGTCCAGTGGACCTACTTCGCCTACCTCGCCAGCGTGAAGAGCCAGGACGGCGCCGCGATGAGCATCGGGCGGCTGTCCGGGTTCTTCGACATCTACGCCGAGCGCGACCTCGCCGCGGGCATGATCACCGAGTCCGGGGCCCAGGAGGTCATCGACGCGCTGGTCACCAAGCTGCGCATCGTCCGCTTCCTGCGCACGATCGACTACGACCAGATCTTCTCCGGCGACCCGTACTGGGCCACCTGGACCGACGGCGGCTTCGCCGACGACGGCCGGACGCTGGTGACGAAGACGTCCTTCCGCCTGCTCCAGACGCTGCGCAACCTCGGCCCGGCCCCCGAGCCGAACATCACGATCTACTGGGACGCCGCGCTGCCCGCCGGCTACAAGGACTTCTGCGCGCAGATCTCGATCGAGACCTCGGCGGTCCAGTACGAGTCGGACGCGGAGATCCGCTGCCACTGGGGCGACGACACCGCGATCGCGTGCTGCGTCTCCCCGATGGCCATCGGCAAGCAGATGCAGTTCTTCGGCGCACGGCTCAACGCGGCCAAGACGCTGCTGTACGCCATCAACGGCGGTCGTGACGAGATGTCCGGGCGGCTCGTGGTGCCCGGCCTCGCCGGCATCGAGGGCGACGGCCCGCTCGACTTCGACACCGTGTGGGCGAAGTACGACGAGATGCTCACCTGGGCTGTCGAGACCTACGTCGAGGCGCTGAACATCATCCACTACAGCCACGACAAGTACGCCTACGAGGCGATGGAGATGGCCCTGCACGACGACGAGATCGTGCGCACGATGGGCTGCGGCATCGCCGGCCTGTCGATCGTGGCCGACTCGCTGTCGGCGATCCGGTACGCCACGGTCACGCCCGTCCGCGACGACTCGGGCCTGGTCGTGGACTACCTCACCGAGGGCGAGTTCCCGATGTACGGCAACGACGACGACCGGGCAGACGAGCTGGCCTCGCTCGTGGTCTCGACCGTGATGGACAAGATCCGCAGGATCCGGATGTACCGCGACGCTGTGCCCACCCAGTCGGTGCTGACCATCACCTCGAACGTCGTCTACGGCAAGGCCACCGGCGCCTTCCCCTGCGGGCACGCCGCGGGGACGCCGTTCGCTCCGGGAGCCAACCCGGAGAACGGCCGCGACACCCACGGCATGCTCGCCTCGATGCTCAGTGTCGGCAAGCTCTCCTACGACGACGCGCTCGACGGCATCTCGCTGACGAACACGATCACCCCGGACGCCCTCGGGCGTTCCGAGGCGGAGCGGGTGGCCAACCTCGTCGGCATCCTCGACGGCGGCTTCGGCGAGGGGCTCTACCACGCGAACATCAACGTGCTGAACCGGGAGACGCTGCTCGACGCGATGGCGAACCCCGAGAACTACCCGCAGCTCACCATCCGGGTGTCGGGCTATGCGGTGAACTTCACCAAGCTCACCCGGGAGCAGCAGCTGGACGTGCTGTCGCGCACGTTCCACGAGGCTGTCTGAGCGTGGCCCTGACGTCGGTGGAGGTCGCCCCGGGGTATGAGCCCGGGGCGCTCTCCCCCGCTGCGCCGGCGCGGGCCCCGATGCTGGGGGGCGTCCCGGTGGCCACCGGTCTCGACCGTGCCGGGCTGCTGCGCGCCCAGCGCACCGGGGAGGTCGGGTCGGTGCACTCCTGGGAGCTGGTCACCGCCGTGGACGGTCCCGGCACCCGCATGACCACCTTCCTCGCCGGCTGCCCGCTGCGCTGCCTGTACTGCCACAACCCCGACACGATGAACGCCAACCGTGGCCTGCCGGTCCGCGCGGACGACCTGCTGGCACGGATCCGCCGCTACCGCGGGGTGTTCCGGGCGAGCGGCGGCGGCATCACCCTCTCCGGCGGCGAGGTGCTCGCGCAGCCCGCCTTCGCGCGCCGGGTGCTGCGGGGCGCGAAGGAACTGGGCGTGCACACCGCGATCGACACCTCCGGCTTCCTGGGCGGCAACGCCGACGACGCGATGCTCGCCGACGTCGACCTCGTCCTGCTGGACGTGAAGGCCGGCGACGAGGACACCTACCGCAGGGTGACCGGACGGGCGCTCGCGCCGACGCTGGCGTTCGGACGCCGGCTCGCCACGGCCGGGATCGAGACGTGGGTCCGCTACGTGCTGGTGCCCGGGCTCACCGACGACCCGTCCACGATCTCCCCGGTCGCCGACTACGCGGCGTCCCTGGGCACGGTGAGCCGGGTGGAGGTGCTGCCGTTCCACCAGCTGGGCCGCGACAAGTGGACCGAGCTCGGCCTGGACTACGCGCTGGCCGCGACGCCGCCGCCCACGCCGGAGCAGCTGGCCACCACCCGCGCGATCTTCCGCGACCGGGGCCTGGTCACCTACTGAACCCGGACGGCCGCCGGCACGCCGGCTCAGGCCAGCGCCGCGAAGCCGTCCTTCACCTGGTCGATGAGCTCCAGTCGCCGGTCCCAGGGCAGGAACGCACTCTTGGCCGCGTTCAGGCTGAAGCGACGCAGGTCGTCCAGGCCGTACCCGAACGCCTCGCTGAGCAGGGCGAACTCCCGGCTCAGCGTGGTGCGGCTCATCAACCGGTTGTCGCAGCTCACCGTCACTCGGAACCGCAGCCGGGCGAGCAGCCCGAACGGATGCTCGGCGATGGTGTCGCAGATGCCGGTCTGGAGGTTCGAGGACGGGCACACCTCGAGGGCGATCCGGCGGTCGCGCACGTACCCGGCCAGTTCTCCCAGCGTGCCGTCAGCGGCGATGTCCTCCACCAGCCGGACGCCGTGCCCGAGCCGGGACGCGCCGCAGAGCTGGACGGCCTCCCAGATCGACGGCAGCCCGAACGCCTCTCCGGCGTGGATGGTGAACTCCATGTTGCGGCGCTTGAGGTAGTCGAACGCCGCGGCGAAGCGGCTGGGCGGGAAGCCGTCCTCAGCGCCGGCGATGTCGAAGCCGCAGACCGAGTCGTGCCGGTAGGCCACGGCCAGCTCGGCGATGTCGGTGCTCGGGGTGGCGTGCCGCATCGAAGTGAGGATCTGCCGGGCGATCACGGGACGCCCCGCGTCGGCGCACGCGGCCATGCCCTCGGCGAGGCCGTCGCGCACGGCCTCGACCGCCGCGGGCAGGCTCAGCCCGCCGGCGAGGTGCTGCTCGGGGGCCCAGCGGGCCTCGGCGTACACGACGCCGTCCGTGGCCTGGTCCTCGACGAACTCGCGCGCCACCCGCCGGAGCTGGTCCGCGGTCTGCATCACCGCGATGGTGTGGGTGAAGGTCTCCAGGTAGCGCTCGAGGGAGCCGGAGTCGGCCGCGCCGTAGAACCAGTCGGCGAGCGCCTGCGGGGAGTCGGCCGGCAGCGGGTGCCCGATCGCCCGAGCCTCCTCGAGGATCGTCGCCGGGCGCAGCCCACCGTCCAGGTGGTCGTGCAGGGCGACCTTCGGCATCGCCCGGCAGACCTCGATCGGCACCACCACTACAGGTCCTCCCCGGTCACGTGGGTGATCTGCTCGGGACCGAACGCCTGCGGCAGCACCTGATCCATCGTCAGCACGCCGGCGGGGGTGTCCACCAGCAGGGCGGGCCCCCCGTGCTCCCACAGGAGCTGGCGGCACCGGCCGCAGGGCATCAGGCGCTCCCCCAGCGCGTTCGCGCAGGTGAAGGCCACCAGCCGGCCGCCGCCAGTGGCGACGAGCTCGGACACGAGGCCGCACTCCGCGCACAGCGCCACGCCGTAGGCGGCGTTCTCGACGTTGCACCCGGTGACGACGCGGCCGTCGTCCACCAGCGCGGCGGCACCCACCGGGAACCGGGAGTACGGCACGTACGCGCGCCCGAGCATCGCCGCGGCGCGGGCCCGCAGGCCGTCCCAGTCGACGCCGACGCTAATGGCCCTCGCCCTTCCGGTAGACCTGCCCGTCCGCCGCGGGCATTCGCAGCCTCTGCGCCGAGAAGGCCAGCACGAGCAGGGTCGCGATGTACGGCGTCATGTTGGTGAACTCCGCCGGCACCTCGTCGGTGAGCGCGTACCAGGCGAGCACGCCGAGCGCGAGGGCGATGCGCCACAGGCCGAGGATCGGCTGGCCGTGGCGGTGGCGGATGTACTGCCAGATCGCCCAGCCGAGCAGCAGCAGGCCGATCGGCAGCAGGTAGGCGTGGATCACGTCGCCCCGGCCGCGCAGCTGGATCGCGTCCGCGTACCCGAAGAGCATCGCGCCGGCGGCCAGGCCACCCGGGCGCCAGTTGCCGAAGATCATCGCGGCGAGGCCGATGTAGCCGCGTCCACCGGTCTGGCCCTCGCGGTAGAGGTTGGACGCCACCAGCACCAGGAACCCGCCGGCCAGGCCGGCCAGGCCGCCGGAGACCAGCACGGCGAGGAACTTGTAGCGCAGCACGTTCACGCCCAGGGTCTCCGCCGCCTGCGGCGCCTCGCCGCAGGACCGCAGCCGCAGGCCGAAGGGCGTGCGCCACAGCAGCCACCACGTCAGCACGAGCAGCCCGACCGAGATCACCGTGAGCACGTTCACGTTGGTGGTCACCGCGCGCAGGATGCCGGCCAGGTCCGCCACCAGCCACGTCCGCGACTGCTCCAGCTGGAGCAGGGCGTCGCCCAGCCCGGGGATGGACAGGAACGGCAGCTGGTCCAGCGGCGGCGACTGGGTGGGGCCTCCGCCGGGCAGCCCGGAGAAGGTGCGGACGGCGAGGTAGGAGCCCGCGCCCAGGCCCAGCAGGTTCACCGCGACGCCGGACACGATGTGGTCGACGCCGAAGATGACCGTGGCCAGGGCGTGCACGGCGCCGCCGAGGACGCCCATCATCACCGCGCCGAGGATGCCCGCCCAGGGCCCGTAGTGGAACCCGAAGAAGGCGGCACCCCAGGTGCCGAGGATCATCATGCCCTCGAGGCCGATGTTGACCACGCCCGAGCGCTCGGACCACAGGCCGCCGAGGCCGGCCAGGGCGAGCGGCATGGCCAGCCCGATCGCCGCGGCGAGCGCGCCGGAGGAGTCGATGTCGTTGGCGCCGGTGAGCACCCGGACGGTGGCGATCACGACGATCGCCCCGCCGATCAGCGCCGGCCAGTACCAGCGGGGACGCCCCGTGGGCAGGGCCGCCTGGAGCGGCTGGGTCGCCGTGGCGCTCATGCCGCCACCTCCTTCACCTGGGTGGGGGCCTGGGCGGCGAGTTCACGTGCCACCCGGCGTTGCTCCATGCGCAGCCCGGCCCGGCGCACGACCTCGTAGGCCACGACGACCGAGAGCACGATGATGCCCTGGATGATGAGGACGAGCTTGTCGGAGACGCCGGCTCCGATCTGGAGGCCGTTGCTCAGCTGGTTGAGGTAGCCCCACAGCAGCGCGGCCACGCCCATGCCGATCGGGTTGTTGCGCCCGAGCAGCGCCACCGAGATGCCGGCGAAGCCGAGGCCCGCCTGCACGGTGTCGCCGTAGGCGAAGTCCTGCCCGAAGAGCAGCGGCATGCCGACCAGGCCGGCCACCGCTCCGGACAGCAGCATCGAGATCACGACCATCCGCTTCACGTTCACGCCACTGGCCACGGCGGCGGTCTCGGACTGGCCGGTCGCGCGCAGGTCGAAACCGAACCTGGTCTTGTTCAGCACGAACCAGAACGCGACGCCGATGGCGATCGAGAGGAACACCAGGCCGTAGACCTCGCGCCCGGTGCCCAGCAACGCCTCGAGGTTGATCCCGGGGACGCGGGAGTCCTCCGCCAGCACCCGTGTACTGGTGGCGTTGGAGCCCTCCACCTTCACCGCAGCGCTCTTCAGCATGAAGGCGACCAGGTAGGTGGCGATGTAGTTCAGCATGATCGTGGCGATGACCTCGGACACACCGCGTCCGACCTTCAGCAGGCCGGCGATACCGGCCCAGACGGCGCCGGTCACCATGGCCACGATGATCGAGACGATGATGTTCAGCCAGCCGGGCAGGAAGTGCGCCCCGGCGAAGACCGCCGCGGCGAAGGACGCGATCCGGTACTGGCCGTCGACGCCGATGTTGAACAGGTTCATCTTGAACCCGATCGCCACCGCCACCGCGGACAGGTACAGCACGGTCGCCTCGTTCAGGATCGCCACCATCTGGCGGGGCAGGGGCGCCTTGAACAGCACCTGCCACACCGCGAGCACCGGGTCGCCGGCGGCCAGCAGGATCAGGGTGGTCAGCAGCAGCGCCACCACGATCGCGAGCACAGGGGCCGCCAGCCCCAGGCCGAGCTTGCGCACGTCGAGCTTCATCGCAGGTCCCCCTCCGCGCCGTCAGCGCCGGTCATGGCCGAGCCGAGCTGCTCCTTGGTCACCACGTCCGGGTCGAACTCACCGGACAGCCGGCCGCGCAGGATGACCCGGATGGTGTCGGAGAGCCCGACGAGCTCCTCCAGGTCGGCCGAGATCAGCAGCACGCCGAGGCCGTCCCTCCGGGCCGACTTGATCAGGTCCCAGATCGCGGCCTGCGCGCCGACGTCGACGCCGCGGGTGGGGTGGGCGGCGAGCAGGACGCGCGGCTTGTGGCTCATCTCGCGCCCGACGATCAGCTTCTGCTGGTTGCCGCCGGACAGCGACGCGGCGGTCACCAGGATGGACGGGGTGCGCACGTCGAAGTCGCGGACGACCCGTTCGGTGTCGGCCTTCGCCGCCCGGGCGTCGATCAGGGCGCCCTTCACGTTCGGCGCCTGGGTCTGGTGGCCGAGGATCATGTTCTCCCACAGCGGGGCCTCGAGCAGCAGGCCGTGCCGGTGGCGGTCCTCGGGGATGTAGCCGACGCCCGCCTCGCGGATCTCCCGCACGCCGGCCTCGGTGATGTCGGTGTCGGAGAGGAACACCCGGCCCGCCGTGGGGCGCCGCATGCCCATGACCACCTCGACCAGCTCGGCCTGGCCGTTGCCCTCGACGCCGGCGATGCCGACGATCTCGCCGGCGTGGATGTCGAGGGTGATCCCGTCCAGCAGCTTGGCGTTGCCCACCCCGGCCAGCTCGACGCCGTCCAGCCGCAGCACCACGGTGTCGGTGACGGTGGACTCCTCCGTCTGCGGCGAGGGCAGCTCGGAGCCGACCATCAGCTCGGCCAGCTGGCGCGCGGTGACCTGCGTCGGGTCGACCGCAGCGACCGTGGTGCCGCGGCGGATCACGGTGATGTCGTCGGCGACCGAGAGCACCTCGTCGAGCTTGTGGGAGATGAAGATCACGGTGAGGCCCTCGGCCTTGAGTTCGCGCAGGTGGTCGAACAGCTCGGTGACCTCCTGCGGCACGAGCACGGCGGTGGGCTCGTCGAGGATCAGGATCCGCGCGCCGCGGTAGAGGACCTTCAGGATCTCGATGCGCTGCCGGTCGCCGACGCCGAGGTCGGCCACCAGGGAGTCGGGCTCCACGCGCAGGCCGTAGTCGGCGGAGATGCGCCGGATGGTCTCCCGTGCGGCGTCGCCGATGCCGTGCAGCTTCTCCGCGCCGAGGACCACGTTCTCGAGCACGGTCAGGTTGTCGGCCAGCATGAAGTGCTGGAACACCATGCCGATGCCGGTGCGGATCGCCTCCGTGGGGCTCTTCAGCACGACCTGCTCGCCGTTGATCGCGATCGTGCCCTCGTCCGGCTGCTGCACGCCGTAGAGGATCTTCATCAGCGTCGACTTGCCGGCACCGTTCTCGCCCACGATGGCGTGGATGGTGCCCTTGCGGACGCTGAGGGCGATGTCGCGGTTGGCCACCACGCCGGGGAACCGCTTGGTGATCCCCTTCAGCTCGACGGCCAGCGCGGCACCGGCCGCCGGAGGTTGTTGCTCGAACTCCACGTCAGTGGACATGCGTACGCTCCTCGTCGCTTCCCGGTGGGACGGGGAGGCGGGGCGACCCCTCACGTCCGACTCCCGGCACTCTAGTGGGAAAAGGGTCGGCCCGGGCCACACCTGTGGGTGCGACCCGGGCCGACGCGGTGTTCAGCCTCTGGTGGGGCTCAGATCACTTCGCGGGGACCGTGATGGTGCCGTCGATGATCTGCTTCTTGTACTCGTCCAGCTTCGCGGTGATGTCGTCGATGTGGCCACCGGTGGTGGAGTAGCCGACGCCATCGGCCTTCAGGTCGAACACGGTGTTGCCGGCCTTGAAGGAACCTTCGTGAACGGACTTGATGAAGGTGTACACGCCCACGTCCACGCGCTTGAGCATGGAGGTCAGGATGACGTCGCGGACGTCCTCGGCAGCGGTCTTGGCCTGGTCGGAGTCGACGCCGATGGCCCACTTGCCGGCCGCCTTGGCCGCGGTGAAGACGCCACCACCGGAACCGCCGGCTGCGTGGTAGACCACGTCCGCGCCGTTCTGGTACATGCCCTCAGCGGCAGCCTTGCCCTTGGCGACGTCACCGAAGCCGGAGAAGTCCGGCGGCTGGGTGAGGTACTTGGAGTCGATCTTGATGTCGGCCTTGACCGCCTTCGCGCCGGCCACGTAGCCCGCCTCGAACTTCTTGATCAGGTCGGTCTCGACGCCGCCGACGAAGCCGATGTGGCCGGCCTCGCTCTTCAGCGCGGCAGCCGCGCCGACGAGGAACGAGCCCTCGTTCTCGGCGAACGTGATGTTCATGATGTTGGCGCCGGTCGAGGCCTCGGACGCGTCGTCGACGATCGCGAACTTGACGTCCGGGTTCTCCTTGGCGACCTTGCCGACAGCACCGGCGTAGGCGAAGCCCACGGCGACGATGTTGTTGTAGCCGGCGTCGATCAGCTGGTTGAGGCGCTCCTCGCGAGCCGACTCGGCCTCACCGTTGGTGGCCGCGGCCTCCTTGGTCTCCACGCCGAACTCCGCGGCGGCCTTGTCCAGGCCCGCGGCGGCGGAGTCGTTGAAGGACTGGTCCCCACGCCCGCCCACGTCGTAGGCCATACCCACCTTGATCTTGGGGGCCTCAGAACTCGCGGAGCCGCTGGCGGACGGGGTTGCCGCGCCGCCGCTGCTGCACGCTGTGAGAGTCAGGGTGGCCGCGGCGGTTGCCGCGATGACGATCTTCATCACCTGTCGCACGGTGTCTCCTTTTGGAATTTCCCGGGTCGCTAGATGGCGACCCATTTGGTGACTCTAGTGCTCCCGGAGGCGGCGCTCTGCCACGACGGCGAGACCTGTGACGAACCGTTACCGAAAAGTAAGCAACCGCTCCCGGCGATAGCATGGGGTGGTGGAGATGGACACCTTCCGCGCCGAGGCGGAGAACCTCGTGACCAGCCGCGCGCTCGGCTACGACCAGAAGCTGCGGCGGCTCGCCTCCCTCGCCGGGAACGCCCTGGACTACCCGCCCCTTTCACCGCTCTGCGCGGAGGCGCTCGAGGCGCGGGTGATCTGCGACATGTACGAGGGCAACCGCCCGATCACCCCCCGCTACGTGCTGCCCGACTACGCGAAGGCGCTGCGCAACGGCGTCGCACACCTCGAACTCGAGCCGCCCAGGACGCTGGACGACGCCCTGTCGTTCCTCACCATCCTCTACAGCCAGGTGCCGTCGGTCACCACCTACCCCGTGTACCTGGGCGACCTGGACGCGCTGCTCGAGCCGTTCGTCCCCGCCGACCTGCCGGACGCGGAGCTGGACGCGAAGCTGCGCCGCTTCTGGATCCAGCTGGACCGCCTGCTGCCCGACGCGTTCGTGCACGCCAACGTCGGCCCGGGCGACTCCCGGGTGGTCCGCTCCATCTGGCGCGTCGAGCGGTCGCTGCGCCAGGTCGTGCCCAACCTCACGCTCAAGGTGGACCCGGAGCTGACCCCGGACGACCTCATCGAGGACGCGGTCCGCACGGTGTTCGTCACCGGCAAGCCCCACTTCGTGAACCACCCGATGATGGTCGCCGACCACGGCACCGACTACGCGGTCGTCAGCTGCTACAACTCGCTGAAGACCCGCGGCGGCGCGCACAGCCTCGTCCGGCTGAACCTGAAGGAGGCCGTCGCCCGGCACGCGGGCGGGCTGGACGCGTTCTGCGCGGAGTCCCTGCCGCACTGGGTAGAGCTGACCTGCGAGCTGGGCGAGGCGCGGATCCGCTCGCTGGTGGAGGACCAGGGGTTCTTCGCGAGCAACTTCCTGGCCACCGAGGGACTGGTCGACCTCGACCGGTTCTCGCTGATGTTCGGCGTCTTCGGGCTGGCCGAGTGCGTGAACGAGCTGATGGCCCGCGAGGGCACCGACGCCCGCTACGGGCACGACGAGCGGGCGAACGTCGCGGCCTGGACGATCACGCGCCGGATCTCCGACCTCGTCGCCGCCCGTCCCCTGCCCTACTGCGGCGGCGGGAACGGCTTCGCCTACCTGCACAGCCAGAGCGGCATCGACCTCGACCTGGACACCACCGCCGGTACCCGGATCCCGATCGGCGACGAACCCGGGCTGCGGGAGCACATCGCGGCCTGCGCGCCGCACCACGCGCTGTTCCCCGCCGGGATCTCCGACATCTTCCACGTCGACGAGACCGTGACGGCCAACCCGCAGGCCATGGTCAACGTCATCCGGGGTGCCCTCGAGGTCGGCATGCGCGACTTCACGTTCAACCTCGACTCCAACGAGTTCATCCGGATCACCGGGTACCTCGTCCGCAAGTCCGACCTGGTGGGCGTCGAGGAGCACGGTGCCCGCCACTCCAGCGACTATCTGGCCGCGACCGCGGAGATCAACCACACGGTGACCACCCGAGCGGTCAAGCGCGTGATCGCTGCAGAGCTCAGCCCCCGGGGGTGACGACGGGCGCAGGCACCGGGCTGGTCACCGACGTCATCGAGTTCTCCGCGGTGGACGGCCCGGGCAACCGGTTCGTGGTCTTCCTCCAGGGGTGCACCTTCGACTGCCTGGCCTGCCACAACCCGTACACGATCAACCCCTGCATCGACTGCGGGGACTGCGTCGCGTCCTGCCCGTCGGGGGCGCTGTCGGTCGACCGGGCGGGCAAGGTCGTCTGGGACGCCGCGACCTGCACCGGCGGGGACACCTGCCTGGACGTCTGCGAGTACGACTCCACCCCGAAGGCCCGCACCCTTGAGGTGGCCGACCTGGTCGAACGCCTGCGTCCGGCCGTGCCGTTCCTGGCCGGCGTGACCGTCTCGGGCGGCGAGGCGACGGCCCAGCCGGCGTTCCTGCACGCGCTGTTCGCGCAGGTGAAGGCCCGCTTCCCCGCGCTCACCTGCTTCGTGGACTCCAACGGCGACGCCGACGTGGCGACCTGGGACCTGCTCGACCCGGTGCTCGACGCCGCGATGATCGACCTCAAGTGCCTCGACGACGACCTCCACCGGCGCATCGCCGGCGCGTCCAACGCCCGGGTGCTCGACTCGATCCGCCTGCTCGCCGCGCGCGGGAAGCTGTTCGAGGTGCGGCTGCTGATGCTGGCCGGCGTGAACGACGACGACGCCGTCCTCGAGCGCACCGGGGCGTGGCTGGCGTCCGTCGACCCGCGGATGCGGGTGAAGGTGATCGGGTTCCGCCACCACGGCGTGCGTCCCTCGCCCGTGCCGCTGCGCGAGCCGACCGCAGCCCAGCGCGCCCACTACGCCGACGTGTTGCGGGGCGTCGGCGACTTCGACCTGGTGGTCGTGTAGCGGGGTCAGGCCGGATCGACCCGCCAGCGCGGGAGCACGTCGCCCGAGCCGGGCCAGCCCTCAGTGCCTGCGGTGGGGCGGCCAGAGGCCAGGGGCGTCCACCGCGAACGCGCGCAGGATGGCGTCGGAGGCCTCGAGGGCCGACAGCTCGCCGCTCTCCACGTCCGCCTCGAGGCCGGCGCGGATCGCACTCACCCCCGGTGAAGCGCGCAGCGCGTCCTCCAGCTCGCCCCGCACCAGCGCCCACAGCCACTCCCGCTGCTGGCGGGCCCGGCGCGCGTCGAGCTCGCCGGCCTCCTCCAGGGCTGCGCGATGGGCGAGGATCGCCTGCCACACCTCGTCCAGCCCCTTGCCGGTGAGGGAACTCGACGTGAGCACCGGCGGTCGCGGCGCCTTCGGGTCGGAGTTGATCAGCTTCATCGCGATCGAGAGCTCGCGCGCGGTGACCCGGGCCTCGCCCTCGTGCTCGCCGTCGGCCTTGTTCACGGTGATCACGTCGGCCATCTCGAGGATGCCCCGCTTGATCCCCTGCAGCTGGTCGCCCGCGCGCGCCAGGGTGATCAGCAGGAAGGTGTCCACCATGCCGGAGACGGCCACCTCGGACTGGCCGACGCCGACGGTCTCCACCAGCACGACGTCGTAGCCCGCCGCCTCGAGCACCAGCATCGACTCCCGCGTGGTGCGGGCCACGCCGCCGAGGTGGCTGCCGGCAGGAGAGGGACGGATGAAGGCCCGCTCGCTCTGCGCGAGCTCGCCCATGCGCGTCCGGTCACCCAGGATCGAGCCGCCGGTCTTCGCCGACGTCGGGTCGACGGCCAGCACGGCGATCCGGTGGCCCTGGTCGATGAGCCGCCGGCCGAGGGCGTCGATGAACGTCGACTTGCCCGCGCCGGGGACGCCGGTGATGCCGACGCGCACCGCCCTGCCGGTGTGCGGGCGCAGGATGCGCAGCAGGTCGGCAGCGACGGCGTGGTGGGAGGGCTTGCTGGACTCCACCAGCGTGATCGCCCGGGCGATGCCGCCGCGCTGGCCCGAGAGCACCTGGTCGGCGAGCAGCTCGGGGTCGAGGTTCGGACGGCGCACGAGCGCCGGGTCACGCCGCGGCGGCGCGGTGTCCCCATACTGGCGACCCGGTGTCGGGTCGGACTCCAGCCACAGTGGCGGCCGTTCCTCAGTCATTGCGCTTCCTCATTCCACGCCGGCGGTCCGGACGGGACCCACCAGCGTTCCGGGGAGAAGGGTCGAGCCTGCCGGGACTCCGGCAGGCTCGGCCCGTCTAGCTGCTGGTCACGCAGCGTCGAGGCGCTCGCGCAGCTTCGCGAGCAGCTCGATCGCCGACTCCGGGATGACGGTGCCGGGCGGGTAGATCGCGTCGGCCCCGGCGGCGTACAGCTCGTCGAAGTCCTGCGGCGGGATGACCCCGCCGACCACGATCATCATGTCCGGACGGCCGAGCTCGTCCAGTGCCTTGCGCAGCGCCGGCACCAGCGTGAGGTGGCCGGCGGCGAGCGACGAGACACCGACCACGTGGACGTCGGACTCCACCGCCTGGCGGGCGGTCTCCTCCGGGGTCTGGAACAGCGGGCCGACGTCGACGGTGAAGCCGAGGTCGGCGAACGCCGTCGAGATCACCTTCTGGCCGCGGTCGTGCCCGTCCTGGCCCATCTTGGCGACCAGGATGCGGGGACGGCGTCCCTCGACCTTCTCGAACTCGTCCACCAGGGCGCGGGCCCTGGCCACGGCCTCGGTGGAACCCGACTCGGAGTTGTACACACCGGAGATCGTACGGATGTTGGCGGTGTAGCGGCCGAACACCTTCTCCAGCGCGTCGGAGATCTCGCCCACGCTGGCCTTGGCGCGCGCGGCGTCGATGGCGAGCTTGAGCAGGTTCCGCTCGGGGTCGGTCGAGTCGGGGTTGGACGCGGCCCAGGTGAGCTTCTCCAGCGCGGCGTCGGTGGCCGCCTGGTCGCGCTCGGCGCGCAGCCGCTGCAGCTTGGCGACCTGCTCCTCGCGCACCTTGGCGTTGTCGACCTTCAGCACCTCGGGCATCACGTCGTTCTCGACCGTGTACTTGTTGACGCCGATCAGCGGCTGGCGACCGGAGTCGATCCGGGCCTGGGTGCGGGCCGCGGCCTCCTCGATGCGCATCTTGGGGATGCCCGCCTCGATCGCCTTGGCCATGCCACCGGCGAGCTCGACCTCCTGGATGAGGTCCCAGCCCTTGCGGGCCAGCTCGTAGGTGAGCCGCTCCACGTACGCGCTGCCGGCCCACGGGTCGATGACCCGGCAGGTGCCCGACTCCTGCTGGATGAACAGCTGGGTGTTGCGGGCGATGCGCGCCGAGAAGTCGGTCGGCAGGGCGATGGCCTCGTCCAGGGCGTTGGTGTGCAGCGACTGGGTGTGGCCCTGCGTGGCGGCCATGGCCTCCAGGCAGGTGCGGCCCACGTTGTTGAACACGTCCTGGGCGGTGAGCGACCAGCCGGAGGTCTGGCTGTGCGTCCGCAGGCTCATCGACTTCGGGTTCTTCGGCTCGAACTGGCGCACCAGGCGGGCCCACAGCAGGCGGGCCGCGCGGAACTTGGCGACCTCCATGAAGAAGTTCATGCCGACGGCCCAGAAGAAGCTCAGCCGTGGGGCGAACTGGTCGACCTTCAGGCCCACGGACTCGCCGGCGCGGATGTACTCCACGCCGTCGGCCAGGGTGTAGGCCATCTCGATGTCGGCGGTCGCCCCGGCCTCCTGCATGTGGTAGCCGGAGATCGAGATCGAGTTGAACTTCGGCATGTGGGCCGAGGTGAACGCGAAGATGTCGGCGATGATCCGCATCGACGGCGCCGGCGGGTAGATGTAGGTGTTGCGGACCATGAACTCCTTGAGGATGTCGTTCTGGATCGTGCCCGCGAGCTGCTCCAGCTTCACCCCCTGCTCCTCTGCCGCGACGACGTAGAGCGCCAGGATCGGCAGCACCGCGCCGTTCATGGTCATCGAGACCGACATCTGGTCCAGCGGGATGCCGTCGAACAGCTGCCGCATGTCCAGGATCGAGTCCACGGCCACACCCGCCATGCCGACGTCACCGGTCACCCGCGGGTGGTCGGAGTCGTAGCCGCGGTGGGTGGCCAGGTCGAACGCGATCGACAGGCCCTTCTGGCCGGCGGCCAGGTTGCGCCGGTAGAACGCGTTGGACTCCTCCGCGGTGGAGAACCCGGCGTACTGCCGGATGGTCCAGGGCTGGTTGACGTACATGGTGGCGTAGGGCCCGCGCAGGAACGGCGGGATGCCGGGGTACGTCTTGAGGAAGTCCAGGCCCTCGTAGGCGGAGTCGTCGAACAGCGGCGGCACCAGGATGTGCTCGGGGGTCAGCCAGCCCTCGGCGAGCGCCGGGCTGGCGTCCTCGACGGACGGGGCACCGAGCTCGATGCCAGCGAAATCGGGGATGGCGCTCACTGGGCCACTCCAATCCGGTCAAGGGTGCCCTCAAGGAAGGCGACCACGTCCATTCCGTCGAACACTTCGCCGTCGATGACGGACGTGTCCTCTGCGCCGGTCTCTGTCCTGCGGCCGGCGATGTAGACGGTTTCGATACCCGCGCCCTTCAGCGCGGTGGCGACGGCGATGGCCTGGCCGGCGTACACCTTCGCCGACGAGCACAGGATCGCCATCTTCGCCCCGGACGCCGCGGCCTGCGCCGCGATCTCCTCGGGGCTGCCGCCCTCCGAACCGGGGAAGTCGATGCCGGCGACCAGCAGGACGTTCGAGGTGAACATCTCGCGGCCACCGAAGTCGCGGCGGGCGCCGAGGCAGGCGAGGAAGACCTTCGGCTTCTCCACCGCAGCGGTGACGCGGTCGCGCAGCGCCTCGAAGACCTCGGAGTCGCGCACCGGCGCGAGGCCGGCGGCCGCGGGGGCTGCCGGGCGGGGACGCGCGGTGATCGGCTTCTCGTCCTTCATCGGGAACATGCTCACGCCGGTGATCGGCTGCTTGCGGGTGGCCAGCCGCGTGCGACGCTCGGCGGTGGTACCGGCGATCCGCTCGGCGACCATGCCGGACTCGAGCGCGGAGACCATGCCGCCGGCCGCCTCGATCGCCTGGAACGCGTCCCAGGCCTTCGCTGCGAGCTGGTCGGTGAGGCTCTCGACGTACCAGGAGCCACCGGCCGGGTCGTTGACCCGACCGATGTTCGACTCCTCCGCGGCGAGCAGCTGGGTGTTGCGGGCCATCCGGCGGCTGAAGTCGTCCGGCAGGCCGACGGCGGTGTCGAACGGCAGCGTGGTGATCGCCTCGGCCCCGCCGACGGCGGCGGAGAACGTGGCGATCGTGCCGCGCAGCAGGTTCACGTAGGGGTCGTCCCTGGTGATCATCCGCCAGGAGGTGACCGCGTGCTGCACCGCGCCGCGGGACGCCGACGGTACGCCGGAGACCTCGCCGATCCGTGCCCACAGGCGCCGCAGCGCGCGCAGGCGGGCGATCGTCAGGAACTCGTCGGCGTTGGCGGAGACCCGGAAGCAGATCTGGCCGAAGGCCGCGGACGGGGAGACCCCCGCCGCCTCGAGGTCGCGCAGGTAGGCGACGCCGGTGGCGATGGCGAAGGCGAGCTGGTCGACGTCGCCGGCGCCGGCATCGTCGTAGGGCAGCACGTCGACGGTGAGCGCGCGGACGCCGGGCAGTTCTGCCAGCACGGCCTGCACCCACTCGGCATGCGGGGCCAGGTCGGCCTTCTCGCCGGTGCGGGCGGCCAGGGCCAGGGCGTCGAGGCCGAGGTTGCCCTTGGCGCCGGTGGCACCCGTCCCCGTCCAGAACGCGGCCAGCGCCTTCGCCGCCGCGACCTGGTCGGTGGAGCTGGAGACCGAGACCGGGGCCAGCGCGGGCTTCACGCCGGCGAGGGCTGCGGGGAGGTCGTCCGCGGCGATGGCACCCTCGCCCACGCGCAGCCACAACGACGTGGCCCCGCGCTGGAGGTCGGCCAGCACCTCGGCGTTCGTGAACGCGACGTCGGGGTCCTCGTGCAGCGCGCGGACGTCCCACGCGGTGCCGTGGACGGAGGCGCCACGGGTGAAGGGCATCGCGCCCGGCACTCCGAGCGGCCCGACAGGTTCGGTGTACAGGGGCTCGATGGTCAGGCCGTCGACCGTGCTGGTGCGCAGCCGCGACATGGCCTGATCGATGGTCAGTTCCTTGCCTTCGGGACGTCGCCGGTTGAGGACCTTCAGGACCTCGACCTCCCAGTCGTCACGGCTGGGAGCAGCGAAATCGCCGGCAAGCTGAAGGGGCGTGTCGGTCATGGCCTCACCCTATCGCCGCCACCCCCGGCACCGTTCCGGCCTGACCAATTCGGGACGGGTGCGCAAGACCCCCCGCCACATGGTGGACAACGTGCGCGGAACAGCCTCCGGGAGGCCGGTCCGGGGTACCTCGGCCGGGGACGGGTCAGGTCCGGCAGGCGGCGAGCAGCCGGCCAGCGAGCGCCCTGGCCGCGTCCCTCAGCTCTGGCCCGCCGACGATCCGGAACGGAGCCGGGATGCCGGCGAGCATCTCGGCGTACCAGTCGGGGTCGTTCGTGCTGCCCAGGAGCAGGCAGGAGGCGTCGTCGACGGGCTCGATCCGTCCGATGGTCGCCGGCACCCAGGCGGACGCCCGTTCCGCCGGCGCCTCGATCACCACCTCGGTGGGGTACGCCCAGCCGAGGGCGAAGTTGCGCTCGAGCAGGGCGACCGGGTCGAGGTCCGCGGGCGGCTCGAACGCGTCCTCGAGCAGCTCGACGCTGCGGATCCGGTCGAGCCGGTACGTGCGCAGGGCCGCGTTGCTGACACGCCGGGAGAGCAGGTACCAGCGGCCCTGCCGGACCACCACGGACCACGGCTCCACCCGGCTCGACCACTCGGTGCCGTCCTCGTGGCGGTAGCCGATCCGCACCTGCCGCCGCAGCGAGCAGGCGTGCACGAGCCGGGCGGTCACCGACGGGTCCGCGGGTGCGGCGTGCCGGTCGGGCACCGGGCGGGCGGTCCGTCGCACCAGTTCGGCCTGGGCGGCCACGGCCTCGGGCAGCGCGCGCATGATCTTGCGCAGCGCGTTCGCCACCGGGTCCGCGCTGTCGGAGGTCTCGTGGTGGCCCTCCAGCACCGCCATCACGACGCCGAGGGCCTCGGTGGCGCTGAACACCAGAGGCGGCAGGCGGACGCCCCGCCCCACCCGGTAGCCGCCGTGGCGGCCCCGCTCGGACAGGACGGGGATCTCGGCCTCGCGCAGGATCCCGACGTAGCGTCGTGCGGCGCGCTCGGAGACCCCGAGCTCGCGGGCGAGCTGGCCGGCGGTCGTCCCGGGCTGGTTCTGGAGCAGTTCGAGGACGAGCAGCGCGCGGGCCGTCGGGCTGCTCTCCTGCGTCCGAGCGGCCAAGGTTCCTCCGGATTCGTCGCGATGGTCCGGAACAATCCGGAAGTAGAACGTCCGGTATCAACTCTACGGTCGATCCATGACACAAGGAATCACCCTCCGCACCCCTGCTGCCGACCTCCGTCGACCGGCGCGGCCCGCCCCCGTGGTCGGTGACGGCGTTCCGGCGAGTGGCGTCCTCGAACGCGCCCGCGCCGCCGCGCGCGCGGCCTAGCGGTGGTGGCCCCGCTGGCTCCCCGAACTGCCGGACTCCCTCGTCGACGACGTCGCGCCGGGTCGCCGGTCCCCGGGCGTCGCCGCACGGTGGGAGCTGAACCGCCTTGACGCGCGGCTGGGGGTGCGCCTGTACTGACGACGGAACCGACGACCCGGACAGGGGGACGCGGATGGCGCCCGGAGCCGACATCGGCATGGAGTTCAGCTTCTCCGCCGCGCTGGTGGAGTGGCGCGGGCCGGCGCCCTACCACTTCCTGCCGCTGCCCGAGGGGGCGAGCGAGGCCATCGGCGAGGTGGCCGGAGCGCTCACCTACGGCTGGGGGGTGATCCCGGTGACGGCGACGATCGGCCGCACGCGGTTCACCACCTCGCTGTTCCCCCGCGAGGGTGGCTACCTGCTGCCCGTGAAGGACGCGGTGCGCTCCGCGGAGGGGATCCGTCCGGGCGAGCCCGTGGCGGTCACCGTCGCCGTCGGCACCCAGGCCTGAGGGGGCGTCCGCTCAGCTGACCTGGCGGACCAGCGCCTCCGCCGAGCCGATCATGGTGGCGGTCTCCCGCTCCCAGTCGGGCTCCTGGCCGCGGAACGGGCCGGTGGCCAGGGAGATGATCACCGCCGCCGAGCGCAACCGCAGCTCGGCGGGGTCGACCCGGGTGTCGAAGACCGGGACCCAGCGCCGGATGAGCTGGTGCACGCGCGCCTCCTGGCTGGCGTTCATGCGCTGGATGGTCGACAGGTGCGCCACCAGGCATGCGAGGTCGTCCGCGCGCCGGCCGGGCCCGACGGTGTCGGTGTCGAGCAGGCCGCACACCCGTCCCCCCGCGACGTGCACCTGGCCCTCGTGGAAGTCGCCGTGGGTGGGCTCGTTCCCCGGCGGGATCGGCGCGAGGCCCTGTCCGATGAGGTCGACCAGGCGGTTGAGCTTGGGCTCGAGGCTCGGCATCGCGGCCGACACCATGCGCGCGTAGTGGCGCACCGCGTCCGACCACGGCGGACGCCGCTCCAGCCGGGCGACGGAGGCGGGCATGGAGTCGAGCAGCTCGATCAGGCCCTCCGCCGTGCACGGCTCCGTGGTGCCGAAGATCGCCCGGGCCAGCGGCTGGCCGGGAAGTTCGCGCAGGATCAGCAGGTGGTCGTCGGTGGTGGCCGCCACCTCGGCGACAGGGACACCGGCCTGCTCCAGCAGCCGGTGGCGCGCCAGCACGTCGTCGAAGAGGCGGGCGCGGAGGACCTTCACATAGACGACCTGGTCGCCGAGTCCGACCCTGACCACCGCGCGGCGTCTGGGCCGGTAGCCGATCATCTGCAGGTTCAGGTCGTCGGGCTGGACGGGGCGCGAGAACACGTGGTGGCTGTTGGCCACCTCCGCCATCGACTCGGCGTAGGCCGCGCGGGCCAGCCCGGGCAGGTCGGGGTCCTGCGGGTAGATCCACACCGCGACCTCGCGCTGGCCGTCGGCGAAGATCTCGGCCGCGGTGTCGGTGTCCGCGGGGCCCGAGGCCCGGGCGCTGACGCCGAGCAGTTCCTCCCGGCGGCCGTAGGGCCAGTCGACGAGCGCGGAGTAGGTGGCGGTGGTGGACTGGGCCGGGTTGGCGTCCACGTGGTCGAGGGCCCAGGAGACGAGCGTCCCGCCGGCGTGCTGGACGGCTGCGGCGAGCAGGGCGCCCACATCGTCGGACGTGAGCAGGACCGAACCGTCGGGATCGGACGCGGGCACCTCACCTCCTTGTCAGCGCTGGCTGGCAGAACACTACTGGTGACACGCTCCGCTCTCCTACAACGACGGGCCATCCGTCGACCCGGACGCCGGCCGGGTCGCGGCGGAGTCAGGCCTCGGGGACGGAGACCGGGCCGAGGTCGGTCAGCCGCAGCCGCGCGGCACGGCGTCCGTCGAGCTCGGTGACCCGCAGTTCGAAGGTGCGGGCCTCGGCCTGCTCGTCCTGCGGCGCGAGCTCGACCGTGCACGCGTCGCCCACCTGCGGCAGCGTGCCCAGCTGCGCCATCACGAAGCCGGCGACGGTGTCGTAGGGGCCCTCGGGCAGCACGTACCCGACCTGCTGGCCGAAGTCCTCCAGCGTCACCAGGCCGTCGAGGTCGGTCGTGGCGTCCCGGTTTGCGCCGGACGGGGCGGACTCGACGTCGAACTCGTCGGTGATGTCGCCGATCAGCTCCTCGATGAGGTCCTCGATGGTCACGATCCCCGCGGTGCCGCCGTACTCGTCGCGCACGATCACCAGGTGCTGGCGGGTCTGGCGCATCTCGGTGAGGGCCCTGAGGATCTTCACCGTCTGCGGCAGCGACGCCACCGGGCGCACCAACTGGCTCACCGGGGCGTTGCGCTCGGCCGGGTCGAGGTCGGCGAGGTCGCGGATGTGCACGAAGCCGATCACGTCGTCCAGGTCCTCCCCGACCACGGGGTAGCGGCTGTGCGGCGCCTCCTGCACCTCCCGGAACGCCTTGTAGGCGGGCATCGAGCCGTCGAGGAAGTCCACCTCCGTGCGCGGGATCATCGCCTCACGAAGGCTCACCTCGCCCGCGGCGAACACCTCGTCCACGATCTGGCGCTCCTCGTCGCCGAGGGTGAGCGAGCTGCCCACCATCGCCCGCAGTTCCTCGTCGGTGACCTCCTCGCGGGAGGCGTTGGGGTCGCCGCCGAGGATGCGCACGACCAGGTCGGTCGACTTGCCGAGGAACCAGATCACCGGGGTGGCGAGCCGGGCGATGGCATTCACCAGCGGCCCGAGGGTGAGCGCGAAGGACTCGGCACTCTGCATGGCCAGCCGCTTGGCGGTGAGCTCGCCGAGGACGATCGAGAAGTAGGAGATCGCAATCGTGATCAGCACGAGCGCCAGAGTCTGCGCCACCCCGTCCGGCACGCCCCAACCGCCGAGGACGAGGCCGAAGCTGTCCGCGAGGGTCGCCCCGCCGAACGCCGCGGACAGGAAGCCGGCCAGCGTCACGCCAATCTGCACGGCGGAGAGGAAGCGGTTCGGGTCGGCGGTGAGGTGGGCGACGGTCTGGCCGCGCTTGCCGCGCGTGGCGAGCTGCTTGACCTGCGACTCACGCAGCGAGACCAGGGCCATCTCGGCGGCTGCGAAGACGCCGCCGATGATGATGAACAGGAAGATCAGCAGGATGTCCCCGACGATCGGGCTCATGCGGGGCCCCCACAGGGTTGTTCAGGGGAGCGCGGCGGAGGAGAACTCCGTGGGGTGCTCATGCTACCCGTCGCAGGGTCAGGGTCGTCCACGCGGCGATTGTATCGAGTGGTCCCGGCCCGCCCCTGCGCCGCGAGCGGCCGCGCGCCCCCGGGCCGGTGTAGCCTCCCGGCCATGGCGAGTACGGGGTTCCGGTTCGACCGGGGAAACCTGGGCAAGCTGCTCGCCCTCCCGCGCTACGTGCTGGGCGCGCTGCACGCCCGCTCGGTGCGACGCGATCCGGGGCTGTGGGTGGTCGGCAGCGCCTTCGGTCCCGCGGACGGCGCGCTGGCCTTCCTGCGCGCGTCCGCCGCGCTGCCCGACCCGCCGCACCTGGTCTGGCTGAGCCGCTCCCCCGAGGAGGCGGAGCGGGCCAGGGCCGCCGGCATCGACCGGGTGGTCGACAAGGACTCGCGGGAGGGCTACCAGCTGACCCTGCGCGCCGGCCTCGCCGCGGTCACCCACGGGTTCGGCGACGTCAACCGGTACGCGCTGTCCGGGGCGGTCATCGTCCAGCTGTGGCACGGGGCGCCGCTGAAGAAGCTGCACGCCGACTCCCCCGCCGTCACCAGCCTCGGCCCGCTGGGACGCGTCCCCGGGGTGCCGCGACTGATGCGCGCCGCCTACCGGCGCGGCACCCGCCGGATCTCGTTGCTGCCCACCTGTTCGGGCTTCTTCGCCCCGTTCCTCGCCACGGCCTTCGACCTGACCAACGGGCAGGTGCAGGTGCTCGGGGAGCCCCGCGGCGACGTCCTGTTCACCGGGACGGAGGCGGAGCGGATCGCGGCCGCGCGCGCGGTCCTCGCCCCGCACCGGGGCGGGTTCACCGACAGCCGGGTGGTGCTCTACGCCCCCACCTGGCGCGACGGGGACCCCGACCCCGGCGTGCCGACCGAGCAGCAGTGGCTGCGGATCGAGGAGCTGTGTGAGCGGCTCGACCTCGTGCTGCTGGTGCGCCCCCACCCGCTCGGCGTGGGCGAGTACAACCACGCCTCGCCCAGGGTGCGCCTGCTCACCGCGGAGCAGCAGCCGGAGTCGATGCCGCTGTTGTGGGGCCTGGACGCCCTGATCACCGACTACTCCTCGATGCTGGTCGACTTCGCGGTGACCGGCCGCCCGCTGCTGCTCCTCGCGCCCGACCTGGAGTCCTACCGGGCCTCGCGCGGGCTCTACGTGGACTATTCGTGGCTCGCCGGTGGCAGCTGGAGCACCGACTGGGACCAGGTGCTCGATCGCCTGGAGGCCGTCCTCACCGATCCGGGGGCCGCGGTGTCCGCGTCCGCCCACAGCCGGGACCTGGCGTCCACCTTCCACGAGTGGACCGACGGCGGCAGCGCCACGCGCGTCGCCCGCGCCGCCGCCGACCTCGTCCGCCGTCGCAGCCGCTGAGTCGCTCCCTCCGCTTGTCGCGTCCCGCTTGTCGCGCCCTCGCCCCGCTCCCCCGCCGAGGGCCAGCGCTAACGCCGAGGGCCAGGACGCCGGTGCTGGCCCTCGGCGAGATGGCTGGCCCTCGGCGCGGAAGGCTGGCCCTCGACGTGGGGGCTGGCCTCGACAGTGGGGGCTCGCCTCGACGTGGAGGCTGGGCCTCGAGCAGGCGGGCGGGCGTCAGCGGACGCGGGACCGGTCGACCGTGGACTCGGCGCCGGCGAGCCAGCCGCGGATGAAGCCGGATCCCCAGCCCAGGTGCATGGTCGCCAGCACGACGACGTTGAGGAGCCGGTCGACCAGGCCGTCCCCGCCGAGGCGGGTGAGTCCGACGGCCGTCACGCCCGCCAGGTAGCCGAGCGACGGGACGTGGGCCAGTGCCCATCCGGCGCCGCGGGCGATCCCGAGGAGCTGCAACAGCGCGACGGCAAGGCTGATCGCCACCAGCACCGCCACGGCCGGCGGCGGCAGGTAACGCCAGGGCGTCGACTGGTGGCGGCGGACGAGGTGTCCCCGCCACACCCCGGTGGCGTACATCTGGCGGCGGAGCGCGTCCCAGCTTGCGCGCGGCCAGTAGGTCACCCGCAGCCGGGGGGTGAACAGGATCAGGTGGCCGGCGGCCCGGATGCGGTGGTTGAGCTCCCAGTCCTCCGCGCGGCGGAGGGTCTCGTCGTAGCCGCCGACCTCATCGAGCACCTCGCGGCGGAACACACCGAGATAGGCCGAGTCGCACTCCGCCTCGTCCTCGCCGTGGTGCCACGAGCCACCGCCCAGGCCGAACGGGGAGTTGTACGCGCGGGCGACCGCGCGCTGGAAGCGTCCGCGTCCCCGGGCCTCCATCACGCCGCCCACGTTGGCGGCGCCCGTCCGCTGGAGGATCTCCACGGCGGCCGCGGTGTACCCCGGCGGCAGTTCGGCATGGGCGTCCACCCGGACGACGACCGGGTGCCGGCTCGCCGCAATGGCGAGGTTGAGGCCGATCGGGATGTCGTTGAGCGGGTTGGCGACCAACCGGACGCGGGGATCGGACGCGGCCAGCCGCTCTGCGACCTCGTCCGTGCCGTCGCTCGACGCACCGAGGGCGAGCACGAGTTCCTGTTCGCCGTCGTACGCCTGGGAGAGCACCGCGCCCACCGCTTCGGCCAGGTGGGCCGCCTCGTTCAGCACCGGCATCACGTAGGAGACCGCCGGGTGCTCGGGCAGGGGTGCGAGGACGGGGCGCGCCGTTGCTGCCGGGCCTGAAGTCACGCGGTCATTCTCGCAGATCCCCGACCGCTCCCCCGTCCCCCGCGCCTCGCCAGTGGGCGCCACCCACGCCGATCGAGGGCCGCGTCCACGGTCGAGGGCCAGCGTCCACGGTCGAGGGCCAGCCTTGATGCCGAGGACCAGCACCAGGGGACGAGCCCTCGGCGAGAAGGCTGGCCCTCGACGGGAGGATGGCCGCCGCCACACGGGTTGGGCCAGGGCGGTTCGAAGGGGACGACGCTCAGCCGAGGCGGGCGGCGAGGTTCTCGTCGAGGGCGGCGAGGAACTCCTCGGTGGTGAGCCAGGCCTGGTCGGGGCCGACGAGGAGGGCGAGGTCCTTGGTCATCAACCCGGCCTCGACGGTCTCGACGCAGACCTGCTCGAGGGTCTCGGCGAAGGCGGTGACCTCTGGGGTGCCGTCCAGCTTGCCGCGGTGCTTCAGGCCGCCGGTCCAGGCGAAGATCGAGGCGATCGGGTTCGTGGAGGTCGGCTTGCCCTGCTGGTGCATCCGGTAGTGCCGGGTCACCGTGCCGTGCGCGGCCTCCGCCTCGACGGTCTTGCCGTCGGGGGTCATCAGCACCGACGTCATCAGGCCCAGAGAACCGAAGCCCTGCGCCACGGTGTCGCTCTGCACGTCGCCGTCGTAGTTCTTGCACGCCCAGACGTAGCCGCCCTCCCACTTCATGGCGGACGCGACCATGTCGTCGATCAGGCGGTGCTCGTAGGTGAGGCCCTTCGCGTCGAACTCGGCCTTGAACTCGTTGGCGAACACGTCGGCGAAGATGTCCTTGAACGCGCCGTCGTAGGCCTTGAGGATCGTGTTCTTCGTGGACAGGTACACCGGGTAGTTGCGCATCAGCCCGTAGCTGAAGGACGCCCGGGCGAAGTCCTCGATGGACTTGTTGAAGTTGTACATGCCCATCGCGACGCCGCCGTCGGGCCCGTAGTTGGCCACGACGTGCTGGATCGGCTCGGAGCCGTCCTCCGGGGTGAAGGTGATGGTCAGCCGGCCGGCGCCGGGCACCTTGAAGTTGGTCGCCTTGTACTGGTCGCCGTGGGCGTGACGGCCGATGACGATCGGCTTGGTCCAGCCCGGCACCAGCCGCGGGATGTTGGAGATGATGATCGGCTCGCGGAACACCACGCCGCCCAGGATGTTGCGGATCGTGCCGTTCGGCGAGACCCACATCTTCTTCAGGCCGAACTCCTCGACCCGGGCCTCGTCGGGGGTGATCGTCGCGCACTTCACGCCGACGCCCTCGCGCTTGATCGCGTTCGCCGCGTCGATCGTCACCTGGTCGTCGGTGGCATCCCGGTGCTCGATGCTCAGGTCGTAGTAGTCGAGGTTCACGTCGAGGTAGGGGTGGATCAGGCGGTCCTTGATGAACTGCCAGATGATCCGGGTCATCTCGTCCCCGTCCAGCTCCACGACCGTGCCGACGACCTTGATCTTCGCCATCCGAACAACCTCCTGCGTTGCGACGTTGCCGCAAAACATACCGTCCCGCCCGGGGCGTCCCGCCGTCCGCCTCGCTACGCGTGGTTCAGCCCGCTGCCTGAACTCGCGCAGCGAAACGAACGTCACGTAGGGAGCCGGCCAGGACGCGGCGGACGACGACGCCGGGGCGGGGACGCGGGACGCTACCCTGTCAGCCGTGATCGACTCGACCCACTGGCTGCTCACCCTGTCGTGCCCGGACCGTCCCGGGATCGTGCACCAGGTGACCGGTGCGATCGTCGAGGCCCGGGGCAACATCACCGAGCTGCAGCAGTTCACCTCCACCGAGTCCGGCCGCTTCTTCATGCGGGTGCAGGTCCAGTCCGGCTTCGACCGCTCGCACTTCGAGCGCGACTTCACGGCGATCGCGGACTCCCTGGGTGCGGAATGGGTGCTCGACTACGTGGGACGCCGCCGGCGCACGCTCGTCCTCGCCTCCCGGGCTGGTCACTGCCTCAACGACCTGCTTTTCCGGACCCGCTCGGGGCACCTGCCGATCACCATCCCGCTGATCATCGCCAACCACCCCGACCTGGGCGACCTCGCCAAGTTCTACGGCGTCCCGTTCGAGGTGCACGCCGTGAACGCCGACACCAAGGCCGCCGTCGAGAAGCACATCCTCGACGTGGTGGCCGAGCACGACATCGAACTGGTGGTGCTCGCCCGCTACATGCAGATCCTCTCCCCGGAGCTGTGCGAAGCGCTCGAGGGCCGCGCGATCAACATCCACCACTCGTTTCTGCCCGGCTTCAAGGGCGCCAACCCCTACCGGCAGGCGCACTCCCGGGGTGTGAAGCTGATCGGCGCGACCGCCCACTTCGTGACGTCCGACCTGGACGAGGGCCCGATCATCGAGCAGAACGTGCGACGCGTGGATCACACGATGGAGGTGCCGGAGCTCGTGTCCATGGGCCAGGAGCAGGAGAGCCGGACGCTCACCGAGGCCGTGAAGCTGTTCGCCGAGCACCGCGTCCTGCTGGACGGCGGCCGCACGGTCATCTTCAGCTGACCGCCGCCGCAACGAAGGCCACGGCAGTGGCGCGCCTCACTCGACGGGGTCGATCCTCTCGGCCGTGAGCTCGACGACCTCGCCGGTCGCCGGGTCCTCGAAGTGCCGGACGCCGATCAGCTCTGCCAGCTGCCAGCCGTCCTCGGGGGACCCGTCGACGACGATCACGCCCGTGTTGTCCAGGTGTGCGCGTCCGAGGGCCTCGGCGAAGCCCGCCACGCGGGCCATCGACCACACGCGCAGGGCTGCGCCGTGGCTGACGACCATCACCACCTCGCGGCCCGCGGCGGCGATCCGGCCGATCGCGTCGTCGAAGCGGGCGAAGAACTCGTGGGCGTTCTCCCCGCCGGGAATGCGCGCGTCCGGGTCGCCCTTGCCCCACGCGATCAGCGTGGTGATGTAGCGGGTCGCGTCGGCGGACAGCTCGTCGTCACCGGCCGAGATCTCACGCAGTCCGGGCAGCACCTCGAGCTCGAGCCCGCGCGCCGCGGCCACCGGGCGGGCGGTCTGCTGCGTGCGCACCAGGGTGGAGGTGAAGACCGCCTCGATCTCGTGGTGGGACAGGCGCTCCACCAGGGCCGCGGCCTGGGCCAGCCCGCCCTCGTCGAGGTCGGCGCCGGGCTCGGCGGTGTCCAGGAGGAAGTCGACGTTGGAGGCCGTGCGGCCGTGGCGGACGAGGATCAGGCGCATGTCGGCCAGACTAGCCCGGCAGCCGGCCCACCCCGTCCGCCGACTCCGCGACGGTCACTTGGCCCGGCATCGACGCGGCCCCCGGACTCGCGCCACAGCGAACCCCTGCGCCGCCCGCCCTGCGCTGCACGACCCGCCCACGAATGCGCCGAACGTTGCGACCCACCGGCTACGGTGGGCGGCACCGGCGGTCGCAGCGCCGGGACGCACCGTGGAGGACCATGAGGAACCGGATCGTCGCCCTGGCCCTGGCCGGGGTGTGGACGCTGGCCGGCTGCACGACGCCGGCCCCGACCCCCGCGCCCGGTGCCACCGTGGGGACGGGGACGGCGCCCGCGGGCACCACTGCCCCTGCTGCCACCGCCACGCCCACGACGCCCTCCCCGACGGCAGCCACGGGGTCACCGTCGCCCTCGGGTGGCGCCACCTCGCAGGGCCCGATCGTGCTCAGCGGCACCTCCATCGGCGGCCGGCAGCTCGGACGCGCCGGGGTTGCGGAGGTGAACCCGATGCTGGTCGCCGAGCTGGGCAGGGCCAAGGTGGCCGACCCCCAGCTGTGCGAGTCCGCGGACGATCGCAGCCAGCTGGCCGTCGTGGACCACTCGTGGCCCGGGCTCACCGTGCGCTACGGCAGCAGCGGTGGCGCAGCGGTGGCGGTGGGATGGACGGTCGACCTCGCCCGGATCCCCGACGGCGTGCGGCTGGCCGACGGCCTGGCCTGGCGTCCGGCCTTCGCCACCCTGGAGCGCCTGCCGGACGTGGAGACCGACACCGCGGACGGGCGGCGGACGGTGACGCTGACCCGCCGCCACCTGTCCTGGTCGGGACCGGTGGGTGCGACCCGTCCCGACACGCTCTCCGGCGGCGCGATCCTGGCCTGCGCCCAGGGGTGACGCCCCGGGACGGCAACGGAGCGACGGCTACGGCACGAAGGACACGGGCCCGGTCGTCGCGGACGCGGTCGCCGTCCGGTAGCCGGGACGGCTGCCCGTGACCACCAGCTTCAGTCGTGCCCCGTTGTCGGCGGCGAGGAGGGTGTAGTCCGGCCCGGTGCCGATCTTCACCGACGCCCTGCCCGGGACGAGGCGGTACCACTGCAGTGCGAGGGTGGCCGCCGGTGCCCAGTCCGGGACGGTGGCACGCACGCTGTTGCCGTCGACGGCGAGCACCGGGGCGGCCACGTCGGTGAACCGCGCTGCCGCGACCGGTTTCGTTCTCGCCGACCCCCGGGTGGCGGGGTACGTGCCCTCCCGCTCGGCCGACACCACGACCTTCAGGCGGCGGCCCAGGTCGGTCGGCTGCACGCGGTAGGACGCGTACGCCTCGCCCGCCCCCGTGCTGACCACCGCCGAGCCGGAGTACCACGTGTAGGTGAGGTCGGCGTCGGCGGGACGCAGGACCACGTCGGCGGTCAGTTCCTGGTCGACGGCGGGCGTCGTGTCGGAGACGGCGACCTTGCTGAGGGCCACCGTGCCGAGGTGGGTCCGGGTGACCGCGATCGTGCCGCCCGGCACGGAGGTGCCGTCGACACCGGTGGCGGTGCCGCTGCCGTCCGCCGCTGCGACGACCAGCTGCCACCGGTAGTCACCGGCGGCCACGAACCCGCCGGTGTCGGACCGGCCGTCCCAGGTGACGCCGCGGACGGACCCGTCCGTGGTCGCCGCGGTGCGCAGCGTCCGGACCACCTCGCCCTGGGGATCGCGGATCACCACCTGCCCCGCGTCGAGCGCCTTCGTGAGGTCGAACTGGGGCGCCCACGCGCAGTCCCACGCGTTGCAGCCCGCCGGGCCGACGACGCCGAGCACCCGCGGAGCCGACGCCCCTGCGCCGGGGACCCGCCGCACCACGATCTCGTCGTCGTTGGCGTAGGCGAGGGTGTCGGCGCCGGCGGTCACGGTCGTGCCGCCGTCGGTGTCGGAGAGCCGGTAGGTCTCGCCGGTGACGTAGTCCCAGGCGCTCAGCCCGTCACCGTCCTCCCGCACGGCGTAGCCGTCGCCGAGGCCGAGCAGCCGCGCGTCCTGGAGGTCTCCCCAGGTGCCGGCGACCAGGTCGTACACCGCCGACCGAACGGTGGTCTCGCCGGTGCCGGGATCAGCGGAGGTGAAGCTCGCCGCGACGCGGTCGCCCCACAGGAACGCCGCCTGCACGTGGCTGGTGCGGGCGTCGACGCCGTCGGGGAGCGGGATCGGGCGGCGATAGGTGGCGTCGAGCAGGTCGGTGACGACGAGGGTGGTCTCCCCGTCCCCGCTGCCGGTGCACATCGCCGAGCCCTGGAGGCAGTCGGTGCCTCCCAGCACGCGCGTGCCGAAGATCGCCCGCACGTGCCCGGGCGCGCGGACGTAGCTGCCCATGGGGACGCCGGCGTAGCCGGTGAGGTCGAACCAGCCGGACCCCCGGTCGAGCAGGGCGTACGGCCCGCTGAACCCGAGCAGGGCGTTCACCGCCGAGCCGCGGGAGACGGCGGTCGAGCGGTCGTAGAAGGCGACCCCCGAGGCGGTGGCCACCGCGGTCCGTCCGGCGGAGGCGAGCGCGGCCTCCGCCCGGTCGGCGAGGCGCTTCTCCGCCCCGATGCCGTCCCCGAGCGGACGTTGCCAGACCGCGCCGCCGAGGCGGTCGTCCCAGCCGACCAACCGGTTCACGCCCATGCTCAGCCCGACCACGGACGCCTTCGCGACCAGCGGGTCGAACCGCTTGACGAGCACCGGCCCGGGGGCGACCGCGTAGAACGGGTCGAGCCCTCCGGCCGCCACGCTCACCAGCGGCCGGGTCGGGTCGCCGACCGCGTCGTACTGGGTGCTGAGCACCCTCCCCTTCAGCGGGATGGACTTCAGCGTGCAGCCCCCGGACGCCGTGTCGCAGGTGTACCAGGCCTTGCGGTCCTGGAGCAGGAGCACCGTCCCCTGCTTCTGCACGATCACGGGAGCGTGGGAGGTGGGGACGCGCCGCAGGACGCGGCAGGAACTCGTCCCGCGGGCGACGTCGCGGACGCAGCGCGACACGGCGGTGCCACTGCGGGTGACGTACTCCAGCCGCGTCCCGTCCAGCGCGCGCAGGTGGAGCAGCGCCCCGGTCACCCGGAACGCCGACGGGCCTGCCTCGCCGCCGAGGGCGAACGCGTCGATGTCGGTGGCGGTGACCTTCGCGCCACGCGTCCGGTGGATCACGGTGCGGTAGCCGAATTGGTGGTCGATCGACCAGCCGACCTCCTGCGAGGCCGACGCGGACGGGGTGGGGAGGTCCTGCGGGACGACGGCGACGGGGGGCCCGAACGACCCGCCCTCGAGGTGACTGACCACGACCCGGTCGCCGTCGCGCAGCAGGGCGTCGCGGTCGGACGTGGCCGCGACCGGCTGCGCGGCGGCGGCGAGGGCCAGGGGCGCGAGGCTCGCGGTGGTGCCGGTACCGGTGGCCAGGTCGACGACGGTCACGCCCTCGTCCGTGGCCACCGCGGCATGGCCGTCCTCGACGAAGTCCGCGGTGCCGGCGAACCAGGGGTCCAGCCCGGGGTCGACCTCGCTCCAGGTCGCGCCGCCGTCGGTGGAGAGCCGGTAGGAGTGGTGCACCCAGGCCAGGACGGAGTCACCGGAGGCGGCCACCACCTGTGTGGGCTGGGGGACCCGCGTCAGCGGGGTCCGCCACTCCGAGACTTCCTCGGCCTGCACGGACGCGGACGGCAGCAGGCCGACAACCAGCACGGACGCCGCCAGGGCGGCACCCGTTCGCAGGTACGCCGAAGACCGCATCGTCGCTCCCTTCTCGACCCCGCCAGGCCGGTGGTGTGCTGCGACGAGCGGTTCCCCCAGTCAACAAGGCTACGGCGGAAGGCGTGCCGTGGGCAGTCCCCGGACGGGCTACCCGGCGGTCACCGGTCCGGAGGTGACGGCGCTGGCCGTCGCGTCCTTGTAGCCGGGCGCCCTGGCCGTGACCACCACCTTCAGCAGACGGCCGAAGTCGGCCGGGACGGGGGTGTAGGTCGGTCCGGTGTGGACGAGCTTCGGCGTGGAGCCCGGTGCGCCCAGGCGGTACCACCGGAAGGTCTCGGCGGGAGAGGCCGGCACCCAGCCCGCCGTGCTGGCCGTGAGGAGGGCACCGACCTGGGGCGCGGCGTCGATACTCACCGTGGCGCGGGTCATCGTGCCCTTGCCGACGGCCGAGGTCGACGCGGAGGTCTTGACGACCTCGGTGTAGATGTCGCCGATCGCGACCACCCGAACGCTGAGCTTCTTGCCCAGGTCGGCCGGGGTGACCACGTAGGTGGCGTCGTGCCCGACGACGGTGCTCCCGCGCCGCCACGTGTAGCCGAACACCGCATCCGGCGCGTGCGGCACCGCCACGATCCCCAGTTCCTGCCCCACGACGGGCGTCGTGTCGGTGATCTTCGGCGTCGCCAGCGGGTAGGGGATCGTGTCGTTCTCCACCGTGAGGTCACCACCGATCGCGTCGCCGCTGATCGACGTCAGCGGGCCCGTCTGGTCGGTGGCATCGACGTCCAGCTCCCAGGTGTAGGCAAGGTCGGGAGCAGAGGTGTCGGCGGGCCTGCCCTGGGTGTCGTCGATCCCGTCCCAGGTGCCGGTGATGGTGCCGGTCGCCGAGGCCACGGTGGGACGCTCGGCGATCACCGTGCCGTTGAGGCGGATCCGGAGAGTGCCGGCGTCGAGGGCCTTCGTCGCCTCGACCGAGACCTTCCACGGGACGCGCCATCCGTCGTAGGCGCGGAAGCTGGCCGCGCCGGAGGCCGGACCGGCGCTCACCGCCAGCGCCCGTGCCTGGCCCAGTCCGCCGGCGGAGCCGCCGAGGGAGGTGACCCAGAGCTCGTCGTACTCGGTGGTGTAGGAGAGGAAACCCGACGAGCTGATCGCCGGGCCGCCGATCGGGGCGAACGACGGCGACGTCCCACCGAACCGGAAGTCCCAGACCACGCCGTGACCGGTCTCGTCGACGGCCGCGACCACGTGGTCGCCCAGCACCGGCGCGTAGTAGTTCCTCGGCCCGTAGCTGACGTCTGGCTCGAGGACGCTGGAGACCACGACCCGGGGCGTGGTGGTGTCGGTGTCGAGGTCGTAGTCCTCGTAGCCCAGCATCAGCCAGTCCCCCCACAGCCCGGCGGCCACCAGGTCGCCGTACGCGGGCTCGAAGGGCAGCGGGTCGCCGACCGGGACGCCGGTGCCACCGGCCCAGTCACGCACGGTGACCGTCCCGGCGGCCTCGTCGAGCTGGGCGACGTAGCTGCCGAACTGCGCGACCGCCCCGGTGATGCCGGTGGCGACGACCCGCGACTCGGTGCGCAGCGTCGCCGTGCCGTTCTTCTCCCTGACCAGGGCGTACGGGCCGCTCAGCGAGAGCAGGGCCGGCACGGCCTTGAACGTCGCCGTCCGGGTGCCACCGCGGTAGAACCACAGCCCGTCCTTGCCGTTGACCGCCACGCGGTCGCCGCTGGTGCGCACCTGCCTGCCCTTGGTGGTCAGCACCTTCTCGGTGCCGATCGTGCCCCCCGCCAGCGAGCGCATCCACGCCCGCTCGCTGCCCGCGTTGTCCGTGCCCACCAGCCAGCCGGCACCGAGGTCGAGGCTGCGCTCGGTGACGGCCTCGACAACGGCGGTCACCGTCCGGGTCGCCCTGCCCTTCGTGCTCACGGTGTAGAAGCCGGGCCTGGAGCCGCGGGCCGCCAGCATCGGGCGCAGGGTGGCGTCGCCGACGCCGCCGCCGGTGAACGCCGCCGTGGTCCCGCGGGGGATCCCGGTCACGGTGACCAGCTTGCCCGCCTGCCACAGGTAGGACGTCGAGCCGATCGTGAGGCCCAGCACGCTGCCGAAGGCGTGCACGGACGGACGCGTCTTCACCTTCGTCTTCATGGTCACGCAGGACGGCGTCGCCGTGGGCGTCGCCACCGTGCACGAGCGCAGGGTGGTGCCCGCGAGCGCGACGTAGCGCAGCGGCTGCCCGGCCGTCTGGTCCGCCCACAGCACCGTGGCCCCGGTGAGCCGCACGGAGTAGGCGTCCAGGCCCTCGACCAGCGGGATCACGTCCAGGTCGGTGGCGACGAGCTTGTTGGCAGCGGTCAGGTAGATCATCGGCGCGACCCAGGCGTCGTCGGAGATCCAGCCCTGGCCGAGGCCGCTGGTGTCCTCGAGGGCGCCGGTCGGCAGGCCGCCGTTCAGCGGCCAGTCGAGGGCTCGTGCGTCCCACGTGGCCAGGTCCACTCCCCACGCCTCGACGTTCCCGTTCTCCCAGCCGGCGACCCGGACGGCGGTGGTGGCGTTGGCCGTCCACAGTCCCTCGCCCACCTCGATCGGGTTCACCAGGTTGTTCGCCGTGTCGAGCACCTCGACGGTGTCCCCGGCCAGCGCCACGAGCGTCCCGTGGTCGAGGTAGGTGACGTCCGCAGGGCGCAGCGAGCGGTCGAGGTCAGTGGTGTCCCAGCCACCTCCCGGGGCACGGACGTGCGTCCCGCCCTCGTCGCTCGCGGTCACCAGCACCCCGTCGACCAGCCCCATCAGGGCGGCCGGGACGGAGTGGGTCGTCAGCGGGACCTTCGTCGGGCCCTCGGCCCTGGCCGGGGCCGCGGAGACCGCGAGCCCGGCCACGGCGAGCGCAAACGCGCCGATCGCCGCGGCCACCCTGCGGCCGTGAGTTCGTGAATGCTGCCTGACTGCACGCTCCAGTGCCATGGCGTTGTCCCCCCGTGCCGTGCACACCCCCAGCGCACGGTCCTGGCGCGAAAGGTACCACCGCGGGGACGGCCCGCGCAGTCCTTCGCCCGGGGACGTCCCGCCCCTCGGGCGTCCGGCTCAGGCCTTCGCCACCGCGGAGGTGAGCTTCGAGGTACGGCTGGTGGTCGTGTAGCCGGCCTTCGTCCCGGTCACCTTCACCTTCAGCCGGTACTTCGCGTCTGTCGCCTTCACCTCGTAGGACGGCCCGCTGCCGGGCAGGACGTACGACTTGCCCGAGGACGACACCTTGTACCAGGTGTAGGAGAGCCCGACCGGAGCCGGCTCCCAGGTGCCGGCGAACGCGCTGACGGTGTCGCCGACCGTCGGGGTCCGGTCGTCGATGGTCGGGGTCGGCGTCTGGGTGAAGCTCGCCTTCACCACGGTGGAGGTCTTCGCGGACGTCTTCGCCGTCGGCTTCCAGCCCTCGAGCTGGCCGGTGACCTTCACGCTGAGCCGGGCGCCGACGTCGGTCGACGTCACCTTGTAGGTGGCCGTCACGGCCGCGTCGATGGCGGTCGTGCCCTTGCTGGTCGTGCGGTACCACTGGTAGCCCAGGGACGTGCCCCCCGGCGTCCAGGTGCCCGGCCGGGCGGTCAGCGTCCGGTCGACCTTCGCCGTACCGGAGATCGTGGGGGTCGCGCCGGCGATCGTGCCGAGGTACTCGCGGATGACGTGGACCGTCCCGGTCACGCCGTTGGTCCCGTCGGCCTCCTCCCCGACGTCGGACGCCCCGTCCACGCCCACGACGTTGCCGCTGCCGTCGGTGGCCGCCGCGACCAGCTGCCACGTGTAGTCGCCGACCGGCACGTCCTCGCCGTCCTCGTCACGGCCGTCCCAGGCGATGCCGCGGACGGAGCCGTCGGGTCCGGCCTCGGTGGTGAGGGTGCGGACGACCTCGCCGTCCGCGTCGGTGATGGTCAGCGTGCCGGCCTCCACGGCCTTGGTGGTGTCGAGTTCGAGCGGCCACGACCGGGCGGCCGTGATCAGGTTCAGGCTGGCCGGGGCGAAGGCCCCGAGCAGACGGGGGGCGGAGGTCGGAACCACGTCGAGGGTGCGCAGCACCAGCTCGGAAGAGGTGGAGTACGCCAGCCGTGCGGTGCCGTCGGTGACGACCTGGTCCCAGTCGGTGTCGGGGATCGACTCTGCCTGGCCGGTTGCCGGGTTCCACACCTCGAGGCCCAGCACGTCCGAGCCGTCCTCCGCGGTGTCGGCGTACTTCACCACGACGAAGCCGTTGCCGTAGTCGACCGGCAGCCCGTAGCGGCTGTGCACCTCGTCGGTGCGGTAGTTGATCGCCAGCGTCCAGGGCACGCCGCTGGAGTCGAAGGTGTACCCGAACGCCCAGTCGCCCCACAGGCCGCCCAGGCTGAACCCCTGCACGCGGTAGGCGACCGGGACGTTCACCCGCACCGACGGGCCGCCGGCGAGGTCCACCACGTCGTAGCGGCCCAGCTTGGCGTTGGTGCGGACGAGGACGAGCGAGCCGAACAGGCCACGCAGGGTGGCGGTCTTGAGCACCTTCCCGTCCACCGACAGGGCCTGCTGGTACGACAGCGCGTAGGCCGGGAAGTAGGGGCCGCTGATCAGGCCCGGCAGCGACCCGTACGTGCCCGGGGACAGGCTGCGCACGTAGTCGCCGCGGTCGTAGAGCCGCAGCTTGGTGCCGTCGTCGAGCAGCGTCCGCGCCCCGGAGGTGCCGACGTCGAGCCCGCGCGGGAACGGCGTCTGCTCCTCACCGATCGCGGTGGCCGACACGCTGCGCTGCCAGGCCTGGTAGTCCTCCGTGGTCACGGTAGGGCGGTTGTCGAGGCCGGTGACCCGGTCGGGGGTGAGTTCGAGCACGCTCTCCACCACCGGCGTGCCCGGGAACCCGAAGCGCTTGCTGATGAACCCGTCGTCCGCGACCGACCCGACGAAGCCGGGGTCGCCGTCGGGCACCACGGCCACCGGACGCCCGGGGTCGCCGATCCAGGACAGCTCGGTCTCCTCCGTCGCCTGCACCGCCACAGGCCCGGCCGCGCTCGTCGTGCCGGCCACGACCCAGGACGCTGTCCCGGCGTCGGAGGAGATGGACCAGAGGGCCCAGTCCGGGCCGGCTGCCAGGTCGACGCCGACGTAGCGCTGGTCGCGCAGGCCGGCCACCTTGAGCGTGCGGCACGACGGCGCGTCCAGCCACGTCCCGAGGGCACGGAAGCACAGGCTCTGCGAGCCGGTGGACGTCGTCGCGGCCTGGGCGTACACGACCTGGTCGCCGCGGACGGCGGCGGCGACGAGCCCGGGGACGGCGACCCGGCCCGGGCCGGCGCTGCCGTCGAGCGGGACGAGGTCGAGGTAGCCGGTCGCGGCCAGGCCGGACGCGGTGGACATCGTCTGGACCATCAGCGCGGTCGTGCCCCCGCCGAGGGACACCGCCACGTCCTCCTCGGGCAACTGCGGGGCGTAGGCCAGCGCCCGCTGTTCGCCGGTGGCCAGGTCGAAGGCCTCGTAGGCGCCGGTGTCGTCGGTGAACACCGCCGTGCGGTCGTCGGCCGTCAGCAGGTCGGCCGCGGGCACGGTCACCGGGTCGGCGGTGGTGCCGGTGGCGAAGTCGTAGGTGTAGATGCTCGAGGTCGTCCCGTCCCCGTCACCGGGGACGACACTGACGAGCCGGCCGTCCCGCGCGGTGGTGAGGCGGCCGTCGGTGAGCCCGCGGTCGTCCGGGGTGGTGAAGGTGGCGCCGTCGTCGGTGGTGGCCCGGTAGCGCGGCGTGGCGCCCTGGCTGACGTCCAGCAGCACTCCCTCGCCGGACGCGGCGACGACGACGGGCAGCGACGTGGTCTCCGGCAGGTTGACGCGGAGGTCCGTCCCGTCCTCGGCGGAGGCGGCGGGCGCCGGCACCAGCCCGGTGAGGGCGAGCGTGAGGACGCCGAGCGCAGCCGTGATCCGGGCGGCGTGCCGCCGCCCGCGCGTCCTGGCGTGGGGCGCTCGCGCCATTCCCGCTCCCGTCTGTCGTGGCCGCCTGGGCGGACACGGTCAACCTTCCGCGACCGTACCATCCCGCACCCCGCCGGGTCGCGCGCCCGGCGGCTGCTCGCCCGTTCCCCGCGCACGCGGGCGCACCCGCCCGGGCGCGCAGGCTCCCGCGGCGCACCGGCTGACTGCACCAATTCCCAGCGGCCGTGGCAGGGGCTGGAAGCGTGCTCCCGGACGCGTCGCCAACTGCTAGCGTCGGATGCGACTCGTACCCTGCATCACACTCATCGAGGAGCCCATCGTGAGCCAGACCCCCGTCAAGGTAGCTGTCACCGGCGCAGCCGGCCAGATCTGCTACAGCCTGCTGTTCCGCATCGCCAGCGGCGCGCTGCTCGGGCCCGACCAGCCCGTCGAGCTCCGCCTGCTCGAGATCACCCCGGCCCTGAAGGCGCTCGAGGGCGTCGTGATGGAGCTGGACGACTGCGCGTTCCCGCTGCTGAGCAAGGTCGAGATCGGCGACGACGCGGAGAAGGTCTTCGACGGCGTCAACCTCGCCATGCTCGTCGGCGCCCGTCCCCGCACCGCCGGCATGGAGCGGGCCGACCTGCTCAGCGCCAACGGCGCCATCTTCACCGCCCAGGGCAAGGCCCTGAACAAGGTCGCCGCGGACGACATCAAGGTGCTGATCACCGGGAACCCGGCGAACACCAACGCGCTGATCGCGATGAACAACGCCCCCGACATCCCCAACGACCGCTTCAACGCCCTCACCCGGCTCGACCACAACCGCGCGATCAGCCAGGTGGCCAAGAAGACCGGCGTCGCGGTGACTTCGGTGAAGCACATGACGATCTGGGGCAACCACTCCGCCAGCCAGTACCCCGACCTGTTCCACGCCGACGTCGACGGCCGGAACGCCGCCGAGCTGATCAACGACCAGGCCTGGCTCGAGAACGACTTCATCCCGACCGTGGCCAAGCGGGGCGCAGCGATCATCGCCGCCCGGGGCTCCTCCTCGGCCGCCTCCGCCGCGAACGCCACCGTCGAGCACATGCACGACTGGGTGCTCGGCACGCCCGAGGGCGACTGGGTGTCGATGTCGGTGCCGTCGGACGGCTCCTACGGCGTGCCCGAGGGCCTCATCTCCTCGTTCCCGTGCGTGGTCAAGAACGGCACGTACGAGATCGTCCAGGGCCTGGAGCTCAACGAGTTCAGCCGCGCGAAGATCGACGCCTCTGTCGCCGAGCTGGTCGACGAGCGGGACGCCGTGAAGGAACTCGGCCTGATCTGAGCCTGAACGCCCGTGGGCGCCGGCACCTCTCGGGGGTGCCGGCGCCCACGTCGTTTCTCCGGATCAGGCGACCACCGTCGCTGAGTAGGCGGTGTAGGCGGAGGCCGTGGTGTAGCCGGGCGCGCTGCCGACCACCTTCACCCGGATCTTCCTGCCCTTGTCCGCCGCGGTCAGCTCGTAGGACGTGGCGAGGGGGTCCAGGCCGGTGATCCGGGTGGTCCCGCGGTACCACTCGTAGGCGTAGGCGGGTTCGGGGCTCCAGTCACCGCGCACCAGGACCAGCGACTGGCCGACGGCTGCGGTCCCGGTCAGCTTCGGCGTGGGAATCGCGAACCGGCCGGCGGCCACCCTGGCGCTGTTCGTCGACATCACCGTGACGATGCTGCCCCGGCGGCTCGTGCCGGCGACCTCGACCGCGAGGGTCTTGCCGAGGTCGTCCGGGACGATCGTGTAGCGGGCAGCGGTCGCCCCGTCGATCGGGACGCCGGAGCGGAACCAGCGGTAGCCCATCGTGAGCAGCGGGGGTGTCCACGTGCCCGACGCGCTGACCGTGGCCCCCACCCGCAGCGTGCCGGCGACCTTCTGCGTACCGGCCTTCACCGGGGTGGTGAACAGGGTGACCGTGCCGGTGGGGGTGGCGTCGCCGGCGACGGTGGTGACCGCACCGGTGCCGTCGGCGGAGTCGGCGACGTAGCGCCAGGTGTACATCCCGTCGGGGGCCACTTCGGCCAGGTCCGTCATCGCGTCCCAGGAGATGGCGCGCAGCGACCCGTCCGTGGAGGCCGGGGTGGCGATCGTCCGCACGACCGCGCCGGTGCCGTCCAGGATCTCGACCTTCCCCGCGTCGACGGCCTTGGTGAGGTCGAGGTCGAGGGTCCAGGTGGCGTTGACCTCGAACCGGGCCGGCGCCACGGAGCCGAGGACGCGGGCCTCGGTGTCGGCGACCAGCGCCACGTCGTGGTAGCTGGTCAGGTCGACGGTCAGCAGCCGGGTGCCTGTGGAGTAGACCAGGGTGGCGTCGCCGTCCACGGCCGGCGCCACGTCTGCGGCGGCGTCCAGGATCGGCTGGGAGCCGTCCTGCGCGGCGTTGAAGTCGTCGGTCAGCGGCCAGGGGTGGTAGTACCCGGTGTTGGAGTTGAACAGGACGACGACGCCGTCGCCCATCGCCACCGGCCAGGCGGACTGCGCCGACCCGATCAGGTCACCGAGGTGGTCCGGGGTGACCTGCCACGCCTCGACGAGCTGGGCCTCCCCGGCCGTCGAGGCGAGCACGAGGAAGTCACCGAACAGCATCGCGGCACCGTAGGCGTAGTCCTCCGCGACCGGTGGGAGGTTGAACGAGACACCGGTGACCAGGTCGCGCAGCGTGCCGCCGGTGCGGGAGGCGTTGAACTCCACCACCCGGCTGCCGAAGATCGCCGCGACCCGCGTGCCCACCGACGTCCCGCCCGGGAGCAGGACCGTCGACGCCGACCCCTTCTTCACCCAGGTGTAGGGCCCGCTGACGTCCTGCAGCGAGGAGACCGCCTTCGCGGTGCCGGTGAGGGCGTCGCGGTCGTAGAAGCGCAGGCCGGAGGCGGTGTCGGCCACCATGCGTCCAGCGGAGGTCCTGAGCGCCCGGGTCGCCCCGGCGAGCAGGGTCTCGTCGCCGACCCCGGCCCCGTCAACCGGGCGGTACCAGCCCTGCGCCCGCTCGCGCCCGTCGAGGCCCGTCAGCCGGGTGGCCGACAGGTCGAGGCCGGACGGCGGCTTGGGCCCGGTCAGGTCGGCGTAGAGCAGCGAGAGGACACCGGCGGTGTCGACGGCGTAGGTGCTGGCGGCCAGGTCGTTCCCCGACCGCACCAGCGGACGGGCCGGATCGCCCACCCCGGTGAACTCGTTGACGGTGGCGCCGGCGGGCGTCCTGACCTTGACCACCTTGCCGGCCTGGAACAGCAACGGCTTCCGCTTGACCGAGAGCCCGATCACCTCGCCGTAGCGGGCGGCACCGACGGCCGCGGTCGTGACCGACGACGACGTGGAGAGCAGCTTCCTGCACGAGGCCTTCGGCAGGGTCCGGGCGTCGGTGAGCAGGCGCGTGCAGTAGCTCACCGAGCTGCCCGAGTGCACGACGTACTCGATGGCGGGGGTGGACACGGCGTTCACCAGCACCCGGGTGAGGCCCAGGTACGGCACCCAGCCGCTGATCCGGAACGGGGCGGCACCGATGCCGCCGGCGACCGGGACCGGGTCGACGTCGAGGTAGCGGGAGTAGGCGCCGTTGCGGGAGGACGTGTAGCGGATCAGCCGCAGCAGGGCGTCGTCGCCGACCACCCAGGACTCCCCCGGGTAGATCGCGTTCGACGGGGGCCGGAGCGCATTGTCCAGCGAGAGCGGCGCCTCCTCGAGCGTCCCCAGGTCGACCAGGCGGAAGCCGGAGGCGTCCACCACGGCGTGGGTGGTGCTGACGCCGGACAGCGTCCCGGTCAGGGTCACCTGGCCGGCGTCCCCCGTGGCGAGGTTGAGCAGCCGGACGGTGTTGCCCTCACGCCAGGCGGCCGCCCCTCGCGCGACCACGTCGGCCGGACGGGTCGGGACGTCCTCGACGGCTTCGGTGGTCAGGCCGTTGTCGTGCGAGATGAGCGTCCGGCCGGTGCCGGCCGTGACGTCCACGTCGCTGATCACCAGGTCGGTGCCTGAGGCCGCGAGGACCCGGGTGGGACGCGGACCGGTCGCCACCGGCACGCCGTCCTCCTCCGCGGCGGCCGGCGTCGCCAGCGGCACCATCGCGCCGGCGGCCAGGACGAGGCCGACGCCCACGGCGACCCAGCGGCGTCCGAATCCCGAGCGGTTGGGCTGGCTCGCGAGCATCATTCCCCCACCGGCGAGCGCATCCCCATCGACCGCCGACAAGCGAAGGCTACCGCCCGCCGATCTCAGCGTGTAGGGAAAGGTCGGGGGCACTTGCACGGTCCTTTGCCACCCGACGCTCCCCGGGGTGGCAGGGCGCTCCTCGCCGAGGCCCTACCATGACGATCGAGCGAGGAGAGGACGACCGGTGGGAGTGCCAACCAGATCCGTGGTGGCGGTGTCGGTCCTGCTCACCCTCGGCGGATGCACGCAGCCCGGCACCCCCCTGCCGTCGTCCACGACCGTCACGCCGACGCTGTCGTGGTCCACGCCGGCCGCCGACGCGACCCCGACCACGACCCGGCCGCGCCCGTCCGGCCAGGCACCCCGGCCGCCCAGCCGATCCGTGACGGTCCTCCCTGATCGCGTGGGTGGGGTGGTGCTCGGCCGCACCTCCCCCGCCGAGGCGAGGGAGTCCCTCGCCACCGCGCTGGGCGCCCCCTCGAGCGCCCCGTCCTGCGAGGGCGCGGCGACCGTGCTGAGCTGGGGAGCGCTGCAGATCACCTTCGCCGGCCGGCCGGCCGTTGCCCGGCAGTGGCAGGTCGAGCCCGAGGCCGGCACCGCCGGCCTGAGGTTGCCGCGGGGGACGGAGTGGCGCCCCGAGCGAGAGTCGCTCCTCGACCGGGAGGACGCGACGACGTCGACGTCCGGCGACGACCTCGTGGTCACCCTCGCCGACGGGTTCACCTACCGGTTGGGCAGCACCGACCAGCGCGCCCGCACGATCGGTGGGGGCACGCCGGCCTGCGGCTGACCCGGATCAGGCCGGGATCAGCGCGCCCGCCGAGGTCGCGCTCGCCGACGTGAAGCCGCTGCGGACGGCGGTCACCTTCACCGTGATCGTCCTGCCGGCGTCGGCAGCCACCACCGTGTAGGTGCTGGCGGCCTGGCCGGTGATCGCGGTACCGGACCGGTACCAGGCGTAGGTGAACGAGGTCGGCGCCGGTGACCAGTCGCCGTGCACCGCTGTCAGCGTGGAGCCGACCGTCAGCTCGCCCTCGATCGTCGGGACCGGCTTCGTGGTGAACGTGCCCTTGGCCACGTCGCTGGACGCCGCCGAGGTCTTGGCCACCGAGGAGTAGCCGTCCTTCGACCCGGTCACCCTCACCTTGATCGCCTTGCCGACGTCCGCGGACTGCACCTCGTAGGTCGCCTCGGTCGCACCCGGGATCGCGGTGGTGTCGCGGTACCACTGGTAGGCCGCCGTGGCATCGGACGGATTCCAGGACCCGATCGAGGTCGCGTCGGTGATCTTCAGCACCTGGCCCACCACCGGAGTCGTGTCATCCAGCTTCGGCGTGACCGCGATGATCCCCGGCTCGATCGCGCCGGTGAACGCCGAGTAGCGGGAGACGCTGACGTAGCCGGAGCGCTTGTACGTGACCCGAACCCGGATCTGCTTGCCGAGGTCGGTCGCCGTCGTGCGGTACGTGGCCGCGGTCGCGCCACTGATGGTGCTCGTTCCGCGGTACCACTGGTAGGAGTAGCTCGCGGCCGGGTCGGAGGCGCCAGGAACAGCGGTCAGCGGCATGCCGACCTTGACCGAGCCGGTCACCGTCGGGTCCGCCACCGAGGTGAAGTTCGCCGTGGCCACCCTGCCGGTCAACGCCGAGTACACCCCCTTGGTGGTGTAGCCCGGCTTGGTGCCCGTGACCTTGAGCTTCAGCTTGTAGCCGACCTCGGCGCCGGTCGGGGTGAAGGTGGTCGCCGTGGCGCCCTTGATCGCCGAGGACGTGCCCTTCGAGTTCACCTTGTACCACTGGAAGGACAGGGTGACCGGATCGGGCCCCCAGACCCCGGTGGTCGCCGTGAGCGGGGTGTCGACCACCGCGGAGGTGGCGTCCAGAGTCGGCACCGGCGCAGGGGTGATGGTCGCCTTCGCCACCGTCGAGGTGGCAGCAGAGGTCTTCGACGCTGTCGCGTACCCCCGGCAGAACGACTCCGTCCCCGGGCAGCTGCCGGTGACCTTCACCTTGAGTGCCTGCCCGGCGTCGGCCGGCTGCACGGCGTAGGTCGACGCGGTCGCCCCCGGGATCGCGGTCGTGCCGCGGTACCACTGGTAGGCCAGCTGCACGTTCGCCGGCGTCCAGGCACCCGGGGTCGCGGTCAGGGTCTGGGCGACCGTCGGGGTCGTGTCGGAGATCTTCGGCGTCGGGCCCGTCGCCGTGCCCAGGTTCGCCGCCTTCACCGTCACGATGCCGGTCACCGGCGAGGTGCCGTCGATCGCAACCAGCGCCGGGGATTCGTCGCTGACCACAGCGGTGCGCAGCGTCCAGGCGTAGTCACCGTCGGCCAGCCACTCGCCGTCGTCGTTGCGGCCGTCCCAGCTCACGCCGCGGAGGGAGCCGTCGGTGGACGCCGGGACGGTGATCACCCTGTCGATCACCTTGTCCTCTCCGGTGCCGTGGCTGATCTCCAGCACGGACTCGGCCAGCGGCTTGGTGGCGTCGAAGTCCACCTTCCACGGTCCCGCGTTGGGGTTGAAGCTCGTGGACGGCGCCACCATGCCGAGGATGCGCGGCGCCGAAGCACCGGCACCCGGAACGGTGGTGACGATCAGCTCGTCGTCGTCGGCATAGACGAGGTGGTTGGCATCGTCGAGCGCCGCGATGTCACCTTCGATGTCGACCCGTTCGTCGGTGACGTAGTTCCACAACACGAGCTTCTCCGCGATGTGGTCCCAGACGACGGCTACACCGTCGCCGAGGGAGATCACAGAACCGTTCTCGTAAAGGCCGCCCCACTCGTTGTCGGCGACGTTGTAGACGTGGGTGTTGATCGCGTCGCCCACCTCCATGTCGAAGCTGGCCCAATCGCCCCACATTCGAGTCTGGAAGGGAGTCCACGTACCCATGCCGGCGGTCAACTCGATGGGGCCGACCGCGTACTGCGGGTCTGCCACATCCAGAACCCTGAAGTGGCTGGCATCGACCTTGCTGACGTACCGGCTGCCGAAGATGCCGACCGGGTTGGTGGCAGCGACCGCGCCGGAGGAGGTGCGGATGGAGCCCTTGCCAGCCACGTTCACCAACGCGTACGGGCCGCTGGCGTCGACAAGGGACCCCGTGGTCGCGAAGGTCGACTTCTTCGTGCCGCGGTCGTAGAAGGTCAGCGCGGTCTCGCCCTCAACGACGGTGCGACCGGAAGAGAGCGCCACGGTCGAGGTGTGGGCCCCGAAGACCGACTCAGGGCCGATCGCCTCGGCGGACAGCGAACGGCTCCACGCGCTCAGTCGCTTGTCGAAGCCGGCCACCCGGTCGGCTGCGAGGTCGAGGTAGTGCGGCGTGATCGGGTCGCCGAAGTCGTCGAACAGCTTGGTGGACGCCCCGTCGGCTGCCACCTCCTGGATGCTCCCCGAGGAGGTGGTGGACACGCGCAACAGCGGTCGGTCCGGGTCGCCGATGCCCGTCCAGACGGCGGAGGAACCGACGTAGGACACACGCGTCAGCTGGGAGTTCTCCCAGAGGTACTCGACGCCGTTGAGCTCCAGGCGGATCGCAGCACCGGACCGGTCGGCCATGACACTGTGCGATGCGCTACCCAGCGTGGCGACCAGAGCGCACGTCTCCCCGATCCCGTCGAGGGGGCGCGAGCAGACCGACACCGCCTTGTCGACCCGCTTCACGTACTCCACGCGATCGCCCACGATGCCGACGTAGGGGACGTACCCCTTCACCCGGAAGATGTCCCCGCCCATCCCTCCGTCGAGGAGCAGCGGGTCGATGTCCGTGGCGACCTGCACGTTGTCGTAGATGTAGTTGGTCTGCAGGACAGCACCCTGTTCGCCCACGATGCCGTAGATCAGGGACTGGTCGTTGCTGTCGTAGCCCGACGGCCAGTCGTCGAACCAGTCGTCGAGGAGTTCGGTCACCTCGCCGGTGGCGAGGTCGATCGCCGAGTACCAGTAGCCCTTGATGCCGTCGTCCCAGAGACCGGTGAGGGCGACCGTTGCGCTGGCGCCGAACACCTCGCCCACCTCGTCCGGTACGGAGTACTCGACGTTCCGGTTGGTGGCCAGGTCGAACACATCGACCAGCTGGCCGTAGTCGGTGAGCACCGCCTTGGTGGAGTGGACGGAGTCGAGCCAGAGGTCATCACGGTCCTCGAAGGCCGCCGGCTCCCAGGTCTTCCCACGGTCCGTGCTGAGCTGGGCCGAGGTCGCGTAGGCGAGGAGGCTCTGTCCGGACGCCGCGATCACGCCGGTCTTCACCGGGGACACGGCGAGGGGCGTGCGCAACACGTCCTCGGCAGCACGGGCGACCGTTGGCGCGAAGCCGGGGAGAGTCACCGCCAATGCCAGGACGACGCACATCCGACGCGACAACGACCGCTTCACTTCTACTCCTCGGCTGGGCCCGCGGGGGCGGGCCTGTGGGCAAACCGTCCGGACACTATCGGCCCGCACGGCTCGCCCGTGGCAGAACCGGGAAGCCCGTACGCCCTCGTTCAGCCGTGGAAACCTACTTACGGTTACGTAGGCGCAGTTTAGGCTTGGGGGCGACCTCTCCAGCAGAAGCGATGTGATCCCCATGCCACCCGTCGGACGCCCGGCCACCGCCGCCACCCAGACCGTCCGTGAGGCGCGCGACTTCCTGCTCGCCCACGCCACCGACTACCGCGGCGCGGTCGACGGCTTCCGCTGGCCGGAGCTGACCGAGTTCAACTTCGCCACCGAGTGGTTCGACGTGGTCGCCGGCGAGCACCCCGACCGTCCCGCGGTGACGATCGTCTCCGCGGACCTCACCGCCCGGTCGTGGACCTACGCCGACCTCTCCCTGCGCTCCGACCAGGTCGCCCGCTGGCTGCGCAGCCTCGGTGTGGGGGCCGGCGACCGGGTGATCGTGATGCTCAACAACACCATCGAGCTGTGGGAGCTGCTGCTGGCGCTGCTGAAGATCCGTGCGGTCGCGATCCCCACCTCGACCCTGCTGTCATCGGCCGACCTCGGCTACCGCGTCGAGCACGGCGGCGCGTCCGTCGTGGTGGCTCCCACGGCGCTGAAGTCGCGCCTGGCCGGACTGCCCCGCCAGGTGCTCCGCATCGGCGTGGGCGACGGCACCCCGTCCGGCTGGGTCTCGATGGCGGAGTCGGAGAAGGCGCCCACCGCGTACACGCCGAGCGCACCGACGAAGGCGTCCGACCTCAGCCTGCTGTACTTCACCTCCGGCACCACGTCACGCCCCAAGCTCGTGGCGCACACCCACGTCTCCTACCCCGTGGGCCACCTGTCGACGATGTGGTGGCTGGGCGTCCGCCCCGGAGACGTCCACCTGAACATCTCCTCCCCCGGCTGGGGCAAGCACGCCTGGAGCAACTTCTTCTCCCCCTTCCTCGCCCAGGCGACCGTGTTCGTCTTCAACTACGAGCGCTTCGACGCCGGCGCGCTGATGCGCGTGATGGACACCCACGACGTCACCACCTTCTGCGCCCCGCCGACCGTGTGGCGGATGCTCATCCAGGCCGACCTCACCCAGCTCGGCACGCCGCCGCGGGAACTCCTCGGCGCCGGCGAGCCGCTGAACCCGGAGGTGATCACGCAGGTCCGCCGCGCGTGGGGGGCGACGATCCGCGACGGCTTCGGCCAGACCGAGATGACCTGCTGCGTGGGCAACTCCCCCGGCCAGGTGGTCAAGGACGGCTCGATGGGACGCCCGATGCCCGGGTACCCGGTGGTCCTGCTCGACCCGGTGACCGGGGAGCAGCGGACGGACGAGGGCGAGATCTGCCTCGACCTGTCCCGGCCGATCCTCGGGCTGATGGCGGGGTACCACAACGACGCGGAGATGACCGCTGACGCCTGCCGCAACGGCTTCTACCACACCGGCGACATCGCCTCGGCCGATGACGAGGGCTACCTCACCTACGTCGGGCGGGCGGACGACGTGTTCAAGGCCTCCGACTACAAGATCTCCCCCTTCGAGCTGGAGTCCATCCTGCTGGAGCACCCCTACGTGACCGAGGTCGCGATCGTGCCCAGCCCGGACCCGCTGCGCGCCGCGGTCCCGAAGGCGTTCATCTGCCTGGTGCAGGACATCGCGGCCCGTCCGCACGACGCGGCCGCGGAGATCTTCGCCCACGCCCGCGAGCGCCTGTCGGCCTACCAGCGGGTGCGGATCGTCGAATTCGTCAACGAGCTGCCCAAGACCATCTCGGGCAAGATCCGCCGGGTCGAGCTGCGCGAGCGCGAGGCCCACCGGGTGGCCGGGGACGCGTCCGAGGGCCAGTTCCACGAACGCGACTTCCGCTGACCGGCTCCGCCTCGCAGCTCACCGGCCGCTGACGGGTTCCGGGACGGGCGGCACGGCGGCGAGGCGGTCGGGGACGGCAAGCAGCACCCGGGCAGCGAGGACGCCGGCGAAGGTGGTGGCGGCACCGAAGATCGCGAACGGGACGACCTCGAGGGTCCCCTCGACCATCCAGGCGGAGACCAGCATGGCGACGATCGCGCCGGCCATCGTCACCGCCTTCACCGTGAACAGCGCACCCAGCACGTAGCCGGCCCGGTGACGGCGCCACACGAGCACGGCGGTGGCGAGGGAGAGCGGCACCACCAGCCCCAGGTCGAGGGCCTGGACGGTGAGCGTCGGCGTGCCCAGCAGGTTGGCCCCGACCGGGTCCCCGGCGATCCCGGCGGCGATCCGGGGCACCCACATCGCCGCGAGCATCGCCGACATCACCGCGGCGAAGACCGCGAGCGTCCGCCGGGGGAACCCCCGACCCACCGCCGCTGCCAGCGCCCGGGTGTCGAGCGTCCCGACGATCCAGGCGATCCCCAGCAGCGCGGACGGGTAGAGCACCACGAACAGCGGGAAGAGCGGCCCGACCGCCCAGAACATCGCGTACATCAGGTACTGGTAGGCCAGGTAGCCGAACAGGCCGAGCGCGGCCAGGCGTGCGCGCAGCGACCCGCGGGCCACGAAGACGGCTGCCACCAGAAGGGCGGGGACGGCGAGGAACAACGTCACCGCGTCCCAGCCGACGCCCTCGGCGACGACCCGGACGGCGTTGTGCGCGTAGACGCCGTCGATGGCGTAGCTGTACCGCTCACCGAGGATGCTGGTCGCCTCTGCCGTCGCTCCGCTGCCCCGCTGGGTGATGCCGATCGCCGCGGCCGTGCCGGCGAGCAGGGCCACGAGGACGCTGTAGCCGGCCAGCAGCCGGACGCGCGTGGTGCTCACTTCTCCCCCTCGCTCCGCGGCGCAGCGCCGCTCCAGAACAGCTCGAACAGGTCGCCCACGGTCGCGTCCAGCACCTCCGGGTCCTCGACGGCACCGCCGAGCACCGTCCGGGTGATCACGAAGCTGGAGGTCAGCGCGAAGAAGGCCTCCGCGATGGTCCGGGCGGGGACGTCGTCCCGCAGCCGCCCGGCGGCCTGCGCCTCGGCGAGGTAGCCCGCCAGCCCGTCGAGGTTCGAGCTCGGGCCGTCCGCGAACACCTCCGCCACCTCGGCCACCGAGCCCGCCTCGAAGGCGAGGCGGGTCACCAGGGCGCCCTCGGCCAGGCCGTTCGCCACCTCCTGACGGGCCAGCTCGCGCAGCGTGGAGCGCACGTCGGTGCCACCGAGGTCGCGCGCGACGTGTCCGGCCTGCGCCGCGGCCAGCCGTTCCCCGATCGCCCGCAGGATGCCCTGCTTGTTGCCGAACGCGCGGAACACCGTCACCTCGTTCACCCCGGCCGCGTCCGCGATCGCCCGGGTCGTCGTCGCCTGGTAGCCGCGCTCGGCGAACAGCCGGGACGCCGCGTCGAGCACCTTCGAGGCCGCTCCTGTCACCATCTCCACTCCTGTATGCAAGTACTTGCTTGCATCTTAGGGATGCGCGATCCTGAGCGCAAGACGACGACGCCGGGCCACCCGGAGGTGACCCGGCCGGAGGCCAGGGTCAGGCGCGGAGCGCGGCCGCCAGCTCGTCGAAGACGGCCACGTAGTGGTCGATCGCCTCGTCGGTGTGGGTCACCGACAGCGTCCACTCCTCCTCGCGGCCGGGCGTCGCGAAGATGCCGCGGTTCATGTTCCACAGCCAGGTCAGCGTGGTCAGGTCGACGTCCTGGTTGGCCTTGAACGTCTCGTAGTCGCGCACCGGGGACGACGAGAAGGTCACGCAGCCCTTGGAGCCGATGCCGACCGCGTAGCCCGGCAGGTCGTAGCGGGCGATCACGTCGCGGGTGCCGGCGAGGATGCGGTCGTTGAGGCGGGCGAGGTGGGCATACGCCGCCGGCGTCAGCACCTCCTCCAGCGAGGCCCGCGCGGCCGCCATCGACAGCGGGTTCCCGTTGTAGGTGCCGACCTGGTAGACCGAGCCGTCCTCGACGACCGCCATCACCTCTGCCGTGCCGCCGATGGCACCGGACGGCAGGCCGCCGCCCAGCGCCTTGGCCAGCGTGACCAGGTCGGGGACGACGCCGAACCGCTCGGTGGCGCCGCCCGGCGCCACGCACAGGCCGGTCTTGACCTCGTCGAAGATCAGCACGATGCCGTAGCGGCGGGTGATCTCGCGGACGGCCTCGAGGTAGCCGGGGTCGGGCAGCACCACGCCCAGGTTCATCATGGCCGCCTCCATGATCACGCAGGCGGGCAGGCGCCCCTCGGCCGCGAGCCGCTGGATGCGCCGCTCCATGGCCGGGGCGTCGTTGAACGGCACGGCCACGGTCATGTCGACCACGGACTGCGGGATGCCGGCACCGTACGGCAGCGACGCCAGGTTCTCGCGGTCGCCGATGGCGTCGTAGGCGACGCCGATCGACACCATCACCGTGTCGTGGTGGCCGTGGTAGGAGCCGAAGATCTTCATCACCGTGTCGCGGCCCGTGTAGGCGCGGGCGATGCGGATGGCGTCCATCGTGGACTCCGAGCCGGAGTTGGTGAACCGCCACTGCGGCAGCCCCCAGCGCCGGGAGAGCTCCGCGGCCACGGCGATGCTGTCCGGCGTCGCGCAGCCGAAGTGGGTGCCCTGCGGGTAGCGCGCGGCGATGGCCGCGCCGATCGCCGGGTGGGCGTGGCCCTGCACCATCGAGCCGAAGCCGTTGTGGAAGTCGAAGTACTCGGTGCCGTCGATGTCCCAGATGCGCGGGCCCTCGCCGCGGTCGATGTAGATGGGCCACGGGTCGCGTCCCTGGTAGGACGACGCGACGCCGCCGGACAGGTGGGCGCGGGCGCGGGCGTAGAGGTCGCGGGAGGCACTGGTGCGCTGGTCGAGGCGGGCCTGCTCGGCCTCGGTGAGCTCGGCGATGCGCGCGCGGTCGATGGGACGGGCTGTGGTGGACGTGGTCATGGGATCCCCGAACCGGTCGGCCTGGCACCGGGTGTCGTGTGATCGGGGCCGCGACCGGCCTGGCGACGCGAGCCAGTCCGATCCTAGCGCCGGGCGCCCGGCGGCGGCAGCCGGTTCTGCCGGGCCCGGGGACCGCCGGACGTCAGCGGCTGGGCGGGACCCACCAGGCCAGCACGGTGATGCCGATGCCGATGCCGAGCAGCACGACGGCGTCCAGCGCACGGTTGCGCACCGCCAGCAGCCCGACCCGCCGCTGGGGCATCAGCCGCAGCAGCCCGCCCGCCGTGATCGACAGGCCGATCAGGGTGCTGCCGGCACGCCAGTGGCTCATCGCCACGATCACCAGCCCGGCGGTGACGCCGGCGAGCACCGAGGCCAGCGGCCACTGCCCCAGCACCTGCTGGAGGAAGCTCTTGGGGGGACGCTCGTCCGCCGGCGCGGTCATCGGCCGAGCTCTTCTGCCCGGTCGACGACGTTCGACAACAGCATGGCCCGGGTCATCGGCCCCACCCCGCCGGGGTTCGGGGCCACCCAGGACGCCTTCGCCGCCACGTCGGGCGCGACGTCGCCGGTGAGCCTGCCGTCCACGCGGCTGACGCCGACGTCGAGCACCACGGCACCCTCGGCGATCATGTCGGCGGTGAGCATGTGCGGCACACCGGCCGCGGCCACGACGATGTCCGCCGCGCGCGTGTGGGCGGCGAGGTCACGGGTCCCCGTGTGGCACAGCGTGACCGTGCAGTTCTCGCTGCGGCGGGTGAGGATGAGCCCGAGGGGACGGCCGACGGTGACGCCGCGTCCGATCACGCACACCTCCGCGCCGGCCAGCGGCACACCGTGCCGCCGCAGCAGCTCCACGATGCCGCGCGGCGTGCACGGCAGCGGGCCCGGCTCGTTGAGCACCAGCCGGCCCAGGTTGATCGGGTGCAGGCCGTCGGCGTCCTTGGCGGGGTCGATCAGGGCGAGCATCGCGTTCTCGTCGAGGTGGCGCGGCAGCGGCAGCTGGACGATGTAGCCGGTGCACGCGGGGTCCTCGTTCAGCCCGGTGACGGCCTCGGCCACCCGCTCCGCAGTCGCGTCCGCCGGGAGGTCCACCCGGATCGACTCGATGCCCACCTCCGCGCAGTCGCGGTGCTTCATGGCGACGTAGCTGCGGCTGCCCGGGTCGTCCCCGACGAGCACCGTCCCCAGCCCCGGACGGACGCCGCGCGCGGCGAGCGCCCGGACGCGGACGGCGAGCTCCCCCTTGATGGCATCGGCGACGGCCCTGCCGTCCAGGATCTGCGCGGTCATCGGGTCCTCAGTGGAAGAAGTGGCGGGTTCCGGTGAGGTACATGGTGACACCGGCGGCCTGGGCCGCGGCAATCGTGTCCGCGTCGCGCACCGACCCGCCCGGCTGGACGATGGCCTTCACCCCGGCCTCGATGAGGATCGCCGGCCCGTCGTTGAACGGGAAGAACGCGTCCGAGGCGGCCACGGAACCGGCCGCACGGGCACCGGCCCGTTCGACCGCCAGCCGGCACGAGTCCACCCGGTTGACCTGGCCCATGCCCACGCCGACCGAGGCGCCGCCGGAGGCGAGCAGGATCGCGTTGGACTTCACCGCGCGGCACGCCCGCCAGGCGAAGACGAGGTCGGCCAGCGTCGCGGCGTCCGCGGGCTCCCCGGAGACGAGCTGCCAGTTCTGCGGGTCGTCGCCGTCGGCGTCGATGCGGTCCGCCGCCTGCAGGAGCAGGCCCCCGCTGACCGGACGGAACTCGACGCCGCCGCCGGGGTAGGGCCCCGCCTCGAGGACGCGCACGTTCTTCTTCGCCTGGAGCACCTCCAGGGCACCGTCCTCGTAGCCGGGCGCGATCACGACCTCGGTGAAGATCTCCGCGATCTGTCGTGCCGCCTCGACGCTGACCGGACGGTTGGCAGCGATCACCCCGCCGTAGGCCGACACCGGGTCGCAGGCGTGGGCCTTGCGGTGCGCCTCCGCGATGTCGGCACCGACCGCGATCCCGCACGGGTTGGCGTGCTTGATCACCGCGACGGCAGGTTCGGCGAAGTCGTAGGCCGCCCGATAGGCGGCATCGCCGTCGGTGTAGTTGTTGTAGCTCATCTCCTTGCCGTGCAGCTGGCGGGCGGTCGCCAGGCCGCCGGGGCCGTACCCGCTGCGGTACAGCGCGGCGCGCTGGTGGGAGTTCTCGCCGTAGCGCAGCGTGCCGAGCTTGTCCCAGGTGGCACCCACCCAGGCCGGGAACCCGTCGCCACCGGAGGAGTCGGTGAGCACGTTGCCCATCCAGGACGCGACCGCGACGTCGTAGGTGGCGGTGTGCACGAACGCAGCGGCGGCCAGCGCCTGCCGGTGGGCGAGGGTGAAGCCCCCGGCCGCAAGGGCGTCCACGAGCTGCGGGTACTGGGCGGGCGAGGTGATGATCGCCACCGACGGGTGGTTCTTCGCCGCGGCCCGCACCATCGACGGGCCGCCGATGTCGATCTGCTCGACGCACTCGTCGGGGCCGGCGCCGGAGGCCACGGTCTGCGTGAACGGGTACAGGTTCGACACCACCAGGTCGAACGGGGCGATGCCGAGCTCGTCCAGCTGCGCGCGGTGCGACGCCAGCCGCCGGTCGGCGAGCAGGCCGGCGTGGATGTGGGGGTGCAGGGTCTTGACGCGCCCGTCCAGGCACTCGGGGAAGCCGGTCACCTGTTCCACCGGGGTCACCGCGAGCCCGGCGCCGGCCAGGGTGGCCGCGGTCGACCCGGTCGACACCATCTCGACACCGGCGTCGGCCAGCGCCCGGCCGAGCTCGACCAGCCCGGTCTTGTCGTACACGGACACCAGCGCGCGGCGGATCGGTAGCAGGTCGGTCATCTGTCCCCTCGGCTCAGTCGGTTCACGGTGTCGACCAGCAGGCGCCGCTCGACGGTCTTGATGCGTTCGTGCAGGACGTCCTCGTCGTCTCCGGGGAGGACGCGGACGGGTTCCTGGGCGAGGATCTCGCCGGAGTCGACGCCGGCGTCGACCTGGAACACCGTGCAGCCCGTCACGAGCACCCCGTGGGCGAGCGCGTCGCGCACGGCGTGGGTGCCCGGGAAGGCCGGGAGCAGCGCCGGGTGGGTGTTGATCATGTGCCCGCCGAACCGGGCGAGGAACGCCGCGCCCACCAGCTTCATGAAGCCGGCGCTCACCACCAGGTCCGGCTCGAAGGCGACCACCAGCCGCGTGAGTTCCGCGTCCCAGGCGGCGCGGTCGGCGCCGGGGGCCAGCGGGTGGACGAAGGTGGGGACGCCTGCCGCCTCCGCGCGGGCCAGGGCAGGGGCGCCCGCACGGTCGGAGCCGACGCCGACCACGCGCGCGTCGAGGTCCCCCGACGCGGCGGCGTCGAGGAGTGCCTGCAGCAGGGTGCCGGAGCCCGAGACCAGGACCACCAGGCGCATCGGCATGGCCAGACCTTACCGAACGCGGACGTCCGGCCCGGCGTCGGTCGTCGTCCGCGGACGCGGCTCAGGCGGCGGCGCGGCGAGCCACCAGCCAGGCCCCCATGCCACCTGCGCAGGCGCTCAGGAGCAGCAGCGGGACGCCGATCGCGAGCAGTTCCAGCAGGCGGGGCCCGAGCTCCGCCAGGCGCAGGCTGCCCAGGCCGCCCCGGCTGGCGGCGGCCCAGGCCAGCGCGACGAGTCCCGTCCCGAGCCCGGCGAGGGCCGCGGCGAGCAGTCCACCGGCGGTCTCCTCGCGGCCGCGGCGCACCGCCACGACACCGGCGAGGACGCCGACGGCCACCCCCGCGGCGAGCCAGACCAGCATCCAGGGGTCGGCGGCGCCCACCGGGGGGAGCGCCCCCAGCACCGGGAGCGACGGCAGCATGCCCAGCTGGGTCGTGGACAGCGAGACCAGCGACCCGCTGCCGACGGTGAAGCCGGCGCCCAACAGCCAGGCCAGCACCCAGGCCAGCAGGTTGGGCAGGTACGCGAGCACGAGGACCGACCAGACGAACACGCCGCCGGGGTCGAGGACGAGCGGGTCCTCCAGCGCCGCCACCCGCTGTTCGCCCAACAGCACGGCGAGGGCGAGGGTCGCGCCGGCGATCGCGACCAGGCCCAGCGCGCCCACTGCCGTGCCGCGCACGCCCCTGCGGAGCCAGTCCGGCCCGGCGGCCCAGGGACGCAGGCCCGCGGCGAGCGCGGCGCCGATCGCGCTGCCGCACGCGCTGACGACCAGGGCGCCGAGGGCGGGGCGCCACAGCTGGGCCGCGCCGGAGACGAGCGCTGCCAGCACCGCGGCGAAGAGCGTGTAGCCGGCGGCGACCTGGCCGACCGACCCCCACAACAGGCGGCGGCGCTGCCGGCCGTCCACCTCACCGGCGTGGGCGAGGCGCCCCTGCTGGTAGGCGAACCGGCCCGCCGAGACGCACAGCGCGCCGAAGCCGAGGGTGAGCCCGAGCGGAACCAGCGTGAGTTGGTCGGTGCCCACGACCAGGACGCCGCCGTGGGCCAGCAGCCAGACGCCCCCGGCGAAGCCGAGCACCGTGGACAGCGGGATCGCGATCGCGCTGAGCCAGGCGACCAGCAGGACGCCGGCCACCAGCAGCGAGCCGGCGAGCCCCGCGAGGAGCCCCCCGCCGAGCGCGGCGACGGGCCACGGCAGCAGCGGCGGGCCGTCCGGCGTGGTGGGCAGGCGGACCGTCCGGGCAGTGGAAACGGTGAGCCTCACCCGTCGGCGGTCCCTGGATCTGGGCATCGGCATGGTGCGTCCATGCTCACCCACACGCCCCGCGAAGGTCGTGGGGACACGCCCGCCGTCGCTACACTGGCCCGGTCATCAGGCGTCGACGGCAAGGTAGAGCAGTGGCAGACGAGGGTTCGCCCACGCCCCGCAGGGCGCTCGGCCCGCTCCCCGACGACGGCGACGACGCGCCGTCCGGCGGCCGCTTCGCCCGCGCGTTCTCCCCCGACGAGCCCTCTCCCCTGACCTCGACCGCCCGCCTGCGCCGGCTCGCCCTCACCCCGTCGAGCCCCGACAGCCCGGACGACCCGCTGGACGTGCCGGCGACCACCCCGGTACCGCCGCCGGCTCCCGTGCTGCCGCAGCCGGAATCGGCGCTTCCCGCCTCGGCCGGGCGGCGGTTCTCCGCGAGCGCGGAGCCGAGCGAGTTCACCTACGTGCCGCGCCGCTCCGCCGTGAGCGCCACGTCGCCGCTCTCCCCCATCGACGGGTTCCCTCCCCAGCCGCGGCCGACCGCTCCGCCGCCGGTGACGATCCCCGCGCCGGCCTCGGCAGCCTCCGCCAGTCGCAACGCCCTGGCCGCACCCGTCCCGGAGGCTCCAGCGAAGACTCCCACCCCGCCCCGTCCCGGCGCCGCGGAGGAGGGCCCCCGCTCCGTGGCCACCGCGCCACTGCCGTCGGACTGGGCGACGCCGGCGTCCTCCAACGCCTCCCTGGCAGCCCCGGCCGCGCCCCCCGAACCCACGCCCGAGCCGGACGACGCCCCGGCCGCAGCGGCTCCCCGCAAGAAGGGGCTCTTCGGACGGAAGCCGCGACCGGCCGCGACCGGGGAGGACACCGCGCGCCCCGCCCCGGCCACGGCGACCGTCGCCGCAGCCCCCGCAGCTCCCGCGGAGCCGACCCCCGCCACGACGCCGGCGACCGGCACCCCCGACGCCCCGGAACGTCCCACCCGGCCCGGCCGGGCAGCCGCCCCGCGGGACCGCAGCGGACGGCCGGCCCTGATCATCATCGCCTCGGTCGCCGTCGTCGCCGTGCTGGTCGCCGCGGCGGTCTGGCTGCTCACCCTGCGCTCCGGCGCGCCCAGCGGCACGACGGCCAACCCGTCCACCGCCTCCGCCCTCGACCCGCTGCTCACGACGGCCGACCTCGGCACGCTGGCCGGCCAGACCTGGACGGAGTCCACCGGGACGACGGACAGCGTCCGCCCCACCTGCCTGCCGACGAACGCCGCCGGCCTCCCGAACGCCCTGCGCACCGCGTCCCGCAAGACCACCTCGGCCACCAACCCGGCCGCCTCGGTCGTGCAGGTGGTCGACACCTACGCCGACGTCGCCGCCGCAACGACCGCCTACGACCTGCGGCTCACCCAGGCCGGCACGTGCAAGGACGGCACGGCCTGGATCAGCGGAGCGAACGACGTCAGCGGCCTCGCCGACAGCGCCATGGCCGTCCGGCTCGTCGCCCACGAGACGCCCGACCAGTTCCACACGCTGCTGCTGAGCCGGACGGGACGCTCGGTGAGCCTGGTCGACATCACCACCACCGACGCCGCCGTTCCGGCCGACGACCTGGCCCGGGCCACCGCGACGGCGCTCAGCCGCCAGTGCGGCAACGAGCTCGGCACCTGCCCGAGCAGCATCACCACCGCCAACGTCCCGCCTCCGGCCGGCGAGCCGAAGGGCTGGCTGGTCGAGGCCGACCTGCCGCGCATCACCGCCGGCGCCGGACGCTGGGGGGCCACCGACCCGTCCACGACCCTCGTGATCCCGGGCAGCCAGTGCGAGGCGATGAACCTCGAGGCCGTGACCGGAACCGTCGCCCAGGGCCAGCGGACGCTGTTGCTCGCCGACGACACCGCCGCACCGAACGGCTTCGGCGTCGACATGGTGACCTACGCGTTCTCGAGCCCCGACGCCGCGACGAAGCTGGCCGCCAAGCTCACCAAGAACATCAACGGCTGCGCCGACCGCGCGCCGACCGCCACCGTGAAGGACGGCCCGTCGGTGAAGGGGAACGCGGACGCCGACTCCTCCGTCGCCGGCTCGACGTTCCTGATCAGCCAGAAGACCGAGACCACCACCGTGCTGTACCGCGTGGCCGTGCTCACGGTGGACGACGAGGTCGTCTACCTGCTCGGCAACCCGAGCTCAAGCTTCGACTTCACCGACAGCCAGTGGAAGGCCATCGCGCTGCGCGCCGGCCAGCGGGCCGCGCAGGGCTGACCCCTCACCGGTCCGGCTGGAACCCGCGCAGCGGTCCTCCCGCCGCGCTCGGGGCAGCGCCCTCAGGCCAGGCCGGCGACGATCTCGCGCATGAGTGAGGCGGTCTCGCTCGGCGTCCGCCCCACGGCGACGCCGGCGGCCTCCAGCGCCGCCTTCTTGGCCTTGGCCGTGCCTGCGGAGCCGGTGACGATCGCCCCCGCGTGGCCCATGGTCTTTCCGACCGGCGCGGTGAAACCCGCGACGTAGCCGACCACCGGCTTGGTGATGTGGTCGGCGATGTAGGCGGCGGCGCGCTCCTCCGCGTCCCCGCCGATCTCACCGATGAGCACGATCGCCTCGGTCTCCGGGTCGGCCTCGAACGCCTCGAGCGCGTCGATGTGGGTGCTGCCGTTCACGGGGTCGCCGCCGATGCCGACGGCGGTGGAGAAGCCGATGTCGCGCAGCTCGAACATCATCTGGTACGTCAGCGTCCCCGACTTGGACACCAGGCCGATGCGCCCGGGACCGGAGATCGTGGGCGGGATGATGCCCACGTTCGACTTCCCGGGGGAGATGAGGCCAGGGCAGTTCGGGCCGATCAGGCGCGTGTGGCCCGACTGGCGGGCGTACGCGACGAACTCCGCTGTGTCCCGCACCGGGACGCCCTCGGTGATCACGACGGTGAGGTCGAGCCCGGCGTCCACGGCGTCGACGACGGCCTGGCGGGTGTAGGCCGCGGGCACGAAGACCACCGACGTGGTCGCGCCCGTGGCCTCCCTGGCCTCGGCGACCGTGTCGAACACCGGCACCGGCGCCTCCTCGAAGGTCACCGACTGGCCGCCCTTGCCGGGGGTCACGCCGGCGACGACACGGGTGCCGGCACCGATCATCCGCTGTGTGTGCTTGCGTCCCTCCGAGCCGGTCATGCCCTGGACGATGACGGTGGAGCGCTGGTCCAACCAGATCGACATGTGCGGGGTCCTTACTCGGCCGCGGCGGCCAGCTCGGCGGCCCGGCGGGCCGCATCGTCCATGGTCTCCGACACCTGCACCAGCGGGTGGGCCGCCTCGGCCAGCATGTGTCGTCCGATCTCGACGGCGTTGCCGTCCAGCCTCACCACGATCGGCTTCGTGGCCCGCTCCCCCAGCATGCCGAGGGCGTCGATGATGCCCTTCGCCACCTCGGAGCAGGCGGTGATGCCCCCGAACACGTTGACGAACACCACCTTCACCTGCGGGTCGGACAGGATGATGTCGAGGCCGTTGGCCATCACCTGGGCGGACGCGCCGCCGCCGATGTCGAGGAAGTTGGCCGGGCGCGGCTGGCCGGGCAGGTCGGCGCCCGCGGCCGCGACCACGTCGAGGGTGCTCATCACCAGGCCCGCACCGTTGCCGATGATGCCCACCGAGCCGTCGAGCTTGACGTAGTTGAGGTGCTTCTCCCGCGCGCGGATCTCCAGCGGGTCGTCGGAGGACTCGTCCGCGTAGGCCGTCCAGTCGGGGTGCCGGAAGGCGGAGTTGTCGTCGAGGGTCACCTTCGCGTCCAGCGCGACGATCCGCCCCTCCCCGGTCTTCACCAGCGGGTTCACCTCCACCAGCGTGGCGTCGTTCTCGCGGTACACCTCGCCGAGCAGTACGAGGACGCGGACCAGCTCCTCGCGGTCGGACTCGCGGAACCCTGCGGCGTCGACGATCTCGCGGGCGACGGTCTCGTCCAGCCCGGCGAGCGGGTCGACCTCGACCCTCACCAGTGCGTCGGGACGCTCGCGCGCGAGCGTCTCGATGTCCATGCCCCCCTCGGTGGAGCACATCGCCAGGTAGTGGCGCGTGGAACGGTCGAGCAGCAGGGAGAAGTAGTACTCCTCGGCGATGTCGGCACCCTCGGCCACCATCACCGTCTCGACGCGGTGGCCGTTGATGTCCAGCCCGAGGATCTCGGACGCGCGCTCGGCGGCCTCCTGCGGCGAGCGGGCGAGCTTCACGCCGCCGGCCTTGCCGCGCCCGCCGGTCTTCACCTGCGCCTTCACCACGACGACCGGGGTCCCCAGCTGCTCGGCGGCGGCGCGTGCCTCCTCGGGGGTGCGCGCCGTGATTCCTCCCAGCACCGGCACACCGTGCGCCTCGAACAGGTCCCGCGCCTGGTACTCGAACAGATCCACTCCGACTCCGTCCCTGGTTGATCGCCGCTCCGGCTGCCGTCCCGAGCCTAGTAGGCAGGGCCAGCACCGCGCACGCAGGGCGTCCAGCCCCCGCCGGAAACGGCACGAAGAAGATCTCCTACCCAAATCCTGAACGATTCTGAGAAAGAGCCTAAGAAATGCTAAGCTCCTTCCTGCCCGGCCGGACCGGGCCCGAGCGGTGTACTGGGGAACTCGACGGGGGACTGGTGAACGGACTTCGACTGCGGCCTGACAAGCCACGTCGCGCTCTCCCCTCGGCGCCCGCCCCCGCGAAGCCGGCTCAGGGAATCCGCCAGCTGATCAAGCGCGGCGCCACCGTCGTGGTCGTCTCGGGCATCGCGGTCGCCGGCTTCTCAGCCTTCACCGCTTCCTCCACGAACGCCACCGGCACCGCCTTCGCCGACCAGGGCCCCCTCGTCGTCTCGAGCATCCCGGCCCTCACTGTGGCCACCGCGACCGAGGGCCCCTCGCTGGAGGACCTCGCGGCGCAACGCTCCGAGCAGCTCGCGCAGAGCGGTGAGCAGGTCACCGACACCCAGGAGAGCGCGGCGGCCTCCGCCCGCAGCTCCGAGTTGAGCGGCCAGGCGACCGTGATCTCCAAGGAGATCGACCGCCTCAAGACGCTGAGCAAGTTCCTGTGGCCCACGGCCGGCGGCGTGAGCTCGCCGTACGGGATGCGCCTGCACCCGATCCTGCGCTACTACCGCCTGCACGACGGCGACGACATCGGCGGCAAGTGCGGCCAGCCGATCTACGCCGCCCAGTCCGGCACGGTCGTCAAGGCGGAGATGGGCTACAACGGTGGGTCCGGGAACAATGTCCGGATCGACCACGGGGACATCAACGGCCAGAACGTGGCGACCGCCTACCTGCACATGACCGACTACGTGGTCACGGTCGGCGAGAAGGTCGACAAGGGCCAGCTGGTCGGGCACGTCGGCTCCACCGGCATGTCGACCGCCTGCCACCTGCACTTCTCCGCCTACATCAACGGCCGCGGCACCGACCCGATGCAGTTCATCGGCTGGAACCCCGAGGCGAACCGGAAGGGCGACCCCTACGCCGCGTCGCCCACCGAGGGCTGAGCCCTACAGCTTCTCCATCGGAGCGTGCTTGAGCGAGAGCCGCTTCACCCCTGAGGACCCGAAGTCCACATCGGCCTTCGCCGCGTCCCCGACCCCGGACGTGGCGATGACCGTGCCCATCCCGAAGGTGGTGTGGAGCACCCGGTCGCCCACGTCGACGGACGGGACGGTCTTGATCCCCGGCCGCGCTCCGAAACCCACCGTCGACCGCCACGACTGCTGCGTCCTGGCCGCCGCGCTGGAGGCGTAGCCGGTCCGTGCCACGCCGAGGCGTCGCCAGTCGATCAGGTGCGCGGGGATCTCCTCGGTGAACCGGCTGGCCGGGTTGTACTGCGGCGCCCCCCACTGCGAGCGGACGGTGGCCCGCGTCAGGTAGAGCCGCTGGCGCGCGCGGGTGATGCCCACGTAGGCCAGCCGCCGCTCCTCCTCCAGCTCGTTGCGGTCGACCAGCGCCCGCTGGTGCGGGAAGATCCCGTCCTCGAAGCCGGTCAGGAACACGGTGTTGAACTCCAGGCCCTTCGCGGTGTGCAGGGTCATCAGCGTGACCACGCCCGCCGCGTCGGGGTCGTTGTCGGGGATCTGGTCGGAGTCGGCCACGAGGGCGATGCGCTCCAGGAACGCGGGCAGCGAATCGTCAGGCTCGGGGGCACCGGCCGCCAGCTCGCTCTCGTCCGCGGGCAGGTCGACGGCGTGCGCGGCCGCCACGAACTCACCGGCCACGCTGACGAGCTCGACCAGGTTCTCCAGCCGGCTCTCGTCCTGCGGGTCGGTGGAGTGGCTGAGCTCGTCCAGGTAGCCGGAGTCCTTCAGGATGCCGGCGAGGATCTCGTCCGCGGGCACGCCGTCGGCCACCTTCTGCCTGTAGCCGGCCAGCAGGGCCGCGAACCCCTCGATCTGGTTCAGCGACCGGGTGGCCAGGCCGTTCGCCTCGCGGGCCCGGTCGAGCGCCGCACCGAAGGAGAGCTGCTCGGACGCGGCGAACGCCTCGATCATCGCCTCCGCACGGTCGCCGATCCCCCGCTTCGGCACGTTCAGCACCCGGCGGACGGAGACGTCGTCGTCACGGTTCGCGATCGCGCGGAGGTAGGCGATCGCGTCCCGGATCTCCCTGCGCTCGTAGAACCGCACGCCACCGACCACGCGGTACGGCAGGCCGACCCGGATGAAGACCTCCTCGAACGCCCGCGACTGCGCGTTCGTCCGGTAGAACACCGCCACCTCGCCCGGGCGGCTGGTGCCGGCGTCGGTGAGCCGGTCGATCTCGTCCGCAACGAACTGCGCCTCGTCGTGCTCGGTGTCGGCGACATAGCCGACCAGCAGCTCGCCGTCGCCCGAGTCCGACCACAGCCGCTTCTCCGGGCGGTTCGGGTTACGGGTGATCACCGCGTTCGCGGCGTTCAGGATGTTCTGGGTGGACCGGTAGTTCTGCTCGAGGACGATCGTGCGGGCGCCCGGGAAGTCCGACTCGAAGTCGAGGATGTTGCGGATCGTCGCCCCGCGGAAGGCGTAGATGGACTGGTCGGAGTCGCCCACGACCATCAGTTCCGGCGGCTCGACCTCCGGCCCGTCCCCGTCGCCGGCCGCGGTCGGGTGCGTGCCGCAGAGCTCCCTCACCAGGGCGTACTGGGCGTGGTTGGTGTCCTGGTACTCGTCCACCAGCACGTGACGGAAACGGCGGCGGTACTGCTCGCGGAGGTCGGGGAAGGCCTGCAGCAGGTGCACGGTGGTCATGATCAGGTCGTCGAAGTCGAGCGCGTTGGCCGCCTTCAGCCGCCGCTGGTATTCCGCGTACGCCTCGGCGTAGGTCTCCTCCGTGCTGCCCTCGGCCGCCCGGCTGCGCGCCGACTCGTGGTCGACGAGCTCGTTCTTGCAGGTGGACACCCAGTTGAGCACCGCGCGGACGGGGTAGCGCTTCGGGTCGAGGTCGAGATCGCGGAGCACCAGTGTCATCAGCCTCTTAGCGTCGGTGTCATCGTAGATCGAGAACGTCCGGCTCAGCCCGAAGCGCGAGACGTCGCTGCGCAGGATCCGCACGCAGGCCGAGTGGAACGTCGAGACCCACATCAACTTCGCCCGGTTGCCCACCAGCTCCACCACGCGGTGCCGCATCTCCGCCGCGGCCTTGTTGGTGAACGTGATCGCCAGGATCGACCCCGGGTGCACGGAGCGCTGGCTCACCAGGTGGGCGATCCGGCGGGTCAGCACCCTGGTCTTGCCCGACCCCGCGCCTGCCACGACCAGCACGGGGCTCCCGGCGTGGACGACCGCCGCGCGCTGCGGCGGGTTCAGGTCGGCCAGCAGTTCCTCCTCCGACAGCCGCGCGCGCCGGGGCGCCGGTGCGGCGTCGTCGGGAGTGGCCGGCCCGGGGGCGGCGAAGAGGTCGGGGAACAGGGTGTCAGTCATGGCTGCACAAGCCTAAGCGCTGCCACCGACCTTGATCGCCATGGCTAGGGTGGCGGCATGACCTTCCTCCCGTTGCTGATCCTCGGGCTGATCGCGGCGGTCATCGCGAAGTCGATCATGGGCGTCGAGGGCGGCTGGCTCGCCACCACGCTGCTCGCGCTCGCGGGCACCATGGTCGGCGGCGGCATCGGGCTGGTGCTCAGCGGGAGCGGCGACCTGCCCTTCTTCTCCCTCAGCTCGTGGGCCCTCGCCGTGCTCGGCTCGGTCATCGTGCTGTGGATCTACGGCCGGGTCATCGCGCGCCGCTGACCACCTCGGGACGATTCAGGGTGCCACCCGATGGGACCGGCACCAGGCGGCCCCTACGGTGTCCCCATGGGTTTCATTGCATGGATTCTGATGGGCCTGATCGCGGGCGCCATCGCCAAGTCGATCATGAAGGAACGGGGCGGCTGGCTGTCCAGCCTGGTCACCGGTCTCATCGGTGGTGTCGTCGGCGGCTGGATCGGGAGCGCACTCTTCGACCGCGGCGTCACCGGCTTCTTCTCGCTGTGGTCCTGGCTGCTGGCCATCGGCGGCTCGGTCCTCGTCCTGTGGGTCTACTCCCTGATCACCAGGCGGAAGTAGCGCGAGAGGAGGGGACGGTTCCGGCGCGCCGGGGCCGTCCCTTCCTGCTGCCCGCGGCGCGGCAGGACGACTAGACGAGCTTGCGGTCGGTGGCCCACCGGGTGAGCTGGTGGCGGTTCGACAGCTGGAGCTTGCGCAGGACGCTGCTGACATGGGTCTCGACGGTCTTGATCGAGATGAACAGCTCCCGGGCCACCTCCTTGTAGGCGTAGCCGCGCGCGATCAGCCGCAGCACCTCGCGCTCGCGAACGCTGAGCCGGTCCAGGTCCTCGTCGATGCTCGCCACGTCGATCGCGCCGGAGAACGCGTCGAGCACGAATCCCGCCAGGCGCGGGGAGAAGACGGCGTCCCCGGTCGCCACCCTGCCGATGGCCTCGACGAGCTCGTCCGCCGAGATCGACTTGGTCACGTAGCCGCGGGCGCCCGCGCGGATCACGCCGATGACGTCCTCGGCAGCGTCCGACACCGACAGCGCGAGGAACTTCACGCCCGGCTCGAGCGCGCCGACCTGCTTGATGACCTCCATCCCGCCGCCGCCGGGGAGATGGACGTCGAGGAGCACCACGTCGGGGACGGCGGCGAGGATCGCCGCCACGGCCGTGGGCACGTCCTCACCCTCGCCGACCAGCTGCACCCGTCCGCCGATGTCGTGCTTCACCCCGCTGCGGAACATCGCGTGGTCGTCCACCACCACCACCCGCCAGGCCGCGGGGGTGGGTCGCTCGGTCTCGGTCTCGCTCATCGTGGCAACTCCAGTCTCACCTCGGTGCCCTCGCCGGGCGCCGTCCTGATTATCGCCCGTCCGCCCGCGCGCTTCACCCGCTCGACGATCGAGCCGCGCACGCCCATCCGGTCCTCCTCCACCGCGGCGAGGTCGAACCCGTTGCCGCGGTCACGCACGTACACCGACACCAGCTCGGGATCGACCTCCGCGTACACGTCGATCCGGTCGGCGCCGGAGTGCTTGGCCGCGTTCACCATCGCCTCGCGCGCCGCGCGGACCAGGGCGGTCACCTCCGGCGTCAGCTCGCAGTCGCCGACGCTGACGAGTTCGACGTCCACGCCGTGCCGGTCCTCCACGTCGATGATCTCGCCGGACAGCGCCTCGGCGAGCGTCGCCGAGCCGAGGCTCTCCCCGTACAGCCACTGGCGCAGCTCGCGCTCCTGGCGCCGCGCCAGGGCCGTCACCGCCTTCGGGTCGGACGCCTGCCGCTGGATCAGGGCCAGCGTCTGGAGCACCGAGTCGTGCAGGTGGGCCGCCATGTCGGCCCGCGCGTCGGCCACCAGCGCGTCGTCCCTCGCCCTGGCCAGCGCCCGGCGCACGCGGAGGAACCACGGCAGCGCCGCCAGCGCGAGCGCGGCGACCGCCAGCGCGAGGAGCAGCAGCATGCGCGGGACCTCGCCGATCCCGTCCACCGTCGTCACCACCACCGTCACCGCTGCGGCCAGTGCGGCGAGCCCGACGACCACCGCCACGACCGTCGTCCAGTGGACGAGGAGCGGGGCGATCACCCGCCGCCAGCCCGAACCGCGGCGCAGCTCGCGGGTGGACGCCCGGTCGGCCTGCCACCAGATCATGCCCAGCCCGGCCGCGGCCAGCGCGCCCGCCAGCAGCGGCGCGGGCGGGAGCGCCCAGGCCGACGACTGGAGCAGCCAGAACAGGCCACCACCCAGCAGCACCAGGGCACTGGCCACCCCGTAGTCCACCGGGGTCAGCGTGGCCGCGGCGTCCGGACGCAGGCCCTTGCGGGCCCCCGCCTCCAGGCCCGGCGCCGACCGCTGGCCCGCCTGCTGGGGCATGACCAGCCACAACGCGAGGTAGAGAGCGACGCCGGCGAGCCCCAGGGCCGCCGCGACGACGAAGATCACCCGCACCACCAGTACCGACCAGCCCAGGTGCTCGGCCAGTCCTGCGCACACCCCGCCGATCCAGGCCTCACCGAGGGGACGGGTCGACCGGGGCTGCACGGACGACTCGGCCGGGAGCGCCGGCGCGGCTGCCGCCACGTCGGGAGGGACCTGGACCGGGCCGGGCCGGTCTTCGCCTGCGCTCATGCCGAGCCGCGCACCACCAGTTCGCTGGACAGGATCACCGGCGAGTCCGGGCGCTGGCCGGCGAGCAGTCCGATCAGCATCTCCCCGGCCATCCTCGCCAGGTCGGAGGCGGGGTTGGTCATGGTGGTCAGGCCCGGGTTGGTCTGCAGGGCGGCGATGGAGTTGTCGAAGCCGACCACCCGGACGTCGTCGGGGACGCGCCGTCCGGCCTCGGCCAGCACCCGCATCGCGCCGACGGCCATCAGGTCGTTGGCGACGAACAGGCCGTCGAAGTCGCGCCCTTGGGCGAGCAGCCGCTCGGCCGCCTGGGCGCCGCCGTTGGTCGAGAAGTCCCCACCGGCCCGCAGCGAGGAGTCCAGCCCGGCCGCGCCCATGGCCAGCTCGTAGCCGCGGGCACGCTGCCGGGCGGCGGCCATGTCCATCGGGCCGGTGATCATCGCCAGCCGCCGTGAGCCGCGGGCCAGCAGGTACTCGGTCGCGGTCCGGGCCGCGGTCTCCTGGTCGACGTCCACGTAGCTGAGACCGGGCGTCTCCGGGTCGCCGACGAACACCACCGGCTGGTTCGTGCGGGCCAGCGCCCGGGCCAGGCCGGGGCCGTGGTGGGACACGATGATCGCGCCGTCCACGTGGCCGGACTCCAGGTAGCGCACCATCCGCGACGCGTTGTCGCCGGGCTGTGCCATGGCCAGCACCACCTGCACGTCGGAATCGGTGAACGCCTGCAGCGCACCGTGGTAGGCCTGCGGGAAGAAGGGGTCGGTGAACACCCGCTCGTCGGCCTCCGGCACGATCACCGCGATCGCCCCGGTCCGCCGCGTGACCAGCGCCCTCGCCGCACGATTGGGGTGGTACCCGAGCTGTGCGATCGCCCGGTTCACCGTCTCCGACGTCTTCTCCGCCACGAGCTCGCCACCGTTGACCACGCGGGACACGGTGGCGCGCGAGACCCCGGCCACCCGCGCCACGTCCTCAAGGGTCGGCGCCACGTGGCCCACCTTCAGCATCCTGCTCACCGATGCCTCCTTCACCTGAACCGCTCGGGCCCGTGGTCCTCACTGAAACCAGCCTGCACTGGCCCCGGGCAGCCGGTGGGGCTGCTCATCGAGCGAAGGATACCGAAGCGCCCCCACGGGCGGAGCGCCCTTTCGAACCTCCGCCCCCGGGCCGCCTGCCCGGGCGGACGGCCCGTCCCCTCACCCCTTGACGGCGCCGGCCATGATGCCGGAGACGAGGTGGCGTCCGGCCACCGCGAACAGTGCCAGCAGCGGCAAGGTGGCGAGGACGACACCGGCCATGATCAGCGACATGTCCTTGAAGTAGGACGCCTGGAGCAGCTGGAGGGCCACCGGCAGGGTCGGGTTGGAGGATCCCAGCACGATGAACGGCCAGAAGAAGTTCGTCCAGCTGCCCACGAAGGTGAACAGGGCGAGCATCGCCGCCGCCGGGCGGGCCGCGGGGAGGGCGACGTGCCAGAACGTGCGGATCATCGAGCAGCCGTCCACGCGGGCGGCCTCGATCAGCTCGTACGGCAGCGCCTCGGACAGGTACTGGGTCATCCAGAACACGCCGAACGCGGTCACCATCGCCGGCACGATCACCGCGATCAGCTTCCCGGTCCAGCCGAGCTTCGACATCACGATGAACAGCGGGATGATGCCGAGCTGGGTGGGCACGGCCATCGTCCCGATGACGAAGGCGAGCAGCCCGTTGCGCCCGCGGAACCTCAGCTTGGCGAAGGCGTAGCCGGCCAGGGTGGAGAAGAACACCACCGCGACCGCCGTGACCACGCTGACGATGACGCTGTTGGCCATGGCCTGCCAGAAGCCGATGCCGGCGGTCAGCACGCGGTTCACGTTCTCGAAGAAGTGACCCTGCGGGATCGGGGACGGGATCGGGTTACGGGCGATGTCGCCGGCCGTCGAGGTGGACAGCAGGAACGCGTAGTACAACGGCAACGCGGAGATCAGCACGACCAGCGAGAGCAACGTGTAGGTGACCCAGCCGGGACGGCGCAGGCCGCCCTCCATCCGGTCGCGACGACGCGCCGCGGCGCGGGCGGCACCCTTGCCGGCCAGCTGGTGGGTGGTGGCGACGGAGGTCATTTCACCAGCGCCTTTCGCATCGGGCGGACGTCACCGCTGGAGATCCGGCGCGTGATCGCGTAGTTGATGAGGGCGAACGCGACGATGATGAGGAACAGCAGCCAGGCCACCGCTGCCGAACGGCCGAGGTTGCGCTGGCTGTTCCAGCCCAGCTCGTAGAGGTACATGGTGACCGTCATCCACTCGCGGTCGGGTCCGCCGAGGCCGAAGTTGTCGTACATCCGAGGCTCGTCGAAGATCTGCAGGCCGCCGATCGTGGAGGTGATCACCACGAAGATGATCGTGGGGCGCAGCATCGGCACGGTCACGTTGATGAAGGTCTGCCACCGGCTGGCGCCGTCGACGACGGCCGCCTCGATCACGTCGCGCGGGATCGCCTGCATGGCGGCGAGGAAGATCAGGGTGTTGTAGCCGGTCCAGCGGAAGTTCACCATCGTGGCGATCGCCACGTGCGACCACAGCCGGTCCGAATGCCAGCCGATCGGGTCCAGCCCGATGTTGGTCAGCAGGGCGTTGATCACGCCGGACTCGTCGGCGAACAGCTGGCCGAACACCAGCGACACCGCGACCGGGGCCACGACGTAGGGGACCAGGACGCCCATGCGCCAGAAGGTCTTGGCACGAAGGTTGGCGTCGAGCACGCTCGCGATCCCGATCGCCAGGATCATCTGGGGGACCGAGGAGAGCAGGAAGATGCTGAAGGTGTTCACCACCGCGTCCCAGAACCGCGGCTGGGCCAGCACGTACTGGAAGTTGCCGAACCCGATGAAACCCTGGTTCCCGGTGATCAGGCTCCACTTGTTGAGGGCGACCCAGCCGGTGTACAGCAGCGGGAACATGCCCACGAGGGCGAACAGGATGAAGAACGGTGCGATGTAGAGGTAGGGAGCGCTCTTGACGTCCCATCGGCCGAGTCGTTGACGCCAGGTCATCGTTGACACCTTTCGCGGGGGTCAGGCGGTGGGGTGGGGTGCACAGGTGCACCCCACCCCACCGTCGGAGTTGGTGCTCGACCGGTCAGCCGAGGGCTTCGAACTCCTTGATGGCCTGCGCCCACGAGTCGGTCGCGGACTGCTTCTTGGTCACGTCGACCCGGTTGATGGCGTCGGAGACGACCTGACGAACCGCGAAGTACTGCGGGCCCTTGAACGGCACCACGGTGACGGCCTTGGCGCGGTCGGCCAGGATCTGCCCGGTCGGCGCGTCGTTGAAGAAGGCGTTCTTCACACCCAGCAGGTCAGGGCTGCTCAGCGCCTCGACCTGGCTCGGGAAGGTGCCCTTGGCCTTGAACGCCTTGATCTGCTGCTCCGGAGCGGTCAGCCACGCAGCCAGCTCACGAGCCGCAGCCTGGTTCGCACCCTGCGCCGGGACGGTCAGGTAGGAGCCACCCCAGTTGCCGCCACCACCGGGGAAGGTGTTGGCGATGTCCCAGCCCTCGACGCCCTTGGCGTTGCCCTCGATCACGCCGAGCATCCAGCCCGGGCACAGCATGGTGGCGAACTTGCCCTTCTGGAAGGCGTTCACCCAGTCCGGCTGCCACTGCTGCAGGTTCGCGGACAGCTTGTCATCGACCGACGCCTTCAGGATCGAGGTGTACATGTCCTTGACCGGCTGGTTCTCGCCGAGCGGGATCAGGACCTCTTCGGTGTCGGAGGAGGAGAAGGCGTTCGGCAGCTGGTTGATCTGGCCCTGCATGATCGCATCGGCCGAGTCGAACCAGGCCACGCCGCCGGACTTGGCGACGAACTGCTTGCCCAGGTTGAAGTAGTCGTCCCACGTGGTGCCCAGGGCCTTGGCGACCTCTTCACGGTCGGTCGGCAGGCCGGCCTTCTTGAACAGGTCGGAGCGGTAGCACACGGCCTCGGGGCCGATGTCGGTGCCGAAGGCGACGAGCTTGCCGTCGGTGGTGGTCGCGGCCTTCGTCTTCCAGTCCAGCCAACGCCCGGCCACGTCGTCACCGCTGAGGTCCATCAGCTTGTCGGCGGTCTGCATGACGTCCGGCATCCAGTCGACCTCGATGGCCTCGATGTCGCTCAGGCCCGAGCCCGCCGCGAGCTTGCTGAAGTAGTTCTCACGGGCCTCGTTCGAGGTCGCGGCCTTCTTCGGGACGATCGTCACGTTCGGGTGGGAAGCGGTGTACTCGGCGAACAGGTCGTCGTAGCCGAACTCGTTGAACGTCGCGACGGTCAGGGTGACCTTCTGGTCACTCGGCGCCGCCGACGTGGCCGACGGGGCGGGGGCGGCGGAGGTGCAACCGGCGAGCAACAGGGCGAGACCTGCAGCCGTGGCGGCCCCCCGAATCAGGGATGAGCGCATTGGACTCCTTCGTCTGCGGCGGGATGGACCCGCGGTAATGCCATCAACTGGGACCCCCACGCCCGGAAAGAAATGAGAGCGCTCTGAGGGATCTCCGCAAGTCAATACTGCAAACGCTCTCACCGTCAAGCGACGTTTCCGGATCGTTATCAAACAGAACGTTTCGTGCACGCGGTCACCATGTCACCCACAACCCCGGGCGAGGATGCGGGGAGGCTTCAGGGTCATCCCCCATGGTCGGCGCGACCCCCGGTGCGTTGAATGGAGACGTGCCAGAGAACCTGCCCGTGATCAGCCGTCCCCGTGACGGCGCGATGCTGGGCGGCGTGTGCGCGGGCCTCGCCCGCCGCTGGCAACTCGACCCCAACCTCCTGCGCATCGCGCTGGTCGTGCTGAGCGTGTTCGGCGGGCTCGGCCTCGTCGCGTACGGCTCCGGCCTGCTGCTGATGCCGCGCGACGGGCAGGCGGAGATGCCGGTGCGGCGGATCCTCCCGTTCACCCGGAACTGGTCGACCGGCGCGGTGGTCGCCGCCACCATCGCGACGGCGGTCGTGGTGCTCGCGATCGGCGGCTTCAACGGCATCGGCCTCGGCCCTGCCGTGGTGATCTTCCTCGTCTGGTTCTTCGGGTTCCGCGGACGCGGCTCGCGGGTCCCCACTCCCCCGCCCGAGCCCACTCCCTTCGAGCGCGCGGCGGAGAACTGGCGCGTGCGGCTCGTCGAGCAGCAGACGCCGGGGTACGAGTCGACGGCGCTCGCCGCGCCGGAGACGCAGCGGTGGGAGCAGCCGTACACCGACCCGGCCTCCGATCTCGCCGTCCGCGACGACGACCTCCCTGCGCAGGTGCCCGTCCGGCGGACGCGACGCAGCTGGCGGCTGTGGTGGCTCGCGCTGGTCCTGGTCGGGAGTGCGGTGCTGGCGGTCACCCTCCTCGGGCTCGCCGGGTTCCCCGCCACCCCTCTCGCCTACGCCTCCGCCGTCCTGGCGGGCCTGGGGCTCACCCTGCTCGCGTCCACCCGCCCGGGTCGCCCGCCCCTCCTGCTGCCGGCCACGATCGTCGCGGCCGTGGCCACCGCGAACCTGCTGGTCGCCTCCCACGGGCTGCAGCCGCCGTCGGTCGGCGAGCAGGTGCACCGGTTCGCCTCGGGTGCCCAGATGCCGCGGCAGCTCGACCTCACGGCCGGCGACCTGACCGTCGACCTGACCGGCCTCGCGCTGGCCGGGGACCAGTCGCTCGACGTCCACGTCGGCGCAGGGCAACTCACCCTCCAGGTGCCCAGTGATGTCACGGTGGTCGTCGACTGGACGGTCAAGGCCGGCGAGGCGCACACCACGGACGGGACGCGGACCGAGAGCCGTGACGGGCTCGACCTTTCCGGGGCCACCACCTACGCGGCGGCAGACCCTGACGCCCCCGTGCTGCACGTCAGGGCAACCGTCGACCTCGGCGAACTGGACGTGACGCGATGAGCCGCGACCGCGCCGCCTTCGCCTTCGGGCTGCTGGCCCTCGTCCTCGCGGGCCTCGGCCTGTGGTCCGCCTACGGACGGGTCGACTGGCAGCTGGCCGGAATGCTCGCCCCCGTCGTGATGGTCGTCGCGGGGATCGGCATCCTCGTCCTCTCCCGACGGCCCCACTGATCACCCACAAGAGATTTCACGAAAGGAAACAACCACCATGAAGCAACCCCTCACCCGCTCCTCGAGCGACAAGTTCATCGCCGGCGTCTGCGGCGGTGTGGCCCGCTCCCTGGGCATCGACTCCGGCCTGGTCCGGATCCTCACGGTCGTGCTGTCGCTGTTCTTCGGCGTCGTGATCGCGATCTACGTCGCCCTTTGGCTCGTCCTGCCCCTGGAGGAGGGCGGCCCGACCGGCTTCGACGAGCTGAAGAAGATGTTCGGCGGCAACTCCGGCAACACCAACAGCGGGAACAGCGACTTCCGCTGACCCACACCAGCACGAGCGGTGAGGGCGGTGACACCACCGTCCCTCACCGCTCGTGTGCTGTCAGGGCGCGCCCTACTCCCACTCGATGGTGCCCGGGGGCTTGCTGGTGACGTCCAGCACCACCCGGTTGACCTCCGGGACCTCGTTCGTGATGCGGGTGCTGATCCGCTCGAGCAGGTCGTAGGGCAGGCGGCTCCAGTCGGCGGTCATCGCGTCCTCGCTGGAGACCGGCCGCAGCACGATCGGGTGCCCGTAGGTGCGCCCGTCGCCCTGGACGCCGACGGAGCGGACGTCGGCCAGCAGCACCACGGGGAACTGCCAGATCGCGCCGTCGAGCCCGGCGGCGGTGGTCTCGGCCCGCACGATCGCGTCGGCGGCCCGCAGGATGCGCAGCCGCTCCGCGTCCACGGCCCCCACGATGCGGATGCCCAGGCCGGGCCCGGGGAACGGGTGCCGGCCCACGATGTGCTCGGGGAGGCCCAGTTGGCGACCGACCTCGCGCACCTCGTCCTTGAACAGGGTGCGCAGCGGCTCGATGAGCCGGAACTGGAGGTCGTCGGGAAGGCCGCCCACGTTGTGGTGACTCTTGATGTTGGCCGCGCCCTCTCCACCCCCGGACTCGACCACGTCGGGGTAGAGGGTGCCCTGCACGAGGTAGTCGATCGGCCCCTCGGCGTTGACCCGGCGCGCCGCGTCCTCGAAGGTCCGGATGAACTCCCGTCCGATGATCTTGCGCTTGGCCTCCGGGTCGCTCACCCCCGCGAGCGCGCCCAGGAACCGCTCCTGCTCGTTCGCGACGACGAGGTGCACCCCGGTGGAGGCGACGAAGTCCTGCTCCACGCGCTCGGCCTCGCCCTCGCGCAGCAGGCCGTGGTCGACGAACACGCACGTGAGCTGGTCGCCGATCGCCCGCTGGACGATCGCCGCCGCCACCGCGGAGTCGACGCCGCCGGACAGGGCGCAGAGCACGCGCGCATCCCCGACCTCGGCCCGGACGCGGGCGACCTGCTCGTCGGCGATGTTGGCCGACGTCCACGTGGGACGGCAGCCGGCGAGGTCGTACAGGAAGTGCTCCAGGACGCGCTGGCCGTGCTCGGAGTGGAGCACCTCCGGGTGCCACTGGACGCCCGCAAGGCGGCGGTCCGTGTCCTCGAAGGCAGCGACGGTCGCGCGCGGCGACCGGGCGGTGACGGTGAAGCCGGCCGGGGCGGCGGTGACCTCGTCGCCGTGGGACATCCAGGAGGTGAGCTCGGACGGCAGGCCCTCCAGCAGTCGTCCCGGGGCGAGCACCTCGACGCGGGTGCGACCGTACTCGCGCTGGCCGGTACGGGCGACGGTCCCGCCGAGCGCCTGGGCCATCGCCATGAAGCCGTAGCAGATGCCGAAGACCGGCACCCCGGCAGCGAGCAGGGACGCGTCCAGCTGCGGGGCACCGGGCTCGTACACCGAACTGGGCCCGCCGGAGAGGATGACCGCCTTCGGCCCGCGGGCCAGCACCTCCGCGACCGGCATCGTGTGCGGGACGATCTCGGAGTAGACCCTCGCCTCACGGACCCGCCGGGCGATGAGTTGGGCGTACTGGGCGCCGTAGTCGACGACCAGCACCAGATCGTGATCTGCGCTCATGGCGGGAAGTCTAGGGCCGCGGCACCGGGGCGCCGGACGCCTGCCCGCTCTCGGATGGCAAGACACGGTTGACCGTTCAACGGACGCGCCGCTACCCTCCAGCCATGACCTCGACGAGCCCCGCAACCATGTGTTGCTCTTGTGCGCCGTCGATGGCCTGTTGTCGAATGCGCTGACCAGCCGCGCCCGAAACACCGACGACACCACCATCGGATCCCCCACGCGGGACCCCTCACCCATGCCCTCGGGCGGCCACGAAGGCCGTCCAGCAAACGCAGCACAACCAGGAGCGACATGTCCTACCATCCCGACACCCTGAGCGTCCACGCCGGACAGGAGGAGGCCGACCCGGCCACCAACGCCCGCGCGGTGCCGATCTACCAGACCACCTCCTACGTGTTCGACGACACCGAGCACGCCGCCGACCTGTTCGCCCTGCGGGTGCCGGGCAACATCTACACCCGGATCATGAACCCGACCCAGAGCGTGTTCGAGACCCGGCTCACCGCGCTCGAGGGGGGCGTCGGAGCCCTGGCCACCGCCTCCGGCGCCGCGGCCATCACCTACGCGGTGCTGAACCTGACCTACGCCGGCGACAACATCGTCGCGCTGTCGACGCTCTACGGCGGCACCTACGCGCTGTTCGCCCATACCCTGCCCCAGTACGGGGTGACCGTGCGCTTCGTCGACCCGAACAAGCCCGGGGACCTCGCGGCCGCGGTCGACGACCGGACCCGCCTGGTGTTCGGCGAGACGATCGGCAACCCGGCCATCAACGTGATCGACCTCGACGCCTGGAGCGAGGCCGCGCACGCCCTCGGACTGCCGTTCATCGTGGACGCCACCGTCACCACCCCGATCCTGGCGAAGGTGTTCGAGCACGGCGTCGACGTCGCCGTCCACTCCGCGACCAAGTACATCGGCGGCCACGGGACGTCGGTCGGCGGCATCATCGTCGACTCGGGGAACTTCGACTGGGCCGCCCACGCCGACCGCTTCCCCGGCCTCACCGCGCCCGACCCGGCCTACCACGGCGTGGTGTGGACCGACGCCGCCGGCCCGGCCGCCTACATCATCCGGGCGCGCACCGTGCTGCTGCGCAACACCGGCGCGGCGGTCTCCCCGTTCAACTCCTGGCTGTTCCTCCAGGGGCTGGAGACCCTCCACCTCCGCCTCGAGCGCCACTCGGCCAACGCCCTCGCCGTGGCGACCTACCTCGAGGGCCACGAGAAGGTGGCCTGGGTGAACTACCCGGGCCTCGACTCCTCCCCGTACAAGGCCGTGGCCGACCGGGTCTTCACCGGGCGCGGCTACGGCGGCATCCTGGCCTTCGGGCTGAAGGCCGGACGCGAGGCCGGCTCGACCTTCATCGAGTCGCTGGAGCTGTTCTCGCACCTGGCGAACATCGGGGACGCGAAGTCGCTCGCGATCCACAACGCGACGACGACCCACTCCCAGCTGACCGAGGACGAACTGGTCGCGGCCGGCGTGGCCCCGGAGATGGTGCGCCTCAGCCTCGGCATCGAGCACGTCGACGACCTGATCGCCGACCTCGACCAGGCGCTGGCCCGGATCTGACCGACAACAACCGACGACACGACAAAGGAAAAGGCGGACTAACGACCATGGCGTACTTCGAGGACGCGACCCGGCTCATCGGGCGCACCCCGCTGGTGAAGATCAACCGGCTCTACGGCGACAGCACCGCGCTGGTGCTGGCGAAGCTGGAGTTCTACAACCCCGCGAACTCGGTGAAGGACCGCATCGGCGTGGCGATCATCGACGCCGCCGAGGCGTCCGGTGAGCTCCAGCCGGGCGGCACGATCGTGGAGGGCACCTCGGGCAACACCGGGATCGCGCTCGCGTTCGTGGGCGCGGCGCGCGGCTACAAGGTCATCCTGACGATGCCCGAGACGATGTCGAAGGAGCGGCGGGCGCTGCTGCGGGCCTTCGGCGCCGAGCTGGTGCTCACCCCGGGCCCGGAGGGCATGAAGGGCGCGGTCGCCCGCGCGGAGCAGATCGCGGCAGAGACCCCCGGAGCGGTGCTGGCCCGCCAGTTCGCCAACCCGGCCAACCCAGACATCCACCGGCGCACCACGGCAGAGGAGATCTGGGCCGACACCGACGGCACCGTCGACTACGTGGTGGCCGGCGTCGGCACCGGCGGCACGATCACCGGTGTGGGCCAGGTGCTGAAGGAGCGCAAGCCGGAGGTCCGGATCGTCGCCGTCGAGCCGGCCGAGTCCCCGCTGCTGTCCGGCGGCCAGCCCGGCCCGCACAAGATCCAGGGCATCGGGGCGAACTTCGTGCCCGACATCCTCGACCGGTCGGTGATCGACGAGGTGCTGCCGCAGTCCAGCGAGACCGCGGTGGAGTGGGCCCGCCGGGCCGCCCGTGAGGAGGGCCTGCTGGTCGGCATCTCCTCCGGCGCTGCGCTCGCCGCGGCCGGCGAACTCGCCGCCAGGGAGGAGAACGCGGGCAAGACCATCGTGGTCGTCGTCCCATCCTTCGGAGAGAGGTACTTGTCCACCGTGCTGTACGCGGATCTACTGGACTAGTGCACCTGACCCTGCCCCGACGCGCGTGGGCGCGCATCCAGGAGGACCTCGACACCGCGATGCGGGAGGACCCGGCCGCCACCTCGAAGGTGCTGGTCGCCCTGACCTACCCCGGGATCCACGCAGTGTGGATCCACCGGCTGTGCCACCGGCTGTGGACCACCACCCCGGCGCTGCGCCCCCTGGCCCGACTGCTCTCGCAGTGGTCCAGGGGGCTCACCGGCATCGAGATCCACCCGGGCGCGGTCATCGGGCGACGCTTCTTCATCGACCACGGGATGGGCGTCGTGATCGGCGAGACCGCGCAGATCGGCGACGACGTGCTGATGTACCACCAGGTCACCCTCGGCGGGCGCAGCCGGGGCAGGTTCAAGCGCCATCCGACGATCGGCAACAACGTGCTGCTGGGGGCCGGCGCCAAGATCATCGGGCCGATCACGATCGGCGACGGCACCAAGATCGGCGCCAACGCCCTCGTGGTGAAGGACGTGCCGCCGAACTCCGTGGTGACCGGCATCCCCGCGAACACGATCCCGGGCGACGTCATCGCCTGAGCGGTCCTAGAGTGCTGCCATGAGCCCACTCTCCTACGACCCGAAGACCACGGTCGGCGGTGCCGCCGCCACCTTGACCATGGCAGGGCTGGCGATCGGGCTCATCGCCGGGCTGGTGGCACCGCTCTACGCGATCATCGCCGGCGTGGCCGGCGTCGTGGTGGCCGGAGCGTTCTGGTTCATCCCTGCGACGTCGTGGCAACCGCGGACGATCGCGCGCCTGGGGCTCGGGCTCGTCGTCGGCGCCGCGCTGTCCTACGCGCTGGCGAGGCTCGGGTTGCTGCCGCAGGGCGTGCTCGGCCCCCGCTAGGCTGAACGCGTGCAGAGCGACCCCGAACTCGAGCGGCTCCGCGGCTCCATCGACAACCTCGACGCGGCGATCATCTGCCTGCTCGCCGAGCGGTTCAAGATCACCCAGCGGGTCGGCCTCCTCAAGCGCGAGCGCGGGCTGGCGGCCGCCGACCCCGAGCGCGAGGTGCAGCAGATCGCCCGGCTGCGCGAACTGGCGCACGGCGCCAACCTCGACCCGGAGTTCGCCGAGAAGTGGCTGAACTTCGTGGTCGCGGAAGTGGTCCGCCACCACGAGGCGATCGCGGCCGAGTAGCACGCCCTCCTCACCGGCCGGCGCCGGTCACCAGCCAGGCGTCGCCGCGGACGCGGTGGCGGAGGAAGCCCCAGCGGATTGCCATGAACGCCATGAACACGACCCACAGCACGCCCACGGCGAGCGGGTCGCCGAGCGGCTCCAGGCGTTCCGTCCCCGCATGCACCAGGAGCACCAGCGGCAGGTAGAGCGCGAACGTCGCCGCCATCGCCCCGGCAAGCCAGCGACCGTCGCCGGCGCCGATGAGCACCCCGTCCACCACGAACACCAGGCCGGAGAGCCAGCCGGTCGCCCCGACGACCAGCAGCGCGACGGCGAGGGCGTCCCGGACGGCGGGGTCGGTGGTGAACAGCACCGGCAGCACCCGGTGCAGGGACGCCAGGAGCAGGCCGAGCACCAGGCCCGACCACCCACCCCAGCGGACCATCGTGGACGTGGCCGACCGGGCGCCGGCCACGTCACCGGCTCCCAGGGCCTTGCCGGTGAGCGCCTGGGCGGCGATGGCGAGCGCGTCGAGCGCGAACGCCTGGAACGTCCAGATGGTGCTCGCCACCTGGTGCGCGGCCAGCGGGACGTCCCCCAGGCCCGCGGCCACCCAGGTGGTGACGAGGAGGATGGCGCGCAGCGCCACCGTCCGTACCAGGAGCGGGACGCCGGTGACCGCGGCCCGCAGCACGCGGCCGGGCTCGGGCCGCAGCGGCGCCCGCAGGCCCACGGCGCGGCGCACCACGACCACCACGAGCCCGGCGGCCATGGCGGTCTGGGCGGCCACCGTCCCCCAGGCCGAGCCGGCGATCCCCCACCCGAGGCCGAGGACGAACCACAGGTTGAGCACCACGTTGCCGCCGAACCCCCCGATGGAGGCGACCAGCGGCGTCCGGGTGTCCTGGAGACCGCGCAGCGCACCGGTGGCGGCCAGCGCGACGAGCATCCCGGGAACGCCCGCCGACGAGATGCGCAGGTAGGTGACCGCGTGCGCGAGCACGTCGGCCGACGCCCCGAACACCGCGCACAGCGGCTCGGCGGCGAGCGCGACGCCGGCAGCGGTCGGGACGCCCAGGAGGAGCGCCAGCCACACCCCGTCCAGCCCGGAGGCGAGCGCCGCCCGCTGGTGCCCCGCACCGACCTGCCGCGCGACGATCGAGGTGGTGCCGTAGGCGAGGAACACGAACAGCCCCGCGGCGGTGACCAGGATCGCGCCGGCCACCCCGAGGCCGGCCAGCTGCGGCGTGCCGAGGTGCCCGACGATGGCGGTGTCGGCCAGCAGGAACAGCGGCTCGGCGACCAGCGCCAGGAAGGCGGGCACGGCGAGCGCGAGGATCTGGCGCGCCTGCCGATCACCCTTGTCCACGCGCCCACGGTAGGGCGTGGACGGCAGCCCGGGCCCGGGCCACCGGCGGGCGGACGGGGCACCCGCCCTACACTGGTGGCGCGTCCCATCCCTCGCGCAGGAGCCACCATGACCGTCCGACCGGCCGCGGCCCTGCGCTCACGCGGGGTCTGGCTCGGCCTCGTGGGGTCCCTTCTCGTCGCGTGGGGCAGCTGCCATCCCGAGTTCGCCTTCGCCCCGGACGGCTGGCCGTCGGATGCCGTCAACGCCGTCGGGCTGGCCGCGCCGCTGCCGTGGAACCGGGTCGTGCTCATCGCCGGGACCGTGCTCCTGACCTGGGCGTGGTGGCACGTCCGCCCGACCCGCGACCGGGCGCCGGTCCACGCCGGCACCACTCTCGCGCTGTGGTCGCTGCCCCTGCTCCTCGTGCCGCCCGTGCTCAGCCCGGACGCGGTCCTCTACGCCGACCTCGGCTGGACGCTCTCCACCGGCGCAAACCCCTACGACGTCGGCCTGGCCACCTCGGGCGGCCCGTTCGCGCACCAGGTGGACCCGCTGTGGGCGGGCAGCGGCGTCGCGTACCCCCCGCTGACGCTGCGGCTCAACCAGCTCGTGGTGGCCGCCACCGGCGCACACCCGTACTGGTCGGTGGTGGCCATGCGGGTGCCGGCCCTGCTGGCGGTGGCTGCGATGCTCTTCCTTGTGCCCCGGATCGCGTCCCTGCTCGGGATGCCCCGACGCAGCGCGGTGTGGCTGGGCGTCCTGAACCCGCTGCTCGTGCTGCACTTCATCGGCGCGGCGCACAACGACGCACCGATGGTGGCCACCACCCTCGCGGCGATCTGGGTGGTGCTCCGCCGCCCGGGTCCGTGGACGGCGTTCCTCGCCGGGCCGGTGCTCGTCGGGGTGGCCATGGCGTTCAAGCAGCAGGGCGGCCTGGCCGTGGTCGCCGTCGCGGGGCTGCCGGTCGCCGCGGCGCTCGCGGCCCTGCCGCTGGGGCGCCGGCTGTGGCTGCTCGGACGACGCACGGTCTTCGCCACCCTCGTCGCCCTCGCGTCCTTCGCCGCCGTCAGCCTTGCCTCCGGCCTGGGCTTCGGCTGGGTGGAGTGGCTCGACCTGATGGGCCTGGCGAACACCCCCGCGCCGCTGGCACTGCTGGCCAAGGGCGGCGCGCTGCTGTGGTCGTCCGCCGGGGGCTCCTACACCGGCTTCCTGATCCTCGCCGGCCGGGTGGGGACGCTGGTGCTGCTGGCCGTGCTCGCCTGGATCGGCGTCCGCTTCGCCGACCGTCCGCTCAGCCTGGTGGCCTGGGGGTCGCTGGTGATCGCCGTCCTCGGCCAGGCGCTGCACCCGTGGTACCTGCCGTGGAGCCTCGCCCTGCTCGGCCTCGTCCCGCTCACCCGGCGGCAACGGTGGTGGGTGTTCGGCTTCGCCATCACCTTCGGCGTGTGGAACGCCATCCAGACGGCGATCTGGCACGGCCTGAACTGATCCCGGCGAAGGGTTGGCCGGCAGTGGCAGGATCGGACGCATGCGGGTAGCGATCGGCGGCAGTACCGGACTGATCGGCACCGCCCTGGGGCGGGCGCTGGTGCGGGACGGCCACGAGGTGGTGCGCCTGGTGCGCGGCCGGGTGACCTCCTCCGACCAGCGGCACTGGGATCCCGACGCGGGCCGGATCGCCGGCCCGGGCCTGGAGGACGTCGACGCCGTGGTGAACTTCGCCGGTGCGCCCATCGCCGGCGCCCGGTGGACGCGGGAACGCAAGGCGGAGATCCTGCGCTCGCGCGTGACGTCCACCCTCACGATCGTCACCAGCCTCACCCCCGAGGGACGCTGCCAGCGCCTGCTGAACGGCTCCGCGATCGGCTACTACGGCAACACCGGCACCGAGATCGTCGACGAGACCATGCCGGCCGGCCGCGGGTTCCTCGCCGAGGTGGTCAGCGACTGGGAGGCCGCGGCCGCCCACTCCCCCGTCCCCACCGCCGTGCTGCGCACCGGGCAGGTGCTGTCCCACGACGGCGGCTTCCTGGGCCTCCAGCGCCCGCTGTTCGCCCTCGGGCTGGGCGGGCGCATCGGCAACGGGCGGCAGTTCCTGTCCTGGATCAGCCTCACCGACCACGTCCGCGCCACCCGGTTCCTGCTCGGCTCCGACCTCACCGGCCCGGTGAACCTCACCTCCCCGAACCCGGTGAGCAACCTCGAGTTCACCAGGGCCTACGGCCGGCTCCTGCGCCGGCCGACGCCGCTGCCCGTCCCGCTGACAGCGGTGTCACTGCTGTTCGGCCGCGAGTTCGTTAACGAGGCCCTGTTGGCCAGCCAGCGGGCGCACCCGGCTCGCCTGCTGGCCGCCGGCTTCACCTTCGAGCACCCCCGGCTGGCCCAGGCGCTGTCCGCTCTCGGGTGAGCCGGGGCGCCGGCCCCGCCGCCCGCACCCGCGGTCTGGTCCCGGCCGGGAGCCTCCCCCTCCGGCGATACACTGACCACTCTGTCCCACCCGGACCCTGCCGCCCGCCGGTCCGCCGAAAGATAGGTGCCCTGTGTCGAGTCCGCTCTCCCCATCCGGCGTTCCGGAGCCCTTCGCCGCCCTTGGTCTCACCTTCGACGACGTGCTCCTCCAGCCCAACGAGAGCGACGTGATCCCCTCCGCGGCGGACACGACGACCTGGGTGAGCAAGCGCATCCAGTTGCGCATCCCGCTGCTGAGTTCCGCGATGGACACCGTCACCGAGTCGCGGATGGCGATCGCCATGGCCCGCGAGGGCGGCATGGGCATCCTGCACCGCAACATGTCCGCCGAGGACCAGGCCGGCCAGGTCGACCGGGTGAAGCGCTCCGAGGCCGGCATGATCGACCAGCCGATCACCACCACCCTGGACGCCACCATCGGCGAGGTGGACGAGATGTGCGGCCAGTTCCGGATCTCCGGCGTCCCCGTCGTCGACTCCGACATGAAGCTGCTGGGCATCGTCACCAACCGCGACATGCGGTTCGAGGACGACCCGAACCGGCCCGTCGGCGAGGTGATGACCCCGATGCCGCTGGTCACCGGCTGGCCCGGGATCCGGTCGGACGAGGCCCTGCGCCTGCTGGCGAAGCACAAGATCGAGAAGCTGCCGCTGGTCGACCCCGACGGACGGCTGCGCGGCCTGATCACCCTGAAGGACTTCGTGAAGTCCGACAAGTACCCGCTGGCCAGCAAGGATCCGCAGGGCCGGCTCCGCGTGGGCGCCGGGATCGGCTTCTTCGGCGACGCCTGGGAGCGCGCGATGATGCTGGTCGACGCCGGCGTGGACGCGATCGTCGTCGACACCGCGCACGGCCACTCCCGCGGCGTGCTGGAGATGATCGCCCGGCTGAAGTCCGAGCCGGCGGCGGCCGAGGTCGACATCATCGGCGGCAACGTCGCCACCTACGCCGGAGCCAAGGCCCTGGTCGATGCCGGTGCGGACGGCGTGAAGGTGGGTGTGGGCCCCGGCTCGATCTGCACGACCCGCGTGGTGGCCGGCGTCGGCGTCCCCCAGGTCACCGCCATCTGGGACGCCGCCCAGGCGTGCCGTCCCGCCGGAGTGCCCGTGATCGGCGACGGCGGCCTCCAGTACTCCGGCGACATCGCGAAGGCCCTCGTCGCGGGCGCGAACGCGGTCATGCTGGGCTCGTTGCTGGCCGGCTGCGAGGAGAGCCCCGGCGAGCTGGTCTTCATCAACGGCAAGCAGTACAAGTCGTACCGCGGCATGGGGTCGCTGGGGGCCATGGCCGCCCGCGGTCGCACGACGTCCTACTCGCGCGACCGCTACTTCCAGAGCGACGTCAGCAGCGACGACAAGCTCATCCCCGAGGGCATCGAGGGCCAGGTGGCGTTCCGCGGGCCGCTGTCCGCGGTGGCCTACCAGCTGATCGGCGGCCTGCGGCAGTCGATGTTCTACACCGGCGCCACCACGATCGACGAGCTCCAGGCGAAGGGACGCTTCGTCCGCATCACCTCTGCCGGCCTCCGCGAGTCGCACCCCCACGACATCCAGATGACGATCGAGGCACCCAACTACTCCTCCAAGTCCTGAGCAAGGGAGCTCACCACCATGATCGAGATCGGCCGCTCCAAGCGCGCCCTGCCCGTGTACGGGTTCGACGACATCGCCATCGTGCCCACGCGGCGCACCCGTGGCATCGAGGAGGTGCACCTGGCCTGGAGGATCGACGCGCTCACCTTCGACTTCCCGATCGTCGCCGCGCCGATGGACTCCGTGATGTCCCCGGCCACCGCGATCGCGATGGGCCGGCTGGGCGGCCTCGGCGTGCTGAACCTCGAAGGGCTGTGGACGCGCTACGCGGACCCGGAGCCCCTGCTGGAGCAGCTCGCCTCGATCGACGACCCGGTCGCGGCCACCCGGCGCATGCAGGAGGTGTACGCGGAGCCGATCAAGGCCGAGCTGATCAGCGAGCGCATGCACCAGATCCGCGAGGCCGGGGTGCCGGTGGCCGGCTCCCTCTCGCCGCAGACCTGCGCGGAGTTCGCCGGCGTCGTGGAGAAGGCGGGCGTGGACTTCTTCGTGATCCGCGGCACGACCGTGTCGGCCGAGCACGTCTCCGCGGTCGCCGAGCCGCTGAACCTCAAGAAGTTCATCTACGAGCTCGACGTACCGGTGATCGTCGGCGGCTGCGCCACCTACCAGTCCTCGCTGCACCTGATGCGCACCGGCGCGGCCGGCGTGCTCGTCGGCTTCGGCGGCGGTGCGACCAAGCGCACCCGCAACGTGCTGGGCGTCGAGGTGCCGATGGCCTCGGCGCTGGCGGACGTGGCCGAGGCGCGGCGCGACTACCTGGACGAGTCCGGCGGCCGGTACGTGCACGTGATCGCCGACGGCGCGCTCGGCCGTTCCGGCGACATCGCAAAGGCGATCGCCTGCGGGGCGGACGCGGTGATGGTCGGTTCCCCGCTCGCGCGGGCCACCGAGGCCCCCGGCCACGGCTACCACTGGGGCCCGGAGGCCTGGCACGCCACGCTGCCGCGCGGCGAGCGGGTGAAGTTCGGCGCCATCGGGACGCTGGAGGAGATCCTCCTCGGGCCGTCCCACATCGCCGACGGCACGATGAACCTCGTCGGCGCGCTGCGCCGCGCCCTGGCGACCACCGGGTACTCCGACGTGAAGGAGTTCCAGCGGGTCGAGGTCGTCGTCCACTCCTGAGGAAGCCCGGGTGAACCCGCTCGAACTCTGCCTCGCGGCCGTCGCCGCGGTGCTGGCGTCCGTCGCCGCGGGCCTCACCCTGGCCCACCGCCGTTCCCGCCGGGAGCTGTCCCAGGCGCGCGCGGCGCGCGTCCGTGCCCTGCACGCCCAGCAGCACGCCGCGGAACTGGCGGTCTCGGCCGAGCGCATCCGGATCGTCCGCGAGATGCACGACGTCCTCGCCCACTCGCTGGCGATCATGATCGCCCAGGCCGACGGCGGCAGCTACGTCGTCGCAGACGACGCGGCGTCACGCCGCGCCTTCCTGACCATCGCAGAGACCGGACGCGCCGCCCTAGCCGACACCCGCCGCATCCTCGGCATGCTCCGCGGCGGCTCCGGCCCGGAACTGTCGCCGGTGCCGGACCAGGCACCGCTGGACGAGCTCGTCGAGCAGGCGCGGCAGGCCGGGCTCCAGGTGTCGCTGATCAGGGTGGGCGAGCCGAGCGCTCTGCCGTCCGGCTCCCGGCTGGCGCTGTACCGCGTGTGCCAGGAGGCGCTCACCAACGTGATGAAGCACGCCGGCGACGGCGCACAGGTGATCGTGGCCGTCAGCTGGACCGACGACGAGGTCACCCTCACCGTGACCGACCGCGGCGGCCGGGGCGCCACGCCTCCGGAGCCGGGCACCGAGGAGCCGCTGGACGGCCTCGGCCTCGGCCTCATCGGGATGCGCGAGCGGGTCGAGCTCGTCGGCGGCACGCTGGAGGCCGGACCCGGCGAGGACGGCTTCCGGGTGCGGGCCCGGATCCCCCTGGTGGCCGTCCCCGAGGAGGTGGCGATCGATGCCTGAGCAGATCCGCGTCGTCCTGGTCGACGACCAGCAGCTCGTCCGGGCCGGGCTGGCCATGGTGATCGACGCCCAGCCGGACATGACGGTGGCCGGCCAGGCCGGCAGCGGCGCCGAGGCGATCGCGCTGGTCGCGGCCACGCCGTGCGACATCGTGCTGATGGACGTGCGGATGCCCGGGATGGACGGGCTGGAGGCGACGCGGCGGATCCTCGAGGCCGCGGACGCCGGCGGCGCCGCGTCCCCGCCCCGGCTGGTGATGCTGACCACCTACGACCTCGACGAGTACCTGCTGTCGGCGATCTCGGCGGGGGCCTCCGGGTTCCTGCTGAAGAACGCGCCGCCGGCCGACCTGCTGGCCGCCATCCGGACCGTCCACACCGGCGACGCGGTGATCGCGCCGTCGGCCACCCGACGCCTGCTCGCCCACGTCGCCGCCAACCCGTCCGCGCCGGGGCCGGACCCGGTGGACCCGCGCCTGGCCACGCTCACCGACCGCGAGCGGGAGGTGCTCGAACTGATCGCCCGCGGACTGTCGAACGCGGAGATCTCCTCCAGCCTCTACCTGTCCGAGACGACCGTGAAGACCCACGTACGGCGGGTGCTGGCCAAGCTCGGCGTCCGCGACCGGGTGCAGGCCGTGGTGGTCGCCTACGAGTCGGGCCTGGCGCGCGGCGGAGCCTAGGCCACCCGCGTCCCGCTGGGCAGCGTGCCGTACGGCACGGAGAGCCGGCGCACCGCTACCCAGAAGAACACCGCCCCGAGGAGCACGTTCGCACCGAGCCCCCACGGCCAGATCGGGTTCTCCACGTTGACCGGCTGCACCTGCACCGGGGACACGTTCACCAGCGTCCCCCCGGAGGTGTAGACGCGCGGGGTGCCGCCGTTGTCCCACTCGACGGTGTAGCCGGGCAGCGAGTCGTACAGCGGGGTGCAGCGGTCCCGTTCCAGGGCGGGCGGGATCGCCATCCGGCGCACGCCCCACCGCAGCAGGGCCAGCGGGTCGGAGTTCAGCTGGCGGTAGTCGGACAGGTTCGCCGCGCTGCCCGGGGGCAGCGGGGCTGCGTCCGCGACCACGACGAACGGGTTCGCGGCGAGGATCCACCAGATCTGGTCGAGGTGGCTCACCGACTCGGTGTCGTCGTACCAGGTGCACTTGGTCACCGGGGGTGGCGGCTCGTCCCCGCCCTCGGGGTGCTCCTGCCAGTACCGCTCGACCTCGAGCTGGTAGGCGGCGTCGTCGGCAGGGTTGAGGCCCCACACCCGCACCGGCTCGGGCCGCGTCACCAGCAGCGCGAGCATGCCGACCACGATCACCGTGATCGCGGTGAGCACCACCACGCTGAAGTAGGTGAGGAACGTCGACCCGGCCGGACGTGACACCAGCGCCGACCAGCCCAGGCCGATCGCGCAGACCACGGCGACCTCGGCGAAGACGACGGCGAAGGTGACCAGCACCTGCCAGAACGAGATGTTGCCCAGCAGCATCGACCAGGCGATGAACGGCAGCGCCACGACCAGGAAGACCGCCGCCGCCAGCCAGGCGGCGACGAGCTTGCCGGTGGCCAGTTCGAGCGCGCTCAGCCGCGTGGCCTGGAGGGTGGCCAGCGTGCCGGCGCTGCGGTCGCCGTTGATGGACGTGGCGGTGAACGCCGGCGCGATCACCAGGCCCATGCCGAGCACGAAGTAGGTGATCATGCCGAAGGCCATCGCCCCGGCGGAGTAGTCGCTCGCTCCCCCACCGCGCACCTGGTCGGTCGCCGCGACGATCAGCCAGGAGATGAGTCCGATCACGACGAACCAGCCCACGAGCGCCCAGATCCAGCGCCGCGACCGCACGCGTTGCTTCAGTTCGAGCTCGACGACGGTGCGCAGCCCGTTCCAGCTCAGGGTCCAGCTGGTCATATCCGCTCCTCGTCCAGCGACAGGTAGGTCTCCTCGAGGCGTCCGGACACCGGGCTCACCGTGTGCAGCGGGACGTCGGCGGCAACGGCCGCGCGGATCAGCTCGCGGGCCGACTCGTACCCGCCGAGCTGGACGACCACGTCGCCCCCGGCCTGCCCGGACCAGGGGATGCCGGCGTTGTCCAGGAACGTCCGCAGCCCGACCGGGTCGAGGGCGTCCAGGCGCCAGCCGCGCTTGACCGGCTCGGCAGCGGGGCCCGCGGTGTCCACCGTCCGTCCTCGGGAGACGAAGACCGCGTGGTCGTACACCTCCTCCAGCTCGGAGAGCACGTGCGAGGAGACCAGGACGGTCTTGCCGTCGGCGGCCAGCCCACGCAGCAGGTCCCTGAGCTCGATCCGGGAGCGAGGGTCGAGGCCGGAGGCCGGCTCGTCCAGCAGCAGCACCTCGGGGTCGTGCACGAGCGCCCTGGCCAGCCCCAGCCGCTGCTTCTGGCCGCGGCTGAGCACGCGGGCCGGGCGCTCGGCGAACTCGGACAGGTGCACCCTCGCGAGGATGGCTGCCACGCGGTCGCCACTGGTTCTCCGGTCGAGGCCGTAGGCGTGGGCGAAGGTGCGCAGGATCTCGGTGCAGGTCAGCGCGTCCCAGGTGCCGAAGACGTCGGGCATCCAGCCGATCCGTGCCCGGGCGTCCAGGTTGTTCGTGGTGAGGTCGTAGCCCGCGACGTTGGCCCGTCCGGCATCGGCACGCAGCAGCCCGGAGAGCAGCAGCAGGAGGGTCGTCTTCCCCGAGCCGTTGGGGCCGATCAGTGCCGTCACCGCACCGGCGGGGGCGGTGAAGGTCATCCCGTCCACCGCCTTCACCGGACCGAACGCTCGCTTCAGCCCGATGGCCTCGATCCCCGGCACCGGGGGTTCGCCGGGGGACGCCGGGAGGCCGGCGACGGCGGGAGGGGTCTCGCTCATGGTGCCACGGTAGGGCCCCCAGCCCCGGCGGCACGTCATCCTCCGCGGCGGATCGGATCCTCCTTGCGGACGATTCTCGCTAAGGTCGGCGCATGCGGATCCTGCGCGCGCTCACCTACGACATCGTGCTGGTGTTCGTGTTCACCGCCATCGGGCGGTTGAGCCACGGTGAGGACCTCTCGCAGCTGGGGGCGACAGCATGGCCCTTCGTGATGGCCACCACGGTCGGCTCGCTCGTGGCGAGCTGGCGACGTGGCGCGTGGTGGGTGCAGGGCATCACCGTGTGGCTGATCACCACGATCGGCGGGGTGGTGCTCCGCCTCGTCAGCGGCGGAACGGCCGAGCCCACCTTCGTGCTGGTGACCGCGGCCGTCCTCGCGCTGTTCCTGATCGGCTGGCGCGCCCTGTTGCGTGCCGTGCTGTAGCGGTCCGCCGCCAGGCGTCAGCCGGCCGTCGGCGGGGTGACCGGCACCGGCCCGAACGCCGCGTACCAGGCCGCCCGGACGGTGGCAGAGGCCGCGGTCTGGCGGACGATGTCCCCGCCACTGCCGCCGAACAGCCGGTCGAGGTTCGCGCCGCCCTCGATCAGGTCCCGGCCGGACTCGCCGAAGATCCGGTCGCGCCCGGCACCGCCGACGAGGTGGTCGTTGCCGGAGCCGCCGAAGAGCTTGTCGCGTCCCTCGCCGCCCCGGATCACGTCACGGCCGGAGCCGCCGAAGACGCGGTCGGAGCCGGCACCGGTGGTGACGACGTCGTCGCCCGCCCCCGCGCAGATCAGGTCGTCGCCACCCATGCCGGTGATGGTGTCGTTGCCGCCGAGGCCGACGATCACGTCCCGTGCGGGCGTGCCGGTGAGGGTGTCGGCGCCGTCGGTGCCGACGATCGTCGCGACGACGCCGTCGCACCGGTACACCGGGGTGGGCGCGGGCGTCTCGTCCGCGGAGGCCGCCGGGCTGTTCACCAGCGCCAGGCCGAGGCCGGCGCCGAGCGAGGCCAGGGTGGCCAGCCCGGTACGGAGGGTCCTGTTCATGTCGTGCTCCTTGTCGTGGGGACCTGCGCTGCCATCGTCGCAACGGCCGGGCGGCCCCGGCCAGCGATCCGTCGGCCTCGGCAGCAAACCGCCAGTCGCCTCCAGCAAACGTCCAGCTTCCTCGCGGTGGGAGGGTGCAGGGCCTCCCCCGTCCGGGTGCACGAAGGCCCCCACCCGATCGGGTGGGGGCCTTCGGGTGTCAGCTCAGTGGCTGTGACCGTGGTCGTCGTCCTCCTCGGCCGGCTTCTCGACCACCGAGGTCTCGGTGGTGAGCAGCAGCGACGCGATCGACGCGGCGTTCGCCAGCGCGGAGCGCGTCACCTTGACCGGGTCGATGACGCCCTGGGCGACGAGGTCGCCGTACTCGCCGGTCGCCGCGTTGTAGCCGCTGCCCGGCTCCATCTCGGCCACCTTGTGCACGATCACCAGGCCCGGCTCGCCGCCGTTCTCTGCGATCCACCGCAGCGGCTCGCCGACCGCCTTGGCGACGATCGAGACGCCGGCCTTCTCGTCACCGGTCAGCCCGAGGCCGTCGGCCAGCACGCGCGAGGCGTGGACGAGGGCGGAGCCGCCACCGGCGACGATGCCCTCCTCGATGGCCGCGCGGGTCGCGGAAACCGCGTCCTCGATGCGGTGCTTGGTCTCCTTCAGCTCCACCTCGGTGGCGGCGCCGACCTTGATCACGCAGACGCCGCCGGCCAGCTTGGCCACCCGCTCCTGGAGCTTCTCGCGGTCCCAGTCGGAGTCGGTGCGCTCGATCTCGGCGCGCAGCTGCGCGACGCGACCGGTGACCTCCGCCGCGTGCCCGGCACCCTCGACGATCGTGGTGTTGTCCTTCGTCACCACGATGCGACGGGCGCGGCCGAGCACGTCCAGGCCGACCTGGTCGAGCTTCAGCCCGACCTCGGGAGCCACGACCTTGCCGCCGGTGAGGATCGCGATGTCCTCCAGCATGGCCTTGCGACGGTCACCGAAGGCCGGGGCCTTGACCGCGACCGAGGTGAAGGTGCCCTTGATCTTGTTGACCACGAGGGTGGACAGCGCCTCGCCGTCCACGTCCTCGGCAACGATGAACAGGGTGCCGCCGGCGCCGATGACCTTCTCCAGCACGGGCAGCAGGTCGTTCATCGAGGAGATCTTGCCCTGGTTGATCAGGATGTAGGGATCCTCGAGGACGGCCTCCATGCGCTCCGGATCGCTCACGAAGTACGGGGAGAGGTAGCCCTTGTCGAACTGCATGCCCTCGGTGAACTCGAGCTCGGTGCCGAAGGTGTTCGACTCGTCGACGGTGATCACGCCGTCCTTGCCGACCTTGTCGAACGCGTCGGCGATCAGGGCGCCGATCTGCTCGTCACGGGCGGAGATGGTGGCGACGTGGGCCATGTCGTCGGTGGTCTCGACATCGCGGGCGAGCCGGCGCAGCTCGTCCTCGACCGCCACGACGGCGGCGTCGATCCCGCGCTTGAGCGCGATCGGGTTGGCGCCGGACGCGACCGCCCGCAGGCCCTCGTGGACGAGCGCCTGGGCGAGGACGGTGGCGGTGGTGGTGCCGTCACCGGCCACGTCGTTGGTCTTGGTGGCGACCTCCTTGGCGAGCTGCGCGCCGAGGTTCTCGAACGGGTCGGAGAGCTCGACCTCCTTCGCGACGGTCACGCCGTCGTTGGTGATGGTCGGCGCACCCCACTTCTTGTCGAGGACGACGTACCGGCCCTTGGGGCCGAGCGTCACCTTCACGGTGTTGGCGAGGATGTCGACGCCGCGCTCGAGCGAGCGCCGTGCCTCCTCGTCAAACTGAAGGATCTTGGGCATCTACACGTTCCTTACTTGGTGACGATGGCGAGGATGTCGCGGGCGTTCAGGAGCAGGTACTCCTGGCCGTCGTACTTCACCTCGGTGCCGCCGTACTTGCTGAAGATGACCACGTCACCCTCCGCGACGTCGAGCGGGATGCGGTTGCCGTTGTCGTCGATGCGACCGGGGCCGGTGGCGAGGACCTTGCCCTCCTGCGGCTTCTCCTTGGCGGTGTCGGGGATGACCAGCCCGGAAGCGGTGGTCTGCTCAGCCTCCAGCGGCTGGACGAGGATGCGGTCCTCGAGCGGCTTGATCGTGACTGCCACGTCAAAACCCTTTCGTTCTGCAGGGCTGCTGCCCTTGTGATGGTCAAGGTGGAGGGCCTCGGCGTCGTCGCGGTGCCACCGGAGGCCGGCTGGCACCCTCTGTACGAGAGTGCTAAGGCGAATCTATCGCGGGCTTAGCACTCGATCAAGCCGAGTGCCAAAGCCATGGTCCGCCCGGCGCCCGTCCCCGCCCGGTGACGGCCCCGAGGGCACCGTCCCCGACGCTCGCCGCCCCCTCCGTCCCCGCCCCTCCGTCGAGGGCCAGCCTTACGGCCGAGGGCCAGCACACAGGGACGAGCCCTCGACGCTGGGGCTGGCCCTCGGCAGTGAGCGCTGGCCCTCGATCACTCGTGGCGGTTCTCAACCACGGGCGGCACGTCCACCATCGGCACCGCTACCACCTCCCGTGCAGTGGAGGTGCCCGGCGATCGGAGGCGGTGTCGCGCCGTGACGGACGTGGACGCGGGCTGGCGCGGCCCCCCGGGAGACGGTTCGACGGTGCTATGCGCTGGTGCCCGAGCTGGCGACGTTCCGCTGGGGCGAGGGCGGTGGCCACGCCCCGGGACGACGGCTGCCCCCGTCCGCGCCCTGCCCCGTCCGGTGAGGGCCAGCCTTACGGCCGAGGGCCAGCACACAGGGACGAGCCCTCGACGCTAAGGCTGGCCCTGGGCACGGAGGGCTGGCCCTCGAACGGGAGGGCTGGCCCTCGGCACGGGGGGGTGGTCACGAAAGCTGGACGCGGACGCGCGACGCAGGCACGTCCTCAGGCGATCAGCCGGCGCACCACCAGCGCCCGCGAGCCGGACGGGGTGGGCGTGAGCACCAGCGTCGCGGACGCCGGCCCCTTCGGCCGGAGGCGACGCCTCAGCACCGCGGGGTCGACGTCGAGGCCGCGCACCTTGATCTCGAGCACGCCGATCCCGTGCTCGCGCACCCAGCGACGCAGGTCCGCCTCATCGAAGGGGCGCTCCTCGAGCACCTCGAAGGTCGTGGCGAACGGGGTCGTGGCCGCACCGTCGGAGAACAGGTAGGCGATCCCGGGCTGCGGGCACCGCGCGTCGAGCAGCCTCGCCAGCGCGGCGAGCGCACCGGCCCGGATGACGGCCGGGTCGGGCTCGTGGAGGTAGCGGCCGACCGGTCCGGCCGCGGTGTCACGCCGCTCCCCCGCGTCCAGTTGCTCGCCGGAGGGCAGCAGCACTGCCGTCCGCCCGCCGGGCTCCCCTGCCCCCGACCACAGCGACGCCTCGACCAGGTCACCGCGATGGCTCACCCAGGTGGTGGCCACGCCGTCGGGGATGAAGCCGGACGGCAGCCCCGGCGCGGCCTTCACGCAGCCCGTGCGGCCGGCCAGCAGGCCGGTGACGAACTCCCACGGCGGCGAGAAGTCGGCCACGCGCCAGGTGCGGCCGGCGGCCGTGCGCCGGGCCGGATCGGCGAACACGGCCGCGCCCTCGCCGAGAAGCTCGTCGGCGACGTCCACCGCGTCCGCGCACCGCACGGTCGCGCTGTCGCCGAGGTTCGCCTGCGCGAGGACGGCGGTCGCCGGGTCCGCCTCCACAGCCACGACCTCGAGACCGGCGTCGAGCAGCGCGAGGGCGTCCGCGCCCACGCCGCAGCCCAGGTCGACAACCGTCCGGACGCCGGCGGCCCGGAACCGGTCCGCGCGCCAGCGGGCAACGTCCGCCCGGGTCGCCTGCTCCAGGCCGTCGGGGGTGAGGAACAGGCCGGTGGCCCGGTCGCCGAACTTCGCCACCGCGCGCCGGCGCAGCACCGCCTGGGTGAGCACGGCCGCCGCCTGGCCAGGCGGCCAGTGGCGCCGGAGCGCGGTCGCCGCGGCGAGGGAGCCCGGGTCGGGCTGGGACGACGCCTCCGCGAGGGCCGCCTCCGCCTGCGGCGAGACCAGCCAGCGTGCGAGTTCGGCGTCCACGGCAAGAAACCTAGCGCCGGGCACCCGCGGCCGGCGCGCCCGCTCCTATGATCGGCGCATGAAGGTGATGTCCGCGATCAGCGTTGCCCTCGGCGTCGTGCTGGCCCTCGTCGGTGTCGGCGGGACGGTCTGGGCGGGCTGGGTCTCGTACCGGCAGTGGCTCGCCCTGGACGCCCTGCGGAGCGCCGAGGTGCAGACCGCCACCCTGCCGCTGCTGATCGGCGGCGCGGGGCTGCTGGTGGGCGGCTTCCTTCTCGGGCTCGGCCTCGGGCGCCCGCGCCGCGTCATCTCGCCGGCCGAGGCCACCCCGCCGTCCGCCTGAGCGGAATCAGCCGGCCGAACCGAGCAGCAGGATCAGGACCCACAGCAGGCCGGCGGCGAATACCGAGAGGGCCAGGCCCAACAGGACGCCGACCCCGGTGCGGGCCGTCCGCCTGATCGAGAGCAGCACCACGCCGACGACCAGCAGGGCCACCGGCACCACCAGCACCGCACCGCTGGCCGGACTGACGAACGGCGGGATCGAGGGCATCGCCGCGCTCAGCCACGCTGCCACCGACACCAGCACCAGCGTCACTCCCAGGCCCATCGCCACCGAGCCGCGGCCCGCCACGGGCCGCGCCGAACGGGGCGGCCGCCGGGCGTGCTTGTAGGGCCCGGGCGGCAGGACGTCCTGCTGCTGGAAAGTGGGGCCCGGCGACGTGGCGAGGGAGCCCGTGCCCGGCGCCGCCCTGGCCGGGCGGGGCGCCTGGCCGGTGGCCGCAGGGGACGCCACGGGCGCAGGGGCGGGCGGGGGCATGAAGTCGGGGCGCTCCGGTCGTGGTCCGTCCGTCATCGGTGCCTCCTGTGGGTACCCGGGAGCCATCGATATCCACGCTAGTCGCCGGACCGCGTCGTGGGGAGGGGTGGGAGTGCTCAGCCCGCGACGGTGTAGCTCCAGCCGGCCGGACGCCCGTCCACGTACGGCATGACACCGTGGAACGCCGGGCCGTCGCCGAAGACCAGCGGGAGCCACGAGCGGTCGCCCTCCCACATCGGCAGGTCGCCGAGCGCGTCGAGGTCGTGCCAGGCCAGGGGGCCGTCGTCATTGCTCTCCGGCGGCGTCCCCTCCCAGGCGTCGACGACGAACACGAAGCCGAGCCAGTCCTCCCCGCCCGCGCCGAAGCCCGGCCACGAGATCGTGCCCCTCAGGCGGGCGGAGGTGACCGTGATCCCCGCCTCCTCCCGGAGCTCCCGGCACAGGCAGGTGTAGACGTCCTCCCCGGCCTCGAGCTTGCCGCCCAGGCCGTTCCACTTCCCCGCGTGCTCGTCGCCCTCCCGCGTGCGGTGCACCAGCAGGACGCGGCGCCCGTCCGGGCTGAGGAGGTAGCCGAGGGTCCCGACGACCGGGGTGTAGGGCACGGTCAGACCAGCACGGTGGACACCGGGAGGCCCGAGTTCGCGCCGATGTCGAGCGACGACGGACGCAGGCCAGCGGTCACCACCTCCGCGCCGAGGACGGCCATCATCGCGCCGTTGTCCGTGCACAGCGCCGGGCGCGGCCGCCGCAGCGTGATGCCCGCAGCCGCGGTGCGCTCCTCCAGCAGGGCCCGCAGCCGCGAGTTCGCCGCCACGCCCCCGCCCAGCAGGATGTCGGTGGTGCCGAGGTGCTCGCAGGCGTCCACGGCCTTGGCGGTGAGCACGTCGCAGACCGCCTCCTGGAAGGACGCGGCCACGTCGGCGACCGGGACGTCGAGCCCGTCGCGCCGGCGGGTCTCGACCCAGCGCGAGACCGCGGTCTTCAGCCCGGAGAACGAGTAGTCGAAGCGGTGACGAGCGAGGTCCTTCTGCGCGGTCAGCCCCCGCGGGAACGCGATCGCGTGCGGGTCGCCGTCGGCGGCCGCCCTGTCGATCACCGGTCCCCCGGGGTAGGGCAGGCCGAGCAGCCGGGCGACCTTGTCGTAGGCCTCGCCCGCGGCGTCGTCGATGGTGGCGCCGAGCTCGACGATGTCGCCGGTGATGTCGTTCACGCCGAGCAGCGAGGTGTGGCCGCCGGAGACCAGCAGCGCGGCGCAGGGCTGCGGCAGCGGCCCGTGGTCGAGCAGGTCGACGGCGACGTGACCGACGAGGTGGTTCAGCCCGTACAGGGGCTTGTCGAGCGCCACCGCGAGCGCCTTGGCCGCGGTCAGCCCGACGACGAGGGCACCCATCAGGCCTGGGCCGGCGGTGACCGCGATGGCGTCCACCTCGAACAGGTCGATGTCGGCCTTCTCGCACGCCCGCCGCAGCGTGGGCACCAGCGCCTGGAGATGCGCGCGGCTGGCCACCTCGGGCACCACTCCCCCGAAGCGCACGTGCTCCTCCACCGAGGAGGCGACCTCGTTGGCCAGCAGTTCGTGGCCGCGGACGATGCCGATGCCGGTCTCGTCGCAGGAGGACTCGATGCCGAGGATCAGGGGGCCGCTCACGCGCACACCACCGCCCAGGCGTCGTCGCCGGCCAGCGAGACCTGCATCACCAGCGCGTCCCGGCCGGGGCCGTAGTAGTCGCGGCGGGTGCTGATCGGCTCGAAGCCGAGGCGCCGGTAGAGCGCGACCGCCGAGTGGTTGTCGGGGCGCACCTCGAGCAGCATCCGGCGCGCGCCGACCGCGGACGCCCACTCGAGCCCGGCCCGGACGAGGGAGGCGCCGATGCCGGCGCCGCGGGCGGAGGGCCGGACGACCACGCGATGCAGGTCGGCCATGTCCTCCACACAGCTGAAGCTGGCCACGCCGATCACCCGGGCGTGCAGGTCGAGCCGGGCGAGCACGCGACGGTCGGAGGCGGCGAGTTCCTGCGCCCAGGCGGCCTCCGACCACTGCTCGGTGGCGTCGAAACCGTCCTGCTCGAGGGCGACGATGTCGGCGAGGTCGTCGGGACGGGCGTGCGTGATGATCATCGGTTCCCCATCATGGCCAGCCGCGGCTGCAGCAGGGTCGACTTGCGGGCGGTCGGCACCTCCGCGTCCGGACGGCGCAGGTAGAGCGGCACGAGGCCGGCGTCGGGCAGCCGGTCGGTGGACGCGGCGAGGAGCCCCGCGTCGAGGGCGTCGGGGCCGGCGGCCTCGCGTCCGGTGAGCGCGGCACCCGGACCGCAGAGCGGGAGCTCCGGGACCTCGGCGGGCGCGGTCACGAAGGGCCCGGCCACCCGGGACCCGTCGGCCGCGTACCGGGCCCAGTAGACCTCCTTGCGGCGGGCGTCGGCCACGACCGCGAACTCGCCGGCGGGGGCGTCGGGGCGTCCGGCCCAGTCGAGCGCCACGACGTCGAGACTGCACGCGCCGCGGACTCCCAGCCCGAGGGCCTCGGCGAGCGTGCGGGCCGCGGCCACACCGACCCGCAGGCCGGTGAACGGCCCTGGCCCGACGCCGACGGCGATGGCCGTGAGGTCCGCCACCGTGTGGCCGGCGTCGGCGAGCGCTGCGCGCACCAGCGGCAGCAACTGCTCGGCGTGGGCGCGCCGGTCCTCGACCACCCCCCGGGCGACGACGACGCCGTCGCGGGCAAGGCCCACGCGCACGTCGGTGGCGGTGTCGATGCCGAGCACCAGGCTCATAGCGCCTCCAGTTCTGCGCGGGCGGCGGTCCAGCGCTCACCGATCGGGGTGAAGAAGATCCAGCGGGTCTCGTCCTCGGGGTCGAGGGTGCGCCGGATGTCGACCTCCAGGTAGCCGTCGCCCAGGCCCTCCGCGATCCCCGCGCCCCACTCGACCAGGGTCACGGAGTCGTCGAGGGAGACCTCGAGGTCGAGGTCCTCCAGCTCGGCGAAGGACCCGAGCCGGTACGCGTCGACGTGCACCAGGCGCGGGCCGCCCGTGGTGGACGGGTGGACGCGGGACAGCACGAAGGTCGGCGAGATGATCGCCCCGGACACCCCGAGCCCCTCGCCGAGGCCCTGGGTGAGCGTGGTCTTGCCCGCGCCGAGGTCGCCGGAGGCGATGATCACGTCACCGGCGCGCACGACGCCGGCCAGCCGGCGTCCGATCGCCTGGGTGTCCTCCGCTGTGGGAGCTGCGCGGCGCACGGGCAGCTGGCGCGCGAGGGTGAGGCTGGTGCCGATGCGGTCGACCTCGACGAAGCCGTGCCGCCGCCACCACGCCACCACCTGCGGGAACTCCTCGCGGGCGACGAGTTCGACAGCGGCGACGCCGCGGGCGGTGAGCACCTCGATGGCCACCTCGACCATGGCGGACGCGATGCCCTGGCGCTGGAAGGACGGGCGCACCGACACCCGGTGGATGCCGGCCATCGGGCCGTCCACGCTCACGATCACCACGCCGGCAGGCTCACCGTCGACGAGCGCGAGGACACCGAAGCCGCCGGCGAGCGCCTCGGCGACCCGCTCCGGGGTCTCGGACAGCGCGGGCGGGGGCGGCTGGACGACGGGACGGCTACCGAAGGCCTCGCGGATCAGGTCGCACAGCGCGGGGGCGTCGTCGGCGCTCGGCTCGACGATGCTCAGGGTGCGGCCGTCACCGAGCAGGGTCTCGGCGAGCACGCTCAATTCAGTACCTCCCGCGGACGGACAGGACGGGACATCGGTCCGAAGCCGCCCGGAGAATGCTACCAGCGGGGCTCAGCGGGCCTGCCGTGCCTCGACCACCGCCAGCACCCCCGCGTACAGGGGGTGTTCCGGGGCGAGCCCGGTCACCGTGGCCACCACCTCGGGCGCGGTCGCCGTGGCGAGCAGCGCCTGGAGCTCCACCGCCTCGGGGTCGTCGGACGGGTCGAAGCGCAGGCCGGCACCGATCGCCTCCAGCAGCGCCGCGTGCCCCATCCCGCGCTCGGCGAGCTGCGAGGCGGGGCTGATGAACCGGTCGTTGCGGCTGAGCTTGCGCAGAGGCGCCCGGCCCACCCGGAGCGTGGTGTCGGGCAGGGCCGGGTTGGCGAAGCGCTTGAGGATCTTCTCCACGTACGCGGCCTGCGTCTCGGCCGGCACGCCGTGCTTGTCGACGATCAGCGAGGCCGTCTCGACGAGCACCGCGCGCACCCGGGCGAGCACGCCGGGGTCGGCGAGCGCGTCGGAGATCTTCTCGATCCCGGCCGCGTAGCCGAACCAGGCGCTGGTGGCGTGACCGGTGTTCACCGTGAACAGCTTGCGCTCGATGTAGGGCTCGAGGTCGGGCACCCAGGTGACGCCGGGGATGTCGGGGTGGGCGTCGCCGAACGGCGGGGTCTCGATGGCCCACTCGTAGAAGTTCTCGACGGTCACGTCCAGGCCGGCGGCCGGGTCCTGGTTGGGCACGATGCGGTCGACGGCGGTGTTGGCGAAGATCACCCGCGCGTCCAGGTCGGTGCCCGGATAGGCCTTGCGCACCTCGGCGGCGAGGATGTCGGTGCCGTTGATCGCGTTCTCGCAGGCCATCACCGCCAGCCGTCCCGCGCCCGCCGGGCGGGCCGCGACGCCGGCGGCGATCGCCGGGGCCACGAACTTCAGGATGTGCGCCCCGACCGCGGTGGTGACGATGTCGGCCGAAGCGATGGCGTCGGTCAGGGCCTCCGGCTCGGCGGCGGAGTTGAGGGCGGAGAACCCGCGGACCACGTGGGTCCGCGGGTCGTCCCCGACTTCGTGCACCTCGTAGCTGTCCGCCTCCTTGAGGCGCTGGATCAGCGCGTCCGCGACATCGGCGAACACCAGGTCGTACCCGGCGTGGTGGAGCAACAGTCCGACGAACCCGCGTCCGATGTTTCCCGCTCCGAAGTGCACTGCCTTCATCTAGGTGTTCACCTTCTTGAACGTGTCTGCGATCTCTTCGGCGGTGCCGGCGCTCTCCAGCGCCTTCACCGCGTCGGCGTCGAGGAACACCTCGGCGATCTTGCTGAGCAGTTCGAGGTGCTCGTCGTTCGCGCCGGCGATGCCGATCACGAACTTTACCGGGTTGCCGTTCCAGTCGATGCCGGACGGGTAGCGGACGACGGAGATCGCAGAGGTGCGGATCATCCCCTTCGCCTCGTTGGTGCCGTGGGGGATGGCGAGGTAGTTGCCCATGTAGGTTGACACCGACCGCTCGCGGTCGTGCATGGACATGACGTAGCCGTCCTCCACCGCTCCGGCGGAGACCAGCAGGGCGCCCGCCTCGTCGATCGCCGACCTCTGGTCGGTGGCCGTCCCGGACAGGACGATCGAGGACAGCTTCAGCACGCCCTCGCCGGCATCCTCCTCACCCGAGGGGGCCTCGGCCAGTCGCTGCGGGGCTGAAGCGGCGGCCGCCGGCGGCACCGGGGCGGACGGCTCCGGCGCGACGGCACGTGCGGGCGCCGCGGCGACGGCCGCGGGTACGGCAGCACCGGTCACCTCGTGCGACTCCCGGACGAGCTCGACGACGTCGTCGTACTTGGGGCTCGCCATGAAGTTGTCGACGGAGACGTGGACGGCCGACGGCGTCCTCTGCTTCGCCCGGTCGATCAGGTCCTGGTGGGAGACCACGACGTCGAAGTCGTCACCGAGGTTGGCGATCGCCTTGTTCACGACCGTCACGTCGTCGAAGCCCGCGGCCTGGATCTTCTTGCGGAGGACGGAGGCGCCCATGGCGGAGGAGCCCATCCCGGCGTCGCAGGCGAACACGATGGAGTGGATGGGGCCGGCGGCTGCCGCCGCGCCCGTGAGCAGACCGGAGACCGACGACTTCTTGCCCTTGAGGGCCTCCATCTCCGCCGTCGCTGCCGCAAGGTCGTCCTCGCCACCCTTGTTCCGGCCGAAGCCCAACAGCAGCGAGGCGACCACCATGGTCACGGCTGCGGAGCCGACGATGGCGAGGGTGACGCCGAGGTAGCTGTCGGTGGCGGTCTGGATGTAGACGGCGAAGACGGAGCCGGGGGCGGCGGGGGCGCGCAGGCCGACGCCGAACAGGACGTTGATGAACACCCCGGTCATGCCGCCGGCGATCATGGCCAGGATCAGGATCGGCTTCATCAGCACGTAGGGGAAGTAGATCTCGTGGATGCCGCCGAAGAAGTGGATGATCGCCGCGCCGGGGGCGGAGGCCTTGGCCGCGCCCTTGCCGAAGAACATGTAGGCCAGCAGCAGGCCCAGGCCGGGGCCGGGGTTGGCCTCGAGCAGGAACAGCACCGACTTGCCCACCTCGGCCACCTGCTGGGTGCCCAACGGGGTCAGGATGCCGTGGTTGATCGCGTTGTTCAGGAACAGCACCTTGGCCGGCTCGATCAGGATCGAGGTCAACGGCAGCAGCCCGGTGTTCACCAGGAAGCCCACCGCGGCACCGGCGGCGTTGGAGATCGCGGTGACGATCGGGCTCATGAAGAAGAAGCCGAAGATCGCCAGGATGCCGGCCCAGATGCCGGCGGAGAAGTTGTTGACCAGCATCTCGAAGCCGGGACGGATCTTGTGCTCCCACAAGGCGTCGAGCTTCTTCATCGTCCAGCCGCCCAGCGGGCCCATGATCATCGCACCCATGAACATCGGGATGCTGGTGCCGGTGATCACACCCATCGTCGCGATCGCACCCACCACACCACCACGGGTGCCGTAGACGTTCTTGCCGCCGGTGTAGCCGATCAGGATCGGCAGCAGGTAGGTGATCGTCGGCCCGACGATGCCCTTGCCGTCGAACGCACCCCAGCCACCCAGCGCCGCCACCCAGCCGTCCTCCGGCTGCGGCGACAACACATTGATCCAGCCGACCTTGATGAAGATCGCGGTGATCAGGCCCCACGCGATGAACGCGCCGATGTTCGGCATCACCATGTTCGACAGGAAGGTGCCGAACCGCTGCACCGCAACCCTCGCGGAACCCTTCTGCGCCGAGACGTCGGTACTCATGTCACTCCCTCGTGCCGTAGGTGTCCGCCGGGGCACTCCACACCGAGGGCCGCGACGCGGCAACCGTCCTTCGCTGGCCGCCTCCCAGCAGGCTAAACCCTCCCTGTGACGCCGGGATGGCGTCGGTGGGGACACTCACGAATTCTGCGCAAGTTCCCAGACTGCCCTTGGGAAGGTCGCGGCGAGCTCCTGCGGAGGCAGCGGCCCCGGCGTGCGCCGGGCGGCGAGCGCCTGGAGCCCGGCGGCGGCGAGGGCCGCCTCGGCCGCGCCGAGGCCGGCAGCCAGCAGGCTCCCGCAGGCTCCGGCCAGCACGTCGCCCGACCCCGCCTGGGCCGTCCACGCGGGCCCCGGCGGCGCGAGCCAGATCCGGTCGTCCCCGGGCGAGGCGACGTACTGCGTCGCGCCCTTGAGCAGCACCGTGCAGCCGGTGGCGTCCGCGACGGCCCGCACGGCGGCGGGCGGGTCGGCCTCCACCTCCGGACGCGAGGACCCCAGCAGCCTGGCCAGCTCGCCAGCGTGCGGCGTCAGCAGGACGCCGGCGTGCCCGCGCTCGGGCAGGTGGCGCAGGGCGTCCGCGTCCACGACGAGGGGGACGCCGGCCCCGACCGCGCGGGCGACCACGCCGCGGTCCTTCCGGTCGCCCCAGCCGGAGCCGAGCACCAGGGCCTGCACGCGTCCCTGGCCGACGACCACGTTGGGGAACCGGTCGAGGATGCGGGCGGCCACCGCGGGCGCGCCGAGGTAGCGGACCATTCCTGCCCCGGCTCCCACCGCGCCGGCGGCGGTGAGCACCGCGGCGCCGGGGTAGTCCACCGAGCCGGTGTCGAGCCCGACCACCCCGCGGGAGTACTTGTCGCTGCGCGCGTCGGGCACCGGCCACGCGGACGCCAGGTCCGCGTCCGTCCACTGCGTGACCGCGGGCCCGGACAGGTCCAGGCCGAGGTCCACCAGCTCGACCTCGCCGCACGCGGAGCGGGTGGGCTCCAGGAGCTGGCACACCTTGTGGCCGCCGAAGGTGACGGTGAGCCGGGCGACGACGTGCGGCTCCTGCGAGAACGGCGGTTCGGGCGCGAGCCCCGACGGCAGGTCGACGGCCACCACGGGCACCCGCAGTTCGGCGCACGCCGACGCGAACGCCGCCACGTCCGCGGCCAGGCCCGGGCGCGAGCCGATGCCGGCCACGCCGTCCACGACACAGTCGGTGCGCGGGAGCTCGGCCCTCGCGGCCGCCGCGTCGAGGTCCCGTCCGCCGGCGGCGAGGAACGCGTCCCAGCCGCCCGGGTGCACGCCGGAGCCGGTGCGCCACGCGCCGACGCGGACGCCCCGCCGGGCCAGCCGCGCGCCCGCGAACAGCGCGTCCCCGCCGTTGTTGCCCGAGCCGACCACCAGCAGGACGCGGGAGCCGTACGCGCCGCCTCGGCCGGTACCCAGGCGGCCGTCGTGCAGCCGCCGCAGGATCGCGGCTGCGAGGCCGGCTGCCGCCCGTTGCATCAGGGCGTCGCCGCCCGCACGGGCCATCGCCCGGGACTCGGCCTCGCGGATCCGGGCGACGCTGTAGCCGTGGATCATCTCAGGCCTCGCAGACCACCACCGCGGACGCGATCCCGGCGTCGTGGGTGATCGAGAGGTGGATCGTCGCGATGCCGCGTTCCGCCACGAGGGCCGCGACCGTGCCCGCGCAGGAGAAGAAGGGCTTCCCGGCCTCGTCCTTGCGCACCTCGACGTCGGTCCACACCAGCCCGGTCGGCGCGCCCAGCGCCTTCGCGAAGGCCTCCTTGGCCGCGAAACGGCCGGCCATCCGCTGCATGGACGTGTCGTGCTCGGCGGGGGTGAAGATCTTGTCGAGCAGCCCGGGCGTGCGCGCCACCGCCTCGCTGAAGCGCGAGACCTGGGTGACGTCGATGCCGATGCCGACGATCATCGCCGCTACTCGACCGTGACGCTCTTGGCGAGGTTGCGGGGCTGGTCCACGTCGTAGCCCTTCAGCGTGGCCAGCTCGCAGGCGAACATCTGCAGGGGGACTGTCGCCACGAGCGGCTGGAGCAGGGTCGACACCTTGGGCAGCCGGAACAGCACGTCGGCGTACGGCTCGACCTCCGCGTCCCCCTCCTCGGCCAGCACCACGGTCAGCGCGCCGCGCGCCCGCACCTCCTGGATGTTGGAGACGACCTTGTCGTGGAGCTGGTCGCGGCCCTGCGGCGGGACGACGATGAAGATCGGGATGCCGTCCTCGACCAGGGCGATCGGGCCGTGCTTCAGCTCGCCCGCGGGGAAGCCCTCTGCGTGCAGGTAGGCGATCTCCTTCAGCTTCAGCGCGCCCTCCAGCGCCACCGGGTAGCCGACATGGCGGCCCAGGAACAGCACCGACTTCTGGTCGACGAACCGCTTCGCGAGCTCCTTGATCGGGTCGAGCTCGTCGAGCACCTTCTGGATCAGCGGCGGCGTGGCCGCCAGCTCGCTCATCACCGCGTGGATCTCGTCGTCGTACATGCTCCCCCGCACCTGGGCGAGGTAGAGGCCGAGCAGGTAGCAGGCCGCGACCTGGGTCAGGAAGCCCTTGGTGGACGCGACGCCGATCTCGGGGCCGGCGTGGGTGTAGATCACGGCGTCCGACTCGCGCGGGATCGTCGCGCCGTTGGTGTTGCAGATCGCGATCACCTTCGCACGCTGCTCGCGGGCGTGCCGGATCGCCATCAGGGTGTCGGCGGTCTCCCCCGACTGGCTCAGGGTGACCACGAGGGTCGAGCCGGTGATGATCGGGTCGCGGTAGCGGAACTCGCTGGCGATCTCGACCTCGCAGGCGATGCGGGTCCAGTGCTCGATGGCGTACTTGGCCACCAGACCGGCGTAGTACGCCGTCCCACACGCGACGATGATGATCTTGTCGATCGACCGCAGCTCCGCCTCGGGGATGTGCAGCTCGTCCAGGCGCAGCGACCCGTCCGGGTTGAACCGGCCCAGCAGGGTGTCGGCGACCGCCCGCGGCTGCTCGTAGATCTCCTTGCGCATGAACCAGTCGTAGCCGGACTTCTCCGCGGCGGACAGGTCCCAGGTGACCTCGAACGGGTGGGTCGGCGCCGGACGTCCGGCGAAGTCGGTGACCGTGACCGAGGTCGGGGTGACGTCGACCACCTGGTCCTGTCCGAGCTCGATGGCGTTGCGGGTGAACTCGATGAACGCCGCCACGTCGGACGCGACGAAGTTCTCGCCCTCGCCGACGCCGACGACCAGCGGGGAGTTGCGGCGCGCGGCCACGAGCCTGTCCGGCTCGGCGGCGTCCACCGCGACGAGGGTGAACGCACCCTCCAGGCGTCCGCAGACCGTGCGCATGGCGTCGGCGAGGTCGGCGCCCGCCTCCACCTCGCGGCCCAGCAGCTGGGCGGCGGTCTCTGTGTCGGTCTGGGAGGCGAAGGTGACGCCGTCCGCCTCGAGCTCGGTGCGCAGCACCGCGAAGTTCTCGATGATCCCGTTGTGGATCAGGGCCACCCGGCCGCCGGCGGACAGGTGCGGGTGCGCGTTGGCGTCCGTGGGACCGCCGTGGGTCGCCCACCGGGTGTGGCCGATGCCCAGGCCGGTGTCGGGGATGGGGTGGTCGTCCAGCTCGGCGTCCAGGTTCGTGATCTTGCCCGCCTTCTTGCGGTACTCGATCCGCCCGTCCGACACGACGGCGACGCCCGCCGAGTCGTACCCCCGGTACTCCATCCGCCGGAGGCCGGCGACCACGACATTGCGAGCGACACGAGGCCCCGTGTAGCCGATAATTCCGCACATAGCGGCCACTGTAGTGGCGCGTTCGGCACACTTGTGCCCTAATCCCGGTGGCGGGCCCGGCACGAGGTGAGGTGGTAATGGCACCAGCGATCAACGTCCACGACGAGGTGGGCGCGCCAGAGGACAACCCGTACGGGCCCTACCTCACGCTGGACCGGCGCCACTGGGCCGCGCTCGCGGCGTCCCGTCCGGCGAACCTCGGCGAGGCCACCCTTGAGCGCCTGCGCGGCATCGGCGACCCCACGGACGCCGCGGAGGTGCGCGAGGTCTACGCGCCGCTGACCGACCTGCTCAGCCTGTACATGGAGCGCACCGGCGCCCTGTTCTCCGCCAGTCACGAGTTCCTCGGCCTGTCCGGCCAGCGGACGCCGTTCGTGATCGGTGTGGCCGGCTCGGTGGCGGTCGGGAAGTCCACCACGTCCCGGCTGCTGAAGGAGCTCATCTCGCGGTTCCCGTGGCACCCGCGCGTCGACCTCGTGACGACCGACGGCTTCCTGTACCCGAACGCCCGGCTGGAGAGAGACGGGCTCCTGGAACGCAAGGGCTTCCCGGAGTCGTACGACCGGCGGCGCCTGGTGCAGTTCGTGATGGACGTGAAGTCGGGTGCGCCGCAGGTGACCGCCCCGGTGTACTCCCACCTCGTCTACGACATCGTGCCGGACGAGGTGATCACGGTCTCCCAGCCCGACGTGCTCATCGTCGAGGGACTGAACGTCCTCCAGCCGGCCCGCCGCCGCACCGACGGCACGACCGGACTGGCACTGAGCGACTTCTTCGACTTCTCGGTGTACGTGGACGCCGCGCACACCGACATCCGTAACTGGTACGTGTCGCGCTTCCTGCGGCTGCGGGAGACCGCGTTCCAGGACCCGGGCTCCTACTTCGTCCGCTACGGCCGGCTGTCGGAGGCCGAGGCCACCCAGGTGGCCCTCGACATCTGGGGCCGGATCAACGGGCCGAACCTGGAGCTGAACATCCGCCCGACGCGCGCACGGGCCACCGCAATCCTGCGCAAGGGTCCCGACCACCAGGTCAGCTGGGTGCGGATCCGCAAGGTCTGACGTCCGGACTGCTCGTCCCCCTCGGCCCTGACGTCGCCCACTTCGCCCCCGTAGGCGGACGGGGACCGGGACGAGGGACGGGCGAGGCGCTCAGCGCGCGGGCTCGAGGCTCAGGCGGTCGCGGACCACCTCTGCCAGGCGCTGGGCGACCTCCATGGCACGCTCCGCGGTGTCGGCCTCGACCATCACCCGCACCAGCGGTTCGGTGCCGGACGGACGCAGCAGTACGCGGCCGTTGCGGCCCAGTGCCCTCGACTCTGCGGACACGGCGGCGTTCACCACCGGGTCGATGCCGGCCCGCGCCTTGTTCACGTTCGGCACGTTCACCAGCACCTGGGGCAGACGGGTCACGACCGCGGCGAGGTCGCGCAGGGTGTGCCGCGTCCGCGCCATGCGGGCGGCGAGGTGGAGGGCGGTGAGCACGCCGTCGCCGGTGGTGGCGAACTCGCTCATGATCACGTGGCCGGACTGCTCGCCGCCGAGGGTGAAACCGTTGGCGTTCATCGCCTCCAGCACGTACCGGTCGCCGACCTTGGTCTGGTCGACGTGGACGCCGGCGTCGCGCATGGCGTTGAGGAAGCCGAGGTTGCTCATCACGGTCGCCACCACGGTGTCACTGTGCAGCGTGCCCTGCTCGCGCATGGCGAGGGCGAGGATGGCCAGGATCTGGTCGCCGTCGACGACCTCGCCGGTGTGGTCGACGGCCAGGCAGCGGTCGGCGTCCCCGTCGAGCGCGATGCCGAGGTCCGCGCCGTGCTCGAGAACGGCCGCCTGGAGCGAGGCCATGTGGGTGGAGCCGCAGTTGTCGTTGATGTTCAGCCCGTCGGGCTCGGCGTGCAGCGGGACGACGGTCGCGCCCTGGGCGTCGAAGGCGGCCAGGGCGGTGAGGCAGGCCGCACCGTTGGCGCAGTCGACGACCACCGTGAGTCCCTCGAGGCTGGCGTCGGCGCCGAGGCTGGCCACGAGGTGCGCGACGTAGGCCTCGATGGCGCCGGGGTCGTCGATCACGCGGCCGACACCGGCTCCGGTGGGACGCAGCCACACCTCGTCCATGCGCTGCTCGATGGCGTCCTCGATCGTGTCGTCGAGCTTGACGCCGCCACGGGCGAAGAACTTGATGCCGTTGTCGGGCATCGGGTTGTGGCTGGCCGACAGCATCACGCCGAGGTCGGCGTCGAGGTGTCCCACGAGGTGGGCGACGCCCGGGGTCGGGATGACGCCCAGCCGCACGACGTTCACCCCGGCGGACGCCAGGCCAGCGACCACTGCGGCCTCAAGGAATTCCCCACTGGCACGGGTGTCGCGCCCGACCAGTGCCACGGGACGGCGGGACGCACCGAACGCGCCCGCCTCGCCCAGCACGTGGGCGGCCGCGACCGACAGCTCGAGAGCGATCTCGGCGGTCAGCTCGAGGTTCGCGGTGCCGCGAACCCCGTCGGTTCCGAAAAGTCGAGCCACGGCCCGACCCGGATCAGCGCTTGCTGTACTGAGGAGCCTTGCGGGCCTTCTTGAGGCCGGCCTTCTTGCGCTCCTTGACGCGGGCGTCGCGGGTCAGCAGGCCGGCCTTCTTCAGGGCCGGACGGCTCGCCTCTGCGTCCACGGCGTTCAGCGCGCGGGCGATGCCCAGGCGCAGCGCACCGGCCTGGCCGGTCACGCCGCCGCCGACGATCGTCGCGATGACGTCGTAGGAGCCGACGACCGCAGCGGTCACGAAGGGCTCGTTGACGGTCTGCTGGTGCAGCTTGTTCGGGAAGTAGTCCTCGAGGGTGCGACCGTTGATCGAGAACTGGCCGGTGCCCGGCTTGATCCGGACGCGGGCGATGGCCTCCTTGCGGCGGCCGGTGGCGCCGGCAGGGGCGACGACGGCGGGACGGCCGCCCGGCAGCGGGGCGCTCGGCTGGGCCTCGGCGCGGTAGGCGATCTCCCGATCGTCCTCAACGAAGGGGACGACCTCGTCGGCCACGGTCTCTTCGACGGTCTCGGTCACGGTGCTTCCTCGGCTCACTGAGCGATCTGGGTGATCTGGTAGGGCTGCGGCTTCTGCGCGCTGTGGGGATGCTCGGGGCCGCTGTAGACCTTGAGCTTCTTGATCAGCTGACGAGCCAGCTTGTTCTTGGGCAGCATGCCCCACACCGCGCGCTCGACGGCCTTGCGCGGGTCGGTCTTGAGGAGCTCGCCGTAGGGAACCGCGCTCAGGCCGCCCGGACGACCGGAGTGGCGGTACGCCATCTTGTCGGTGGCCTTGTTGCCGGTGAGGGCGATCTTGGACGCGTTCACGACCACGACGAAGTCGCCGGTGTCGACGTGCGGCGCGAACTGCGGCTTGTGCTTGCCGCGCAGCAGGGTAGCCGCAGTGACGGCCAGCCGGCCGAGGACGACGTCCTCGGCATCAATCACGTGCCAGTCCCTGGTGATCTCGCCAGGCTTGGGGCTGTACGTAGACACGAGTCTGCGACCTGCTTCCATGAGTTGTAGCTCTTCGCGGTGCGGGATCCACCCTCAGGGCGGACCTCAGCGCAACAGCGCCTTAGATTACCGTGCCCTGATCAGGGGGTCAAAACCGGGCTCTCCTACCACTGCCCGCGCCCCTCCGGGGGCGTGACACTCCGCCCGGGCCGGCCCTGACCGCGCCGCACGAGGAGGACGACGCCGACCGTCACCGCGGGCCACACGATGTTCGCCCAGAACATCCCGCCACCGAGCATGAACAGGCCGGCCGCGTACAGCACACCGCGCACGGCGAGGATCGACAGCTGGGCGATCCACTTCGCCTGCAGGGACGGCAGAGCCCACCAGCAGAACACGCTGAGCAGCACCGCGAGGACGGTGCTGGTGAGGCCGCTGTCCACCCACGCGACGAGGCGGCGGACCGGCGGCGGATCGCTGCCGATCTCGACGACGTCCCGCTCCAGCCAGGTCCCGGCGGGATCGCGCACGAAGGCGTAGCGCCAGCTGATCGCCACGGCCCGCGCGCTGTCGGCAGGGTCCACCGCGAGTCCGATGAAGGCCGGTGCGGTGTCGGGGTCGGCCTCGACCACCCAGTCGCCGCCCCCGACGCGGCGCTCCACCAGGTGACGGCTGCGGGAGGTCCTCGGGTAACCCTCCGGGTAGTCCATCCGCGCCCGGTAGCAGGTGCCGTCCCCGGCGCAGGCCGACCAGGCCTCGGACCCGACCTTCGGCGCGGACGCCAGGGCGAGCGGACGCCCGGACCGCCACCACGTGAGTCCCCCGTCCGTGCTCGCGAGCCAGCGCTCGCCGACGCCGTAGTCCGGCTCAACCCGGACGTAGAAGGCGCCACCGGCGTAGCCGGCCTCCTCCACCCCGCCGAAGGGGGCTGGCGCCCGGAGCGTCGCGGCGCCGCCGGTCACGACCACCCACGCCGCGACCAGCAGCCCGACCCCGGCCACGATCCTCTTCGCGGCCGGCCCGGCCGTCATCCCGATCCCGCTTCCGGGGGCTCCGTCCCCCCGGCCGCCCGCCGGGATCGCCGGTCGAGCCACCACGTGAACCTCATCAGGACGGCAAGGACGACCACGACCAGCGCCCACGTCGCATACATCTGCACCCGCCTCACCGGGGAGGCCAGGACGCCGAGGACGAACACGACCCCGAGCGCGAGGACGTTCATCACCTGGAACACCACCCGTGCGGCGAGCCACGGCACCAGGAGCCAGCCCAGGAGGCTGGCCAGCACGAAGACCACGAGGCCGAACCCGGGGGTGCCCAGCGATGTCACCAGTTCGCGCTGCCACTCGGGGTCGCTGGCCGGCGCCACCAGGTCCACCGCGCGCCAGGCGCCGGACGGGGTGCGCACCTGCACGGTCGTCCCCACCGCCACCACGGCGTGCTCGCTGCTCGCCGGGTCGATCGCGATCCCGTTGACCCGGTAGCTGCTCGACCCGAGGTACTTCTCGGCCCTCCAGTCGCCCCCGGGCACCCGCCGCTGGATCCACCAGCCCCGGTCCCATTCCTGGCTGCCCGCGACGTGGACCCCGGCCACCCGGAGGCACACGCCATCGGGAACGCAGGACTGCTGGCTGCCGTCGTGCCCGAGGCGCTCGGCCTCGGGGATCGGGCCCGGGTCGTCCTCCCTCGCCCACGTCACCCCGGCGTCGGTGCTGCGCATCCACCGGCTGCCGTACCCGCCCTCGAGGTACACCTCGGCGTGGAAGGCGCCGTCGGTGTACCCGACGGCCCGCACCTCGCTGGGCGGTGGGGGCGAGGTCGCCGTGGTCGCGGCCACCGCGGCGAGCAGCCCCAGCACGGCCCAGCCCCGCCGGGTACGCGAGGACGGGACGGGACCGCGCCGCCGGAGGACGACCCACAGCGGGGGCAGCGCGAGGAGCGCCACGAGGTCGGTCGCGTCGCGCAGCGTGGTGCCGCCACCCAGCAGCGGGGCGACCGCCTCGGCCACGCCCGGCACGGTCTTGAGCGCGAGGAAGGCCAGGCCGGCCAGCACGGTCCCCGGGCCCGGCCCGACCAGCACGGAAACCAGGGTCGCGACCACCACCAGTCCCGCGACATCGCTGAGCTTCCCTGTGACCGGGCCCGGCCACGTCGCCTTGAACAGGTGGTCGTTCAGGGCCAGGAGCAGCACGGCGACGAAGAACCAGGGCCTGGCCAGCCAGGGCAACCGGTTCCGGATCATGCCCGCCACCCTAGGGACGGCCGGCCGTTCTCACCGGCCGTTGAATGGGGAGCAACCCGATCGTTACCGACGGCGTGTACCACTCGTGCGACGGCACCGCCCGGAGCGCCTCACCGCAAGACGACATCCGCCGGAAATACAACCCCCCTATCGTGACCCCCATGCCCGACACTCTCGAGATCCGCTTTCCCGCCGCCGGCGTCGAGGCCGAACTGGCGGTCACCGAGGCAACGATCCGGGCCACCGACCTGCGACAGTTCCCGGTCGGGGGCGAGCCGCTGGCCACCTTCGACCCGGGCTTCATGAACACCGCCGTCTGCCACTCCTCGATCACCTACATCGACGGCGATGCCGGGGTGCTGGAGTACCGCGGCTACCCGATCGCGGAACTGGCCGAGAAGTCCACCTACCTCGAGGTCGCCTACCTGCTGCTGAACGGCGAGCTGCCGACGGCGGCCCAGCTCCAGGAGTGGGAGCTGCTGATCACCGAGCACCGGATGCTGCCGGACAAGCTCAAGACCGTGCTGGCCGGCTTCCCCTACGACGCGCACCCGATGACGATCCTGATGGCGTCGGTGGCGGCGTTCTTCTCCTTCTACCCCGACGCCCAGAACTTCGAGGACAAGTCGGCCCGCGACCTGAACATCGCCCGGCTCATCGCCAAGATGCCGACGCTGGCCGCGTTCGCCTACCGCAAGGGCAAGGCGAAGCCCTACATCAACCCCGACGACAAGTACGGGTACTGCCACAACTTCCTGGCCATGCTGTTCAAGCAGAACGAGCGGCGCTACGAGGCGGACCCGCGGCTCATCCGGGCGATGGAGGTGCTGTTCATCCTCCACGCCGACCACGAGCAGAACTGCTCGACGAACGCCGTCCGCTCGGTGGCCAGCTCCGGCAACGACCTGTTCACGTCCTGCTCGGCCGGCATCGGCGCGCTGCACGGGCCGCTGCACGGCGGCGCGAACGAGGCGGTGCTGCGCATGCTGCGCGAGATCGGGACGGTCGAGCGCGTGCCCGAGTTCATCGAGGGCGTCAAGGCCGGCAAGGCCCGGATGATGGGCTTCGGCCACCGCGTCTACAAGAACTACGACCCGCGCGCGAAGATCATCAAGAAGTCCGTCGAGGACGTCTTCGAGGTGACCGGGGTGAACCCGCTGCTGAAGGTGGCGCAGGAACTGGAGAAGTACGGCCTCACCGACGAGTACTTCGTGAAGCGGCGCCTCTACCCGAACGTCGACTTCTACTCCGGCCTGATCTACGAGGCGCTCGGCTTCCCGCCGGAGATGTTCACGGTGCTGTTCGCGGTGCCGCGGACGTCCGGCTGGGCCGCCCAGTACCAGGAGTTCATCACCGATCCCGAGCAGAAGATCATGCGGCCCAAGCAGATCTACACCGGTCACCGGACCCGCGCGTACGTGCCCATGGAGGAGCGCGCCTAGGGGCGCTGTGGACCGTCCCCGCCCAAGTCAGCGGGGATTGCCGGGTTTGCCCTTGCGGAGCAGAGCCTGCGTGGCAAGGTATTCCCCATGAGTTCAAAGTTGAGCGCTGCCTCGATGCAGGTGACCAGTCCCGACGACGTCCGCAATGTCGTACTGATCGGAAACGCGGGCTCGGGGAAGACGTCACTGTTCGAGCAGCTGCTCAAGGCTCGGCTGGCCGGCTACCGCGGCGAGAAGGAGGACGCCGAGCGCGCCGCGCAGCTCTACCTGGCCTCGATCGTCAGCGGCGAGGTGCTGGTCAACCTGCTGGACGCCCCCGGGCACCCCGACTTCGTCGGTGAGCTGCGGGCCGGCATCCGCGCCGCGGACGCGGCCATCTTCGTCATCTCCGCCGCCGACGGCATCGACGGCGCGGCCCAGGCCCTGTGGGAGGAGTGCACCGCGGCCAACCTGCCGCGGATCATCGCGCTCACCAAGCTGGACGCCGGCCACGCCGACTTCGACGGCTCGGTCGCGGAGGCGCAGGACAAGTTCGGCGAGGGCGTCCTGCCCACCCACGTGCCGACGATCAGCCCGGACGGCATCATCGGCAACATCGGACTGCTGAGCCTGGAGGAGCACGACTACTCCGGCGGCGAGGTCGTCAACCGCAAGCTCACCGCCGACGACTCCCACGTCGAGACGTGGCGCGGCCCGCTGATCGAGGCGATCATCCAGGAGGCGGAGGACGACTCCCTCATGGACCGCTACCTCGGCGGCGAGGAGCTCGACACCGAGTACCTGCTGGACGACCTCCGCAAGGCGGTCGCCACCGCCAATCTGTACCCGGTCGTCCCGGTGGCCTCGAACACCGGCGTGGGCGTCGAGGAGCTCCTGCGGCTGATCGAGCACGGGTTCCCGACCCCGTCCCTGCACCCGAACCCGCCGGTCACCTCCCCCGACGGCAAGGAGCTGCCCACCCCGCCGACGGACCCGTCCGCGCCGCTGGTGGCCCAGGTCATCCGCACCACCACCGACCCGTTCGCCGGCCGGCTGTCGATGGTGCGCATCTTCTCCGGCACGCTGAAGGCCGAGGACCTGGTGCACATCTCCGGCCACCGCCCCAAGGCCGACGACGCCCACCCCGACCACGACAACGACGAGCGGGTCGGCCTGATCCAGGCCGCGGTCGGCACAGAGCTCAAGCCGCGCCCGTCCGCCATCGCCGGCGAGATCGTGATGGTGCCCAAGCTGTCGACGGCCGAGACCGGCGACACCCTGTCGGCGAAGGACCGCCCGGCCCTGGTGGCGCCGTGGAACCTGCCCGAGCCGCTGCTGCCGCTGGCCATCCGCGCGGCGACCCGCAACGACGAGGACAAGCTGGCCGGCGCCCTCCAGCGCCTGGCCGTGGAGGACACCACCGTCCGGCTCGACCGGGGTGGCAGCGACCAGCTGGTGCTGTGGACGACCGGCCAGGCCCACGCCGACCTGCTGACCGCACGGCTCACCGACCGCTACGGCGTCAAGGTCGAGCAGGAGGAGCTGAAGATCCCGCTGCGCGAGACCTTCATCGCCAAGGCCACGGCGCTGGGACGCCACGTCAAGCAGTCCGGCGGGCACGGCCAGTACGCGGTGTGCAACATCGAGGTCGAGCCGCTGCCCCGCGGCGCCGGCTTCGAGTTCGTCGACAAGGTCGTCGGTGGCGCGGTCCCGCGGCAGTTCATCCCCAGCGTCGAGAAGGGCATCCGCAACCAGCTCGAGAAGGGCGTCTTCGCCGGCTACCCGATGGTCGACGTGCGGGTCACCCTTTTCGACGGCAAGGCGCACTCGGTGGACTCCTCCGACATGGCCTTCCAGCTCGCCGGCTCGCTGGCGATCAAGGAGGCGGCCACCCCGAAGACCGTGGCCCTGCTCGAGCCGCTCGACCTGGTGACGGTGACCGTCGGCGAGGAGTACCTCGGCGCGGTGATGACCGACCTGTCGGGACGCCGCGGGCAGCTGCTCGGCTCCGACTCCGACAACCACAAGGCGATCATCCGGGCCCTCGTGCCGCAGACCGAGCTCGCGCGCTACGCCATCGACCTGCGCGGCATCGCGCACGGCTCGGGCACCTTCACCCGCGAGTTCCACGGCTACGAGCTCCTGCCCGCGTCCCTGATGGACAAGTACGCCAAGACGAACTGACCGCCACGCACTCCGTACGCCGTGAGCCGGCCGCACCGTCGGCCGCTCACGGCGTTCCGGCGTCGGTGGGGGGAATGGGGACGGGCGCCGCGGCGTTCGGGGTCGTCGTGCGCATCGACATCTGGTCCGACATCGCCTGCCCGTGGTGCTTCATCGGCCTCACCCGCCTGGAGGCGGCGCTGGCCCGCTTCGAGCACGCGGAGGCCGTGGAGGTGGAACTGCACTCGTTCCAGCTCGACCCCGGCCTGCCCGACTCCTACCCCGGCACGGAGGCGGAGTACCTCGCCGCGGCCAAGGGGCTCGACCCGGCCTCGGTGTCGCAGATGGTCGGACGGGTGGCCGGCATCGCGGCCGCCGACGGTCTCTCGCTCGACTTCGACGCCCTGAAGGTGGCGAACTCGCGGCGCGCCCACCGGCTCATCCAGCACGCGAAGCAGGCCGACCCCACCGGGGACGCCGCCTGGCGGCTGGAGCTGGCGCTGTTCGCCGCGCACTTCAGCGACGGCCTCGACACCGGCGACCCGGACACCCTGGTCGGGATCGCCACCTCGGTCGGCCTGGACGCCGGCGCGGCCCGGGAGGCGCTCACGTCGGAAGAGCTGGACGCCCTGGTCGGCGCCGACGTCGACGAGGCGTCGCGACTCGGCATCCGCGGCGTCCCCTTCTTCGTGCTCGCAGGGCGCTACGGCCTGTCCGGGGCCCAGCCGCCGGAGGTGTTCGACCAGGCCCTGCGCCAGGTGTGGGACGAGGCCGTGCCGGCGGCGGGCTGACGCGGGAGCCCCGCCGCGGCCCGGCTCAGCGGGCGGCCTGGTCGGCGAGGAACCCGAAGACCCCGTCGGCGACCATCTGCACGGCGATCGCCGACAGCAGCAGGCCCGCGATGCGCGAGGCCAGCACGGTGCCCGACTCGCGCAGGACGGCCCGGATCAGGCCGGCGTAGCGCAGGAAGAGCCACACCAGCACCATCACGACCACCAGCGCAGCGCCGACGGTGAGGTAGCCGGTGACCCCCGGCGCCTCCTGCACGGCGAGCATGGTGGCGACGATCGCGCCCGGGCCGGCCATCAGCGGCGTCCCGAGCGGCACGATGGCCACGTTCACGCCGTCGTGGCTCGTGGGCTCCGAGCCCCCGCCCATCAGCAGGTCGAGGGCGATCAGCAGCAGCAGCAACCCGCCGGACACCTGCATGGCGGGCACCGACACGTGGAGGTAGTCGAGGATCTGGCGCCCGAAGAGGGCGAACAGGGCGATCACACCGAACGCGACGAGGGAGGCCCGGTCGCCGGCGCGACGGCGCTGCTTCTCGTCCAGGGAGTTGGTGAGGCCGAGGAACACCGGCAGCAGGCCGGGAGGGTCGACGATCACCCAGAGGGTGACGGCTGTGGCGAGGAACAGATCAAGGTTGAAGAACTGGCCCACCGGCCCAGCCTAGGGCCGGGGGGCCCGCACCGCAGAATCGGGGGGACGCCGCCGGCGGCGCCCGCGCGGCTCAGAGGCTGTGCAGCGGACGCGTGCCCGGGGGCAGCAGCCGGCTGTCGACGATGTCCTTGCCGAACGGGAAGCAGGTGACCGGGATCATCTTCAGGTTGGCGACCGCCAGCGGGATGCCGATGATCGTCACGGCCTGCGCGACGGCGGTGGTGACGTGGCCGATGGCCAGCCACAGCCCGGCGATGAGGAACCAGATCACGTTGGCCAGGCCGGAGCCGATGCCCGCGGACGGCTTGGCGACCACCGCGCGGCCGAACGGCCACAGCGCGTAGCCGGCCATCCGGAAGGACGCGATGCCGAACGGGATGGTGATGATCAGGACGCAGGCGAGCACGCCGAAGGCGATGTAGCCCAGGGCCAGCCAGAACCCGCCCAGGACCAGCCAGATGATGTTCAGAATCGCGCGCATACCTCTCCTTGTTCGAAACGCACCGTCCATCAAACCGGGTGCCGGGCCGTTTCCCCAGCGGTGGCGACCCTGACGCTCCCCTGACGTGCCCCCGGCGGCCGCGTCCCTACAATGTCGGCCATGCCCGTCGACCAGCGCATCCATCGTGACGTGGTCTCCTACGTGCGGCGCAGCGGGCGCATGAACGAGTCCCAGCAGCGCGCGTGGGACGCCCACCGGGACGCCTGGGTGGTCGCGCTGCCCGCCGGGGAGCGCGAGACGTCCGTGGCGAGCCACGCCACGGTCGACTGGACGGCGGTGTTCGGCCGCGAGGCGCCGTTGAAGGTGGAGATCGGCTCGGGCACCGGGCACGCGATCACCGCGCTCGCCGAAGCCATGCCGGAGGCGAACCTGGTGGCGTTCGAGGTGTTCACCCCCGCGGTCGCCTCGACGCTGGGACGGCTGGCGCGCCACGGCGTGGGCAACGTGCGGCTGGTGGTCGCCGACGGTGCGCAGGCGCTGGCGAGCGTGGTCGGCGAGGGAGAGCTCAGCGAGCTGTGGACGTTCTTCCCCGACCCGTGGCACAAGGCGCGCCACCACAAGCGGCGCCTGGTCGGGCCGGCGTTCGCCGCCCTGGTCGCCTCCCGGCTCGCGCCGGGCGGGGTGTGGCGGCTGGCCACCGACTGGGACGACTACGCCGAGGCGATGCGCGAGGTGCTGGACGCAGAGCCGGGCCTGGTGAACTGCCACGACGGGTGGGCCCCCCGCTTCGCTGCGCGCCCGGTGACCAAGTACGAGCGGCGCGGCCTCGAGGCCGGGCGCACCATCCACGACCTCGCCTACCGCCGCGCATGACCCGCTACCGCCTCGACCTCGGCTACGACGGCACCGGCTTCCACGGGTGGGCGGCCCAGACCGGCCTGCGCACCGTGCAGGGCGAGCTGGAGTCGTGGATCGGCCGCGTGCTGCGGCTGCCCGCGCCCCCGGTGCTGGCCTGCGCGGGACGGACGGACGCCGGCGTCCACGCCCGCGGGCAGGTGGCGCACGTCGACCTCGACCTGTCCGGGCCCGAGGACGTGGCCGCCACGCTCCAGCGCCGGTTGCGTCGCGCCCTTCCCGAGGACCTCGCCGTGCACAGCGTGCGGGTGGCGCCGCCGGGGTTCGACGCGCGCTTCGCCGCGATCTGGCGCCGCTACGCCTACCGCCTGGCCGACCGGACGCTCGACCCGCTGGTGCGGCACACCACGGCGACCGTCCGCGGCGAGGTCGACGTCGACCGGCTGAACGAGGCCGGCGGGGGACTGCTCGGGTTGCACGACTTCGCCGCCTTCTGCCGGGCGCGCGAGGGCGCGACGACGATCCGCGAACTCCAGGTGCTGCACGCCGTGCGCACCGCGGACGGCCGCGTCGAGATCGGCGTGCGGGCCGACGCGTTCTGCCACTCGATGGTGCGCTCGCTGGTGGGCGCCCTGGTGGAGGTGGGCACCGGGCGTCGCGACGGCGACTGGCTGCACGGTCTGCTGGAGGCGCCGGGGCGTGCGGGCGACGTGCCGGTGATGGCCGCGCGCGGGCTGGTGCTGGAGGAGGTCGGCTACCCGCCGGACGACCGGCTGGCCGACCGCGCACGCGAGGCGAGAGCGTTCCGGACCCTGGAGGAGCAGTCGTGAGCCACTACTTCCACACACCCACCGGCGAGGAGCACCGCCGCGAGGTGGGCATGCGGTTCTGGGACACCGACTGGACGTTCACGACCGCGGACGGGGTGTTCTCCGCCGACGGGCTCGACCTGGGCACGTCTGTGCTGCTGCGCGAGTCGGTGCCGCCGGCCGGGGCCACCCGGCTGCTCGACCTGGGGTGTGGGTACGGGGTGCTCGCCGTCGCGCTCGCCACCGCCTGCCCGGAGGCGGTGGTGGACGCCGTCGACACCAACGCCCGTGCGCTGGAGCTGTGCGCGGCGAACGCCACGGCCCACGGCGTGGGCGACCGCGTCCGTCCGCTGGCGCCCGCGGACGCCGACCCGGACGCCCGCTACGACGAGATCTGGTCGAACCCGCCGATCCGGATCGGAAAGGCCGCCCTGCACGAACTGCTGCTCACCTGGCTGCCGCGGCTCGCGCCGGGCGGGACGGCGCGCCTGGTGGTCGGCCGGAACCTCGGCGCGGACTCGCTCCAGGCGTGGCTCAACTCCTCGGGCTACCGCTGCGAGCGGGAGGCCAGCGCCAAGGGATTCCGGGTGTTCTCCGTGCGTGCTGAATCCGCGCCGTAGCCCTCCCCGCGGAGGCCCTCGCGTCCTAGGCTTGCAGCGTCGCTCCCTACGAGAACAGAAGGGCAACGCATGACTGAAGAGAACACCCCCAAGGAAGGCGCGGAAGGCTTCCTCGGCGGCCTGCTGGGCAAGGCCAAGGAGTTCGGCGAGAAGGCCAAGGACGTCGCCGGTGACGCCTTCGAGGCGGTGAAGGACTTCGCGGAGGACCTGCCCGAGAACGCCCAGAAGCTCGCCGCCGACGCGTCCGCGGCAGCGAAGGACTTCGCGGAGGACCTGCCCGAGAACGCCCAGAAGCTCGCCGCCGGCGCCCAGAAGCTGGCCGGCGACGCTGTCGAGAAGGCCAAGGACCTCATCGACGGGGACGCGGCTGCGGCCGAGCCGCCGGCACCGGCTCCCGCGGAGACCCCGGCCGACCCGCCGGCTCCGACCGCCTGACCTTGCCGTCCACGCAACGGGGTGCCCGATTCGGGCACCCCGTTGTACTTTTTGGTTCACCCCTTGTCACGGCCACCGTCGCCACCGCCCATGGGTTAGCCTGAGGCCACCTGAACCTTTGCAGGGGAACCCGGTGCAAGTCCGGGACTGACCCGCAACCGTGACGACGGCAACTGCCGTCCAAGTCGGAATGCCTGCACAAGTTCTGGCTCATTCACACCCGTCGTGGCATACGGGCGAGTCGGACGCGCGCAGTTGGCCCCGGATCACCTGGAGGCCCCGCGCGAAAGGACTTCCGTGTTCAACTCATTCCGACGATCCCTGGCTGCCGGGTCTGCGGTCGTGATCGCACTGCTCGGCCTGCCCGCCGTCCCGACCGCCGACGCCGCGCCCGCCGCCGCCGACGCCACCCGGGCCGCGAACTACCTGGTGCGCAATCTGCCGAAGACCGCCGACGGCGTCGGTGCCTCGGCCACGGTCGCGCTCGGCCTGGCCACCGCCAACGACTGCACCTACGCGCCCGCGCTGCGCACGCTGGTGAGCCAGATGGAGAAGGGCGCGAAGGGCTACCTGTACCCGGGCAAGAAGCTCAACCCGGCCCGCGCGGCCAACCTGGCGATCGCGGTGGAGGCGCTGGGCCTCAACCCGCGCAAGTTCGCCGGCTACAACCTCGTCTCGCTGGTCACCAAGGGCCTGCCGGCCGACGGCCGGATCGGCTCGTCGGACTCCGCGTTCAGCCAGAGCCTGGGCATCATCGCCCTCGACCGGGCGGACGCGACCATCCCGGTGACGCTGCTCACCAAGCTGCTCAGCCTCCAGGACGACACCGGCGCCTTCGGCTACGACTTCAACGGCTTCCAGGCCGACCCCGACACCACCGGCATGGGGATCCTCGCGCTGCACGCCATCGGCCAGCTCGACCCGCAGGTGGACGCGGCGAAGGACTGGGCCGACGACAACCAGGTGGAGGACGGCTACTGGGCGAGCTACTCCCCCGTCGACTCCACCGGCCTGCTCGGCTCCGCGCTGGCCGCAGAGGGCGAGGACGTCGCCACAGCCAAGACGTGGCTGGGGAGCGTGCAGAACGCCGACGGCGGGTTCCCGAACTCGCTGGACGAGGGAACCGCGTCTGACCTGATGGCCACCGTCGACGCGCTCTACCTGATCAGCGGCAAGAGCCTGCTCGACGCCTCGGTCAACCTGGGCAAGTGCCCCAAGAACGCGCCGAAGCTGCCGGCGGCCACCACCTCCTGCACCGGCGTGTGGGTGGTCGTCGACCGCGGCAACGGCCAGGAGACCGTGCGCTGCGCCACCTCGTACTCCACGGGCATCGCGGCGCTGAAGAGCGCCGGGTTCACCGTGAAGACCTTCAGCACCACGTGGGGCCCATCGGTGTGCCAGGTCACCGGCTTCCCGCTCACCTGCGATACGACGTTCGACACCGGCTACTGGAGCTACTGGCAGGCGACCCAGAATGAAGACGGCACGTGGGCTGCCTGGGACTACGCGTCAACCGGCCCGTCGAGTTCCACGCCCAAGAAGGGAGTTGCGGAGGGCCACCTCTGGGTTCCCACCGGCAGCTCAAACGATACGCTGAAGGTGAGCGTCCCCAAGGGCTACGCCGCGTCCCCCGTGCCGACGATCGAGAACCAGACCACCCCGGCCAGCACCACGCCGAAGGTCGGCGAGACCCTCGGAGCCGTCACCGGCACCTGGGATCCCGTCCCCGCCTTCAGCTACCGCTGGTACCGCAACGGCAGCTCGATCTCCGGCGCGACCAAGGCCACCTACAAGCTGACGAAGTACGACGTCGGCCGGGTGATCACGGTGAAGGTGACCGCGAAGCTCAGCGGCCACCAGACGGTGTCCCGCACGTCGCTTCCGACCGCGAAGGTCACCAAGTGAGGCGTCTCCTCCTCGCGGCCGCGCTGACGGTTCCCCTCGCCGTCGGCGCGGCCGCGGCCGCGCCCGTCCAGGCCGCGCCGCTGCCGCAGGCCTCCGCCTGCAGCGGGGTCTGGGTGGTCGTCGACTACGGGTCGCTGGGCGGCACGAGCACCAAGTGCGCGACCAGCTACAGCACCGGTGCGGCAGCCCTGAAGAGCGCCGGTTTCAGCATCGTGCTCGACGGCGGCTTCCTGCTGAAGATCAACGGCAAGCCGGGCAGCCCCGACATCAACAAGGCGTACTGGTCGTACTGGCAGGCGACGCGGTCCGAGGATGGCACCTACTCCAACTGGAAGTACTCCACCCTCGGGGCGACCGCGTCCCACCCGACGAAGGGCAACGCGGAGGGCTGGCACTACCAGTCGCTGGACGGCGGGAACGTGCCGCCGAACGTCGCGCCCCCGGCCGAGGACACGTCCACCCCGTCCCCGACGCCGTCGCCGACGAAGACGACGACCAAGCCGAGCCCCAAGCCGACGAAGTCGGCGACGAAGAGCCCGAGCGCCAGCGCGACGGCCACGGCGACGAAGAGCGCGTCCGCCTCGGCCACCGCGAGCAGCACACCGAGCACCACGCCGACGCCGACCCCGACGCCGGCAGCGACGACAGCCACCCCGCTCGGGGCGGACCAGGCGACCCCGATGGCGACCGGGGAGACCAGTCCCCCGCAGGACCCCGGCAGCGGCAGCCCGTTGGGCGCCCTCGTCGCCGGCGGGGTCGTCGTGGCCGGTGCCGCCGGCCTGGGCGGCTGGTGGCTGTGGAGAGGACGGAAGCCCTGAACCAGGTGCACCCGTGGGCGTGGTGGTGCTGGGCGATCGGTATCGGGATCGCCGTGAGTGGCACCACCAACCCGCTGCTGCTCGCGCTCGTCGCGACCGCGATGATCGCGGTCGTGATGCTGCGTCGCAGCGCCGCACCCTGGGCACGGTCGGTCCGCGCCTACCTGCTGCTGTCGCTGTTCGTGATCGGCATGCGGGTGTTCTTCCAGATCGTGCTGGGCGGCGGGCGGGGCGAGACCGTCCTGTTCACCCTTCCCGAGATCCCGCTGCCCGCCTGGGCAGCGGGCATCCAGCTCGGTGGCACCGTCACCGCAGAGGCCCTGACCGCGACGCTGTACGACGCGTTGCGGCTCGCGGTCATGCTGCTGTGCATCGGTGCCGCCAACGCCCTGGCCAACCCGCGCCAGGCGTTGCGGTCGGTCCCGGCCGCGCTGTACGAGGCATCGGTCGCCGTGGTGATCGCGCTGAGTGTGGCGCCGCAGCTGATCGAGAGCGTCCAGCGGGTACGCAGGGCGCGCCGCTTGCGCGGCGCGTCGTCGACCAGCCTGAAGGCGCTGGCCACGGTCGCCATGCCCGTGCTCGCGGACGCCATCGAACGCTCGATGTCGCTCGCGGCCGGCATGGAGGCGCGCGGCTTCGCCCGGACGCGTGGCCTGCCCACCCGGGGCACGCTGCCACTCATGCTGGTCTCCTCGATGGCCGCCACCATCGGGGTCTTCCTGCTGCTCAGCACCTCCTGGTGGCAGCCGGCGCTGGGCCTGCTGGTGGCCGGCGTCACCGTGGCCGGCTTCGGCCTCCGGGCTGCCGGACGGCGGCTGCGGGTGACCACCTACCGTCCGCAGCCGTGGCGCGGGCGCGACACCCTCGTCGCCGCGACCGGCGTGCTGGCCGCCGTGCTCGTGCTCGGCCTCGGCTGGCTCGACCCCACCACGCTCAGCCCTGCGCTGGCCGCGATCCTCGACCCGGCGGCGCTGGCACCCACCACAGACCCGCTCGCCTGGCCGCAACTCACCCTGCCGATGTTCGTGGTGATCGGCCTGGTGCTGGCTCCCGTCCCGCTCACCCGGGCGCGGAAGGTCGCCGAGACGGCCTCGACCCGCAACGACACCCGCGTCCGCTCGCTGCGGCCGCAGGTCGAGCGCCCGAAGGTGCCGGCATGGCGGTGATCACCTTCGACCGGGTCTCCGTGACCTACCCGGAGGCCGATCGCCCGACGCTCGACCAGGTCTCGTTCGCCCTGCCCGAGGGCGACCTGTGCCTCGTCGTCGGCTCCACCGGCACCGGCAAGTCCACCCTGCTGGGCGCCATCAACGGCCTGGTGCCGCACTTCACCGGCGGGCTGCTGTCCGGCCGCGTGCTCGTGGACGGGCGCGACACCGCGCACCACCGTCCGCGCGACCTCGCCGACGTCGTCGGCTACGTGGGCCAGGACCCACTGCGCGGGTTCGTCACCGACACCGTCGAGGACGAGGTCGCCTACGGCATGGAGCAGCTCGGCATCGACCCGGTGGCCATGCGCAAGCGCGTCGAGGAGACCCTCGACCTGGTGGGCATCGCCGACCTGCGGCGGCGTCCGCTCGTCGAGCTGTCGGGCGGGCAGCAGCAGAGGGTCGCGATCGCCGCCGTCCTCGCCGCCCAGCCGCGGGTGCTGGTGCTCGACGAGCCCACCTCAGCCCTCGATCCCACCGCTGCGCAGGACGTGCTGTCGGCGATCGCCACGCTCGTCCACGAGGTCGGGCTCACCGTCGTGCTGGCCGAGCACCGCCTCGAGCGGGTGATGCAGGCCGCCGACTCGATGATCTGGCTGCCCGGGGACGGCAGCCTCGTCCACGGCAGCCCGCGCGAGGTGCTCGCGCGCGCCACCGTCACTCCCCCGCTCGCCGAGCTGGCCCGCATCGTCGGGTGGGACGAGGTGCCCCTCAGCGTCCGCGAGGCCCGGCGACGGGCGCTGGCCGAGGACCTCGCGCCGACCGCCCCCCGGCGCGCCCCCGCCGCCGGACGGCCCGTCGCGCTCGCCGCCCGCGGCGTCGAGGTGCGCTTCGGCGACGTGGTGGCCGTCGACGGCGTGGACGTCGCCCTGCCGAAGGGCTCGGTGACCGCGCTGCTGGGACGCAACGGCGCCGGGAAGTCGTCGCTGCTGTGGGCCCTCCAGGGCGCGCTCACCTGCGCCGGCGAGATCACCGCCGGCGGCCAGGACCCCCGCCGCCTGTCCGCCGCGGAGGCACGGCGGCTGGTGACGCTCGTGCCGCAGACGGCGGCCGACCTGCTGTACCTGCCCACCGTCGCCGCGGAGTGTGCCCAGGCGGACGCCGAGAGCGACGCCGCCCCCGGAACGACGGCGGCGCTGCTCAGCGCGCTCGGGGTGGACGTGCCCGACGAGCGTGACCCGCGGGACCTGTCGGAGGGCCAGCGGCTGGCCCTCGTGCTGGCCGTGCAGCTGGCGGCGCGGCCGCCCGTCCTGCTGCTCGACGAGCCGACGCGCGGCCTGGACTACCGCGCCAAGGCCGAGCTGCACCGGATCGTCGACCGCCTCGCCGCCACGGGGGTGGCGGTCGTGATCAGCACCCACGACGTCGAGTTCGCCGCCCTCGCCAGCACCCGGACGCTGCTGATGGCCGACGGCGAGATCATCGCCGAGGGCACCACCGCCGACCTGCTCACCTCCTCCCCCGCCTACGCCCCACAGATGGCGAAGGTGTTCGCGCCCCTCCCTGTGCTCACGCCGGCCGACGTCCGCGGGGGGTTGTGATGGACGGCCGTGCGCGGGTGCCCGTCGCCGTGGTGGCCGCGGCCCTGATCGGGCTGGTCGCCTTCAGCTGGCCGCTGTTCCTGCGTCCGGAGTCGGGCATGTCCGCCACGCAGGCGCCGATCATGTTCGCGCTCGTGCTGCCCACGGTGCTGGCGGTGGTGCTGTCCGAGATCGCCGGGGGCCGCATGGACGCCCGCTCGCTGGCGATGCTGGGGGTGCTGGCCGCCGTCGGCACGATCCTGCGCCCGCTCAGCGCGGGGACGGCGGGGTTCGAGCTGGTCTTCTTCCTGATGATCCTCGCCGGGCGGGTGTTCGGTGCCGGCTTCGGCTTCGCGCTCGGCGCGATCACCCTGTTCACCTCCGCGTTGATCACGTCCGGGGTCGGGCCCTGGCTGCCGTACCAGATGCTGGCGGCGGGCATGGTCGGACTGTTCGCCGGGCTCCTGCCGCGGGCGGGCGGACGGGCCGAGATCCTGCTTCTGGCCGCCTACGGCATGGTGTCCGCCTTCGCCTACGGCTGGGTGATGGACTTCTCGTTCTGGCCGTTCGGGATCGGCGAGGACACCCAGATCTCGTTCGACCCGACGCTCGGCCCGCTGGAGAACCTGCACCGGTTCGTGCTGTACAACATCGCCACCTCGATGGGGTGGAACCTGGGCCGCGCCCTCACCAACGCCGTGGTGATCGCCCTGCTCGGCGTCCCGCTGCTGCGACTGCTGCGCCGCAGCGCCCGCCAGGCCCGGTTCGCGCCCGCGAGTTCGGCCCAACCTCTGGCGGAATAGCCACCGCAGGGGGCAGGTTGGGGGTAGGTGATAGCCAGTCACGCAACGAAGGGAAACCTGATGGCCTACACGCTGCCCGATCTCGATTACGACTACGGCGCACTCGCCCCGCACATCGCCCCGGAGATCATGGAGCTCCACCACAGCAAGCACCACGCCGCCTATGTGGCCGGCGCCAACACCGCGCTGGAGAAGATGGCCGAGGCCCGCGACAAGGGCGACTTCGCCAACATCCCCAAGCTCGAGAAGGACCTCGCCTTCCACCTCGGTGGCCACATCAACCACTCGGTGTTCTGGAAGAACATGTCGCCGGACGGCGGCGGTGAGCCCGACGGCGACGTGGCCGCGGCCATCGACGAGTTCTTCGGCTCGTTCGCCGGCTTCAAGGGCCAGTTCGAGGCCGCCGCCAACTCCCTGCAGGGCTCCGGCTGGGCGCTGCTGGTGTGGGACCCGCTGGGCGCGCGCCTGAACATCAACCAGCTCTACGACCAGCAGAACAGCGTCCCGGTCGGCCAGCTGCCGGTGCTCCAGCTGGACATGTGGGAGCACGCGTTCTACCTCCAGTACAAGAACGTCAAGGGCGACTACGTGAAGGCCTGGTGGAACGTCGTCAACTGGGCGGACGTGGCTGCCCGGCTCGCCAAGGCGCGTGCGGCGGTCGTCCTCTAGGACCCCGGGATCCGACAGTCCCCCGACGGTCAATTCTGAGAGAAACTTGACCTAACTCTCAGGATCAGGCAGGCTCTTCTCAGGAACTGCACGCCTAGACCTTCGGGGGACTGCGTCTTGAACAAGGCGATCACTGCGACCGCGCTGTCAGCAGCACTGCTGGCCGGCGGCGCCTTCACCGCCTCTGCCCTGTACAAGAGCGTGCAGCTGAGCGTCGACGGACAGGTGCAGGAGGCCTCGGGCTTCGCCCTCACCGTCTCCGACGTGCTCGCGACGAGAGGCATCGCGCTGACCGAGCGCGACATCGTCACCCCGGAGCCGTCCGCCCCGGTCACCAGCGGCACGACGGTCACCGTCCGCTACAGCAAGCAGGTCACGCTGAACGTGGACGGCAGCCCGCGCACGTTCCTGACTACGGCGGCCACCCTCGACGAGGCGCTGCTGTCCAACGCGCTGTCGACGGAGCCGGTCTCGCTGATGGCCAGCTCCAACAACGCCGGCCTGGCCGGCGCACGGATGTCCGTCCCGCTCGCCACGCCGCTGCCGCGCGACGGGCTGACCGTCCAGGTGACCACCCCCAAGGACATCGTCCTGAGCGTGGGCGGCACGAAGACGAAGCTCACCACCACCGCCCCCACGGTCGGCGACCTGCTCCTCGAGCAGGGTCTGACCACTTCTGCCACCGACCGCCTCGATCCGGTCGCGGGGACCCCGATCGACGAGGGCGCCACCATCACCCTCGACCGGGTCACGGTGAGCACGAAGACGAAGACCGAGCCGGTGAAGTTCGAGACCGTGCAGAAGAAGAACTCCAGCCTGTGGAAGGGCGAGTCCCGCGTCACGACCGCCGGCAAGGCGGGCAAGGCCAGGCGCACCTACGAGATCACCGTGGTGAACGGCAAGGTCGAGAAGAAGGTCGTGCTCACCGAGAAGGTGCTGACCAAGCCCGTCACCCAGGTGCTCGAGGTCGGCACGAAGACCACCAGCAACGGCGTCGGGATCAACCTCGCCCGGGCGGCGATGTGGGACCGCATCGCGCGCTGCGAGTCCGGCGGCAACTGGAGCATCAACACCGGCAACGGCTACTACGGCGGCCTCCAGTTCAACCTGGCGTCGTGGAACTCCAACGGCGGGCGCGACTTCGCCGCCTACCCGCACCAGGCCAGCCGCGCCGAGCAGATCACCGTGGCCAACCGCTACTACGCGAAGGCCGGAACCAGACCCTGGACCTGCGCCTGACGGCCCCCTCCCCCTCGGCGTCAGCGCAGCACCCTCCCCCGGTCCGACGGCCCCGGAAACCTCCTCCCCCTTGGTTTCCGGGGCCGTTGCCCGTCCCCGCCCGGGAGCCCCCTACTGCGGGGGCAGGTGGTCGCGCGCCCACAGGGCCGCGCTCGTGCGGTCGGGGACGCCGAGCTGGCGGAACACCTGTCCCAGGTGGGACTTCACCGTCCGCTCGGTGATGCCGAGGCGGCGTCCGATCTGCTTGTTCGCCAGGCCCTTGGCCACCAGCCGGAGCACCTCGAGCTCGCGGGCCGACAGCGACTCCTCCGGCCGGGCGGGCCGCGCCGCCGGGAGCAGCACCCGGGCGACCTTCGGGTCGAGTGGTGCGTGACCCTCGGCCGCCGCGCGAACGCCGGCCAGCAACTGGTCCGGCTCGCCGTCCTTGAGCAGGTAGCCGATCGCGCCCGCGGCGAGGGCCTCGGTGACCTTGGCCGCCTCGGAGAAGGAGGTCAGCACCACCACCTTGGCCTCGGGGTTCGCCGCGACGATGTGCCGGGTGGCCTCGATGCCGTCCATCACGGGCATGGAGAGGTCCATCAGCACGACGTCGGGACGCACGCGCCCGGCCAGCTCGACCGCCTCCGCGCCGTCGCGGGCCTGGCCGACCACGGTCAGGTCGGCGGTGGCCGCCAGCAGGGCGGACAGCCCGGAGCGGACCATCGCGTGGTCGTCGACGAGCAGGACGGTGGTCATGCCTTCCCTCCCGGGATCGTGAGGCGCCAGTGGGTGCCGTGGCCGGGCGCAGCGGCGAGGTCGAGCCGTGCCCCTGCGGACGCCGCGACGTCGCCGAGCACGCGCAGGCCGAAGTGCCCGTCCGCGGGCTCGGCGAGGGCTGCGGCGGCGTCGAAGCCCGGACCGTCGTCGCTCACCTCCAGCACGGTGGAGGAACCCTCGGCGCGCAGGGCGAGCACCACGTGGGCTGTGGGGGCGTGCCGGGCGGCGTTGCGCAGGCACTCCTGCGCGATGCGGTGGACCAGGCGCTGCCGGTCGGAGTCGAGGCCGTCTGCGACGCCGTCGGCGAGGTCGAGGGTGACCCGCAGCCCGCGGGAGCTCGCCTGCGCGGCCAGGTCGGCCAGCGCGGCGGCGAGGCCGGCCGCCGGCAGCCCCTGGGGGTAGAGCTCGACGAGCAGGGAGCGCAGGCCGCCGATGCTGCTGCGCACGGCTGCTGCGGAGCGGCGGAGGTCGTCGGCCAGGGCCGCGTCGCCGAGGGCCTCCGCCCGCGCCTCCGCGCCCGCCACGGTGAAGGACGTGCCGACCAGGTCCTGGACCGGGCCGTCGTGCAGGGTGCCGGCGATGCGGCGGCGCTCCTCCGCGGAGGCGTCCATGGCCCGGACGAGGAGTTCCTCGCGCTGCTGCTGGGTGGTGCGCAGCCGCGTGAACACCCGCCACAGGATCGGCACGGTGAGCACGAAGAGCAGCAGCAGGCTGGTGAGCATCACCCCGGTGAGGCCCCGCCACAACTCCGCGGCACGCTCCCGCACCGGGTCGTAGGCGGCGTAGATCTCGAACAGCATCTGGGTGCCGGCCGGCGTCCACACCGGACGGTAGACCTCCAGGAGCTTGTCGGTGGACTGCTCGAAGACGTTCTCGCTGCGGTCGAGCTCGGACACCTCCGCGCGCACGCTCGGGCTGCGGAGCGCGTCCAGCTGTTCCTCCTCCAGCGGAAAGGTCTGCCCGATCAGCTGCGGCTCGTCGGCGTAGACCACCCGTCCCTGCGGCGACCACAACTTCACGCGCACGATGTCGTCGCTGAGGATCCGGGTGCGGGCGATCGCGTCGAAGGCGGCCACCGCCGCGGGATCGCCCTGCGCGAGCTCCTCGGTGAGAACGGGCTGGACGACGGACTCGGCCAGCACGTCCGCGATCCCCGCGGCGTCGTTGACCGCCTCCCGCTCGGCGAGCTGGCTGGCGGCGAAGACGCTGCCGACCCCCACCACCGCGAGCACGCCGACGGCGCCGAGCACCAGCCGCAGCACGAGCCGCCGCAGGTCCAGCGGGGCGAGGTCCGCGGGGGCGCCGGCGTCGCCGGAGACCCGGATCCAGGCGGGCGAGGTCCCGGCCGCGGCGGGGGCCGTGACCGGGACCTCAGTGGGGGAGTCGGGGCTCATCAGTCGTCGGAACCGTGCCCGGAGCCGCCGTGGTCGTCCGACCCGGAGTCGTCGGAGCCCCGGCCGGAGTCGTCCGACCCCCTGCGGTCGTCCGAGCCCCTGCGGTCGTCCGAGCCCGTGCGGGAGCGGTCGCCGCCGTGGTCGTCGCCGGCGTCGTGGCCGGCGGAGGCCGACGGGGAGCGGGAGTCGCGGTCGTCGCCGGGCTCGGTGCGGCTGTCGCGGGGGCGGTCGCCGCCGTGGTCGTCCCCCGCCTCCGGCGACGCGGACGCCGACCGGCCGGGGGTGGAGTCGTCGGCCGGGAGCACCTGGGCGGTGCCGGGAATGCGCACCGGGACGTTCTGCGAGAAGGTCCCGTTGCCGACCAGGCCGACGGTGGCGGGCACCAGCGCGGCGACGGTGGCGCCGATGGCGAGGGCGATGCGGATCATGTGGGTGGTCCTTCCGGGGAGTCAGTGTGTCAGGGGAGGCGGCGCGCGTTCCAGAGGGTCAGCGGCTGTAGGTGAGGGTCGCGGTGCAGGTCTCGCCGCTGCGCGCGTTGGTGGCCGTGGCCGAGATCACGTCCACGCCGGCGCGGTTCGCGGTCCTCTTCTCCACCGAGAACGAGCCGCTGCGCCCCTTGGTGACGCGGGTGCCCGACCAGACCTTCTCGCCGTTGTCGGTGATCGCGACCGACCAGCGCTGGCCCTTCCGGTTGGCGTCGACCTCGAACTCGACCTCGAGGCGGCCGTCGTCGGCCTTGGCCTTCAGCTTCGCGTGGGTCGAGGCGGTGCAGGTGCCGGCGACGCGGACGGCGGAGGCGCCACCGTGGCGGGCGTGGGCATCGGGGGCGCTCAGGGCGACGGCCGGGACGGCGAGGGCTGCGCTGGCGACGAATGCTCCGGCGAGTCGGGTGATGTTCATGAGGACTCCTTCTGGATCTTCGGACCGGCTGCCCCGGTTCCACACCACAAGGCTGCGGGCGTCGTGGTCCAGCCCGCCATCGGGCGATGGTCGTAGTACCACGCGCGGCTTGGCTGCGCCCGGTAGGTTCTGCTCGTCCGGCGCGACGCGGCCGGCGGAGGGAGAGCGGTCGTGGGCTGGAGCAGGGCTGACATCCCGGACCTGTCGGGGAAGGTGGCCGTGGTCACCGGCGCCAACGGTGGGCTGGGCCTGGAGACAGCGGACGCGCTCGCCGCGAAGGGCGCCCACGTGCTGATGGCCATCCGCGACCAGGACAAGGCCGCGGCCGCCGTGGACCGCATCCGCGCCGCGACGCCCGGGGCCCGCCTCGACCTGGTGCCGCTCGACCTCGCGTCCCTCGCCTCGGTGCGGGAGGCCGCCGACCGCATCGCCGCCCTCACCGGCTCGGTGGACCTGCTGGTCAACAACGCCGGGGTGATGGCGATGCCGGAGCGCCGCACGGCGGACGGCTTCGAGATGCAGCTGGGCGTGAACCACCTGGGACACTGGGCGCTGACCGCGCACCTGATGCCCCTGCTGCTGGCCGCGCCCGCCGCGCGCGTGGTGTCGGTGACGAGCACCGCGCACCACATGGGCCGCGTGATCGACCCGCGCAACCCCCACCTGCACGGGCGCTACGAGCCGTGGCGTGCCTACGGGCAGTCGAAGCTGGCCAACTACCACTTCGCCCTCGGCCTCCAGCGCGAGTTCGAGCGGGTGGGCGTGGCCGCCCAGAGCCTGATGGCCCATCCCGGGCTGACGAACACCGACCTGCAGAGCCGGACCGTCCGGGAGGGCGGTGGCGGGGCCGCCGGCAGCGCGGCCCACTGGGTCACCGCCCGCGCGGGCATGGCGCCGGCCGACGGCGCGCTGCCCCAGCTCCGGGCGGCCACCGATCCCTGGGCCCGCGGCGGGGAGCTCTACGGGCCGCGCTGGATCAACACCGGCCCGCCCGTGCGGCTGCCGCTGTTCCGTCCGGGCGCGGACGGGGCGATCGCGATCCTGTGGCAGGTGTCGGAGCGCGAGACCGGCGTCCCGCTGCGGGTCACGGCCTGACCCGGGAGAACCCGGCCCCTACGACGAGAACCGCCCGCCCCCGGGCAGGGAGCGGGCGGTTCTCGTGTCGTGCGGGATCAGGCCTTCGCGTCCTCGTCGGCCTGGGCGGCAGCCTCGGTCTCGGCGTCGACCGCGGCGGGAGCCTCGACCTCAGCCTCGGCGGCGGGGGCCTCGACGACCTCGACGGCCTCCTCGTCCTTCGCCTTCTTGGCGGAGGCCTTCTTGGCGGGGGCCTTCTTGGCGGTCTCGGCCTTGGCCGGCTCCGCCTTCTTGCCGCTCGCCTTGGCCTTGGCCTTGCGGGACTCCTCGACGCTCTCGGTCACGATCTCGATCACGGCCATGGGGGCGTTGTCGCCCTTGCGCGGCCCGATCTTGGTGATCCGGGTGTAGCCACCCTCGCGCTCGGCGAGCTTCGGCGCGATCTCGGTGAACAGGACGTGCACGACGCCCTTGTCCGTGATCGTCTGGAGCACGATGCGGCGGTTGTGCAGGTCGCCGCGCTTGGCCTTGCTGATCAGGCGGTCGGCCAGCGGCTGGACGCGCTTGGCCTTGGCCTCGGTCGTGGTGATCTTGCCATGCTGGAACAGCTGGCTGGCCAGGTTGGCCAGGATGATCCGCTGGTGGGCCGGGCTACCCCCGAAACGGGGGCCCTTGGTCGGCTGGGGCATTGTTCGCTATCTCCTGTATGGCTGTGGATCAGTACGAATCGTCGTAGTCGACGTCCGTGTCGTAGTTGGTGAGGGCGCTCAGCGGGTCGAAGCCCGGGGAGCTGTCCTTGAGCGAGAGGCCCATCTCGTGCAGGCGAAGCTTGACCTCCTCGATGGACTTCGAGCCGAAGTTCCGGATGTCCAGCAGGTCCTGCTCGGAGCGGGAGACCAGCTCGGAGACGGTGTGGATGCCCTCGCGCTTGAGGCAGTTGTAGCTGCGCATCGTGAGCTTGAGCTCCTCGACCGGAAGGGCGAGGTCGGCGGCGAGCTGCTCGTCCACCGGCGACGGGCCGATCTCGATGCCCTCGGCGTCGACGTTGAGCTCGCGGGCCAGGCCGAACAGCTCGACCAGGGTCTTGCCGGCGGACGCCATCGCGTCCCGCGGCTTGATGGAGGCCTTGGTCTCCACGTCCACGATCAGCTTGTCGAAGTCGGTGCGCTGCTCGACACGGGTGGCCTCGACCTTGTAGGTCACCTTGAGCACCGGGGAGTAGATCGAGTCGACCGGGATGCGGCCGATCTCGGAGTCCGGGTTCTTGTTCTGGACGGCGGAGACGTAGCCGCGGCCGCGCTCGACGACCAGCTCCATCTCGATCTTGCCGGTCTCGTTGAGGGTGGCGATGTGCAGGTCGGGGTTGTGCACCTCGACGCCCGCCGGCGGCGCGATGTCGGCAGCGGTGACCGCGCCGGCGCCCGACTTGCGCAGGTACATGACGACCGGCTCGTCCTCCTCGCTGGAGAGCACCAGCGACTTCAGGTTCAGGATGACCTCGGTGACGTCCTCGACCACACCCGGGAGCGTGGAGAACTCGTGCTGGTTGCCCTCGATCTTGATGCTGGTGACCGCCGCGCCCGGGATGGACGAGAGCAGGGTGCGACGCAGCGAGTTGCCGAGGGTGTAGCCGAAGCCCGGCTCCAGCGGCTCGATGACGAACCGGGAACGGAACTCGTCGACGACCTCTTCGGTAAGGATCGGACGCTGTGCGATGAGCATGTAGTGGTTTCTTCCTCTCCACCGCCCGCTATTTGACGGTGATCAGTGGTGCCGGACGCCCTGCCCGGCACGGGGGGCGAGGCCAGTTCTCCTCCCCGTCCGCGGGGGACGAGGAGGAGAACCTGGGCTCACTTGGAGTAGAGCTCGACGATCAGCTGCTCGGTGACGTCGATGGTGATCTGCTCGCGGACGGGCAGCTGGTGCACCAGGACCCGGCCCTTGTTGGGGCGGACGGTGAGCCAGCCGGGCACGACCTTCTCGTTGTAGGTCTCGCGGGCCACCTGGAACACGTACATGTTGAGCGACTTCGGCTTGATGTCGATCACGTCGTACGCGCTGACGCGGTAGCTCGGCACGTTCACCTTCTTGCCGTTGACCAGGAAGTGACCGTGGACGACCAGCTGCCGGGCCTGACGCCGGGTGGACGCGAGGCCGGCCCGGTAGATGACGTTGTCGAGGCGGGACTCGAGGATGATCAGCAGGTTGTCACCGGTCTTGCCGGAGAGGCGGTTGGCCTCTTCGTAGTAGCGGCGGAACTGCTTCTCGAGGATGCCGTAGGCGTAGCGGGCCTTCTGCTTCTCGCGGAGCTGGAGCAGGTACTCCGACTCCTTGGTGCGGCCGCGACCGTGCATGCCCGGGGGGTACGGACGGTGCTCGAAGGCCTTGTCGTTGCCCACCAGGTCGGTGCCGAGCCGGCGGGACTTCTTCGTGATGGGGCCGGTGTAACGGGCCATGTTTCTCTCCTCTTCGGCTCAGGTACTAGACGCGACGGCGCTTCGGCGGACGGCAACCGTTGTGCGGCACCGGGGTGACGTCGGAGATCGGACCGATCTCCAGGCCGACGGCGCCGAGCGAACGGATCGCGGTCTCGCGGCCGGAGCCGGGACCCTTGACGAAGACGTCCACCCGCTTCATGCCGTGCTCCATGGCGCGGCGGCCCGCGGCCTCAGCGGCCATCTGGGCGGCGAACGGGGTGGACTTGCGGGAGCCCTTGAAGCCGACGGTGCCGGCAGAGGCCCATGAGATCACGGCACCCGTGGGATCGGTGATCGAGATGATCGTGTTGTTGAACGTGCTCTTGATGTGCGCCTGACCGGCGACGACGTTCTTCTTCTCCTTGCGGCGAACCTTGCCCTTTGCGGCGGCCTTCTGGCTCGCGGTGCGGCCTGCAGTAGCCAATTCAGTTACTCCTGGATCCTTGTCCTAGGCCGCTATCAGCGGGCCTTCTTCTTCCCGGCGACAGCCTTCTTCTTGCCCTTGCGGGTGCGGGCGTTGGTCCGGGTGCGCTGACCGCGGACCGGCAGGCCCATGCGATGACGACGGCCCTGGTAGGAGCCGATCTCGATCTTGCGACGGATGTCTGCGGCCACCGAGCGACGGAGGTCACCCTCGGTCTCGTAGTTGGCCTCGAGGTGGTCGCGCAGGGCGACCAGCTGATCGTCGGTGAGCTGGTGGACACGGATGTCGCCACTGATGCCAGTGGCGGCCAGGGTCTCCTTGGCGCGGGTACGGCCGATGCCGTAGATGTAGGTGAGGGCGATCTCGAGCCGCTTCTCGCGCGGCAGATCGACCCCGATGAGACGTGCCATCAGGCGGTTACCTTTCAACTGTTCGAGCCGGCGGACCGACTCGCGAAGGTGTCTGGCGTGATGCGTCCCCTTGCCGCCTGGCATGGGCCCCGGCCTTCGTCCGGGGGTGGCCACCGGGGCACTCCCCGGTGTTGCTATCACGTTCTGTGTGGTTATTCAGTTGTGCGCTGGCCCTCAGGCCGGTGTTCCGCGTCCCGCGCTCGCGGGGCCTGGATGAGCCGGAGCTCAGCCCTGGCGCTGCTTGTGGCGCGGGTTGTCGCAGATCACCATCACGCGACCGTGCCGGCGGATCACCTTGCACTTGTCACAGATCTTCTTGACGCTCGGCTGAACCTTCATCGAGCAACTTTCTGACTCATCGCCGAGCGCAGGGATATCCCGTGGTCGGACTGGTGGTGGATTCTTGCGGACGTGCCTTACCGGTGCCGGAAGACGATGCGTCCACGGCTCAGGTCGTAGGGGGACAGTTCGACGACCACCCGGTCGGCCGGAATGATGCGGATGTAGTGCTGCCGCATCTTGCCGCTGATGGTCGCGAGAACCTTGTGCCCGTTGGCCAGTTCCACCCGGAACATGGCGTTGGGCAGGGCTTCGACGACGGTTCCCTCCAGTTCGAGGGCGCCTTCCTTCTTCGCCATTACTCCCAATCGTTGAGTGTGTGTGGACGCACGCCTGTGCAGGCACAGGTCATGCAAGGGTCAAGACTACTTCACAAGCCCAAGCGGCCCCAAATCGGGGCCGGCGACCACACTGTTGCCGGGAATGCCGGCGGGATGCCTCCACGTTACCTGCTGTCATGCGAGCAGTGGTCTTCGACAGCTACGGTCCCCCAGACGTCCTGCACACCGCGGAGGTGGCCGAACCCACCCCGGCACCCGGACGGGTGCGGATCCGGGTGCGGGCGGCCGGGGTGAACCCCTTCGACTACAAGCAGCGCTCGGGGATGATGTCCCGCGGCGCGGCACTCGAGGCACCGGTGGTGCCGGGCCTGGAGGCCGCCGGCGTCGTGGACGCGGTCGGCGAGGGCGTCGAGGGGGTCGCCGTCGGCGACGAGGTGTTCGGCCTCGGCAGGGCGACCTACGCCGAGCAGGCGGTCCTCCGCGCCTGGGCACCGCTGCCGGCCGGCCTCGGCTTCACCGACGCTGCGGCCCTGTCGGTGGCGGGCGAGACGACGATCCGGATGCTCGACGTGCTGCGCCCGGCTCCGGGCGCGACGGTGCTCGTGCACGGGGCGGCGGGCGGTGTCGGCCAGGCGGCCGTGCAGATCGCCGTCGCGAACGGGCTGCGGGTGATCGGGACGGCGAGCACGCACAACCACGACTGGCTCCGGGAACTGGGCGCCGAGCCGGTGGCCTACGGCGAGGGGTTGGTGGAGCGCGTGCGCGCACTCGCCCCGGACGGCGTCGACGGCGTCCTCGACACGGCCGGCAGCCAGCTGGACGACCTCATCGCGATCGCGGGATCGCCGGCGAAGGTCGTCACCATCGCCAACTACACCGCGGCGGAGCGCGGCGTCCACGTCACCGGGGGCGGGGGCGACGCGTCCGCGGCCCTGGCCACCGTGGCCGGCCTGGCCGCGTCCGGACGCCTGCGGGTGCGGGTCGTCCGCACGCTCCCGCTGGAGCAGGCCGCGGAGGCCCACACCCTGAGCGAGGCGCGCAGTTCCGGCGGGAAGATCGTGCTGACCGTGAGTTGAGCGTTCCCTGCTGCGCCGCGGGAGTGCGGCGTAGACTTGTCCGTCGCGCACCTTTGCAGAAGGACACCACGTGGATTCACCCTCGTCACCCCCGAGCGACCTCGCGAGGGAGCTGGCCATCGAGCAGGCGCACGTAGACCTCGTCTACGAGCACCTCGAGGAGGCCACCCGCTCGGCCCGCAAGGTGGCATCCCAGGGCCAGGACCTGTACCGGTCCGACCGTGAGACCTGGGTTCGCGAGGAGGACGGCACCGCCCTGTTCGAGCGCGACGCGTTCGCTTTCCAGGCCGCACGCCGGCTCGCCATCCTCGACGCAGAGCACGAGGGACTCGTGTTCGGCCGCCTCGACCACACCGACGGCGAGACCCGCTACATCGGTCGGATCGGCGTCCGCGACGCCGACTACGAGCCGCTGGTGATCGACTGGCGGGCGCGCGCAGCGGAGCCGTTCTACCGCGCCACCGCCACCGATCCGATGGGCGTGGTGCGCCGGCGGGTGCTGCGCTGCCGCAACGACATCGTCGTCGGCATCGAGGACGACCTGCTCGACAGCAACCACGGCCGCGACGACCTGGTGATCATCGGCGAGGGCGCCCTGATGGCCGCCCTGAAGCGTGCCCGCGGCCCGCGCATGCGGGACATCGTCGCGACGATCCAGGCCGAGCAGGACGAGGCGATCCGCGCCGAGCACGCGGGCGTCACGGTCATCTCCGGCGGCCCGGGCACAGGCAAGACCGTGGTCGCACTGCATCGGGCGGCCTACCTGCTGTACTCGAACCGGCGCCGGTTCGAGCGCGGCGGGATCCTCGTGGTCGGCCCGAGCGGGCTGTTCATGGACTACATCGAGCGCGTGCTGCCGTCCCTCGGCGAGGACTCGGTGACGCTGCGTCCGATCGGCGGGGTGGCGGTCGACACGCTCGGGTTCAGCGCGTCCCGCAACGACGCCGCCGAGGCCGCCGCGATCAAGGGCAGCCTGCGGATGGTGCCGCTGCTGAAGCGCCTGGTGAACCTGCCACTGCTCGACCCGGGCGCGGACCAGCCGCCGCTCCGGGTGACGGTGAAGGGCGAGGCGCTGACGCTCGACGCCGCCACGCTCGGCCGGATCCGCCGCGACGTGCTCACCCGCACCCGGGCGAACGCCGGGCGCCCCGCGGCGGAGACCGCGGTGATGGCCGCGCTGTACGAGCGGCTGCCGGGCGACCTCGAGCTCGACCTGCCCACCATGACCGAACTGGTGAAGGACTCCGCGCTCTACCGGATGTTCCTCCAGGCGTGGTGGCCCGACCTGACCGCGACCGACGTGCTGCGCCGGCTGGCATCGCCGCAGGTGGTGGCGCGCGTGGGCGAGGGCATCCTCGACGGGACCGAGCAGGGCGCCCTCGCGGCGTCCTTCGCGTTCGCCGACTGGTCGGTGGCGGACGTGGCGCTCCTCGACGAGCTGGTCTCCATGCTGGGGCCGATCGACGACTCCGAGGAGCCTGACGAGCCGTTGCTGTTCCTGCCGGACGGGACGGAGATCACCGAAGTGGTGACGACGGCGGACCGGCTGCGCACCGTCCGCGAGCACGACCCCCAGGCGGACCCGCACGACACGTTCACGCACCTGCTCGTCGACGAGGCGCAGGACATCAGCCCCATGCAGTGGCGGATGCTGCGTCGGCGCGGCTCGCAGGCGAGCTGGACGATCGTCGGCGACCCCGCGCAGAGCAGCTGGCCCGATCCGGCGGAGTCCGAGCGCGCGCTGGCCGACCTGATCGGTTCCGCGCCGAACCGCCGGTACCGGCTCTCCACCAACTACCGCAGCCCCGCGGAGGTGTTCGAGCTGGCCGCGAAGGTGGTCCGTCCGGCCTTCCCGGACGCCGACCTGCCGGTGGCCGTCCGTTCCACCGGCGTGGATCCCGCACTGCTCGCCGTGCCGGAGGAGGCGCTGGTCGCCGAACTCGACCGGGTGCTGGCCGATCTGGCCGGACGCGTCGAGGGGACGATCGGCGTGATCGCCGCGCCGTCACGGCTCGACGCGCTGGCCGGTGCCGAGCTGCCGTCCGTGCCCGGCGAGGCGGGACGGATCACGTTCCTCACCCCGCTGAACGCCAAGGGGCTGGAGTACGACGCGGTCGTGGTGGTCGGTCCGGACGAGATCGTCGCGGAGTCGCCGGGCGGCGTCCGCGTCCTCTACGTCGCGCTCACCCGGCCGACGCAGCGGCTGGTGACGATCGATGTGGGTCGATCTCCCGGAGCCTGGCGAGAATCTCTGCGGTAGCCCGCGAGCGGTTCTGGGTGAAGAACTGCAGGCCCGGCGCCCCGCCGGCGAGCAGCCGGTCGCACAGTTCCACCGCGATGTCGACCCCCACCTGACGCACCGCTGCGGGGTCGTCGGCGACGGCGTGCAGCCGGTCGACGACGACGCGGGGCAGGTCGGCACCCGAGAAGGTGGCCATGCGCTCGATCTGGCGCACGTTGGTGACGGGCATGATGCCGGCGATGACCGGCAGCGCGCAGCCCAGGGCCCGCACCCGCTCGACGAGGCGGAAGTAGGCGTCGGCATCGAAGAAGAGCTGGGTGATCGCGAACTCGGCGCCGGCCTGCTCCTTCTCCGCGAGGATCCGGGCGTCGAGGTCGAGGTCGAAGTGCTCGGGGTGCCCGTCGGGGAAGGCGGCCACGCCCACGCAGAAGTCGCCGCTGGCCTTCACCAGCCGGACGAGGTCGGTGGCGTGGTCGAGCCCGTTCGGGTGCCGCTCCCAGGGAGCCGAGGGGCCGCCGGGCGGGTCGCCACGGACCGCGAGGATGTGCCGGACGCCGGCCTCGGCATAGGCGTCCAGTGCGCCGCGGAGGTCGGCGACCGACTGGCTGACGCAGGTGAGGTGGCCCATGGTGATGGCGGAGGTGCGCTGCCGGATCAGGCGGGTGGCGTCGATGGTGCGGGCCCGGGTGGAGCCGGAGGCGCCGTAGGTGACGGAGACGAAGTCGGGGTGGAGCGGGTCGAGTCCGCCGATCGCGTCGAGGAGCTGCGCCTGGCCGGCGTCGTCCCTGGGAGGGAAGAACTCGAACGACATCGTGGCGTGGTCGCCTGCGGCGAGCACGTCGGCGATGGTCGGTTCGGGTCCGGGCATGGGGGCAAGGGTAGGCGAGCGCCTGCGCGTGGGGCAGTCTAGGCTCAGACCGTGGTCACCCTGGACGCCGCCGACCCGCTGTCGGACCCGCTGCGCGCCGCCGTCGGCGACGAGCTGGCCGCCTTCCTCGACTCGCGCGGACGGGCGCTCGGCACGCTGGGGCCCGAGGTGGACGACCTGGTCCGGCTGGCCACGGTGTTCACCGACGGCGGCAAGCGGCTGCGTCCGGCGTTCTGCTGCTGGGGCTACCTGGCCGCGACCGGCGACAGCCGGGTGCCGGACTGGGTGGTGCGCGCCGCAGCGAGCCTCGACCTCCTGCACGTGAGCGCGCTGGTGCACGACGACGTCATGGACGGCTCCCGCACCCGCCGGGGCCTGCCGGCGGCGCACGTTCAGCTCGCCGCGCGGCACGCCGCGGCCGGCGGCAGGGGCGGCTCGGAGGAGTTCGGCCGGGCCGGGGCGATCCTGCTCGGCGACCTGCTGCTGATGTGGTCGGTGGAGCTGTTCAACCAGTGTGGAGCGCCGTCGGGCGCGCTGGCCGCGGCGCAGCCGCTGCTGGCGTCCATGCGTGCGGAGGTGACGGGCGGGCAGTACCTGGACATCACCGCGCAGACGCGGTCGCCGCTGGACGCGCGCACCGACCCCGCGTCCGTCGTCGCGCAGGTGCGGCGGGTGGTGGAATACAAGACCGCGCGGTACACGGTGATCCGTCCGCTGCAGATCGGGGCGGCGCTGGGCGGCGCGGACGCAGTCCTGCTCGACCGGCTGGAGCGGTACGGCTCACCGCTCGGCAGGGCGTTCCAGTACCGCGACGACGTGCTCGGCGTGTTCGGCGACGAGGCGGTCACCGGCAAGCCGGCCGGGGACGACCTGCGCGAGGGCAAGCTGACCGTGCTCATCGCCAATGCCATGGCCGGCAGCGGCAAGGAGGCCGCCACGCGGCTGGACACGCTGCTCGGCAGGGAGCTCAGCGACGCCGAGGTCGCGGAGGCGCGGGCGCTGATCATCGCGTCCGGTGCGCGGGAGGCGGCAGAGGCGGAGATCGAGTCGGCGTCCGAAGAGGCGAGGGCCGCGCTGGTCGGGCTGGGCGACCTTGCGTCTCGTGGCCTGGACGCCCTGGTCGACCTGGCGACGCGTCGCGACGCGTGAGGCGTTCGTTCGCCGATGGCGTGGCGCCCCTGGCTCCGGTTCCCGCTCAGCGTCCCTGCTCGTCTGCCTGCTCAGCGGACCACGAGGGCGTTCAGCTCGCCGACCGCCAGCGCCCGGGTGGCGGTGTAGCTGCCGGGAAGGCTCCCCGAGGCGCCCAGCGCCGACCAGCCGATCCGCCAGTTGGTGGTCGCGGTGACCGTGTAGCTGCCCTTCGGCAGTGACGCCTTCTCGTAGGTGTAGCCGCAGTCCGGAGAGGCCGTTCCGGGCCTGGCCGTGCGGGGGTAGGCGCGGGTGGCCGTGCAGGTCACGGTGTGGCCGTCCCCCATCTCGAAGGTGGTCGAGAGCCAGGTCGCACGCAGCGTGAACGTGATGCCGTACGCCCGCACCCTGCTCGTGACCGTGCGGGGGCCGTCCGTCCACAGCCACAGCGGGTAGCCGACCGCGGCCATCTTCCACTCGTTCGCCTCGGGGTCAGGACCGAACCGCGGGGTGGGGTCGGGCAGTTGCAGCCGCACGATCAGCGTGCGCGCCATCGCGCTCAGGTCGAGCATCAGCTGCGCCCGCGACGGCTTCGTGCTCTCCGTCGGCGTGGTGCACGAGAAGGCCTGGTTCATCCGTCGGCAGGCTCCGACGAACGCGCGCCACTGTTCAGCGGTGAGCTTGGGTTCTGGGGAGTTGCCGCGTGACTCCCCACCCGGGGAGTGCACGTCCTTCTTTGAGCTCTTGCGTTCCGTCCATCGAGCCTGTCCCGTGAACCCACCCGTCCCGTTGTCGGTGACACTCGTTCCGTCAGTTCCGTCGGCCGGGCTGGCGATTGCGGTCGGCCCACCTCCGAGCGTCAGACATATCGCCGCTGCGAGTCCAACGACTAGCCGCATGACGAGACCTCACTCCCATCCGCACCAATTACCTTCAATGCCGAGCCGATCCGCTTGAAGTAGAGGTCATCTCGCGTGACCAATCCCTTCCCCACGTACTTGCCGGCCTTATATACGGTTACCGAGCTGGCATCCACGCATGCGCGTAACGCGACAAGTGAGCCTCCCTTGGAAACTCCAGCAAGCCTCTCAATCGACCTCACCACGCGATCTCCCCCGCGCGCTGAGAGCCCTTCCGCTCGGTCCTGGCGGTATCCCTCCAGAGCCTTCTTGAGAAACGCTTCAGCGGTGGTCTCCAGCAGCACGGACGTCGCCGACTCTGTGCCTCCCGTGCGGGAAATTCGAAGATCCTCCTGGAGGAACCGGCGATAGACAGCCTCGGCCTCGGCGTAGAGCTTGTCCTTGGCCACCATCTCGTCGTACTGCTGCTGCGAGCAGCTGAACTCCGCGCCTCCGGCCTCGGGCGTGCACGCGTAGGTGGGCAACGGCGTCGGAGGGGGCGCGGCCGGCTGGCACCCCGCCAAAAGGCAGGCAGCGAACAGTGTCACTGCGAGTCGCCCGGGCCAAGACAGCATGGGTACCTCCTGGGGGTGGCAGGAGTCTGGCACAGCCGCACCCCCTCGAAACAGGCCCCGAGGCGGTTATCCACACCAATCCCTGGAAAGTCGTGCACTTGTCCACAACCGCCCAGCGACGGCCGCTCGCATGGCTCCCGCGCCGGCTGATGTCAAGGGCCCAGAGCCTGAATGTGGATAACTTCGTTGATTCAAAACCCCTTGTGGATAACCACTTTGCGGGCGCAGGAACTGTCAGTGCGGGCTCTTAGCGTGGGGTTATGGAAGCCGAGTTCGAGCACCTGTCCGACGGTGAGTTGCTCACCGTCATCGGGCGTGCCCTCGACGTCCTGCTGTCCGACCGCGCGCCCGCTCCGGACGACCGACAGCTGCTCACGCTTCTTCGCGCGTCGCTCGGGATCGGTGCCCGGCTGGAGGCATGGCAGTCCGGTCTGGCGGCGCGCGCCGAGGCGACGGAGGCCGCGTGGCACGAGCACGGAACCTCGACCTCGACGTGGCTGGCGGACGCGGCGAACCTCACCCGCCGCGAGGCCGCCCGGCTCGTCGCCTCTGGCCAGGGACTGCAACGCTTCGCTGCCGTGGGACGGGCGCTGGCCGCCGGCAGCGTCCTTCCGGGCCAGGCCGGGGCGATCACCGGGGTGCTGAGCGGGCTGTCCGAGGACCTGCCTCCCGGATCCCTCGACGAGGCCGAGCAGCTCATGCTCGGGTTCGCGGCGAGCCACAACGCCACCGAACTGGGCCGTCTCGGACACCGGCTGCTGGAGGTGCTCGACCCGGTGGGCGCCGAGCAGCGGGACGCCGCCCGGCTGGAGCGGGAGCACCGGCTCGCGATGCGTTCGCGCCACCTGACCTTCACCCACGACCACCACGGGTCGGTGCACTTCCACGGGAGCCTGCCGTCAGCCGAGGCCGGGCCGTTCATCCGCATCATCGACGCGTACGCCGCTGCGGCCCGGCGCGGACTGGACCGCATCGACCCGGCCGCCGAGCACCTCACCCCCGCGATGTGGCGGGCTGATGCGCTGCTGGCGATGGTCGCTCAGCACTCCCAGCAGTCGCTCGCCCCCTCGCACGGGGGCGACCGGCCGCGCGTGGTGGTGACGGTGTCCTACGACACCCTCGCCACCGCCGCGCGGGACCGTGGGCTCCTGGCCGGCACCGCGATCGGCGGACGCGAGCCCGTCTCCGCGTCGGTGCTGCGGCAGTGGCTGTGCGACGCCGACGTGCTCCCGGCGGTGCTCGGGGGGCCGTCCGAGGTGCTCGACGTCGGACGAGCCCAGCGGCTGGTGACAACGCCGATCAGGGCGGCGCTCGAGGTCAGGGACGACGGCTGCGTCTTTCCCGGCTGCGACAAGCCGCCCAGCGCCTGTCACGCCCACCACATCGTTCCGTGGTGGGCGGGAGGACGGACGGCGCTGGACAACCTGCTGCTCGTGTGCGCGCACCACCACGGCATCGTCGAGCCGGGCCACGACCCCACCGCGGACCGCTGGCAGGCGCGCCTCGGCGCGGATGGCGTGCCCGAGGTGCTGCCGCCGCTGCGCGTCGATCCTCGCCGGAGACCACGCCGGCACACCCGGTTCCTGAGCGCCGTGAGGAGGGAGACCTGTGTGCGCGATACCCATGGGGAGAAGGACGAGTCGTAGCGCGCTTGTGGCCACCCAGAACCTGTGCCCGGTCGCGAGCGAGTCGTTCGCGGGGGCCTCCGGGAACGGCGGAGGTCGGGCTTGGCGGCGAGCGAGACGCAGACGGCGACTCGGCCCCGAGCTGGGCCAGGGCACGCGACGAAATGCCGCCTGCCGGAACGGGTTCCGAACAGCGCCCGCTCTGGGCGAGCGGAGCAGGCCAGGGTCACGCGAGCCGGGCGACCCGCCTCACCTCAGTGGCGGAAGACCTGGAAGGTCAGGCTCTGCATCGCGGGATCGGCGTTCCAGGCCTGCCGCACGCGGTCCTTGAGCGCGATCGCGGCCGCCTCGGGGTCGGCGGCGGCGGTGATCGCCCGGGACACCGCGATGCGCTTGGCACCGGCGTCGAGCACGCGGTCGAGGGTCGCCGCGGTGATGCCGCCGACGGCGAACCACGGCTTGGAGCCCGGGTCGCCGGGAGGAGCCACGCGCGTGGCGTAGCGCACGAGTTCGAGGCCGGCATCGGGGGTGAGCCCGCCGAAGACCGGGCCGACCGTCAGGTAGTTCACCTCGGGGTCGGCCAGCGCGGCGTCCACCTGCTCGTTGGTGTGGCAGGAGCGGCCGATCAGCGCCCAGCGGTGCAGGTGCCCACGCGCGGCGGACGGCGACTCCCCCCGCTCGGGAAGGTGCAGCAGGTCGGCCTCGAACTCCTCGGCGAGCTCCACCGACTTGTACGCGCTCACCAGCCCCTGGTACCGGTACGACGCGCGCCTCATCGTCCTGAGCGCCTCGAGCAGGCGATCCTGGTCGGCACTGGGGTCACGCAGCTGGATGAGGTCCACCCCGCCGGAGAAGCAGGCGTCGACGAACTCCGACAGGTCGCCCTCGTCGGCCCGGGCGCCGGTGATCAGCAGCAGGCGGGCCAGCCCCAGGCGGGTGGAAAGGCCGAGAAGCGCGGTCATTGGACCAGACTACGGCCGACGGCGCGTTGAGAGCGACGAACTTGCGGCGCACTCCTACAATCGCCACTAGGTCTGGACGGCCTACTTCCCCGACTTGTCCGGAGCCAGCGTGACGACCATGAGCAACACCGACCCCCTCCTGGGGCACGTGCTGGACGGTCGGTACGAGATCCTCCGCAAGCTTGCCCGAGGCGGCATGGCGACGGTCTACCTCGCCACCGACCGGCGGCTGACGCGCACCGTCGCGGTCAAGGTCATGCACGACAACCTCGGCAGCGACCAGGACTTCGTCTCGCGCTTCGACCGCGAGGCCCGCGCCGCCGCCCGCCTCTCGCACCCCAACGTCGTCTCCGTCTTCGACCAGGGCATCGACGACGGCCGCCCCTACATGGTCATGGAGTACGTCGAGGGTTCCACCCTGCGCAGCCTGATCAGCCGCGAGGCCCCGATGGAGCCCCAGCGTGCCCTCGACCTGCTGATCCCGGTGACCGCCGCCGTCGCCGCGGCCCACGAGGGCGGCATCATCCACCGCGACCTCAAGCCCGAGAACGTCCTGATCTCCAGTCGCGGCCAGATCAAGGTCGCCGACTTCGGGCTGGCCCGCGCGGTCACCGCGCACACCGCGACGGCCCAGGGCATGCTCATCGGCACCGTTTCCTACATCGCCCCCGAGCTCGTCACCCACGGCCACGCCGACACCCGCTGCGACGTCTACGCCCTCGGCGTGCTGCTGTTCGAGATGCTCACCGGCAAGAAGCCGCACACCGGCGACACCCCCATCCAGGTGGCCTACAGCCACGTGCACAACGAGATCACCGCGCCGTCCCTCAGCGCGCCCGCCCAGTGGCGCGACACCCGCGCCGCCGTCCCGCCCTACCTGGACGCGCTCGTGCTCGCCGCTGCTGCGCGCCAGCCGGCCGACCGCCCCGGCGACGCGAAGGTGCTGCTCGACCACCTGCGACAGGCCCGCGAGGCGATCGGGCTGGGCGTGATGGACGACCCGCTCCTCACCGCGCGGATGCGCGAGACCAGCGTCGACCTCGCCAGCCAGGTGACCGAGCAGGTCCCCTCGCTGGTCTCCCCGGTCCCCGAGGTGCAGCGGACGGCGACCCTCCGCTTCACCCCGTCCACGCCGATCAGCCCGAACCACCCCGGCGCCGCCGACGGCATGCCGTACTACGACGCTCCTCCCCCGCTACCCGTACCCAGCCCGGCCGCAGTTCCCCTCCAGCAGCGCCAGGCGAAGCGTCGCCGCCGCGGCGCGTTCTCGCTGGTGATGGTCCTGCTGGTCACGGCCGTCCTCGGCGTGGGCGCCTGGTACCTGCTCGCCGGACGCTTCACGACCACCCCCGACTTCGACAACCTGACCCAGGACCAGGCCATCAAGCTGGCCGCCAAGAACGGCCTCCTGATCAACTGGGACCACGAGTTCAGCGAGAACGTGCCGGTCGACCAGATCACCCGCACCGATCCCGCGGCCGGCGACCGGGTTCTCCGCGGCGGGACCGTCACCGCCTTCCTCTCCAAGGGCCCCGAGCGGTACGCCGTCCCGTCCCTGGCCGGACGCTCCCCCGAGGACGCGGCCCAGGCCCTCCAGGACGCCCACCTGGAGGTGGGCAAGCAGGTCGAGGTCTATGACGAGTCGATCGCCGTCGGCACCGTCGTCAGCGGCTCCATCGAGGCCGGCAAGCTGGTCAAACCGGGGACGGTCGTCGACCTGAACGTGTCCAAGGGCCCCGCCCCCGTGAAGATCGTCAGCTACGTGAACAAGCCGTTCGCCGACGCCGAGGCCTACTTCACCAACGCCGGCCTCGTCGTCCAGCGAGCCGAGGACAAGTTCCATCCCACCATCGCCGCCGGCAACGTCATCTCCTCCGACCCCAAGAGCGGCAGCCTGGCCCGCGGCAAGACGATCACCTTCACCGTCTCCAAGGGACCGGAGATGATCGAGGTGCCCAACACCCGGCTGATGACCCAGTCGCAGGCGACCAAGACCCTCAAGGACGCCGGCTTCAAGGTGAAGGTCATCGACGCCGGCGGCCTGTTCAACCGCGTCGCCTACAGCGACCCCGGCGAGGGCAACCTCGCCCCCAAGGGCTCGACGGTCACCATCTACATCAGCTGACCGGCCGACCGGCCGGAGAGCCGGCACCGAACACGGGCGGCCGGCTCAGGCGGGCGTCCAGGCGCCCTTGCCGCGCAGGTCGGTGAGCGCGCACGGCGTCATGTCCCGCACCCGGTTGAACACCAGCGACAGGCCGCGCTCGTTGAGCAGGCCGTCGTGGATCAGGAAGCCCTGCGACGCCCCCACCTCGCGGGCGAAGTCGACGGTCTCCTTCATCGCTGCCCACGGCCCGTAGGCGGGGACGGCCAACACGTCCACCCCGGACGGGACCGCGGCCAGCGCGTCGCCGGGATGGAAGAACGTGGGCTCGCCCTCGGCGCTGAACACCAGGCCGACGTTGCCGATCCGCGGGATGTCGCGGTGGATCACGGCGTGCAGCCCGCCCACGGCCGCCACGCTCAGCCCGCCCAGTTCCACCCGGGTGTCGGCCGTGATCGCCTCCCCGCGCCCCAGGTCGACGGCGTCCAGCACCCCCGGCTCGACGAGGACGCGGGCCTGCGGGTTGGCCGCCACCAGCGCCGGGGCCTGCGCGGGGTCGACGTGGTCGGGGTGCAGGTGGGTGATGAGGATCGCGTCGAGGTCGGTCAGTCCGTGCCAGTCGTCGGAGAGGTTGCCCGGGTCGACCAGGACGCGCATGCCCGGCGTCTCGACAAGGACGGCGGCGTGCCCCAGGTGTGTGATCCTCATCTCACTCGCCCTTCAGTCGTTCGATCACGTAGTGCATGGCCATCGTGTACCCCGTCGCGCCGAACCCGGTCAGCACGCCGACGGCGATGTCGGAGAGGTAGGAGTGCCGCCGGAACTCCTCGCGCGCGTGCACGTTCGAGATGTGCACCTCGCAGAACGGGATCGCGACCGCGGCGAACGCGTCCCGGATCGCCACCGACGTGTGCGTGAACGCGCCCGGGTTGATGATCACGAAGCGGGTGCCCTCGGCCCTCGCCGCGTGCAGACGGTCGACGATGGCGCCCTCATGGTTGCTCTGGAAGGTGTCGACCTCGAGTCCCTCTGCCGCCCCCTGGGCGACCAGCCCGGCCTCGATCTCCGCCAGCGTCGTGGCCCCGTAGATGTCCGGCTCGCGAGTGCCGAGCGTGTTGAGGTTGGGCCCGTTGATGACCAGCACGTCCATGGGGCCTACTCTCCCACGCCCGCCTCGCCGAGCGCCTCCAGGACCCGCGCGACGACCTGCTGGGGGGCGCGGCCGTCCACGCACACCTCGATGTCGGCGGCCTCCCGGTACGCCTGCTGCCGCGCGGCGTACAGCTCCGGGAGGTCCCGGTTGCGCAGCATCGGGCGGGACGCGTCGTCGCCCACCCGAGCGAGCGCGTGCTCCAGGCTCACGTCGAGCAGCACCACCCGGTGGCCGGTGAGCGCCTCCCTGACCGACGCCGAGCCGAGCGTCCCCCCGCCGAGGGCGAGCACGGCCTCCGGCCCGTCCAGCAGGCCACGGACGACCTCTGCCTCGATCCGGCGGAAGCCGGGCTCTCCGTCGGCCTCGAAGATCGCCGGGATCGTCCGTCCCTCCGCGGTCTCGATGGCGGCGTCCGCGTCGACGAACGGGACCCCCAGCCGCGCGGCGAGCAACCGTCCGACCGTCGACTTGCCGGCGCCCATGAACCCCACCAGGACGATCACCGGCCCACCTCCAGCGCCGCCCGTCCCGCGGCGAACATGGCCTCCACCGGCGCCGGTCGCCCCGTGAACAGCGTGAACTGCCGCGCGGCCTGGTGCACCAGCAGGTCGAGCCCGCCGACCACCGCCATGCCGGCCGCCGCGGCCCGGCCGGCCAGGGGCGTCGGCCAGCCGGCGTACACGGCGTCGAACAACAGCCCCTCGCGCGCCCCGGCGAGGGCGAACCCGTCGGCCGCACCCCCCGGCAGCGTCGACAGCACCACCGGCTCCGGGCCGGACGACCACTCCTCCAGGGGCGCCGTCCGCACGACCACCTCCGGCGCGGCCACCCCGGCCCAGTCGCGCAGGCCCGCGGCACGTCCGCTCGCACGGGCGTAGGACGTCACCTCCCGCACACCGAGCTCCGCCAGCGCCAGCACCGCCGAGCGGGCCGTCGCACCGGCACCGAGGATCGCGGCCCGCGTCCACCCGTCCCGCCACGCCGGGCGCAGCGCGTCCACCAGCCCGGGGACGTCGGTGTTGTGGGCCACCCAGCCGACGGGCGCCGACCGCACCAGCGTGTTGCCCACCCCCGCCCGTGCCGCCAGCGGCGTCACCTCGTCGGCCACCTCGAGGCATGCCTCCTTGAGCGGCATGGTGAGGCTCAGCCCACGCCACGCGGCGTCCAGCCCGGCGAGGAACCCGGGCAGCTCGGCGGCGACCAGCTCGACGCGGTCATAGGTCCAGCCCTCGAGCCCGAGCGCGGCGTAGCCCGCGGTGTGCAGGACCGGCGACAAGGAGTGCGCGATCGGCGAGCCCAGCACCGCGGCCCTCACGCCGCCGGCACCCCCGCGAGCACGGCGCCGACCAGCCGTCCCGCCGTCGTCGCCTCGTCGATCGACACCTCCTGGTGGGTGACGCCGCGCACCTGGCGCGCACCCACAGCGGACAGCGCGACGCCCGCCCGCGAGGCGGCCGCCACCACCTCCGCAGCCGCCTGCCGGCCCGTGTCCATCACCACGATGTTCGTCGTCACCGCCCCCAGACGGACGGCCTCCGGCGTCGCGGCGGCCACCTCTGTGGCGAACGCGGCCGCGGCGACATGGTCCTCACCCAGGCGCGGCAGGTGGTGGTCGAGGGCGTACCCGGCCGCCGCGGCCAGCACCCCGGCCTGCCGCCAGCCCGCCCCGAGCCGCTTGCGCTGCACCCGCGCCCGGGCGATGTTCTGCCTGCTGGAGACGAGCATCGAGCCGACCGGGGCGCCCAGGCCCTTGGAGAAGCACACGTTCACGGTGTCGAACAGCCGCCCATAGTCGGCCAGCGCCACCCCCGTGGCCACGTGGGCGTTCCACAGCCGTGCGCCGTCCAGGTGGAGCCCCACTCCGGCGTCGCGGCACAGCGCGGACACCTCGGCCAGGTGCGCGAACGGCTGGACGGTGCCGCCGCCGAAGTTGTGCGTGTTCTCCAGGGCCACCGCTGCGGTCGAGACCAGATAGGGACCGGCGTCCGGCGTGATCAGCCGCTCGATCGTGGCGGCGTCGGCCACCCCGTCCGGGGAGTCCCAGGTGCGCATGGTGACCCCGTGGAGCGCGCCGTGGGCGCCCATCTCGGCCCGGGCGATGTGCGCCCGCACGTCGCAGACGACCTCGGCCCCCGGCGGCACGAGCAGCCACACCCCGAGCAGGTTCGCCAGCGAGCCGGTCGCGCAGAACAGCCCCGCCTCGTGGCCGAGCAGCGCGGCCACCCTCGCCTCGAGCGCGTTGACGGTCGGGTCCTCCGCGTACACGTCGTCGCCCACCGGTGCGGCCGCCATGGCCGCGAGCATGCCCGGGGTCGGCCGGGTCAGGGTGTCGCTGCGGAGGTCGATCATCTAGAAGTCCTCTGCCGAGTACTCCTGCACCGGGTTGACCCGACGGATCCGTCCATCGGTGAGGCGCTCGGCCACCAGGAACGCCAGCTCGAGCGACTGGTTGCGGTTCAGCCGCGGGTCGCAGGCGGTCTCGTACCGGTTCGCCAGGTCCGCCTCGGCGAGCTCGTCCACGCCGCCGACGCACTCGGTGACGTCGTCCCCGGTGAGCTCGATGTGCACCCCGCCCGGCCAGGTGCCCAGCTCCTGGTGCACGTCGAAGAACCCGTTGAGCTCGTCGGCCACCTGGCTGAACGCCCGCGTCTTGTAGCCGAGCGAGGTCTCGAAGGTGTTGCCGTGCATGGGGTCGCAGACCCAGGCGACCTTGCGCCCGGTGTCCTCGACGGCCTCGACGATGGGCGGCAGCACGTCGCGCACCCTGGCAGCCCCCATGCGGGAGATCACCGTCAGCCGGCCCGGCTCGTGGTCGGGGTCCAGCCGCTCGGCCAGCGCCACCGCCTCGCTCGGGGTGACCGACGGGCCGAGCTTGATCCCGATCGGATTGCGCAGGTGGCGCAGGTACTCCACGTGGGCGCCGTCCAGCTGGCGCGTCCGCTCGCCGATCCACACCATGTGGGCGCTCACGTTGTAGGGCGTGTCGGTGCGCGAGTCGATGCGGGTGAGTGCGTGCTCGTACTCCAGCAGCAGCGCCTCGTGGCTGGAGTAGAAGTCGACGGTCCGGAACGACTCGTTGTCGACCCCACAGGCCACCATGAACGCCAGCGCCCGCTCGATCTCGGCGGCCAGCTGCTCGTAGCGCTCCTCGACGTTGGAGTTGCGCACGAAGTCGGAGTTCCACGAGTGCACCGCGCGGAGGTCGGCGAAGCCGCCCTTCACGAACGCCCGCAGCAGGTTCAGCGTGGCGGCCGAGTGGTTGTAGACCTCGATCAGCCGCCGCGGGTCGGGCCGGCGCGAGGCGGGCTCGAAGTCGAGGGCGTTCACCGCGTCGCCCCGGTACGCCGGCAGCGTGGTCGCGCCCCGGGTCTCGGTGTCGCGGCTGCGGGGCTTGGCGTACTGCCCGGCGATCCGTCCGACCTTGAGCACCGGCACCTGTGCGGCGTAGGTGAGCACCACCGCCATGCTGAGCAGCACCCGCAGCTTGCCGCGGATGTTCGCCGCGGTCACGGTGTCGAAGGTCTCGGCACAGTCGCCGCCCTGGAGCAGGAACGAGCGCCCGGCCGCCACCTCCGCCAGCTTGCCGCGCAGGTCGTCGCACTCCCCGGCGAACACCAGGGGTGGACGGTGCCGCAGCTCGGCGAGCACCCGGGCGACCTCGTCCGCGTCCGGGTACGTCGGCTGCTGGGCTGCGCCCATCCGGTGCAGTTCGGCCAGCGACGGGATCGGTTCCAACACGGCGGTCAGGATAGTCCGCCCGAGGGCAACTCCGGCGCCGGGGTGCCGTACCCCGGACGCGGGAGCACTCGGGCGTCGGCCTCCGCGGCCGACAACGAGCCGCTCTTGAGGGAGGTTCCGTAGGCGTCGACGTAGGTCTGGCCGGAGAGATCCTGGATCGCCGCCATCACCTCGTCGGTCACCCAGCGCAGCCCGTTGCGGTCGTCGTGGAGCTCCGCGTAGGCGGAGAAGTCGAGCGGCTCGCCGATCACGATCCGCGGCCGGCGGATCCACGGGATGCCGATGCGGGTGCGCGCGGCCGCGGTGTCGAACATCGCCACCGGGATCACCGGGACGCCCGCGGCGAGCGCCAGCCGGGCCACGCCGGTGCGTCCCTTGTACAGGCGGCCGTCCGGGGAGCGCGTGCCCTCGGGGTAGATGCCCACCATGCCGCCGTCGGACAGGACCTTCAGCACCGGGCCGAGGCCGTCGAGACTCACCCGTCCCCCCGACCGGTCGAGCGGCACCTGGCCGACGGCCTTGAGGAACCAGGCCACGATCTTCGCCCCGATCCCGCCCCGTCCGGCGAACAGCTCCGCCTTCGCCGGGAAGGTCAGGGGACGGTGCAGCATCGCGGGCAGCACGAAGGTGTCACCGGCGGCGAGGTGGTTGCTGGCCAGGATGGCCCCACCGGTGCGCGGGATGTGCTCCTCGCCCTCGATCCGGGCACGGAAGCCGAACCGGACGACGGGCCAGAACAACAGGTTCTTGAAGAGGCCGTACCACACGGCGGACAGCCTACGATGACCGCATGCAGGTGAGCGATCACGCCCAGCCCTTCCACACCGATGTCGGCTCGATCGGCGTGCTCTTCTGCCACGGCTTCACGGGGTCCCCGTGGTCGCTGATGGAGTGGGCGCGCATCACCGCGGACGCCGGCTACCGCGTGTCGCTCCCCCGGCTCCCCGGGCACGGCACGACCTGGCAGGAACTGAACCTGACCACCTGGCGTGACTGGTACGCCGCGGTCGAGCGGGCGTTCCTCGAACTGCGCGCCTCCTGCGACAAGGTGTTCGTCGCCGGCCTGAGCATGGGTGGTGGGCTCGCGCTGCGCCTGGCCGAGAAGTACCCGGACGATGTGGCGGGCCTCGTGCTGGTGAACCCGGCCGTGCTCGGCGCGCCGAAGATGCTGGCGCTTCCGGTGCTCTCGCTGGTGAAGGCGTCGTCGAAGTCGATCGGCTCGGACATCGCCCACGCCGGCGTCGACGAGTTCGCCTACGACCGGACGCCGCTGCGCGCCGCCAACTCCATGATGAAGATGTGGCTGGACGTCCGTTCCTGCCTCGACCTCGTCAGCTGCCCGATCCTGGTCTTCCGGTCGACCAACGACCATGTGGTGCCCGCGGCGTCCACCGCCTTCGTGCTGAGCCACGTGTCCAGCGAGGACGTCACCGAGCGCGTGCTCGAGCGCAGCTACCACGTGGCCACGATGGACCACGACAAGGAGCAGATCTTCACCGAGTCGCTGGAGTTCTTCGCCGCCCACTAGGGCTCAGGGCGTCGCGGCCCGCCGCGTGAGCTCGTCGAGGTACCACGTGCGCACCTGGTCCCGCTCGGCCTTGGTCGCCGCGTCCGTGCGGGCGAAGCGGTCGACCAGCTCGACCGCGTCGTCGTGGCCGAGGTGCGCGAACACCTGGCCGACGGCCACCGCTGCGAGGGCGTAGTCGGTGGTCGAGTCGATGGCGTCGGGGAGGTCGTAGGGGACACCGCTCGCGGCGAGGCGGGACCGGACGAGCGCCCGGTTCTCGTCCGCCAGCACCGGGTACGCCTCCTGGCTGACCCATTCCGCCAGACCCTCGACCGCCCAGTGCTCCCCTGCGCTGCTGCACGGTGACTCCACCGCCGCGTGCACGGACTCGTGCAGCAGGACGGGTTCGAGCCACTCGTCGGTGAGCTGCGGACTGAGGGTGATCCGCGGCGTCCCCGTGCCGCAGGCCGCGACGCCGCCGGTCTCTGCGGCGTTCAGCCCGGTCACGACGACGAAGTCCGCCGACGTGCGCGGCCGCTCGACCACGATGCCGCCGTCCCACTCGATCCCGTCGGGGACCACGTCTGCGCGTGCGACCAGCGCTGCGGCCGCGTCCAGTTGCTGCCCCAGCCGCGCCCGCTCGTCGGCCGTGAGGCCGGAGCTGAGCAGGGTGCCGTGGCCGGCCGCGGTGACGTCCAGCATCTCCAGCGTCCACAGCGGCACCTGCGGCGAGGTACGCAAGCCGGTGATCACCGGGCGGCCCGCCTGCGTCCCGAGGGCGACGTAGAGGATGTTGCTCGCCTCCTCGTCGTCGCCCGGGAGCTTCCAGGAGACCTCGAGCATCGAGCCGCCGGGCGGGACCTCGACCGACGCGCCGGCCGACGTCATCACGCGGTACCAGCGGGCGCCGAGGCGGTACCCGTCGGGATTGGCGAAGTTGGCCATGAACGCGCCCGGATCCTTGTTCCGCGCGGCGAGGTTGAGCCGGGAGGCGAGGGTCTGCTCCGGGTGCGGATCGGTGGTGGTGGGCTCCAGGGGTGCGACGCAGCCGCCCACGAGCAGCAGTGCCGTCGCCAGCCAGGGCCCGGGGCGCCTCAGCCGACGATGCGACGCGCGCCGGCCCACGGTGCCGGGTAGGAATTCAGCGTCTGGATCACCAGGTCGGCCCGGGTGTTCCGCGCGTGCACGATCTTGCCGTTGCCGATGTACATCCCCACGTGGTGCACCGGGTGGTACCAGAAGATCAGGTCGCCGGGCTTCAGTTCGCTGCGCGACACCGGACGCCCCAGGCGCGACTGCGCGGACGAGGAGTGCGGCAACGAGATCCCGACCGAGCGGTAGGCGGCGAGCATCAGGCCCGAGCAGTCGAACTGGGTGGGGCCGGACCGCGACCACACGTACTGGCCGATCTTCACCTTCGACACCGCGTACCGGATCGCTCCGAGGGCCTTGGCATTCGCGGTCACGCCGTCGAGGTCGTTCAGGCTCCACGAGGTGGTGCCGCCCTCGGCCGCGTCCAGTTCCGCGCGCTGCTGGGCGGTCAGCTGGAGGACGAGGGCCTGCGCCCGGTCGACCTTGTCCTGCAAGTCCTTCTTGAGCGCGGCGAGCTTCTGCTCCTGCTCGCCCAGCGCCGCCGACTCGGCCGCCTCGGTGCGACGCATGTCGGCGAGGTTGGCCTGCTCGGCCTCGTGCTCGGCGAGCGTGGCGTTCATGTCCTGGTCGACCTTGTCCGCCGTGGACAGCCGGTCGAGCATCGTCTCGGGGTCGCCGCTGGTGAACACCTGGACGGTCGGGTCGAGGTCACGGTTGCGGAACTGGATCAGGGCGATGGCCCGCACCTGCTCGGCCAGCGCGTCGACCTTCGCCTGCTGCGTGGCGATGTCGGCCTGGAGAACGGCCAGCCGGTCCTTGCTCTCGGCGAGGGCCTGGGCCGCGGTGTCGTAGTCCTCGCCCACAGCGCTGGCCTGCTCCTCGAGCGCGAGCACCTGCGCCTTGGCGTCCTTCAGCTTGGTCTCGGTCGCGCTCGGTGCGGACGGGGACGGGGACGGGCTCGGAGGAGTGGCCTGGGACGGGTCAACGGCCTGCGCGCCGAACAACACCAGCGTGGCGACCGCCACGGCGACCGCGGTGCGCGTGCTTCGCCGAGCCCCCACTGCATCCCCTCCCGCTGAAACAAAACTGAGAAAATCCTAAGGGAGGGCGGTGCCGAAGGCAACTCCGTCCGTTCGGGCGGGTGACTCGGACCGGACAAGGCGCAACGGCGGGAGGAGCCCCGACGCCGCCATGGCACTCAAGGCCGCCTGCTCCTCGTCGTCCAGCACCAGGGCGTCGGGGAGCGGGCCGAGCAGTACCGACACCACGCAGTCGGCACACGCCGGGCCCCTCGCCCGGCAGGTGCCGCAGTCGACATGCAGTACGTCCATGCCCACCATCGTGACGGCCCCCTCTGACACTCCGCGCGGGTGCACCTAGGCTGCCCCCATGGGTGCCCGGATCGTCGCCGCGGCCATCGCCGCGCTGCTGCTGGCCGGCTGCACGACGCCGTCGCCCCCGCCGGCGCCCACCTCGGCCGCCACGTCCCCCTCGTCGGCCGCGCCCTCCCCGTCCGTACCGCCGGCCACCTGGCAACAGGTCGCCCTGCCCGCAGGGCTCCGCCCCTCTGCCCTCGCCACGGCGGGCGACGACCTCCTTGTGGGCGGGCGGACGGATGCCCCCGCCCCGATGCTGGTGCGGCTGCACGACGGCTCGCCGGCCGCCCGGTTCCGGCTGGCGCCGGCCGACCCGAACGCCGAGGCCGCCGACCTCGTCCGCCTCACCGTGGCCGGCGACGACGTCCACGCGATCGGCTCGATGATCGCCGGCGCCCACTCCAACCCGCGCCTGACGGTGTGGGACGGCTCGCTGTCCACCTCCCGGCTGGCCAGCCGGCCCCAGGAGTTCTTCACCTTCGGCGGCCACGACGCCGGCCCGCTGCTCGGCACGGTGGTGGTCGACGGACGGCCGGTGATCGCCGGGAGCCGCGTCGGCGGCCGCGGCCCGTACGGCGTGCTGTGGACACGCAGGGGCCACACGTGGACCGCGCAGGAGCGGCCGTCCGGCCTGGCATCCACGCCGGACCGGGAGTTCGGGTTCAGCGCGGTGGCCGCGTCCGGCGGCCGCGTGGTCATCACCGGGGACGAACTGGGTCTCGCCGGAGGGCTCACCCAGCTGCCCGTTGCCTTCGTCGGCGGCGTCGCCGGCCCGTGGCAGCACCTGCCCCTCCCGGTGCCGGCCGACCCCCCGCCCGTGCCCGGCCAGCTGACGCGGGCGACGTCGGTCGCGTGCACCGCCGCCGGCACGACCTGCTGGGTGGCCGGCTGGGCGCGCGGGCACGCCCTCGCGTGGCCGCTCACCGTGCCGGCCGCGGGCGAGGCAACGGCCGCTGCGCCCGCCGTGCTCCCCGGGGATCCCCCCGGCGGGAACGACCCCACGGCCCTGGTGACGCTCGCCGGCGGGCGTCCGGTGGTGACCACCAACGCGAACGTGCCCACGACCGCGGTGCAGTGCGCGACCGGCTGGCTCGCGCTGCCCGGTCCGCAGGGCCGCACGACCGCCCTGGCCGCGGCCGGCGGTTCGGCCTACGCCGTGTCGGACGGCGTCCTGTGGCGGCTCGACCTCCCTTCCTGTTGAGCGCGACACGCGCCACGCTCGGTGCCGGCAGTGTCAGAGGGCCGGGCTAGCGTCCGTCCCGTGACCAGTACCGCCATGGCGCAGCCGAGCTTCGACGACCTCGGCCGTCCGCTGTCGCAGGTCACGTTCTGCGTCGTCGACCTGGAGACGACCGGCAGCACCGGGGAGGACACCATCACCGAGTTCGGCGCGGTGAAGGTGTGCGGCGGGGAGGTGCTCGGGGAGTTCCAGACGCTGGTCAACCCCAACACCCACATCCCGGCGCTGGTGGCCGTGCTCACCGGGATCACCGACGTCATGGTCGCGGGGGCGCCGAAGCTGGCCGAGGTGCTGCCCAGCTTCCTCGAGTTCGCCTCCGGCTGCGTGCTGGTGGCCCACAACGCCGCCTTCGACGTCGGCTTCCTCAAGCGCGCCTGCGCCGCGCACGGCTACCCGTGGCCGGGCCCGGAGGTGCTCGACACCGTCGCGCTCGCCCGGCAGGTGCTGCTGCGCGACGAGGTCCCCAACGTGAAGCTGGCCACGCTCGCCACGCACTTCCGCGCGTCCACCACGCCCAACCACCGGGCGCTGGCCGACGCCCGCGCCACCGTCGACGTGCTGCACGGCCTGCTCGAGCGGGTCGGCAACCTCGGCTGCCACACCATCGAGGATCTGCTGGAGTTCACCCGGCGGGTCTCCCCGGAGCGCCGCGCCAAGCGCACCCTGGCCCACGGCGTGCCTTCCTCGCCGGGGATCTACCAGTTCGTCGCCGACCTCGCCGGGCCGGACGGGCGTCCGCGCCGGCAGGTGCTCTACGTGGGCAAGAGCCGCAACCTGCGCCGCCGGGTGGCGAGCTACTTCACCGCGGCGGAGACCCGTCCGCGGATCGACGAGATGGTGCGGATCGCCACCGGCGTCGAGACCACCGTCTGCCGGACGCCGCTGGAGGCCGACGTCCTGGAGCTCCGGCTCATCGCCGCCCACTCCCCCCGCTACAACCGGCGCTCGAAGTTCCCCGAGCGCCAGGTCTGGCTGAAGCTCACCCGCGAGCCGTACCCGCGCCTGTCCATCGTGAAGGCGATCGCCGACGACGCCGCGCTCTACTTCGGCCCGTTCCGCCGCCGTGCCGCGGCCGAGCAGGCCATGCTCGCGCTCTACGACGCGTTCCCGATCCGGCAGTGCACCGCGCGGCTTTCGCCACGACGCGCGACCAGCCCCTGCGCTCTGGCGGGGATGGGGAGGTGCTGCGCCCCGTGCGAACTGGCGGTCACTCCCGCCGAGTACGCGGAACTCACCGACCGCGTGCGCGCCTGCCTGACCACCGACGTCGGCCCGCTGGTGAGCCAGGTGGAGCCGCGACTGCGCCAGCTCGTGCGGGCCGAGCGCTTCGAGGACGCCGCCGTGCTCACCGACCGCGTGGAGGGGCTCAGCCGGGCGGCCCTGCGCCACCACCGGCTCGCCAGCCTCGCCGGCTGCCCCCAGATCGTCGCCGCCTACCGCAGCGAGCCCGGCTGGGAGATCCACGTGATCCGGCACGGACGGCTCGCCGCGGCGGCGCTGGCACGTCCCGGCGAGGTGCCCCAGCAGGTGGCGAGGGACGCCGTGACCGTCGCGGAGTGGGTGGCGCCACCGGTGGGCCCGGCCCCCGCGGCGATCGTGGAGGAGACCGAGCGCATCGCCGACTGGCTGGAGCGGCCGGGCGTCCGCATCATCGAGATCGAGGGCGAGTGGAGCTGGCCGCTGCGGATCGGCCCGGCGGCGTCGGTGCGGATTAGGATCAGCGCATGATCACCGCGATTGTGTTCGTCAAGGCCGATGTCGCCCGCATCCCCGAGGTCGCCCAGCAGATCGCCGACCTCGACGGGGTGTCCGAGGTGTACTCGGTGACCGGCACGATCGACCTGATCGCGATGGTCCGCGTCCACACCATCGACCAGGTGGCCACCACCGTGGCCGACCAGGTCAACAAGGTGCCCGGGGTGGAGGGCACGGAGACGCACATCGCGTTCCGCGCCTACTCCACCCACGACCTCGAGGCGGCCTTCGCGATCGGGGCCGACTAGGTCAGGGAGCCGTCCCCCCGCCGGGTGCCGGAGCGTCCTCAGTCCTGCGTGACCTCGACCGACTCGAGGACCACCGGCTCGACCGGCCGGTCCATCCGACCGGTCCGCACCGCGGCGATCTTGTCGACGACCGCGCGCGAGGCCTCGTCCGCGACCTCGCCGAAGATGGTGTGCTTGCGGTTCAGGTGCGGCGTCGGGACGACGGTGATGAAGAACTGCGAGCCGTTCGTGCCCCGGCCCATGCGGATGCCGGCGTTGGCCATGGCGAGCAGGTAGGGGCGGTTGAACACGAGGTCGGGGTGGATCTCGTCGTCGAAGTTGTAGCCCGGGCCGCCGGTACCGGTGCCGAGCGGGCAGCCGCCCTGGATCATGAAGCCGTCGATGACGCGGTGGAACGTGAGCCCGTCGTAGAAGTTGCCGGTGGTCGGCGCGCCGGTCTGCGGATCGGTGTACTCCTTGGTGCCGGTGGCGAGGCCGACGAAGTTCGCGACGGTCTTCGGTGCCTGGTCTGCGAACAGGGTCACCACGATGTCGCCGTGGTTGGTGTGCAGGGTTGCCTGGGCCATGTGGCCTTCCTTTCTTCTGCGGTCGCCCCATCCTGACAGATGCTGTGTTTCGCGGCGCCGCTACGGGTACGGTGGGTGCTAGCCGAGGATCGGGAGGCAGAGTGAAGACCAAGAAGTTGCTCAGGGTGGTCGAGGACGGGACGCAGACCGCGGTCGAGTACTTGTCGCCATACGTCGAGCAGGCCCTCCGCGAGGGCGGCGAGCTGGCCGACGAGACCTACCAGCGGATCCGTCCGGTTCTGAAGGACGCGCGCATCCGTGGGGCGAGGCTCGCCTCCGACACCTTCGAGCGGGTCCACCCCGTGATCGACGACGCCCTCGACCGGGTGTCCCCCGCGGTGGACGCCACCGTGAAGGCCGTCCGTCCCGCCGTGGACGACGTGCTCGGCCGCATCCCGCCGACCGTCGACTACGCGCGCGAGAAGGTGCAGGCCGACTACCTGCCGCGAGTCGCAGAACTCCTGCGTGACCTCGCCCGGCAGCCGCTGGCCAAGGAACTCAAGGTGGCAGTGGCGTCCGCGGCCCTGGCCAAGGAGCTGGAGAAGGCCTCCCGGCCGAAGAAGTCGGGCTGGAAGACCTTCGGCAAGATCCTGCTGGCCGGCGCGGTGCTCGGTGGCGTGGTCGCAGCGCTGCGCAAGCTGCTCGCCGACCCGTCCAGCGGCTGGGAGACCCACACCCCGAAGACCGCCTACGTCGCCGATCCCGTCGCCGACGTGGTCGATGACGTCACCGACAAGGCCGCCGACCTGGCCGACGCCGCCAAGGACGTCGCCGGAGACGTCGCGGACGCCGCGAAGCAGGCGGCTGGTGCCACCGGTGCCGCGGTCGAGGACCTCGCCGACTCGGCCGCCGACGTCGTCGAGGACGTGAAGGACGCGGCCGCCGACGCGGGCGAGGACATCGAGGAGAAGCTGAGCAAGCTCGCCGACGAGGCCGAGGGGGGCGATGCCTCCCCTTTAGCCGGTAGCCCCTACGGTGACGGCTCGTACGTCGGTGACGAACCGCCGCAGGGGTACACCATCAAGGGCAACGACCGCTCGATGAAGTACCACGTCCCCGGGAGCGCCGCCTACGAGCGGACCATCGCCGAGGTGTGGTTCGAGACCGAGGAGGCGGCGCAGGCCGCCGGCTTCGTCCGCGCCCAGCGGTGACCGCATCCCGCCCCGAGGCGGGATGCTGAAAAGACACTGAGAATCCGGGGTCCCGACTCACACGGGGCCCCGGATTCCGACCTTCCCGGGTGTGCAGGAAACCAATCACCACTGGGTGCAGGCCGCGCCGTTCCGCGCCCTTGTCCTCTGGCTCGTCGAGCTCACCGGGCTGCCGTGGGTCGTCCTCGCCGAGCAGGCCGAGGTGCCGCCGGCCGTCGTGCACCGGCTGCTCCACGGACGGGGCGGACGCCGTCCCGCCCGCATCCCGCGCGACTGCGCCGCCCGCCTGCTGGCCCTCGACGGGCACGCGCTCACCCATCTCGCCCGGCAACGCCGGTAGTCTGCGCCCGTGCCCACCCCGGTGACCGTGCTGGTCGCGGTCCTGCTGTCCGCCGCCGTCGCCCTGGCGACGCCGGCCCTGCTGCGCCGCCAGCCGCTGCCCGAGGACGCCGACGACCTGCCTCCGTTCGCCGACCTGGCCACCCCCCGGTTCCGGCTGGCCGTCCTTGTCGTCTCCGCGCTGGCGACCACGCTCGCGCTGCTGCTCACCGCACCCGAACACTGGGCGGTCTGGGCGCCGTTCACCAGCCTGGGCGCCCTGCTCGTGCTGGTCGACCTCCGCACGACCTACCTGCCGCTGCGCCTGAACTACCTCGTCCTCGCGCTCTCCCTCGCCGGCGCCGGCGTGGCGGCCGCCCTGACGCGCACCTGGCAGCCGTTGGTGGGCGCTGCGGTGACGGGTGCTGTCGCGGCGGGCGTCCTGTGGCTGGTGTGGCGGGCCAGCGGCGGCCGGCTCGGGTTCGGCGACGTCCGGCTGGCCGGGCTCATCGGGGTCGTGACGGGCACACAGGGCCTGCCACTGCCGGTGTGGGCCTTCGTGCTGGGAAGCGCGACCGGGGCGGTGTGGGGCGTGGTGTCCTGGCTGCGACGCGGTGGCGACGGCGCGTTCCCCTACGGGCCCGCCCTGTGGCTCGGTCCGCTCCTGGCGCTGCTGGTCAGGCGGGCCTTGCTGCCCGGGTGACGCGGACCCAGTCCTCGAGCACCCGCGCCGCTGCGCCGGAGTCGATGGCGGCGAAGGCGCGCTCCAGCGGCGCGGCGAGCTGCGCGGCCAACGGCGTGCCGAGGTCCGGCCCGGCGAAGGCCAGCTGCGCGGCCGCGGAGTTCAGGGCGACGATGTCGCGCACCGCGCCGGGCGTCCCGGAGAGCACGTCGTGCACGACGGCAGCGTTGTGGGCCGGGTCGCCGCCGACGAGGTCGTCCCTGCCCGCCGGGGCCACGCCCAGCTCGGACGGGTCCAGGCGGGTGGTGGACACCTCGCCCCCACCGATCACCCACACCTGGGAGGGTCCCGTGGTGGTGAGCTCGTCGAGCCCGTCCTCACCGTGGAACACCAGGCCCCGGTGCCCGCGACCGGCGATCACACCGGCCATGAGCGGCGCCATCCGCACATCGGCCACGCCGACAGCGGAGGCGTGCGGGCGGGCCGGGTTGGCCAGCGGGCCGAGGAAGTTGAAGGCCGTCGGCACGCCGAGCTCGCGGCGGGCGGACGACGCGAAGCGCAGCGCCGGGTGGTACAGCGGGGCGAACAGGAACACGATGCCGGCCTCGGCCAGCACCCGTGCCTGGGCGGCCGGCGGCACGTCCAGCACCACGCCCAGCGCCTCCAGGCAGTCCGCGGTGCCGCTCGCGCTCGATGCGGCGCGGTTGCCGTGCTTGACCACGGGCACCCCGCAGGCGGCGGTCACGATCGCCGCCATGGTGGACACGTTCACGGTGTTCGCGCGGTCGCCCCCGGAGCCGACGACGTCGACCGCCTCCGCGTCGAGGTCGATCGGGGTGGCGCGCGCCAGCATGGCCTGGGCGAGGCCGGTCAGCTCGGAGACGGTCTCGCCCTTGGCACGCAGCGCGATCGCGAAGCCGGCGATCTGCACCGGGGTGACGTCGCCGGCGAGCACCTGGTCCATCGCCCAGGAGGTGGCCTCGGGCTCGAGGTGGTTGCCGCGGACCAGGTCGGACAGCAGGCCCGCCCAGGTGAAGGTCACGCGGTCGCCTTCTCCGCGAGCCGGGCGCGCAGCAGGTCGGCGGCCGCCGCGGGCAGGCGCACAGGGTCGATCGGGTAGGGGGTGATGCCGTCGGCCTCCGACCAGGTGGCCAGCCAGGCGTCCGCCACGCGCGCGAGGAGCAGGAGCACCGGCGGGCAGTCGGTGATCTCGTTCTTGAGCTGGTGGCACAGCCCGATGCCGCCGGACGGCGTGGCCTCCGCGTCCAGGATCACCAGGTCGACGCCCCCGGCGTCCATGGTCTGGAGGACCACCGGCTGGGTGGCCACCTCGAACACGTCGAGCTCGGGCAGGTCGGCCGCGACCCGGCGTCCCAGCGCCAGGCGAACCTGCTCACGCGTGGTCCGGTCGTCGGAGTACACCAGCACCCGCGCGGTCGTCTGTTCGGTCATCGATCTTCCTCATCCGGCGTCGCCGCCTCGCGTCCACCTGTGGCGTCATCGTAACCGGTCGAGGGCCCCGATCCGGCGGCCGCCCGCTGCGCAGCCAGGCGCTCCTCCCGGTCGAGTCGCCGGTCCTCGCGGGCGGCCTCGCGCCGGCTGTCGGCGTACCACTGGGCGAGGAACACCGCCATGATGATGCCCATCGTGAGGTCGCCGGTGGCCCACATGATCGCGCCCGCCAGGTACTGGTCGTCGATCGGTGCCGGGGGCCAGGCGCGGTTGAACGCCAGGTACCACTCCTCGGCGATCAGCCGGGGCGAGCCCATGATCGTCACGCCGAGGAACGCCTGTGCCGGCATGGTGAGGAACAGCAGCAGCATGCGCATCGGGTAGGGCAGGCGGTTCGGCATCGGGTCGTTGCCCAGCAGCGGGAAGAAGAACAGGCAGCCGACGGTGACCATGTACACGTGCAGCAGGTCGTGCGCCCAGTCGACGTCGAGGGTGAAGCGGTAGAGCTCGGTCAGGTAGAGCGCGAACGGTGTCGTGATGAGCAGGGCGGTCGCCAGCGCCGGGTTGAACAGCACCTTCGCCGGCCAGGAGTGCAGGACCCGCATCACGCGGCGACGCCCGTCCTTGCCGAGGTTGCGCAGCAGCAGGGTCACCGGCGCCCCGATCGCGAGGAAGACCGGAGTGATCATCGTCAGGATCGTGTGCTGCACCATGTGCACGCTGAACAGCACGGTGTCGTAGGCGCCGAGTGCGCTCATGCCGGCCACCGTCGCCGTCCCGATGCCGCCCACGCACCACGACCAGGTGCGCACCGCCGGCCACCGGACGCCCTGCGCGCGCAGCCGCCACACCCCCCACAGGTAGAGCGCCAGTCCCAGGGTCGCGGGGACGGCGAACAGCCAGTCCCACTTCCACTCGGTGAGCAGGCGGAGCCAGGTCAGCGGCGGCGGCTGGTTGGTGGGGTCGGCATGCAGCGGCACGAGTCCGGCGAATCCCATGGGGCAATTATCGATGGATCGGGTGGTGCCCATTAAGGCAGCCGTTCGTCATAATGGCGCAATGGCCCACACCACACCGCTGAGCGCACCGACCGGCCTGCCCCACGGAGCCGTCCACGAGGTCGCGCCCAGCCGCCTGCAGGGCCTGCGCGGACGCCCAGACGCGCTGTCGGTGGGCGTCATCATCTGGCTCGCCAGCGAGCTCATGTTCTTCGCCGCCCTCTTCGGTGCGTACTTCTCGCTGCGCGAGACGACGACCGCGGCCGCGGTCGCCGCCGGCACCACCCCGATGTGGGAGTGGGGGTCGAACCACCTACTCAACGACTGGTTCGGGATCAGCTTCCCGTGGTTCGCGACGATCAACACCACGATCCTGCTGTTGTCGTCGGTGACCTGCCAGCTCGGCGTGCACGCCGCGGAACGCGGCCAGGTGGGTCGTTCCGGCTCGCTGGCGCGGATCGGCGGCTGGGGCCTGCGCGAGTGGTACACGCTCACGTTCGTGATGGGCGCGGTGTTCATCGGCGGCCAGGCGTTCGAGTACGCGACCCTCGTCAGCGAGGGCTTCACGCTCTCGGTGAATGCCTACACGTCGGCGTTCTTCCTCGCCACCGGCTTCCACGGTCTGCACGTGATCGGCGGTTTGGTGGCATTTTTGCTTATGTTGGGACGGACTTATCTGTCCCGCCGGTTCACCCATGAACAGGCCGTCCACGCCATTGTTACCTCGTACTACTGGCATTTCGTCGACGCGATCTGGGTCGTGCTCTTCGGCGTGCTCTACCTGCTGCGCTGAACTTCCCAAGGAGGAACCCCTGATGAGATTCCTGACCCGCGGAGGTCGGTCGCCGAAACCCCGAGCATCGTTGCGCCGGCACCGCGCTGCGCGTCCCCTGTTGCTCGGCCTCAGCCTGCTCTTCGTCGGCACGCTCTACGCCGCGCTCACCCCGGCAGCGCCGTCCTCCGCGGAGGGTGCCACGGACCAGCAGCTCGTCGCGCAGGGCAAGAACCTCTTCGCCGTGAACTGCGCGTCGTGCCACGGGCTCAACGCCGAGGGCCTCGCCCAGCAGGGGGCCCCGTCGCTGACCAACGTCGGCGCCGCCGCGGTCGACTTCCAGGTGCGCACCGGCCGCATGCCGATGGCCAACCCTCTGGCCCAGGCCCCGCGCAAGGAGAACGTCTTCACCGACGACGAGATCGCAGCGCTGGCCGCCTACGTCGCCAGCCTCGGCGACGGCCCCGGGATCCCCACCGAGGACCAGTACAACCCGGCCGGGCTGAGCCCGGAGGACGTCGCCCGCGGCGGTGAGCTGTTCCGCACCAACTGCTCCGCCTGCCACAACTTCAAGGGCGCCGGCGGTGCCCTGCCGAACGGCCTGGTCGCCCCGAGCCTGCAGGAGTCGACCCCCAGGGAGGTCTACGAGGCGCTGCGCACCGGCCCCGGCCAGATGCCCGTCTTCGCCCCCGGCGCCGTCCCCGACGAGGACGTCAAGTCGATCATCGGCTACCTCGAGCAGGTGAACGCGACGCCGTCCGCCGGCCTCACCCTCGGCGGCCTCGGCCCGGTCTCGGAGGGCTTCTGGGCCTGGGTGGTCGGGATCGGCGGCCTCGTCCTGTTCGCCGTCTGGATCGCCTCCCGGGGAGCCCGCGCATGAACGACCCGCAGACCGACCTCCCCGTGCCCGACCCCGGACTGGAGGAGCACCCGCCGCGCTTCACCGACGTGGACGACGCCGCCGCGGACCGCGCCTACAAGCAGATCGTCGGCATGCTGGCCGCCGTCCCGGTGCTCGTGGTCGCGTTCCTCGTGGTCTACTTCGCCGTCCCCAGGGACGCGGAGCTCGTGCTGTTCGGCGCCAACCTGAAGATGCAGACCACCCTCCTCGGCCTGACCGCGGGGGTGGCGACGCTGCTGATCGGCATCTCCGCGATCCACTGGGCGCGCATGCTGATGAGCGACGAGGAGATCGTCGGCGACCGGCACGGTGCCGCGTCCCCGCCCGAGGCGCGCGAGCGCGTGCTGACCGACCTGGAGACCGGCATCGAGGCGTCCGGCATCCGCCGGCGCAAGCTGCTCGGCACCGGCATGGCCGGCGCGCTCGGCATGATGGCCCTTCCGGCCGTGGTGAGCCTGGCCGACATGGGCCCGTGGCCCACCGCGGAGCTGCGCGCCAAGACCATCGAGAAGACGATCTGGGCAGAGGGCGTCCACCTGGTCAACGACGTCACCTTCACCCGGCTGAAGGCCACCGAACTGGTGGTCGGACAGCTGGTGAACGCCCAGCCGGAGACGCTTCAGGAGTACCACGGGGCCGCGCTCCAGCAGCAGAAGGCGAAGGCGTCCATCATCGTCGTCCGGATGGACCCCAACAGCATCCGCATCCCCGAGTCACGGCGGGACTGGCAGGTGGACGGGATCCTCTGCTACTCCAAGATCTGCACGCACGTCGGCTGCCCGATCAGCCTGTGGGAGCAGCAGACGCACCACCTGCTCTGCCCGTGCCACCAGTCGACCTTCGACCTGGGCAACTCCGGCGTCGTGGTGTTCGGCCCGGCCGCCCGCGCGCTGCCGCAGCTGCCGATCACGACGGACGCGGAGGGGTACCTGGTGGCCAGGAGCGACTTCACCGTCCCGGTGGGGCCGAGCTACTTCGAACGGGACTCGTCGAAGGACTTCCAGGAGGGTGACCGCTGATGGCCAAGCCAGCAGAACTCAACCCCGACTCCCCCGCGCTGGAGGTCCGGACACCGCCCAAGGACTCTGGACCGGGCAAGCTCGCCGGCCCGGCCACCTGGGTCGACGACCGGATCGGCCTGGCGAAGCTCGCCGGCAACATCCGCAAGGTCTTCCCCGACCACTGGTCGTTCCTGCTCGGCGAGATCGCGCTGTACTCCTTCGTGATCCTGCTGTTGACCGGAGTCTTCCTCACCATCTGGTTCAAGCCCTCGATGGCCGAGGTGGAGTACGCCGGCACCTACGAGCTCATGCACGGCATCCCGATGTCGGAGGCGTTCGCGTCCACGCTGAGCATCAGCTTCGACATCCGCGGCGGCCTGCTGGTTCGGCAGATCCACCACTGGGCGGCGATGCTCTTCGTGGCGGCGATGACCGCGCACATGCTGCGCGTGTTCTTCACCGGCGCGTTCCGCAAGCCGCGCGAGCTCAACTGGATCATCGGTATCGGCCTGTTCTCCATGGGCCTGGTCGAAGGCTTCGCCGGCTACTCGCTGCCTGACGACCTGCTGTCGGGCACCGGCCTGCGGTTCGTGGACGGGCTCGTCCGCTCGATCCCGCTGATCGGCACCTGGGCGGAGTTCTTCATCTTCGGCGGCGAGTTCCCCGGAGAGCTGGTGATCCCGCGGCTGTACATGGTGCACATCCTGCTGATCCCGGGGCTCCTGCTCGGCCTGATCAGCGCGCACATGGCGCTGCTAGCGCTACCACAAGCACACCCACTGGCCGGGCCCCGGGCGCACCAACCGGAACATCCAGGGCTACCCGTTCTTCCCGATCTACGTGGCGAAGGCCGGCGGCTTCTTCTTCATCGTGTTCGGCGTGACGATCCTCATGGGCGCGCTGATGCAGATCAACCCCGTGTGGCTGTACGGGCCGTACAACCCGTCGCAGGTGACCGCCGGCTCGCAGCCGGACTGGTACATGGGCTTCGTCGAGGGCGCGATCCGCATCATCCCGAACTGGGAGTGGCACATCCTGGGCACCACCTGGTCGTGGAACATCTTCCTCCCCGGCGTGGGCCTGATGGGCCTGCTGTTCACCGGGTTGGCGCTCTACCCGTTCATCGAGGCCTGGATCACCGGCGACACCTCCGAGCACCACCTGCTCGACCGTCCGCGCAACGCGCCCGTCCGGACGGCCATCGGCGTGGCCGGGATGACCGCATACGCGATGTTCTGGCTCTCGGGTGGCAACGACATCATCGCCACGCAGTTCCACGTGTCGCTGAACGCCGTGACGTACGTCATGCGGGTCGCCGTCTTCGTCGCCCCGGTGATCGCGTTCATCGTCACCAAGCGCATCTGCATCTCACTGCAGCGCCAGGACGCCGAGCGTGTCCTGCACGGGTCGGAATCCGGCGTGATCGTCCGCAGCCCCGACGGCGGCTTCTCCGAGGCGCACGTGCCGATCACCCCGGGTGAGGCGTACTCGCTGACCCGGCACCCGCAGCCCCAGGCACTGGTGCCGAACGGGAAGAAGGTCGGACGGCTGCGTCGCCGGCTCTCCGCGTGGTACGCCGACGGGCAGCTGCCCAAGCCGACGGCCGCCGAGATCGCCGGAGCGGCCCACCACGGTGCCCTCGAGGCAGACCACGACACCCCCGCGGTGGACGCCGGCCACGACGCGCCCGCCCTCGAGGGCAGCGACGCCGGGGACGCACGCTGAGCCCCGTCGTCGAGGTCGCGCGCGCCGGGTCGACGCTGCCGTCGCCGCAGGAGGTCGAGCAGCTGTACGCGCTCGCGTCCGCCCGCGGGCCGCTGGCCGAGCCGGTCGAGGTCGCGGAGCTCTACGCGACGCTGTACGACCTCACGCTGGACCGGCCCGACCTGGTGGCGGTCACGGCCCGCGAGGTCGGCGAACTCGTCGGATTCGCGTACGGGCACGCGTGGCGCTGGAGCGAGCAGACCGACGAGTGGTCGGCCGACCTGGCCGGGCGCCTCGGTGACGACGCGCCGGGCCTGGACGGGTCCTTCGCGGTCCAGCTGCTGGCCGTGCACCCGTCCTTCACCCGGAACGGGCTGGGCTTCGAACTGCTGAAACGCCTGATGATCGCGTCCGCGTCGGCCGTCCACTGGCTGGCGACCAGCGACCTGGACACCCCTGCGCGACGGCTGTACCGCCGCATGGGCTACCGTCCGCTCGGATACGGGCCCGAGACGCCCAGCGGCAGCCCGGGGCTGGTGCTGATCCACGGCTGACCCCCCGTTGGTGGCGCCCGGTACCCTTGTCCGGTGCGTTTCCTCACCGGCAAGCCCAGCTACGACCTGACCTACGACGACGTCTTCATGGCGCCGCGGCGCTCGTCGGTCACCTCCCGGCTCGACGTCGACCTCACCAGCACGGACGGGTTGCGCCTGCCCCTGCCGCTGGTCGTCGCCAACATGACCGCGGTCGCCGGCCGCCGGATGGCCGAGACCGTCGCCCGGCGCGGCGCCGTCGCGATCATCCCCCAGGACCTCCCCGTCGACATCGTCGGTGGCGCCATCGCGAAGGTGAAGGCTGCCCACACGGTGTTCGACACCGCGCTCACGATCGGCCCCCACGCCACGGTCGGCGAGGCGCTGATGCTGATGCCCAAGCGCGCCCACGGCATGGTCGTCGTGGTCGACGGCACCGGCGCACCCCTGGGCACGGTGTCCGAGGCTGAGCTGGAGGGCATGGACCGCTTCGCCCAGGTGCACGAGGCGATGGTCACCGACCTCACGCTGGTCTCCCCCGACACGACGCCGACCGAGGTGTTCGACGAGCTCACCACCCGGCGCCACAAGGCCGCCCTCGCCGTCTCCGACGGCGAACTGGTGGGCCTGCTGACCGTCCGGGGCGCCGTGCGGGCCGGCCTCTACGCGCCCGCCCTTGACGCCGACGGGCGCCTGCGGATCGGGGCGGCCGTCGGCATCTCCGGCGACGTGGAGCACCGTGCGGAGTCGCTGCTCGAGGCCGGGGCGGACGTCCTGGTGATGGACACGGCACACGGGCACCAGGAGCGCATGATCAGCGCCGTCCAGCGCTGCCGGGCCGTCGTCGCCGCGTCCGGGCTGGACGTGCCGATCGTGGCCGGCAACGTGGTCACCGCCGACGGCACCGCCGACCTGATCGAGGCCGGCGCCGACGTGGTGAAGGTCGGTGTCGGGCCGGGCGCCATGTGCACCACGCGCATGCAGACCGGCGTCGGGCGCCCGCAGTTCTCCGCGGTGCTCGAGTGTGCCCAGGAGGCGCAGGATGCCGGCAAGAGCATCTGGGCCGACGGCGGCGTCCGGCACCCCCGAGACGTGGCCCTCGCACTGGCCGCCGGCGCGGGCGCGGTGATGATCGGGTCGTGGTTCGCCGGGACGCACGAGTCTCCGGGCGAGCTGCTGTTCGCCTCGGACGGGCGTCCCTACAAGGAGTCGTTCGGCATGGCCTCCGCCCGTGCGGTGCGGGCCCGGACCCGCACTCAGTCCGCCTTCGACCGGGCACGCGCGGCCCTGTTCGAGGAGGGGATCTCGTCCTCCCGCATGTACCTCGACCCCGCCCGACCCGGCGTGGAGGACCTGCTCGACTTCATCACCTCCGGCGTCCGCAGCTCCTGCACCTACGCCGGCGCCCGCACCCTGCACGAGTTCGCATCGCAGGCGATCGTCGGCGTGCAGTCCGCGTCCGGCTACGCCGAAGGCCGTCCGCTGCACTCGAGCTGGTAGGACGCTCCCGTCCGTCCCGCTGCCCGCGAGCAGCCCACCTGAGGCGGGCCGGCTCGCTTGAGGGCCAGCCCTCCCACTCGAGGGCCAGCCTTCGCGTCGAGGGCCAGCACCGGTGTGCGAGCCCTCGGCCGTAACGCTGGCCCTCGCAGTCGAGCCGGGCGGACGTGTTCAGCCGGGCTGACGCGTCCAGCCGGGCGGACGCCCCGGGTGGACGTGCCGTGTGGATGCGCCGAGCGGCTCAGGCGCGTCCGGTGGCGAGGACGATCACGCGATCGGCGGGATCGAACGTGATCCGCTCGGCCTTCTTCGGGTTCACGCGGACGCCGTAGCCGTGGCGTCCGTGGTGGGCGTGCTCGGCGACCCGGTACCCGATCGCGGTCTCGCCGCGGCGGCGGGCCGCCTCCAGCACCGTGTAGAAATCCACGGGTCGGCCCGGGACGACGTACTCAGTGACCGGGTTGAGGTAGATCTCGCTGCCCTCGCTCTCGAAGAGGGTCTCGAACACCTCCGTCAGGCGACGGTTCTCCGACACCTGCGAGAGCAGCAGGGCGATCAGCTTGTCACTGACGATGAAGTCGTCGGCCTGGGTCACCTCGGCGAGTTCGCGGTTGGCGTCGTCCAGCATCTCGCTCACGATGTTCAGCGTGAACCCGCCGTGGCTGGAGAGGTCGCGCAGCTGGAGGAGGGTCACCAGGGTGCGGCTGTCCGCCCGCTGGAGGTCCGGATCAGAGGTGTCGGCGAGCACGAGGATGTGGTCGAACCCCGACACATCGAGCCCCTCGAGCACCGAGCGCCGGGTGGGGGACGCGTGCTGGACGGTCGCCTCGATGTTCACCAGCGCAGGCAGCTCCGGCGGCTCGGTCGGCGCCACGATGCGCACCTGGGAGCCGGGAGCGACGTACTCGTCGAGTTCGCTGAGCATCAGGGGCAGGTTCGCGTTGACGCCGAGCACCAGCGTGCGCTCCGGACGCATCGCGACCACCGCCCCGTCCGCCACGTTCTCCAGGTCGGGCGTGCCGGGCTCGGCGAGGCTGATCCGGCTGTCGTCCTCCGCGATCACGACCACCTGGTCGCCGTCTCCGAGGACGGTGTCGGGGGCGGGGTTGATCAGCACCCGGCCGTCGGCCACCAGGCCGATCGCCGTGCAGTCGGCGAAGGCGAGCTGGGCGTCGAAGTAGCTCCCGCCCACCAGCGAGGGCTGCTCGGTGAAGTAGATCTCATCGCCGTCGAAGTCGAGCAGTTCGGAGTACACGACGGAGAGTCCGGACTGGCGGCAGGTCTGCACGGTGATCCGCGCGATCAGCTCCGACCCGAGTACCCAGTGGGCCTCGTCCCGGCCGACCAGTCGCGCCACCTCGAGGTTGGCCGGGTCCGCCAGCTCCCCGACGATGTGGTAGCGGCCGTCCGGGCGGCCAGGGTCGTTGGTGAGGGCCAGGGCCGTCTTGATCACCTCTGCGTCCGGCTCGTTCGAACCCTCCGGGGCAAGGATGATGATGCTGCGCGCCTGCGCCGGGCTGACGAGCGTCAGGTCCGCCGCACGCTTGGGGTCGCCGGTGCGGCAGACGACCGAGGTGCGTCCCAGGTCACCGGCGGACGCACGGATCGCGTCCTCCATCTCGACCTTGTCGCGTTCGGCGAGCACCACGACGGATGCCCGGCGACGGGACTGGTTGGCGATCGAGAGCTCGTGGATGATCGAGTGGATCTTCGGGTTCCACCCCAGGATCAGCGTGTGGTCGTGCTCCAGCACCGTCGAGCGCCCCTTGCGGAGTTCCTCGACCTTCGCGTCGAAGGCTCCCGAGACGATGCCGATGAGGCTCGCGACGATCACCAGGCCCCCGATCGTGATCACCAGCATCAGCAGTCGGAAGCCCCAGCCGGCGTCACCGCCCATGGTGCCGGGATCCAGGGTGCGCATCAGGCCGCCCCAGAGGATGTCGATGAAGTCGCCGTCGCCTGCGTCGTCCGGGAACGCGCGGAACACCCAGACCAGGCCGCTGACCAGCAGCACCAGGGCAACGGTGGCCAGGCCGAGCAGCCCCATCAGCGCGATCGTCCCGCGCGACATGACGTTGTCGAACCAGTAGCGGAACCGCTCGCCGGCGCTGTGCTTCATCGGCTTCTCCCCCTGTCACGCTGCGGCAGCAGCCTATTGGGTGGGCGCCAGCGGACGCCTCCGTCCGGCCAGGGACGCGCTCAGCGCTCGGCGAGGGGATCCGGCATCGGGATGCCGAGGGCCAGGGAGAGCTGCCGGTAGCCCTCGACGATCTGGGCGTCGGGCCCGAACTCCGGATCCGGGCACACGTAGTCGTGGGGCAGGTGGGCCTCCAGGGGCACCTGGTAGACCTGCACCCGGTCGGGCGGGACGAGGCGGCGCACCAGCTGCTCGTTGAAGTCGTGGTCGATGCTGGCGTCCCCCGCATTGCGCACCAGCAGGACGGAGCCGCGCACCGAGGCGGCCGGCTGCCTCTCGAGCCACAGCCGCAGCCCAAGGAACGCCGCGATGCCCTTGAGGGAGTAGCGCGGGTACACCATCCCGGCCACGTTGTCCGCGCCCTTCTCCGGCGCCCACCAGGCATAGCTGTCCACCGGGGAAAGGCGCAGGGCACGCGTCATCGCCGGCACCTCCCAGCTGGCGTAGCCCCCGGGGTTGAGCAGAGGCGAGATCAGCACCGTGTGGGCCACCTCCGGACGCGCCGCCGCGGCCCACATGGCCAGCGCCCCGCCGCCGGACAGTCCCATCACCTGGACCTGGTCGCCGAGCCCCGCGCCGGTGTCGATCGCCTGGTCGGCGAAGGTGCGGAGCTCCTCCACCGTCAGCCGGGAGAACTCGTCGGTCATCTTGTCGGCCAGCCCGTGGTGCGGCAGGCGCGGCACCCACACGTTGTAGCCCTGGTCGCGGTACGCCTTCGCGACGAGCCGGAACCCGTCGGGGGTGTTGGTGTAGCCGTGGAAGATCACCAGCGCCACCGGGGAGCGGGCGCCGGTCAGCGCGGCGATGCTGCCGCCCCGCGCGAGCAGCGGCAGTTGCTTCTCCGCGGCGAGAACGGCATCGATCCCGGCGACCGCCTTCGCGTAGGACCCGTCCGGCTCGGGACGCGCGGTCAGGTCGGGATCAAGGACCGGGGTGAAGAGAACGAGCGCGAGCGCGGCGAGCAGGGCGAGCAACACCCACAGGACGCGCCGGAGGACCTTCCGGCGGCGACGAGCCATGACTTCAGGCTAGGACGGACGGATCTCCCCCACCGGGGAATCCGGACGCGAGCCGCTGCACGGATTCCCGAGCGCCGGCACCGATGCTCAGTGCTGGTAGTCGCGCCGGTAGTACTGGTAGGTCCAGCCGGTGACCGCCCAGATGCCCAGGCCCACCCCGAGGAGAGTGAGCCACCAGCCGAAGACCGGGCCGAGGCCCATCAGCATCACGGTGAGGGCGGTCCAGAACGGCCAGATGCTCGTGGAAGGGAAGAACCCGACCTCGCCGGCGCCCTCGATGATCTCGCCGTCCTTGCGATCCTCCGGACGCGCGTCGATCTTGCGCGACTGGATCGAGAAGTACGTCGACAGCATCCCGAAGAACGCCAGGGTGAGCAGCAGCGCCACCGTCCCGATGATCTCGCGGGAGACGAACCAGTAGACCGGTGCCACGGCCACGAAGAAGACCGTGATCATCACGAAGATCAACCGCTCGGCCTTCACTTCGCGTCTCCGCTCGTCAGTTCGTCGATGGTGTCCTGGGCCGGGTTGACCGGCTGGCGGAGCTCCGGACGGGACGCGTCGAGCGCGGGGGAGAACGACCGGATCGACGGCATCTTGTCGAAGTTGAACCGCGGCGGCGGGCTCGACGTGGCCCACTCCAGCGACCGTCCCCACCCCCACGGGTCGTTGGTCTTCACCAGCGGGGCGTTGCGGCTGATCCACACGTTCCACAGGAACGGGAGCATCGAGACCCCGAGCAGGAAGGCGCCGACGGTCGAGACCTGGTTGAGGAAGGTGAAGCCCTCACCCGGCAGGTAGTCGGCGATCCGTCGCTGCATGCCCTCCACGCCCAGCCAGTGCTGCACGAGGAAGGTCAGGTGGAAGCCGATGAACAGCAGCCAGAAGTGCAGCTTGCCCAGGCGCTCGTTCAGCATCCGTCCGGTGAGCTTCGGCCACCAGAAGTAGAAGCCCGCGAACATCGCGAAGACCACGGTGCCGAACAGGACGTAGTGGAAGTGCGCGACCACGAAGTAGGTGTCCGACACCGGGAAGTCCAGGGGCGGGGACGCCAGCATGATGCCGGTCAGGCCACCGAAGAGGAACGAGGTCAGGAAGCCGATCGCCCAGACCATGGGCGTGTCGAAGGTCAGCGCACCGCCCCACATCGTGCCGATCCAGTTGAAGAACTTCACCCCGGTCGGGACGGCGATCAGGAAGGTCATGAACGAGAAGAACGGCAGGTTCACCGCTCCGGTGACGAACATGTGGTGGGCCCACACCGAGATCGACAGGGCGCCGATCGCCAGCGTGGCCGCCACCAGCCCGATGTAGCCGAAGATCGGCTTGCGGCTGAAGACCGGCAGGATCTCGGTGATGATGCCGAAGAACGGCAGCGCGATGATGTAGACCTCGGGGTGCCCGAAGAACCAGAACAGGTGCTGCCAGAGCACCGCCCCTCCGGTGGCCGGGTCGAGGATGTGCGTCCCCATCCGGCGGTCGGCCTCCAGCACCAGCAGGCCCGCGGCCAGCACCGGGAAGCAGATCAGGATCATGATCGAGGTGACAAGGATGTTCCAGGTGAAGATGGGCATCCGGAACATCGTCATGCCCGGGGCGCGCAGCGTGATGATCGTGGTGGTGAAGTTCACCGCGCCGAGGATGGTGGACAGGCCCATCACGTAGAGGCCCATGATCCACAGGTCGCCGCCGATGCCCGGCGAGTTCACCGCGTCCGACAGTGGCACGTAGGCGAACCAGCCGAAGCTGGCCGCGCCGCCGGGGGTCAGGAAGCCCAGGCAGGCCGTGACCGAGCCGAACAGGTACAGCCAGTAGCTGAAGGCGTTCAGCCGCGGGAAGGCCACGTCCGGAGCGCCGATCTGGAGCGGCATGATCGCGTTCGCGAAAGCGACGAACATCGGCGTCGCGAACATCAGCAGCATCAGCGTGCCGTGCATCGTGAACAGCTGGTTGAACGTCTCGTAGTGCATGAACTGCAGGCCCGGGTAGGCCAGCTCTGCCCGGATCGCGAGCGCCATCAGGCCGGCGAAGGCGAAGTAGAGCAGCGACGTGATGAAGTACATGTTCCCGATCACCTTGTGATCGGTCGTGGTGAGCAGCTTCATCGCGAGCGCACCCCAGCGACGGCGCTCGACGAGCGGGCGGGCGTCGACCTCGTCGAGGCTCAGGCGGGCGACGGTCACTTCTGCTCCTCCCCTTCCGCTGCCGGGACGCTGGGCACGACGTTCGGGTAGACCGGGGCGGTGATCTCGCCGGTCTGGCCGGACGCCTTCAGCGTGTTCAGGTAGGCCACGTAGTCCTCCTCGCTGACGACGTGGACGGTGAACAGCATGGCGGCGTGGTACGTCCCGCACAGCTCCGCGCACTTGCCGGAGTAGGTGCCGATCTTGTCCGGGGTGACGTCGAAGGAGTTCAGGCGCCCGGGGATCACGTCCAGCTTGTAGTAGAAGGCCGGGATGTAGAAGGAGTGGATCACGTCGGCCGAACGCAGGTTGAACCGCACCGGCTTGTCCACCGGCAGGTACAGGTCGGGGATCTTGTCGATCGTGCCGGCCTCGTGGACGACGGCGCCGACGGCCGGGTTGGCGTCCTCCATGTACGAGAACGACCAGGACCACTTCTGGCCGACCACGTTGATGGTGTGCACCGGCTGGTCGGTGACCTTCGCCTGGACGCCGTTCTGGGTCTGGACGGTGAAGAAGAACAGCACGCCGATGATCAGGAACGGCACCAGCGTGTAGAGCAGTTCGAGCGGCAGGTTGTACTGGCGCTGCGCCGGCAGGTGGTCGTCACCCTTCTTGCGGTAGCGGACCATCACCCAGATGATCAGGCCCCACACGAAGACGCCGACGGCCAGTGCCGCGATCCACGAACCCACCCACAGGTTGCCGATCAGCGGGGCCCGGTCGGACGCCGCCTCCGGCAGTCCGAACCGTCCCCACTGGGCCACGGTCTCGGCACTGCAGCCGCTGAGGGCCACCGTCCCGACCAGGGCCGTCGTGGCCAGCACACGTCGCCTCGACCGTCCCTGTCGCCCCACGAGGTGCCCTTCCGGTTCGATGCCTGCTCTTGGAATGCGCGAAACCCTAGCTTCAGGGGCAGGTCAGTGGAAGCTGTCCCCACACGCGCAGGAGCCCGTCGCGTTCGGGTTGTCGATGGTGAATCCCTGCTGCTCGATGGTGTCGACGAAGTCGATCGTGGCACCGATGAGGTAGGGGGCGCTCATGCGGTCGGTGACCACATTGACGCCGTACCAGTCGGCGACGACGTCGCCGTCGAGGGTGCGGTCGTCGAGCTGGAGCTGGTAGCGCAGGCCCGAGCAGCCGCCGGGGGCCACCGAGATCCGCAGCGCCAGGCTGTCGACGTCCTCGTTGGAGATGAGGTCCTTGACCTTGGCGGCAGCCCCCTCGGTGAGGGTGATGCCGTCGGTGGTGACCTGGGAGTCGAGGGTCATATTGTTCCTGGATCCTTCCGGAATGAGGCTTCCTGCACTGCAACCGCCCCTGTGGGACGGGTATTCCGCAGTCAGGTCAGTCTACGTGAGGGGCTCAGGAACCCGGTACCCAGCCGGAGGCGATGCGTGCCGCCACGCCGGCCAGGGCTGCCGCGTCCACCGGCCCGGACGGCAACAGGTGCGCGGCCTCGATGCCGAGCGTGCGCAGCTCGCGGCGGGCGAGGCCCGTCCCCGTCGTGACGAGCACGCACGGGCGTTGGGCCTGCTCGGCCCACTCGGCGACGGCCACGACGACCGGGCCGCCGCGGTCCAGGGCGGACAGCTCTGTGCAGCCGGTGACGACCAGGTCGGCCGCCCGCAGCGTCCGTTCGAGGCCCGCCTCCCGGTGGCAAAACTGCGTACCGCTGAGGAGCCGTCCCTCGGACGCGAGGATCGCCAGCCCCGTCCCGCCGGCGGCCCCGCCACCGGGCGCGACCGCCAGGCCGTCCCCCCACTCCGCGGCACGGGCGGCAAGCGCCGCGTCGGCGGCCAGGAGTTCGGCGACGTCGAGGCGGGCGGCGAAGGCCCGCCGGGCCAGCCCGCCCCCGATCCCGGTCGCCGGGAGCTCCAGCTCCTCGGCGGGCACGAGCCCGGTGACCACGCGTCCGGCGAGGGCCGCGCCGGCCACCTCCCGCAGACCGGCCCCACCGTCGTGGGCGGTGACGCCGGTCAGGTCGAGCACCACCTCGCGGTCGTCGGGACGAAGCGACGCGACCAGCCACTCGCCGACGTCCGCTGTGCCGGCCTCCGGCGCCCAGGGTGCCGTCTGCGGTTGCTGGAGGCCCACCAGGAGCCGTCCGTCGCCACGCACGAGCCAGCGATCGCCCTCGATCCGGGGCGACACGCCCCACAGGGCCGCGACCGCGATCGCCAGCGGCGGGCCGCCGGCAGCGACCGGCACGACGGCCACCTCCGCGGAAGGCGCGAAACCGCGGCCGAGGGCTGTCCCCGCCGCGACCGGGTCGAGGTCGCCGATGGCGCCGGTGACGACAGCGACGCGCAGCCTGCTCACGCCTGCTCCGGGAACGGCGGTTGCTCGAAGCGCCCGGACGGCGTCTCGGGGGGCAGTTCCACCGGCTCGACGGCCCCCTCGCCGTGCAGGCGCCGCACGGCCTCGCGGAGCGCGGCGGCCTCGTCGCGCAACCGGCCGGCGCGCACGGACAACTCGTCGAACCGGGCGGCGAGGGCCTGCTCGCGCCGCAGTGCCTCGGGCGGGTCGAGGCGCGGCCGGTCGAAGGCGAGCCGCCGGCGGGCAGCGGCGACGTCCGCGAGGTCGGCCCGCACGTCGTGGAGGGAGGCGAGGGCGCGCTGGTAGGCGAGCTCTGCCGCCTCGCGACCACCGGCTTCGACCACGTCCGACTCCCCTCGTTCCCCGGGCCGCCGAGTGACCTAGGATGTGGCAGTCATGTTCGCACCAAGCGAGGTTTGAAGTGGGACTGTTCCGCCCTTACGAGCGCCCCGAGGGTGAATCGGCAACGCCCGAGCCCACCCCGGCCGCCACCCCCGACACCGCCAGGGCGGTGGGGAAGGGCGCGCCCACCCCGTCGCGTCGCGAGGCGGAGGCCGCCCGCCGCGAGCGGCTCAACCCGACCCTGTCGCCCAAGGAGCTCCGCCAGCGCGAGCGCGCAGCGAAGAACGCCCTGCGCGACGAGCAGTTCGCCCGCACGGAGGCGGCTCCCGGCAAGGTGCTGATGCGCGACTACGTCGACTCCCGGCGCGGGGTTGCCCAGTGGTCGATGCCGATCCTGATGATCACGCTCGCCCTCTCGCTGGTCATCAGCGGGTTCGGCAACGACGCGGCGCTGGCCGTCACCGGCTTCACCTACTCGATCTTCCTGCTGATCGCCGTCGACCTGTTCCTGACCTGGCGCGGCTTCAAGAAGCTGCACGCCGAGCGCCTGCCGAAGGAGCCCCTGAAGGGGCTGGTCGGCTACATGCTCAACCGGGCCATCAACATCCGCCGGCTGCGGCTGCCCGCGCCGCGGGTGAAGCCGGGCGACCAGATCTAGCCGTGGGCTACTACTGGGCGGTAACGCCGGAGCCCACGGAGGAGGACGCCGCAGAGCTCGGCCTCGAGGTCGAGTTCGACGACCAGGGCCAGGCGGAGGCGTGGCTCACGACGAGCTACCTGGAGCTCTCCGGTGCCGGCATCCACGAAGTGACCCTGTACGAGAACGACCGGCTCGTCTACGGGCCGATGAGCCTGGACGACTGACCGCAGGGGCGGTCAGCGCAGCCGGGCGGCCAGCGTCTCCACGGTCGCCCGCAGCCGCTCCAGCACCCGGTCGCGGTCGACCGGCAGCGGGGCCTGCCAGGTGACGGCGACCGCCGCGAGGTTCGACGGCGAGGGCACAGCCACCGCGACGGACGCGAAGCCTTCCGTGACCTCGGAGTCCTCCTCCGCGAATCCCTGCCGGCGGGTGGCGGCGAGAATCCCGCGCAGCTCGGCGAGCGTCCCCGGCCCGATGGCGGTGCGCCGCACCAGCGCGGCACGCGACGGGTAGAGGGCACGCACCTGCGCGGGGGGCAGGCCGGCGAGGATGGCCCGCCCGGACGCGGTCAGGTGGGCGGGCAGCCGGACGCCGACGTCGGTCACCAGCCGCGCCCGCCCCGCTGCACGCTCCTCGACCAGGTAGACCACGTCGGCGCCGAACAGCACGGCCAGGTGGGCCGACAGTCCGAGGGAGTCGACCAGCCGGGCGATCGGCAGCCGGGCCAGCCGGGTCAGGGGCGCCTGGCGGGTGTAGCCCTGGCCGACCTCCCACGCGGCGACGCCGACGCCCCACATCTGGTCCTCCGGGTAGTGCACGACGAAGGACTCAGCCGCCATCGCGTGCAGCAGGTGGTAGGTCGTGGAGCGCGGCAGCCCGATCTCCGCGGCGATCCGCTGCGCCGGGACGGGTGCGGTGCGCCCGGAGAGGAAGCGCAGCACCCGCAGCGCCGCGGTCGCAGCCGGGACGGGACGACTCATGGCACCAGTCTCGCATCCGAGACAGCAGTGCCGGGACGGGCGTTCACGCCCGGCCCCGGCGGGGCTTGAATGGCTCCATGGTCGAGATCGCTGTGGGCACCGGGCCGCTGGCCCGTACGGACGTGGTCGCGGTGGCGCGCGAGGGCGCCCGCGTCCGGCTGGACGAGGGTGCGCAGGCGGCCATCAGGGCCTCCCGCCGGCACATCGACGCGCTGGCCGCCGCCGGCGACGGCGTCTACGGCGTCTCCACCGGGTTCGGCGCGCTGGCCACCCGCAGCATCCCCGCGTCCGAGCGCACGCGGCTCCAGCGCAGCCTCATCCGCTCCCACGCCGCCGGGAACGGCCCGCTCGTCGAGGACGAGGTGGTCCGCGCGCTGATGCTGCTGCGGCTGCGGACGCTCGCCGGCGGCCACAGCGGCGTCCGGCTGGAGACCGCGCAGGCCTACGCGGCGCTGCTCAACTCCGGGCTCGTGCCGCTGGTGCACGAGTACGGCAGCCTGGGCTGCTCCGGTGACCTGGCCCCGCTCGCGCACTGCGCGCTGGCCCTGATCGGCGAGGGCGAGGTGCGCGACGGCGGCGTGGTGCGGCCAGCGGCGGAGGCGCTCGCCGACCACGGCCTCGCCCCCGTGGTGCTGGCGGAGAAGGAGGGCCTGGCGCTGATCAACGGCACCGACGGCATGCTCGGCATGCTCGTGCTCGCGCTCGCCGACCTCGAGGTCCTGCTCGACACCGCCGACCTGGCCGCGGCCATGAGCGTCGAGGGCCAGCTCGGCACCGATCGCACCTTCGCCGCGGACCTCATGGCGCTCCGTCCCCAGGTGGGCCAGGCCACGAGCGCGGCCAACCTGCGCCGGTTCCTCGCCGGCTCCCCGATCGTGGCGAGCCACCGGCACGGCGACGGCGTGGTGCAGGACGCCTACTCGCTGCGCTGCACCCCGCAGGTGCACGGCAGCGTGCGCGACGCCGTGGACCACGCCGCGACGATCGCCGAGCGGGAGCTCGCGTCCGCCATCGACAACCCCTCCGTGCTCGACGACGGGCGCGTGGAGTCCCACGGCAACTTCCACGGCGCGCCGGTGGCGCACGTGCTGGACTTCCTCGCCATCGGCGTCGCTGACGTCGCCGGCATCAGCGAGCGCCGCACCGACCGCTTCCTCGACGTCGCCAGGAACCGCGGGCTCCCGCCCTTCCTGGCCGACGACCCGGGCATCGACTCCGGGCTGATGATCGCCCAGTACACCCAGGCAGGGGTGGTCTCCACGCTGAAGCGGCTGGCCGTCCCGGCCAGCGTCGACTCGATCCCCTCCAGCGCCCTCCAGGAGGACCACGTCTCGATGGGCTGGGCGGCCGCCCGCAAGCTGCGCACCGCCGTGGACGGGCTCGCCCGCGTGCTCGCCGTCGAGGTGATGGCCGCGGCCCGCGGCATCGACCTGCGCGCCCCTCTGCGTCCGGCCCCCGCGACGGCCGCGGCGATCGCCGTGCTGCGCGCGTCCGTCCCCGGGCCGGGCCCCGACCGCTTCCTCGCCCCCGAGATCGAAGCCACCCACCGACTCGTCGCCAGCGGAGCGCTGGTGGCGGCAGCGAAGGAGAACTCATGACGCACGATCCCGTCCGCGCCCCCCGGGGGACCGCGCTGAGCGCGAAGTCCTGGCAGACCGAGGCGCCGCTGCGCATGCTGATGAACAACCTCGACCCCGAGGTGGCCGAGCGGCCGGACGACCTGGTCGTCTACGGCGGGACCGGCCGCGCGGCGCGCTCGTGGGAGGCCTTCGACGCCATCGCCGCCACCCTGCGCGACCTCGAGGACGACGAGACCCTACTGGTGCAGTCCGGCAAGCCGGTCGGGGTGTTCCGGACGCACGAGTGGGCCCCGCGGGTGCTCATCGCCAACTCCAACCTCGTCGGCGACTGGGCCACCTGGCCGGAGTTCCGCCGGCTGGAGGCCAAGGGGCTGATGATGTACGGCCAGATGACGGCCGGCTCGTGGATCTACATCGGCACCCAGGGCATCCTCCAGGGCACCTACGAGACGTTCGGCGCCGTGGCGCGCAAGCGCTTCGGCGGCACGCTCGCCGGCACCCTCACCCTCACCGGCGGCTGCGGGGGCATGGGCGGAGCGCAGCCCCTGGCGGTCACCATGAACGAGGGTGCGGTGCTGATCGTCGACGTGGACGCCGGCCGGCTCGCACGGCGCGTCGAGCACGGCTACCTCGACGAGTACACCGCCGACTACCCGACCGCCGTGGAGCGCGTCCTGGCGGCGAAGGCGGAGCGGCGCCCGCTGTCGGTGGGGCTGGTGGGCAACGCCGCGGAGGTGTTCCCGCGGCTGCTCGCCGAGGGCGTCGCGGTGGACGTGGTCACCGACCAGACCTCCGCGCACGACCCGCTCAGCTACCTGCCGATCGGCATCCCGGTGGAGGACTGGCACCGGGTCGCCGCCGAGGATCCGGCCGGGTTCACCGACCGCGCCCGGGCGTCGATGGCGCGGCACGTCGAGGCCATGGTCGGCTTCCTCGACGCCGGGTCAGAGGTGTTCGACTACGGCAACTCGTTGCGGGCCGAGGCAGAACTGGGCGGCTACGACCGGGCGTTCGCCTTCCCCGGCTTCGTGCCGGCCTACATCCGTCCGCTGTTCTGCGAGGGCAAGGGCCCGTTCCGCTGGGCGGCCCTCTCCGGCGACCCCGCCGACATCGCCGCGACGGACCGTGCGATCCTCGAGCTCTTCCCGCACGACGAGCACCTGCGGCGCTGGATCACCAAGGCCGGCGAGCAGGTGCACTTCGAGGGTCTCCCGGCACGGATCTGCTGGCTGGGCTACGGCGAACGGCACCTGGCCGGGCTGAAGTTCAACGAGATGGTCGCCTCCGGAGAGCTCTCCGCGCCCGTCGTGATCGGGCGGGACCACCTCGACTCCGGCTCGGTCGCCTCTCCGTACCGGGAGACCGAGGCGATGGCAGACGGCTCGGACGCGATCGCGGACTGGCCGTTGCTCAACGCCCTGCTCAACACGGCGTCCGGCGCCACCTGGGTGTCGCTGCACCACGGCGGTGGCGTCGGCATCGGCCGCTCGATCCACGCCGGGCAGGTGGTCGTCGCCGACGGCACGCCGCTCGCGGCGGAGAAGATCTCCCGGGTGCTGGTGAACGACCCGGGCACCGGGGTCATGCGGCACGTGGACGCCGGCTACGAGCGGGCGCGCGAGGTGGCCCGGGAGCGCGGCGTCCGCATCCCCATGATGGAGCAGTGAGCGTGGGCGCCAACGAACTGCTGGCCTCGATCGGGGACGTCGGCCGGACGCCCGGCGGCGGGTACACCCGGCTGGCCTGGGACCCGGCGACGATGGCGCTGCGCGAGTGGTTCGCCGGGGAGGCGCTGGCGCTGGGGCTCGACCTCGTCGAGGACGGCAACGGCAACCAGCTCGCCTGGTGGGGGCACGGCCCGGACGCGCTGCTGGTGGGCTCGCACCTGGACTCCGTCCCCGAGGGCGGGCCTCTGGACGGGCCGCTGGGCGTGGCCTCCGCCCTGGCCGCTGTGGGCGCGCTGAAGGCCTCGGGCTGGACCCCCTCGCGCCCCCTGGCGGTGGCCAACTTCACCGACGAGGAGGGCGGCCGCTTCGGGATCGCCTGCCTGGGCTCGCGGCTGGCCACCGGCGCGATCGCGCCGGGGACCGCGCTGGGGCTGCGCGACGAGGACGGCACGTCGCTCGCCGAGGCCATGCAGGCGCAGGGGCGCGACCCTCGCGCCGCGGGTCCCGCCGACTGGCTGACCGACGTGAAGTACTACGTTGAGCTACACGTCGAGCAAGGCCGCTGGCTCGCTCCCCACGGGGCGGCCGTCGGCGTCGCGTCGGCGATCTGGCCGCACGGCCGCTACCGCTTCGAGTTCTGCGGACAGGGCAACCACGCCGGCGCCACAGCGATGGCCGACCGGCACGACCCGATGCTCGCCTACGCCGCCACCGTGCTGGCTGCCCGCGAGCTGGCGTCCGCGTCCGGGCAGCGCGCCACCCTGGGGCGCCTCCGCGTGGAGCCGGGCAGCACCAACTCCATCCCGTCCCGCGTGACCGCCTGGCTGGACGCCCGCGCGTCCGACCAGGGCGAGCTCGAGGCCCTCGTCGCCGGCATCACCGCGCGCGCGGAGGCCGCGGCGGCCGCCGACGGCACGACCGTGGCGCTGACGCCGGAGTCGGTCACCGGCGCGGTCGAGTTCGACCACGCCCTGCGCCACCGGCTCGCCGGCCTGCTGGACGCCCCGGTCCTTGCGACCGGCGCCGGGCACGACGCGGGCATCCTCGCCGCGCAGCTGCCGACGGCGATGCTCTTCGTCCGCAACCCCACCGGGGTCTCCCACGCCCCACAGGAGTCCGCGACGCCAGAGGACATCGACGAGGGCGTCGCGGCCCTCACCCGGGTGATCGGGGAACTCGGATGAGGTCCCACCCGGCCTTCGCCGACTGCCACTCCCACGCGTTCCACCGGGCGCTGCGGGGGCGCGCCGTCGGCGGCGCGGACTTCTGGGGCTGGCGCGACGGCATGTACGCGGTCGCCCAGGCGCTCGACCCCGACCTCTACCACCGGCTGGCCAGGGCGACCTTCGCGGAGATGGCGCTCGCCGGGATCGGGGCCGTCGGCGAGTTCCACTACCTGCACCACGGGCCGGGAGGCGTGCCGTACGACGACCCCCATGCGATGGCCGACGCCGTGGTCGCCGCGGCCTGGGAGGTCGGGGTGCGGATCTGCCTGCTCGACACCTGCTACCTGCGCGCGGGCTTCGCCGGCGAGCAGCTGCACCCCGCGCAGCTCCGCTTCGTGCACGGTGACGCGGACGAGTGGGCCGCCGGCGTCGCCGGCCTGGCCGCCCGGTACGCCGGCAACCCGGCCGTCGTCGTCGGGACCGCCATCCACTCCGTGCGCGCCGTCGACGAGGCGTCCCTGCCGGTGGTCGCCGCGGCCCTCCCGGACGCGCCGCTGCACGTGCACGTGTCCGAGCAGCCCGCGGAGAACGAGGCCTGCCTCGCGGCGACCGGACGCACCCCGGTGGGCCTGCTGGCCGACGCGGGGGTGTGGGAGCCCCGGACGACCGCCGTCCACGCCACCCACCTCTCCGACGCCGACATCGCCACGCTGGGCGCCGCGGGCGGGTACGCCTGCTTCTGCCCCACCACGGAGGCGGAGCTGGCCGACGGCATCGGCCCGAGCACACGGCTGCGCGATGCCGGGGTGCGGATCACCCTCGGCTCGGACTCGAACACCGTCATCGACATGTTCGCCGAGGCCCGCGGGCTCGCCATGAACGAACGCCTGGCGTCCGGGCGCCGCGAGGGCTGGACGGCAGCCGAGTTGTGGCGGGCCGCGACCACCGACGGCGCCGCGTCGCTCGGCTTCGACGGGCTCGGCGGGTTCGAGCTCGCCGGTTCGGTACGCACCGCCGGTGCGCCGGAACCGCTGTGGGCGGCGTCCGCCGCCGACGTGGTGGCCCCCGACGGGCTCGACCCGGAGTGGGTGCGTGCCGAACTGTCCGCCGTCGTCGACGAGGTCTGGAGGCGCGTGTGAGCGTCGTGGAGAAGGCGCCGGAGAGCCTGGTCGTCACCGGCATCGGCGAACTGGTCACCTGGGAGGCCGAGCGTCCCGTGCGGCACGACGCCGCCCTGGTCGTGCAGGACGGGCGGGTTGCCTGGGTGGGCGACACCGCGGACGCGCCCGCGGCCGACCACGCGCTGGACGCGGGCGGCGCCACCGTGGTGCCGGGCTTCGTCGACTCCCACACCCACCTCGTGTTCGCCGGCGACCGGGCGGAGGAGTTCGCCGCGCGGATGGCCGGCCGGCCGTACGAGGCAGGCGGGATCCGGACGACCGTCGCGGCGACGCGGGCGGCCGCAGAGGACGACCTCGACCGCCTCGCCCGCGCCCGGCTCGCCGAGCTGCGCGCGCAGGGCACGACCACCGTGGAGATCAAGAGCGGCTACGGCCTCGACACCGCCACGGAGGAGCGGCTGCTCCGCGTCGCGCACCGGCTCACCCAGGAGACGACCTTCCTCGGCGCGCACGTCGTCCCTTCCGGGCAGGACGCCGACGCCTACGTCGACCTCGTCACGGGCGAGATGCTCGCCCGCTGCGCACCGCACGCGAAGTGGGTGGACGTGTTCTGCGAGCGGGGGGCGTTCGACGCGGACCAGGCGAGGACCGTGCTCGCCGCCGGCATGGCGGCCGGCCTCCAGCCGCGGGTGCACGCCAACCAGCTCGGCCACGGGCCCGGCGTCCAGCTGGCCTGCGAGCTGGGCGCGGCCGCCGCCGACCACTGCACCTACCTCAGCGACGCCGACGTGGGCGCCCTCGCCGGGACCGGCGTGGTGGCCGGGCTGCTGCCCGGTGTCGAGTTCTCCACCCGTCACCCCTACCCGGACGCCCGCCGCCTGCTGGACGCCGGCGTGCGGATCGCCCTGGCCACCGACTGCAACCCGGGCACCTCCTACACGTCGTCGATCCCGTTCTGCATCGCGCTCGCCGTGCGCGAGATGGGGCTCACCCCGACGGAGGCGCTCCGTGCCGCCACCGAGGGCGGGGCCGCGTCCCTGCGTCGCACCGATGTCGGGCACCTGCGCGTCGGCGCCCGCGCGGACCTCGTCCTGCTGGACGCGCCCAGCCACGTCCACCTGGCCTACCGGCCGGGCGTCCCGCTGGTGACCCGGGTGCTGGCCTCCTGAGCCACCCCTCACCCGGGGCGGGCCGACGGGTCAGGACTCGCGGACGCCGGGAGTGACGAACGGCGGCTTGACGACCTCGAACGGCTCCAGGCGGTCGCGGACCACCACGTCGACGGTGTGGCCGACGGCCACCGAGCGGTCGAGGAGCGCCAGCGCGATGCCCGTGCCCAGGGTGGGCGAGAACGTGCCCGAGGTGACCTCGCCGACGTCCGCGCCGCCGGCCTGCACGCGCATGTGCGGACGCGGGATGCCGCGCCCCAGGGCCTTCAGGCCGCGTAGCAGCGGGCCGGACTTCGCCTCCCGCTGTGCGCGCAGCGCGTCCGCGCCCCAGAAGGACGGCTTGGCCCAGCCGACGGCCCAGCCGAGGTTGGCCATCACCGGCGAGATCTCCGGGCTCAGGTCGTGGCCGTGGAGCGGGTAGCCCATCTCGGTGCGCAGGGTGTCCCGGGCCCCGAGCCCGCAGGGCAGGATGTCGTACTCGGCGCCGGCGGCGAGGACCGCGTCCCACAGCGGCGCTGCGGCCTCGGCGGGGACGACCAGCTCGTAGCCCCGCTCACCGGTGTAGCCGGTGCGGCAGACGATCAGCCCGCTTCCGCCCCACGTGCCGCTGGCGAAGCTCATGTAGTCCTGGCCGACCGGCAGCCCGAGCGCCGACAGCACCTCGTCGGAGCTGGTGCCCTGGACGGCGATGACCGCGTGCGCGGTGTGCTCGTTGACCACCTCGACGCCGGCCGGGGCCGCCTCGGACAGCAGGCGCACCACCGTGGTGGTGTTGGCGGCGTTGGGGATCAGGAACACCTCCTCCGGCGAGATCAGGTAGGCGATCAGGTCGTCCACCACTCCCCCGTCCGCCGCGCACAGCAGGTTGTACTGCGCCTGCCCGGGGCCGATGCGGTCGAGGTCGTTGGTCAGGCAGGCGTTGACGAACGCCGCCGCCCCCGCCCCACGGACCCGGGCCTTGCCGAGGTGGCTGACGTCGAAGACGCCGACGGCGGACCGCACCGCGCGGTGCTCGGCGACGACACCGGAGTACTGCAGTGGCATCAGCCAGCCGCCGAACTCGGAGAACTTTGCGCCGAGGGCGACGTGCCGGTCGTGCAGGGGCGAGGTGAGCGGTTCGGTCATCGGTGGCCCTTCCTGTCGGGGTCAGCCTAGCTAGAGCGACCGGCGCAGGATCTCGGCGAGGTCGTCCGCGGTCACGGCGACCGGGTTGCCCTTCGTGCTGGACGCGGAGGCCGCCGCTGCGGCCACCGGCGCGATCGCGTCCTCGGTGAGGCCGAGGGCGGCCAGCCCGGGGACGCCGAGCTCCGCGGTGCTCTCGTTCCACCAGTCCAGGAGGGCTGTCGGGTCGTCGCGGCCGGTGAGGAGGGCGGCGACCTCCGCGTAGCGCGCGACGACCGCGTCCGTGCCGTGGGCGAGGTTGAACTCGCAGACCTCCACCATCACGCTCGCCGTGAGGGCGCCGTGCGGCGCGCCCAGGTGGCCGCCGAGCGGCCCGGCGAGCCCGTGGGCCGCGCCCAGCTTGCCGTTGGCCAGCGCCAGCCCGGACAGCAGCGAGCACAGGGCGACGTCGGTCCGCGCGCCCAGGTCGGTGCCGTCGTCGTAGGCCCGCCGCAGCCCGGATCCGGCGCGCCGGATGCCCTCGCGGCAGAACCCGTCGGTGAGCGGGTTCGCGAACGGGGAGACGAACGGCTCGATGCACTGCACGAGGGCGTCGAGCCCGGCGTGGGCGGTGACCGACGGCGGGCACTCCAGGGTCAGCGCCGGGTCGACGATGGCCACCCGGGCCAGCATGGACGGCGAGCGGAGGCTGACCTTCACGCGGTGCTCGGTCGAGGTCACCACCCCGTTCGCCGTGACCTCCGAGCCGGTGCCGGCGGTGGTGGGGACGGCGACGAACGGCAGGCACGGGGCCGCGAGCGGCCGGCCCTCGCCGATGACCTCCGCGTAGTCGAGGGGGTCACCGCCGTTGGTCACCAGCGCCGCGACGATCTTGGCCGCGTCGAGCACGGCCCCGCCCCCGATGCCGACCACGACGTCCGCCCCGTGCTCGCGCGCGGCCTGTGCCCCGGCCCGCACGACCTCCATCGTCGGCTCCCCGCTCACGGGGAAGGTGGCCGCGCCGGGGAGCGTGTCGATCAGGCGCTCGTGGCGGGACGGGTCGGAGCCGGTGCACACGAAGGGACGGGAGCCCAGGGCCGCCACGGCGGCGGCGAGCTCGGAGCTGCGTCCGGCGCCGAAACGGATGCTGGCGGCGGTGGCGAAGGTGAAGGAGGTCACGGGTGCAGTCTGCCCCACCGCGGACCGCGGCGCGGGCCTCCGCGCGGTCGCCCGGCCGTCCGCGGAGGCGCCGTCCGGCTTCGGGACCGGTTCTGGAACATCCCTGCCGGAGTCGGGACTAGCCTTAGGAGTCGCAGCAGACCTGGCGATGTGCAGAGAGGACCTTTCGTGCCGACCACCGATGTTCCCCCGATCACCTTGTCAGCGAGCGTTCCCCGGCAGCTGGACGCGCTCGTGGTCGGACTCGCGGAGGCGAGTGACGCAGAGATCCTGATCGGCCTCCCCGAGGACGTGGCGAAGAGCCTGTCGAAGACCACCGGGCTGGAGCCGATCGCGCTCGCCCGCCGCTTCGGCGCGTCGGCGAAGCCCGGCAGGACCGCCCTGCTCGCCGGTCCCGCCGGCCTGCGCGTCGTGGTCGTGGGGGTCGGCCCCATCGACGTCACGCCCGAACAGGTCCGCCGCGCCGTGGGTGCCGCCGTCCGCCTCGTGGCCGGGCTGCCCGCGTCCGCACCGCAGGTGGTCGCGATCAGCCTGGAGACCGCGGAGCCGCAGGTCATCAAGGGCGCAGCGGAGGGCGCCCTGCTCGGCGCGTACTCCTACCGTCCGGCCACCGGCGAGGCCGCGGGCATCAGCCAGCTCGTGCTGGTGAGCCCCAGCCGCAAGCCCGAGGCCCGGCAGGCGCTCGACCTTGCCGCGACCACGGCGAAGGCCGTGAACACCGCCCGCGACTGGGTGAACACCCCCGCCAACCTGCTCTACCCGGAGAGCTTCGCCGACGACGCGCGCCAACTGGCCCGTGGGGCGAAGATCGGCATCGAGCTGTGGGACGACAAGGCGCTGGAGCGAGACGGCTTCGGCGGCATCCTCGCCGTCGGCGGCGGCTCGCACCGCAAGCCCCGGCTGCTGAAGCTCTCCTACGCCCCGCGCGGCGCCCGCTTCCACCTCGCCCTGATCGGCAAGGGCATCACCTTCGACGCGGGCGGGCTCGACCTGAAGACCGCCGACGGCATGTACACCATGAAGTGCGACATGGCCGGCGCCGCCGCCATCCTCGCCGCGGTCACCGCGATCGCCGAGCTGGGGCTGCGGATCCGGGTGACCGCCTGGGCTGCCATGGCGGAGAACATGCCCTCCGGGACGGCCTTCCGGCCCTCGGACGTGCTCACGATGTACGGCGGGAAGACCGTCGAGAACGGCAACTCCGACGCCGAGGGCCGCCTGGTGATGGCGGACGCGCTCGCGAAGGCCTCGGAGGAGAAGCCCGACCTGGTGCTCGACGTCGCGACGCTCACCGGGGCGTGCATGGTGGCGCTCGGCGAGCGGGTCGCCGGCCTGATGGCCCGCGACGACCAGACCGCCGACCTGGTGCTGGACGCGGCGGAGGCCGCCGGCGAGCAGTTCTGGCAGCTCCCCATCCCCGAGGACGCGCGGCCCAAGCTCGAGTCCAAGGTGGCCGACCTGAAGTCGACCGGGGACAAGTACGGCGGCGCGCTCACGGCCGCGGCGTTCCTGTCCGAGTTCGTCCCCACGGACATCCCGTGGGGCCACCTCGACATCGCCGGGCCGGCGTTCAACTCCGGCGCAGCCTACGACTACACCCCCTCCGGCGGGACGGGCGCCGCGGTGCGCACCCTGATCGCGCTGGCCCACGCCCTGGCCAACTGACGATGTCCGACTACGACCTCCTCGTGGTGGGCGCCGGCGCCGCCGGACTGCTCGCCGCCGTCGCCGCGCGCCGCCTCGGCGATCGCGTGCTGGTGGTGGACTCCGGCGCCCTCGCCGGCGGCAACACCGCCAGCTCCGACGGCCGGATGTGGCTGCCGGGCAACCCCCTGGCCGCCCGGGCCGGCGGCCCGGACACCGTCGAGGAGGCGAGCAGTTACCTCGAGGCGCTCCTGGGTCCGGCCGCAACCCCGTCGTCGGCGCAGCGGCGGGCGGCGTACGTCCGCACGGCCGGGAAGGTGGCGCGCTGGCTGACGTCGTCCAACATCGCCCTCGGCGTGGTCAAGGGCGCACCGGACGAGCGGACCGACCTGCCCGGCTCGCGCACCACGGGGCGGGTGCTCGCAGCCCAGCCGATGGACCGCCGCGTGCTGGGCGAGTGGGACGCCGCGCTGCGCCAGGCAGACGCGCCCGGCCCGCTCGCCCGCTTCCTCCCGCTCCGGCGCACCACCTCCACTCCCGGCGAGGCCCTGGTCGCCCACCTCCTGCACCGCGCGACCGCGAACGGCGTCGACCTCTGGCTGGAGTCGCCCGTGGTCGACCTGCTGGCCGGCCCGGACGGCGTCACCGGGGCGGTCGTGCGCCACGACGATGTGGTCACCCCGGTGACCGCCACCCGCGTGCTGCTGGCCGCCGGCGGCTTCGAGCACAACCAGGGCCTGCGGGAGGAGTACCTGCCGCTGCCGACCGACGCGGCGTGGTCGCTGTCGGGCGGCGCCAACCACGGCGACCTGCTGAACCTCGCCGTCGTGCACGGGGCGGCGACCGGCGGGCTGGACGACGCGTGGTGGGTGCCCGTGATGGTGGCCGAGGGCAGGGCGTGGTCGCTGGACGAGGTCCGCGGGCGTCCGCACTGCGTCATCGTCGACACCGCGGGCGACCGCTTCTTCGACGAGACGCTGCCGGCCAACACCGCCGGCCGGACGCTCTACGAGCGCAGCAGGGGGGTGCGGGCCGTGCCGTCCTTCCTCGTGCTCGACAACCGCCACCGCCAGTCGGTCGAGCTCGGCCCGTGGCCCGCGGGCAGCACGCCCCGCAAGGCCCTGGACGCCGGCGAGATCGTCCGCGCGAGCACCCTCAACGACCTCGCGCAGGCCCTCGGGGTCGACCGGGCCGGCCTGCTGGGCACGGTGGTGCGCTTCAACGGCTTCGCCGCCAAGGGCAAGGACCTGGACTTCTCGCGCGGGGAGTCGGCCTCCGCCGTGGCCGCGGGCGAACGCGGGAAGCGCCGCAACGCCAGCCTGGGCAAGCTCGACAAGTCGCCGTTCTGGGCGGTCAAGGTGTACCCCGGCGACGCCGGGACCAAGGGCGGCCTCCTCATCGACGCGGACGCGCGCGTGCTGCGTCCGGACGGCACGCCGCTGGCGGGGCTGTACGCCTGCGGCGGGTCCGCTGCGTCCCTGTTCCACGGGGTCTCCCCCGCGCCGGGCGCCGCGCTCGGGTCGGCGCTGGTCGAGGCGTTCCTCGCCGCGACCCACCGTCCCCTCGACTGAGGCGCGAGCGCCCTGCGGGTGGAGGTCAGCCGGCCGAGCGTCGGCGCGCGTTGTAGTCGCGCATGCGCTGCGGGTAGCCCACCACGCCCGCGTCGTAGGCCGGGAGGCCGTGCCGGGCCGCGAAGTGGCGCGCCCACTCGACGCTGGCGACGCTGCGCCGCGTCCATTCGCCGTCGAAGGCGATCAGCAGGAGGGTTGCGCGGGTCATCGTCGTGGGTAGTTCGATGAATGCCTCGACCCCACGGCGGGTGGCGACGAAGTCCTCGAGATGGGCGACGGTCGCGGGCTCCATGGCGGCCTCGCGACCACCGCCGGCGGCCCGCCCGCGCTTTCTTGAGAACCAGCCCACGGCGCCCATTATGGCTGGCGCAAACCGGGCTAGTCTGAAAACCTGCACTGACCAGATCTCGAAGGAGCTCACGACATGTCCACTCCCGTCCCGCTGCCGGCACTCGGGGAAAGCGTCACTGAGGGCACCATCTCCCGCTGGCTGAAGCAGGTCGGGGACCGGGTCGAGGTGGACGAGGCGCTGGTCGAGGTCTCCACGGACAAGGTCGACACCGAGATCCCGGCGCCCGTCGCGGGCGTCGTCCTGGAGATCCTGGTGCCGGAGGACGGTGTCGCCGCCGTCGGCGCGGTGCTCGCGACGATCGGCGAGCCCGGCGAGGCCGCGGGCGAGGCGCCGGCGGCGCCGCAGCCGGAGCCCACGGCGCAGACCGCCGCCGCCGAGTCGCTCGAGACAGACCAGGAGGAGGAGTCCGCGGAGGCGACCCCCGAGCCCCCCGCGCCCGCACCGCAGGCCCCCGCAGAGCAGGCCCCCGCGCAGCCGCAGGCGGCCTCCCCCGCCCCCGCCGGGGCTGGGTCCGACAGCACCGAGGTGCTGCTGCCCCAGCTGGGTGAGTCCGTCACCGAGGGCACCATCTCGCGCTGGCTGAAGCAGGTCGGCGACCAGGTCGAGGCCGACGAACCGCTGGTCGAGGTGTCCACCGACAAGGTCGACACCGAGATCCCCGCCCCCGCCTCCGGCGTGCTGCTCGAGATCCGGGTGGCCGAGGACGCCGTGGCCGCGGTCGGCTCCGTCCTCGCCGTCATCGGCTCCGGGGCCGCGGCGGCCCCCGCGGAGCCCGCGCCGGCTCCGGCCGCCCCCGCTCCTGCCGCCCCCGCTCCCGCCGCCCCTGCCGCGTCGGCCCCCGCTCCCGCCGCCGAGGCTCCCGCCCGCGCGGCCGCGCCGGCCGTCCCTGCCGCCGCACCGGCAGCCCCGGTGCCGGCACGCCGCGCCGCGGAGGAGGCTCCCGAGGCGGGGTACGTGACACCGCTGGTCCGCAAGATGGCCGAGTCGGCAGGCGTCGACCTCGCCTCCATCACCGGCACCGGCGTGGGCGGACGCATCCGCAAGCAGGACGTCCTGGCCGCGGCCGAGGCCAAGAAGGCCGCGGACGAGGCGGCACGGAAGGCCGCGGAGGAGGCCGCCCGCGCGGCCGCTTCCCCCGCCCCGCAGGCCACCCAGCCCGCGCCGGCGGCGCCGTCCAGCCCCGCCCCGAGTGGCGACGGCACCGGCAAGCGTGGCACGACGGAGAAGATGACCCGCATCCGCGCCACGATCGCCAAGCGCATGGTCGAGTCGCTGCAGGTGTCGGCCCAGCTCACGGCGACCGTCGAGGTCGACCTCACGGCCATCTCCAAGCTCCGCGCGAAGGAGAAGGACGCCTTCCGGGCACGCGAGGGCGTCGGACTGTCGTACCTGCCCTTCATCGCGAAGGCCGCCGTCGAGGCGCTGAAGCAGTTCCCGAAGGTGAACGCCACCATCGACACCGAGGCCGGCACCATCACCTACGCCGACGCCGAGCACCTGGGGGTCGCCGTCGACACCGAGAAGGGCCTGATGGTCCCGGTGATCAAGGACGCCGGCGACCTGTCGGTCACCGGGCTGGCCAAGAAGATCGGCGACCTCGCGTCCCGCAGCCGCTCGAACAAGGTCACCCCGGACGAGCTCTCGGGCGGCACGTTCACGATCACCAACTACGGCTCGGCCGGCACCCTGTTCGACACCCCGATCATCAACCAGCCGCAGGTGGCCATCCTCGGCACGGGCGCGCTGGTGAAGCGCCCCATGGTGGTGAAGGACCCGAACCTGGGCGAGATCATCGCGGTGCGCGACATGATGTACCTCTCGATGAGCTACGACCACCGACTGGTGGACGGCGCGGACGCTGCCCGTTTCCTCAGCTTCGTGAAGGCGCGGCTCGAGGAGGGCGACTTCGACCTGTGACGGTCCCTCCCGCAGGCTCGCGCGAGCAGGTCGCCGACCCCCGTCCGGTCGAGTTCCGCTACCTCGGCCTGGCCGAGGGCGTCCTGAGCGACTACCACGAGGCCTGGGCCCTGCAGCGTGAGGTGCACGCCCGGGTCGCGTCCGGTGAGCTCGGGCCGCAGGTGCTGTACGTCGAGCACCCGCCGGTCTACACCGCGGGACGGCGCACCGAGCCGCACGAGCGCCCGTTCGACGGCACGCCGGTGGTGGACGTGGACCGCGGCGGCAAGATCACCTACCACGGCCCCGGGCAGCTGGTCGGCTACCCGATCGTGTTCCTGCCCCGGGCCGTCGGGGTGGTCGACTACGTGCGCCGGGTCGAGGAGGCCCTGATCCGCCTGCTCGCCGGCTACGGCGTGGCCACCGGACGCGTCCCGGGTCGCACCGGCGTGTGGCTCGCCGCCGACGGCGACCGTCCGGAGCGCAAGATCGCCGCGATCGGCATCCGCGTGTCACGGCAGACGACCATGCACGGCTTCGCGCTGAACGTGGCGTCCGACCTCGCCGACTTCGGACGGATCGTCCCGTGCGGCATCACCGACGCCGGCGTGACGTCCCTGGAAGCCGAGCTCGGCCGCCCGGCGCCGTCCCTGCTCGAGGTCGGCCGCGACCTGGAGCCGCACCTGCGCGAACTGCTCGCCTTCCAGCCCTTCGAGCAGTCACCGGACCTGCACCCCGGCGTCGCAGCCCCCGAGGAGCTCCCCGACGCTCCCACCATCACCTACGGCCTCACCGGCTGACGCCCGCCACCCACCCCGCGGCCGCCCGGCCCTCCCCTCCCGTTCCTGCTGCCGAAGGGGGCGCGAGCGGGGGAAGGCGGGCGCGAGCGGGGGCGGCAGGGGCGCGGGGCGACGTACGAACCTTGTACGAACTCTCGTCCACGACGTGCCTCCCGCGATGGCGCGTGGCAGCGTGAAGAGCATCCCCACAGCCCTTCGCGCGTGTGGGACGTGTCCCCAGGAGGCCATCGATGAGGTTCCCGCTCATGCTCGTCGCGGCGACCGCGGCAATCGCGCTCGCCGTGCCCGGTCCGCTGCCGGCAGTGGCGCGCCCGCTCACCGCGCCGTCGGCCCCCGCGGCTCCCGCGGCGGAACCGGACTTCGACGGCGACGGCACAGTGGACCTCGCCGTGTCGGTGATCCCGGACGAGCAGATGACCGCCCTGCGCGTCCACTACGGTTCGGGCGCGACGGTCACCGTCAGCGCGCCCCAGCTCACCGGAGATGCCGAGGGCCAGGTGCGGCGCGGGCTGGTCGCCCACGACCTGGACGCAGACGGCTACACCGACCTCGCGGTCGGGGCGGCCTTCGGCACCACGCAGCTGGTCTACCTGCTGTTCGGGTCCGCGTCCGGGCTGGACTTCTCCGCACCGGTCGCCGTGCCGGCACCCACCCAGGTCGACGACAAGGGGGTGTTCGGTGAGTCGCTCGCCGTCCTGGACGCACCGGTGCGGCGTCTCGCGGTCGGGATCGGCTAGGCTACGGCGACTTCACCGGTGGCGTCGCGGTCTATGACCTCGACGCGGACGGCGTCCCGTCCGGCGCACCGACGCTGGTCACCCCGTCCTCGGTCGGGATCAGCGACTCCTCGTCCTACTTCGGCCAGAGCGTCGCGGCGACGGGAAGCCTGCTGTTCGTGGGGGCGCCCGTCGCCGACGTCGGCACGGTCCTCAACGCCGGGGCGGTCGCCGTGATCACGATGGGCCCGGACGGTGTCCACAGCAGCAGGATCCTGTCCCAGGCCACGGCGGGCGTCGCCGGGGTTCCCGCGCGCGGGGACGCATTCGGCTACAGCCTCGCCGCGTCCGAGGGCTACCTCGCGGTGGGAGCTCCCGGCGATGCGGTCGGACCGGCACGGGCCACCGGCTCGGTCGCCGTCTTCCGGATCAGCGGGACCACGGTCACCCCGCGCGCGCGCATCTCCCAGTCCTCCTCCGGGGTCCCCGGCATCGCGGAGAAGCACGACCGTTTCGGCCACGCCGTCGCCCTCGGCACCGTGTGCACCGGCGTCACCGGCGTGGTCGTCGGCGGACCGGGCGAGGCCATCGGCACGTCCGTCCTCGCAGGAGCGGCCTGGGTCGTCCCGCTGTCACAGAGCCGGACCTGCACGGCCCGCCAGCTGTACGCGGGCCACGGCCTGCCCGGCAGGCCCGCCTACGGCATGTTCCTCGGCTCGTCGGTCGGCGTCGCCAGGGACGCCGGGACCAGTCGGGACACCGTGGTGATCGGCGGTGCAGGGGACTACCACAAGAGCGGCCGCCTGATCACCTGGTCGACGCGCACCCACACGACGCTGGCCTCGCGCTCCGAATCCGTCCTGGCCCTCGCCGGACGCTGACACCGAACACAGCGACGAAGGAAGCCATGACCCGCACAAGGACCCTGATCACCGCCCTGATCGCCGGGCTGTGCCTCGCGTGCACGCCGTCCGCGCCCCCGGCCACGTCGGCGCCACAGGTCGCGCCGGCGAGTACCTCCACGCCGGACTTCGACCGCGACGGCCTCGTCGACTACGCGTTCGTCCACGCCGTCGGCGACGGTTTCCCCGAGGTGGTCGTGCGCTACGGGAGCGGGAGCTCGCTCACGCTGTCGACCCAGCTGACGATCGGCAAGCCCTCCGGGTACACCGACAACCCCGTCGCCCGCGACCTGAACGCCGACGGGTACACCGACCTGCTGTTCACCGCCCGCGGCTCGGCGGACGGGTTGTTCGACGAGCAGCAACTGGGCGTCGTGTTCGGGTCGGCATCCGGGCTCGACCTCACCACGCTGCACCTGCAGGCCGTGCCCGCCGTCGACACGAGCCACCGCGTCTTCTCGCTGGCCGTCGTGACCGGCCCGGCGCCCCGGGTCGCTCTCGGGGCGACCACGACCCTGGACAGCGGCACGTCCGGAGTGGTGGTCGTCTACGCGCTGAGCCCGGCCGGGCTCCCCTTCGGCGCCGCCAGCGTGCTGCGTCCCGGCTCTGCCCGGCTCCCCAGGCTCACCGACCGCGGGTCGTTCGGGGCGGCGTTGGCGGTCTCGGGCAGCCAGCTGTTCGTCGGTGCTCCCTACGCCAAGGTGGGCTCGGCGAGCTACGCCGGCGCCGTGACCGAGATCGTCTTCGGCAGCTCGGGCGTGAGCTCGGCGAAGCTCATCACCCAGAGCACGAAGGGCGTCACCGGAGCGGCGGGCAAGCTCGACCGGTTCGGCGACAGTCTCGCCGCCCGGGACGGCTACCTGGCGGTCGGCGCTCCGGGTGACACCGTCGGGGGCATCGCCAGGACCGGCTCGGTGCAGCTGTTCAGCGTCCGGTCGGCCTCGGTCACACCGGTCAAACGGCTCTGGCAGGGCACGACCGGCGTGCCCGGCAAGGCCGAGCGGTACGACTACTTCGGCTCGTCGGTCGAGATCGGCCAGGCCTGCACCGGCGTCCCGGCGGTGGTCGTGGGCGGGCTCGGCGAGTCCGTCGCCAACGGCCACGAGAACGACGGCTCGGTCTGGGTGATCCCGGTGAAGATCACCAGCGCGTGCCCGGCCCGCCAGCTGTGGGAGGGTCACGGCATCGGCGTGAAGCCCGCCGACTCGCGTGCGCTCGGCAGTTCCGTCGCGGTGATCCACCAGGGGGGCGAGCCGGCCGACCGGATCCTGATGGGGGGCTGGGGCTCCTTCAGCGAGGGCCCGAACGGCGTGATGGCCAGCTGGTCGGCGACGACACTTTCGCAGCTGCACTACGAGAACGACCTCATCTACGGCTTCGCCGGACGCTGACCGGCACGACCCGTCGTGGCGCGGGGTCCGGGTTCCGTCCGCAGCGAACGGCCGGGACCCGGCGGAGGCGGTCCGGACAACGCCGGTTAGGATTGCCCGGTGACCGACACCCAGCCCCGCCGGCTGCTCCGCCTCGAGGTGCGCAACGCGCAGACCCCGATCGAGCGCAAGCCACCGTGGATCAAGACCACCGCCACCATGGGGCCGGACTACCGTGAGCTGCAACAGCTGGTGAAGGACGAGGGCCTGCACACCGTCTGCCAGGAGGCCGGCTGCCCGAACATCTTCGAGTGCTGGCAGGACCGCGAGGCGACCTTCCTGATCGGCGGCGACTCCTGCACCCGGCGCTGTGACTTCTGCCAGATCGAGTCCCGCAAGCCGTCCGGCTACGACACGGCCGAGCCCCTGCGCGTGGCCGAGTCGGTGCGGACGATGGGCCTGAGGTACGCCACCGTCACCGGCGTCTGCCGTGACGACCTGGAGGACGAGGGCGCCTGGCTGTACTCCGAGACCATCCGCCAGATCCACGCGCTGAACCCCGGCGTGGGCGTGGAGATGCTCGCCCCCGACTTCTCCGGACGCCGGGAGCTGCTCCAGCAGCTGTTCGACACCCGTCCGGAGGTGTTCGCGCACAACGTCGAGACCGTGCCGCGCATCTTCAAGCAGATCCGTCCCGGGTTCCGGTACGAGAAGTCCCTCCAGGTGCTGACCTGGGCCCGCGAGGAGGGCCTGGTCACCAAGTCGAACCTCATCCTCGGCATGGGCGAGACGCGCGAGGAGGTCAGCCAGGCGATGCGCGACCTGTTCGAGGCCGGCACCGAACTGCTGACGATCACCCAGTACCTGCGCCCGTCGGTGCGGCACCACCCGATCGACCGTTGGGTGACCCCGGAGGAGTTCGACGAGTTCGCCGCCGAGGCCACCGGAATTGGCTTTGTGGGCGTCCTGAGCGGACCATTGGTACGTTCTTCCTACCGAGCCGGCCGGTTGTACCGGCAGGCGATGGCGGCCCGCGCACGGCAGCCGCAGAACTAGACCCGGAGCACCGAGATGGCGAGCGAGAAGGCCAAGGAACTGGCCGCCAAGCAGAAGGCCGAAGTGAAGGCCGCCAAGCTGGCGAAGAAGAACTCCACCAACCCCGCGGACTGGCCGTGGTACCGCCAGATCTGGCAGACCTACAAGGTGACCGCCGAGGTCGACAAGCAGCTCAACCTGCTGCTCGCCGGGTCCTTCCTCGGCGTCGTCGCGCTGTCGGTCGTGGTCGGCATCTTCCTGCCGCCGTGGTGGATGTGGCTGCTCATCGGCGTGATGGGCGGCCTCACCGCCGCCCTGTGGGTGATGCTCGACCGCGCGAAGAAGGCCACCTTCACCCGGTACGCCGGACAGCCGGGCTCCGCCGAGGTCGCCTTGTCGATGCTGGACAAGAAGAAGTGGTTCTACACCCCGGTGATCACCGCCACCCGCCAGCTGGACGTCGTGCACCGCGCGGTCGGCCCCGGCGGCATCGTGCTCATCGGCGAGGGCGCGGCGAGCCGCGTGAAGCCGCTGCTGGCCAGCGAGACCAAGAAGCACGAGCAGGTCGCCTACGGCGTCGTGGTGACCACGATCGTGATGGGCGACGGCGAGGGGCAGGTGCCGCTGGCGAAGCTCGCCGACACGATCAAGAAGCTGCCGCGCAAGCTCGAGGCCAGCCAGGTCAACGACCTGAAGGCCCGCCTGCGGGCGCTGGACGCGGTGCGGCCGAAGGTGCCGATCCCGCGCGGGCCCCTGCCCACCATGAAGGGCGTCAACCGCGCGATGCGCGGGCGCTGATCGCTGACCTTGGCCAACCTGGTCAACGCCGAGAAGGTCTCCCTCGCCTTCGGCACTCGGATTCTCCTGGACGAGGTGAGCCTCGGCCTCGACGCCGGCGACGTCGTCGGTGTCGTGGGACGCAACGGCGACGGCAAGACCACCCTGCTGGAGGTGCTGGTCGGCGAGCGCGAGCCCGACTCGGGCCAGGTCGTCCGCAACCGTTCCGCGTCGATCGGCCACCTGGGCCAGGTGGAGGACTTCGCCGAGTCGGCGACCGTCCGTGACGTCGTGGTGGGCGGGCGCGCCGACCACGTGTGGGCCGCGGACGCCGCGAAGCGCGCGGTGGTCACCCACCTGCTCGGCACCGTCGACCTCGCCCGGAACGTGGCGGAGCTCAGCGGCGGCGAGCGGCGGCGGGTCAGCCTCGCCGCTGTGCTGCTCGCCGGCCACGACCTGCTGGTGCTGGACGAGCCGACCAACCATCTCGACGTGGAAGCCGTCGCCTGGCTGGCGTCCCACCTGAACCTGCTGCAGTCCGCCGGCACCGCGATGCTCGTGGTCAGCCACGACCGCTGGTTCCTGGACGCCGTCTGCACCCGGGTGTGGGAGGTCCACGACGCCCGGGTCGACGCCTACGACGGCGGGTACGCGGCCTACGTGCTGGCCCGCGCCGAGCGTGTCCGGCAGGCGGCGGCGAACGAGTCGCGACGGCAGAACCTGCTGCGCAAGGAGCTCGCCTGGCTGCGCCGGGGCCCGCCAGCGCGCACCAGCAAGCCCAAGTTCCGGATCGACGCGGCCAACGCGCTGATCCGCGACGAGCCGCCCGCCCGTGACAGCCTCCGGCTGCGCGAGTTCGCCACCGCGCGGCTCGGCAAGGACGTGTTCGACCTGCACGAGGTGGGCTACTCCCTGCCCGACGGACGCACGCTGCTGGACCGGCTCGACTGGTCGATCGGGCCGGGCGACCGCATCGGCATCGTCGGGGTGAACGGGTCGGGCAAGACCACGCTGTTGCGCCTGCTGGAGGGCGAGGTGACGCCGCAGCACGGCCGGGTGAAACAGGGACGGACGCTGCGCCTGGGGCACCTCTCCCAGGACGTGACCCAGCTCGACGACTCCGAGCAGGTGCTGGAGTCGGTGCAGCGCCTCCAGCGCCAGGTGCGCCTGGCCACCGGCCGGGACTCCTCCGCGTCCAGCCTTCTGGAGGACTTCGGGTTCTCCGGGCAGCGGCTGGTGACCCGCATCGGCGAGCTGTCCGGCGGCGAGCGGCGGCGGCTCCAGTTCCTGCGGCTGCTGCTGAGCGAGCCCAACGTCCTGCTGCTCGACGAGCCCACCAACGACCTCGACATCGACACCCTGACGGTCATCGAGGACTACCTCGACGACTGGCCCGGCACACTCGTGGTCGTCTCCCACGACCGCTGGTTCCTCGAGCGGACCTGCGACGTGCAGTACGCCCTTCTCGGCGACGGCAGCTGCGTGATGCTGCCCGGAGGCGTGGAGGAGTACCTCGAGCGGCGCCGCACCGCCGCTGCCGCAGGGGCGCGGGCGCCGCGTCCCACGCCGTCCGGCGGGGACGGCCCGCCCCGTGGCGGGGCCGGGGACGCCGCCCGGCTGCGGCAGGCGCGCAAAGACCTCGCGCGCGTGGAGTCGCAGCTGGCCAGGGTGGGCACCCGGATCGCAGAGCTGCACGACCTGCTCGCCCGGCACGCCAGCGACTACGAGCGGCTGGTGGCCCTCGGCGCGGACCTGGACGCGGAGCTCGCCCGCCAGGACGACCTGGAGGCCCAGTGGCTGGAACTGGCGGAGCAGGTCGGCGAGTAGCGCCCTATGTCGACGCGCGCGCCAGCGTGCAGTCGTTGCCGGACAGGCTCGGCAGTGCCTTCGCCGACAGGACGATCCCCACGTCCACGCCGGAGCAGGTCGTGCCCTTCAGCACCCCCCCGGCGGTGTCGGTGTAGATCAGCGCTGCGCGCTTCGACCCCGACACCCGGTTGCCGGTGATCGTCGGCGTGGCCTGGTCGCCCACCTGGATGCCCACGTCGCCGCCCGCGATGCGGTTGTCGCCGAGCACGGCCGTCGACGCGCCGACCACGGCGACCCCGACGCCGTTGCCGGTGAACCGGCTGCGCTCGATCGAACCCTCCGCCGCGCCGATGAAGCAGGCGCCGCACTGGCCGTTGTCGGCGAACCGCGAGGTCAGCACGCTCACCCGGTGCCCGCCGCCGACGGCGAGCCCCGCCCACGCGTTGTCCCGCAGCACCACGTCGGTCAGTTGCACCGTGGTGCGTCCCGGCGACGTCGTCCCGGACGCGGACGCCAGGTCGAGCCCGGCGCCGCCGCGCTTGTCGCTGCTCGTCCGCGCACCCTCCAGCGTGACGGCGTCGAGGGAGACCGATGTGGTCGCGCTGGCGATCAGCACGCTGCCCGGGGCAGCGTGGTCGCGGGAGACGGTGAGCTGTTCGAGGCCGACGAGGTCGGGCGAGATCACCAGGACGCTGACGTCGGTGGCCGAGGAGACCAGCCGGGTCTCGTCCCTGCCTGCGCCGGACAGCGTGATCCCGTCCAGCAGCACCAGGCTGTGGCTGAGCCGGTACTCCCCCGCCGCCAGGTTGAGGGTCGCCCCGGGCGCGGCGGTGGCGACGGCGGCCAGCAGGTCCTCGCCCTCGCCGACCGGCACGCTGCGGCGGTTCCCGGTGGCACCGGTGAGGTTCGCGGTGATGCGCGCGAGCACGGCCAGGGCCACGTCCGACTCGGCCCGGACGCCGGCCAGCCCGTCCTTCAGCCCGTCGACGAACGCCTGCTTGTCGCAGCCCGCGGAGAGCTGGTCGTTGGCGGTGGCCAGGGCCTGCTGGAGGCCCGCGGCGGCGGTCTCGGGGTCGGGAGCCGGCTCAGACGGGCCAGATGCCTGCGGTGAAGCGGCGGTTGTCTCGTACGACGCAACGTACCGGTCCACTGCCGTCACCACCGCCGACACTGCACTCCGGCAGGGATCGGGCGTCGGTGAAGGCGTCGGTACCTGCGGCGGGGTCGCGCCACAGCCACCACAGGCCACCAACACCGCTGCGGCAACCAGCGTTCGGGCCGTCCTCACCGAGCGAACATACACCCGCGATGTCGTCGACCTGGCTCACCAGCGGCAGGCACGCCCCGCCGGCGGCGAGCGCGGTGCCGGCCGGGCAGCCGGCCCGCAGGCCGCTGAGCGGGCTCAGCGGCGACAGCGGCCCCACCGTGCCCACCAGCACGAGCGCGGGAGCGTCGACCGGGGCAACGGCGCGCCACAGGGCACCCGCCCACCGGGCGAAGTCCGCGGGGTCGGGGGTCGGACGGAAGTTGTTCTCCAGCGGCACCACGCGGACGCCGTTCACGACCACCGGCTTGAGGTAGCTCGACAGCGACTTCGAGCTGACCTTCGACAGCCACGCCTGTCCGGCGGACAGGACCCGGGCCACCAGCGGGCCGGAGTCCAGCGACACCCGGGCGAGCATCCCGGCCAGGATCTTCGGCACGCGCACCTTGATCGGCTCGCCGCGGAAGCTGCCCAGCGGCGTCCACGACCAGGCGAAGGACTTGCCGTTGGCGCGCCAGCGCGGGTCGACCGCTGCGCTGTGCTTGATGTAGGTGTCCCAGCCGTAGCCGCCCACCACCATGTCGGAGTAGTCGGGGTTGACCCCGGTTGCGGTCGAGGCGTCGACCAGCGCGGGGTCGTCGACCGAGGCGAGCACGTCGTTGTCCCTGCCGCCCCACAGGGCGTCCTGGCCGGTGCCGCCGATCACCCAGTCCCGGCCCGCACCGCCCATCACCAGGTCCGCGCCGTCGGTGTCCACGCCGTAGGAGCCCGGCCGCCCGTCGGTGATGTCTGTGCTGCCGAACCACACCAGCGGGCTGGCGCACGTCGTGCTCAGCGTCCCGTCCGCGCACAGCGGCAGGCGGCCGTTCCACGCCTTCAGCAGCTTCGCGAACGCCTTCGTCTTGCGGGTGACGCTGGCGATGATCACCCGCGTCAGCAGCGTGCCGTCGTTGAACGGACGGTTCCAGCTGCTCTCCACGACCCGCCCGGAACTGTCCAGCGCCCAGGAGTCGGCGAGGGCCTCCGCGCCGCTGACCAGGTCGTCGCCCCAGCCACCATCGACGATGTCGTCGTCCCAGCCGCCGAAGATCACGTCGTTGGAGTAGCGCACCTTCTTGGGCTGCGAGGCGTTGATGTCGGAGTTGGCCGCCCACGCCTCGTCGCCGAAGAGGACGTCGTCGCCGGTGCCGCCGGAGAGCCAGTCGTGGCCCCATCCGCCGACGAGGTGGTCGTTGCCTGCGTCGCCGTACAGGACGTCATTGCCGCCGCCGCCGTAGAGGGCGTCGTTGCCGGCCTCGCCGTGCAGCTCGTCCGCGCCCCACACGTCCAGCAGGCCGGTGCCGCTGGTCGCCAGCTGGGTGGCGGTGATCCGCGGGAACAGCCAGGTGCGCGCGTCCGGCCCGCCGTCGGTGTAGTCGAGGAGCACGACGACCCGCAGCACCGTGGCGCCCAGTGCCCCCGCGGCGACGGACGGGACGCCGGTCAGCCCGGCGAGGATCGCGGCCACCGGGGTGAGCCGGAGCACGTAGCCGTTGTCGCCGACGAGGACGTCGGAGTCGCCGGTGGCGACGGTGTCGTCGTTGCGTCCCGCCTGCGTGCCCGCCCCGCCGAACAGGATGTCGCGGCCGTCCGGGCGGTCGTCGACGGTGACCAGCGAGAACAGCGCCGAGCTGCCGCCGATGATGTCGTCGCTGCCACCGTTGCCGAAGATGACGTCGTTGCCGCCGCCGCCCTCGATGTAGTCGTCGCCATCGGTGGGGGCCAGCTCGGACGGGCTCAGCACGAGGCGGCCCTGCTCGTCGCGGGACGCCCCGACGGCCAGGTCGATCGAGCCGTCGCCCTGGATCACGTCGTCACCCAGCTGCCCGAACACCACGTCGCTGCCCGCCCCGCCGGCGAGGTCGTCGTCGCCGAACGCCTTCACGGCGGCCTTGAGCGCCAGCACGTCGTGGTCGAGGAGGGTGATCCGCAGGAACGACGGGTTCCAGCCGGTCGCGGTCCGCGTCCAGGCCTGGTCGACGCGGGCGCTGTCGCCGAACAGCAGGTCGGTGCCCGCACCGCCGTCCACCCGGTCGTCGCCCTGGCCGCCGACGAGCAGGTCGGCCCCGTCGCCGCCGCGCAGGACGTCGTCGCCGCCGAGCGTGTCACCCCGGGCCGACACCCGGCGCTGGAGCAGCTCGTCGAAGGACAGGGTCTGCGCGACGTAGCCGAGGTCGCCGACCACCACGTCGTCGCCCGCGTCGCCGGAAAGGTCGTCCGCGCCGGTGCCGCCGATGACGATGTCGTCGCCGGCGCCCGCGGACACGGTGTCGTCGCCGGCCACGGCAGGCGTGACGGCGAGTACGAGGCCGAAGAGCGTCTCGGTGTTGGTGGAGAAGTCGCCCGGCCCTCCCCAGCCCGCCACACCGGCGGCCACCGCTGCCAGCGCCGCGTACTCGGACGCGCTCAGCACGCCGTCGGCCAGCCCGGTGAGGACCGGAACGGCGTCCACGGCGAACCAGAGGACGAGCCCGTGGTCGCCGACGACGACGTCGCGGCCGCTGCCGGTGGTGATCCGGTCGTCGCCCTGGCCGCCGAAGACCACCAGCGGGAGCGTCGAGCCGGACGCGTCGAGGGTGTCGTCGTCGGAGGCGGTGGGCAGGCTGCGGTCGGGGCCCTGCAGGTGCAGCACCACGAAGCCGTCCTCGCCGTCGGTGAGGGTGGCGACCACCGTGTCGTCGCCCAGCCCGGTGGACAGCCAGGTGGTGGTGCGGACGCCCTCGCGGCGGAAGGCGCCGTCGAGCCGCAGGCGGTCGTCGCCCGCGCCGAGCCACACCCGGATCCCGCCGGAGAAGTCGCCGCCGGCGGCCGCGTAGCTGAGCGCTCCGCCGGCCAGGCCGAGCATCGCGATCTCCGCCCAGTCCGCCACCGCTGCGTCACGGTCGCGGGCCGCGGCGATCCGGTCGGTGACCAGCACGTCCTCGTCGCCGGCGGTCGAGGCCTGGTCGCTCACCAGCAGGGTGTGGTGGCCGGCGCCCAGCTGGAGGTTGATCGTGCCACGGAGGTCGTCCAGCACGCCGCCGAGCGCGTCGGGATGCCCGTCGAGGCGGACGTCGGCGATCGAGGAGACGTACACCCGGTCGTCCCCCGCGCCGAGGTCGACGTTCGTCGTCGCCGTGGTGCCGCGGACGTTGAGCACGTCGTCGCCGGTGCCGAGGGCCAGGTCGAGGGTCTCGACGCCGGTGTAGGTGATGCCGTCGGTGCGCAGGAGGCCGTCGATCGCCGACGTCGCGCCGGTGGCGGTCAGCACGTACTGGACGGGGTGCGCGGGATCGGCGTTCGCCTCTCCGCGGAACCCGATCAGGTAGCCGGTGCCGACCTGCCACACGTAGACCGACACGGCACAGACGGTCTCCCCGCCGAGGCCACAACTGGTGGCGTCGGGGAAGATCAGCGCCTGGAGGGCTGCGGCGAGGTCGGCGGCGCTCGTGCCGGCGGCCACCATGATGCTGCCCAGTGCGCTGCTCACGCCACCGACCAGCCGGGCGAGGCCGAGGGTGAAGCTGGCGGCGGCCGGGTTGACCGCGTACAGCAGGTCGAGCGAGCGGCCGAGCGCGTCGAGCGCGGCCCGCGCCACCATGTCGAGGCCGGTCAGCGTCGTCCCGGTCAGCCACCCGAGGTTGGCGTTCGTGTCGCCAGAATCGTCGAGGGTGACGGTGTCGTCGCCCGCGCCGCCGTCCAGCAGGAGCGTGGCCGCGAGCAGGTCGAGCAGCCCGTCCGCGCTGCCGACCACGATCGTGTCGTCGCCGCCGGCGCCGGCGATCCGGGTGTGGCCGTCGATCGTGCGGACGACCACGCGGTCGTCGCCCTCTCCTGCGTCGACCTCCGTGGTGCCGGAGTGGGTCGCCTCGACCGTCAGGGTGTCGGCGCCGCTGCCGAGCAGCAGCTGGACGGCCTCCGCGTCGAGGTAGGTGACGCCGGAGTCGAGCATCCCGAACCCGGTGAGGGTGTCGCTGTCCAGCGTCCCGGAGGCCCCGGCCGTCCGTGCGCGGTCGTCGAACACCACGGTGTCCACCTGGCCCGTCTCGATCGCCGCACCGGTGGTGGCGGTCACCGGGTGCGGGTGCCCGGACGACTCGCCGGGCAGCAGCACGGGCAGGTAGGTGTCGATCTCGATGTCGTAGTCAGGGTCCGGGTCGTTGCCGCCGGCGACCACCAGGGCGCCCTGGACGGCGGCGAGGGTGGTGGTGGCGAAGGACACCGTGGTGGTGGTCCCGTCCGCGGCCCGGACGGTCACGTCCGGCGCGCTGCCGCCGACCTGGATGCGGTCGCTGCCCAGGCCGCCGAACACGGACACCGCGACCTCGGCGGAGGTCGACAGCACGTAGATGCGGTCGTCGCCCTGCATGCCGTAGACGACGAGCTTCTCGATGTTGGCGTAGCTGACCTGGATCCCGCTGCCCCAGATGCCGTCCGCGGTGATCACGAACAGGTTGTTCGACTCGTCGCCGACGATCACGACCAGGTCCTTGCCGCCGCCGCCGTCGATGTCGACCGGGGAGTTCAGCGAGTAGGTGATCTGGTCGGAGCCGGCGCCGGTGTTGATCGCGGCGAGGGAGTCCTTGTCCACGAAGGTGCGGACCACGAAGATGTCGTCGCCGTCGTTGCCGTTGAGCGCGATCGCCGCCTGGTTGCGGTAGACCTCGAAGATGTCGTTGCCGGCGTTGCCGTTGATCGTCGCGGCCCGGTGGACGCCGTCGGAGAGCCAGCCGCGGGTCGACTCGAAGGTGGCGCCCGCCCCGAACTCCACGTTCGCCACGTAGTCGGTGAACACCTGGCCGATGCGCGTGAGGTCGTTGCCTGCGCCGAGGTCGGCGGTCACGCGCGCGGCCGTGCTGTCGAAGGCGACCACGTCGTCCCCGCCCAGGGTGTTCAGGGCCACCCCGGTGATGTCGGCGGCGTAGGTGACCCACTCCGCGGCCGTCCAGGCACCGGCCACCGCCGCGGTCAGGGAGGCCACGAGCCCCAGCGCCGCGGTGGCCCGGAGCAGCAGGACGTCGGCGAGGCCGGTGGCGTTGACCGTCAGCACGTGCGCGAGGTCCGCGTCCGTGACGTCGACGCGGGACGTGCCGTTGCCCCACAGGTGGACGGTGGTGGTGTCCGCGCCGAGCCCGCCCTCGAGGTGCAGGCGGCCGGCCAGGGCGTTCGGCGTCGCCGGGGTGTCCGGGGTCTCGTTGACGGTGAAGGCATCGTCACCGGCCCCGCCGTCGACCAGGGTCGCGACGCTGGTCGACGCCACGAGGACGGTGTCGTCGCCGCTGCCCAGCAGCACCGACAGGGCCTCAGCGGTGCCGTAGGTGACGGTGCCGGGCATGCCGAAGCCGGTGACGGTCGTGGCGCGGACGACACCGGCCAGGTCGGCGAGCGACCCGCTCGCGTCCAGCACGACGCTGTCGGTGCCCGCCCCTCCGGCGAGGGTGACCTCGCCGTCGATGCCGGTCAGCACGCTGCCCGCGGCGCCGCCGGTCGAGGAGAGCCGGACGGTGTCGTCGCCGGCACCGGCGTCCACGAGGGTGGTGCCGCCGTGCGTGCCGAGGACCGCGAGCAGGTCGTCGCCGGAGCCGAGCTGCAGCGTCAGCGCCTCGACGCCCGCGTAGGCGATCCCGCCGGTCATTCCGAGCCCGGTGATCGCCGTGGCGGTCAGCGTGCCGGTGTTGTCCGCGCCGTCCGCTGCGTCCGAGGCCACCAGCGTGTCGAGGCCGGCCTGGTCACCGGTCATGCCGAGGTCGAGGGTGAGCAGTGCGCCGATGCCGTTCAGGGTGCCGCTGCCGATCGTCCAGTCGCCGCTCGCCGCGCCGCTGCCGACCAGCACGAGGTCGTCGCCCGACCCGGTGACGACGGTGTGGGGCACCGCGATGCCGCGGACGGCGACCCGGTCGCTGCCGTTGCCCGTGTCGATCGACACCTCGTCCGCGCCGTGGGTGATCGTCACCCAGGCGTCGGCCCCGGTGCGGGCCAGGACCTGCCCGACGGTCACGACGACGTCCTCGCGGAGGCTGGTGCCGAACACGCTCAGGGTGTCGGTGCCGGCGGAGGCCTCGACGGCGATCGAAGCGCCCGCCGCCCCGCGCAGCTCGACGCGGACGCTGTCGTCGCCCCCGGCCGGGGCGATGGTGACGGCGCCGGTCCAGGCCAGCACCGTGCGGGTGGTGCCGGCCACCAGCACGCCGTCCGCGTCGCCCACGAGGAAGCGGTTGGCCCCCGCGCCGCCGGTGAGGACGGCCCGTTCGAAGAGGCCGCCCAGGTCCTCGACCGTGACGTCGCCGGCGAAGTCGGTGCCGCTCACCGTGCCGACGACGAACAGGTTGTCGTACAGGCCCATGTCGGCGTCGAAGGTCTCCACCAGGGTGTCCGTGCCCCCCGCGTCGGCGAAGGTGTCGCGGCCCGCGCCACCGGTGACCGTGTCGTCGCCGAGGCCGGAGTCGATGGCGTCGGCGTACGGCGATCCGACGATCACGTCGTCGCCCTCTCCGCCGGAGAGGAACAGCGACGCGCGGTCGTCGGCCATGCCGGAGGCGGTGATCGTGTCGTTGCCGCCGAGCCCCTGGACGGTCACGGCGTCGCCCTCCGCGCGCACGGCACCGACGGCCCACACGCTGTAGTGGGAGACCCGGGTGATGCGCAGCTGGGTGCTGTCGGGGGTGTCGGGGTTGCCGTCGTCCCAGGTGGCGGTGGCCACGGTGAAGGAGTCCGCGGCGCCCGAGCCCTGCACGACCAGGCGGTCGGACCCGCCCGCGCCGAACTGGACGGCCAGCGCCGTGACCCCGGTGCCGTCCTGGTCCTGCACGGTCACGCTGTCGGAACCGCTGCCCGCGTCGATGACGATGCTCTCGACCGCGGACGACGTCCGGGAGGTCGCGCCGGAGGTGTAGCTCACCGAGGTGCCGCTGGCACCGACGACGAGGGTGTCGCTGCCGCCGGTCAGGGTGAGCAGCAGGCTGTCGGCACCCGTCCCGCCGTCGATCACGGTGGTGGCGGCGCCGTTGAGGACGGCCTCCAGGGCGTCGTCGCCGCTGCCGCCGTCCAGCCGCGCGGTGTAGCCGTTGCCGAGCAGGTGGTCGTCGCCGCCCTCGCCGTAGAGCTGGACGGCGCCGCGTCCCTCGTGGGACAGGACGTCGTTGCCGTCGCCGCCGCGCAGCGTGCCCCCGCCGGTGCCGGAGGCGGTCAGGACGTCGTCGTCCCCACCGCCGCGGACGGTGGCCGTCCCGCTGCCGGAGACCGTGATCACGTCCTCGCCGGTGCCGCCGTCGAGCTCCACCGGCACCAGCACCGAGTCGCCGACGACCACCGAGTCGTCGCCCGCGCCGAGGTTCCCGACGATGCTCGTCACGCCGGTGTAGGTGTTGCTGCGCCCGAACGCGGTCACCTTGATGGTCGCGTCGTCCGCGGTGCCGCCGACCTGCTCGATCACGTACGACTCGGCGGTGTCGGTCTCGCCGATGTTGCGCAGGCTCGCCCGGTCGCCGACGTTCAGGTAGAGCGTGCCGCCGGACCACGTGTGGTCGGACTCGGTCTCGCCCGCCCCGCCGGCGAGGTAGGTGGGCTGCGGGAACTGCAGGTAGCCGAGGGTGAAGCTGGCGGTCTTGCGGAACGTCCAGAACAGGAACTTGATCCGGACCTCGATGCTCAGCTCGACCTTCACCCGGCCGTTCTGGCCCGCGGTGGCGGTGTCGAGGGAGAACCAGGCGGAGATGCCGGCGCCGGCGATCGTGAAGCCGAACGCGCGCACCGAGACGTCCGCGGACAGCCCGAGGGTGAAGTAGTAGGTGCCGTTGTCGCGGGCGACCGAGGCGATGCGGAAGCTGAAGTCGCCGCGGATGCCGAAGCTGCTCGACCCGATCTGGAGGTAGCCCGACAGCGACACGTCGAAGCTGCCGGCCGAGTTCAGCCAGATGGAACCGCTCATCCCGACCAGCCCGAACAGCTTCATGCTCGCGGTGGCACGCAGCTCCCACTTGCTGCCCACGACCTCGATCGAGAAGGTGGTGCTGACGTCGATGATCGACAGGATCGACACCTTGCCGCTGAGGCTGAGGCTGAACGAGTGGGCACGGATCCCGAGCAGTGCGACGCCGGCGGTGTTCAGGCTGAGGTAGCCGCTGCCCTCGATCGAGAAGACCCCGGAGTCGCCGCCGGCCTTCACCGACACCGCGAGGCGCATGGCGAAGCCCGCGCTCTGCACGGTCGCAGCGCCGGCGGCGTCGAACGCGAGCCCGGCGATGTCGAAGTGCACGGCGAAGGCGAGCTGGAAGCCCGCGGGCGTGATCGCGATCTCGACGCTGCCGCTCGCGCTGGCCAGGCCGATGAAGGTGACGGTGCCGGTGATGCGCAGCAGGAAGCCGGGCGCGACGGTGGTGCCGCCGGGGAGCGTCGCCAGCGCCCCGGTGGTGTTCACCTGCACCAGCACGGCCCCGGACAGGGTCAGCCCGATGCCGGAGCCGAAGCCCAGCCCCGCGTCGAGGACGAGCTCGAACGAGGCCACCAGTCCCTTGGCGTTCGCCGTGAGGCCGGCGTCCACCCCGATGGTCCCGATGCCGGCCAGGGCCAGGTCACCGACGACGTGGAGGGACAGCTCCGTCGTCGAGACCGCGAACTCCACGCTGCCGTGGATCGTGAGCACGTTCAGCAGCACCAGGTCGCCGGTCATCGTCAGTGCGACCCCGGAGGGGACGGTGACCGTCTCGGGCACCATGTTGCCGTCGCCGTCGAGGGTGAAGCCGGTGAAGCCGCCGGTCGCGTCGTGGTCGACGGCGAAGATCTCGACCTCGCGCTCGTCGGCGAAGGTGTTCACGCTGAGCAGGAACGCGCCGTTGAACTTCACGCCCGGCACGGAGCTCGTGCCGACGAGCAGCTCGATGCGGCCGACGAAGCCGGTGTTGCCGGGCCCGACGTAGGCGTTGAGGTTCACCAGGCCGGTGACGGCGCCGAGGAACGGGATCGTCCCGCCGACGGCACCGATGACCTCCAGGCGTGCGTCGAGGCCGGAGCCGGCCGCCGTGATGCCGAGGTAGCCGTCCAGCCGGATGACCTTCGTGATGGCGATGGTCGCCTTCACCGTCGCCTTGACGTAGAACTCCGGGGTGGCGCCCGCCACCGGCTTGCCGTCCAGCCCCGGCGCGCTGGCGTAGATGGTGAGGGTGGTCGGGTCGCCGGGCTTGAGCAGCGGACGCAGCGCCACCGGGACGTCCAGGCTCAGGGTCTCGCGCGTGGTGTTGAACATCAGCGACACCGAGCCGGTCACCTCGAAGATGTCCTCGAAGGTCGGCAGGCCGACCGATACCCCCGCGCCGACCGTGATGCTGCCGGCCACGCCGATGTGGCCGGGGTCGGTGCGCACGAACAGGACGCCGGTCACCGAGCCGTAGGTGATCGCGTACGCGCCGGTGCCGTAGGTGAACTCGCCGGTGAGGTAGAGGTCCATCTGCGGGTGCTCGGACATCGAGACCGACAGGTACACCCCGCCCTGCACCCGGAACAGCACCGTGCTGGTGGTGGGGATCTTCACTTCGACCTTCGCTGCCAGCTCGAGCCCGAAGCTGTACGGGTTCAGCGCGTAGGTCTTGGTGAGCGGCCCGCCGTTGGCGCCCAGGCCCTCGAGCGTGAGCGTCTCGGTGCGGGTCTGGCCGGTGAGGTTGATCTGGAGCGTGCCCGCGCCGTACAGCGACAGGCCGTAGGGCTCCAGGGCCGAGAAGTCGGTGTTGACCGTCGCCACGCCCCAGAACTGCGGGACGGAGGTGCTGGGGTCGCCCAGGTCGAGGATGAACCGTCCGGCGGTGGCGCCCACCGTACCCAGCCCGTAGATCGACATCGCGCCGGAGAAGGTCAGGATGAACACCTTGCGCGCCACGTCGATCTCGAGGGTGACCTGCGCGTGCAGGTCGAGCAGCGGGTCGTCCATCAGGCCCAGGGCCTGCAGCAGGATGCCGCCGGAGAGCTCGATGAAGAACGACTTCCCCTGCTCGATCAGGGTGAAGTGGCCCGCGGCGGCGGCGCCGGCGTTGCCCGCGGCGTCCGTCCAGCCGGCGGCGAGGCCGACGTCCACCGCACCGGCGACCAGGCTGCCGGTGTAGAAGTAGCGGACGGTGTCGCCGTCGACGGCGATCGCGCCGGCCGCGACGAGCGCCGAGGCCCCCGCACCGCTCAGCGACAGCGTCCGGGTGAGCAGGGTGGCGAGGGTGAGGCCGCCGACGCCGCTGTAGGTGACGTCGAACCACACGGCCTGGACGGGCGTGGCCGCGGTCGCGGCGCCCGCCGTGGCGGCCTGGCCGGTCGTGCTGGCCCAGCTGCCGGCGACGAAGCTGATGCCGGAGGCTGCCGGCATCGAGCCGGTGAAGCCGAAGAAGTACCGGAAGGTCGAACCGCTGACGAGTACCGGGGTGCCGATCAGGGTGACCGTGCCGCTGGTGAAGGTGAACTCTGCGGCCGCGTCGGTGATCGTCGCGGGATCGACCGCGTACCCGTTGATGTCGGCGAAGGTGATGTCGACGTAACCCCGGTTGTTGAACACCACGACGTCGACGACCTGGCCGGTGTAGGGGCCGGTCACGGTGGCGGTCGGGCTCGCGACGGTGAAGGTCTCTGTCTCCCCGACGTTGCGGGTGCCGGAGGTGTCGGCGAAGCTGCCGGAGACGAAGGTGATGGTGTACCGCCCCACGGCGAGGGTGCCGCTGAAGGAGTACCGCCAGGTGTTGGTTGTGCCGACCCGGACGGGGGTGCCGAGGGCGATCTCTGCGCCCGACGCGTCGCGGAGGATGACCTCCCCGCCGCCGATCGTGGCCGGGTCGATGTCGTAGCCGTACGACCCGCGGAAGGTGATCTCGATGTACTTGCGGAGGTTGATGACGTCGCGGCCGACCGTCTGGCCGGAGTCCGCGGAGTCCGCGGTGGCGCCGACGACGGTGAAGCCGTAGCGGGCGTCCGCCGGTGGCGCCCGGCCGGCCTCGGGGGTGAACATCGCCAGCGAGACCGTGACGACCACCGCGCCGACGGTGAACGCACCGTCGAGCAGGAACCGGTAGGTGGTGCCGGACACGAGGATCGGCGCCTGGCCGGAGACGGTCACCGCTGTGGCGCCCGCGCCCGACAGGGTGACCTTGTCCGAGGTGATCCGGGACGGGTCAAGGGTCCAGCCGGCGTGCCCGGTGAAGGTGATGTCGAGGTAGCTGCTGGCGCTGATCGCCAGCGCGATGGGGGCGGCATGCCCGGCGTACGCGTCGTCGGCGAGGACCTCCGACACCTGCCCGGTCGCGCCGGTCACCGTGACGCTGAGCGCCCCGGTGCCGGCCACCGTGACCGGGATCGCCACGCCGTCGGCGGTCCGGACGATGTTGCGCGTGGGATCGAGGGTCACCGACACGTTGTTGGCGGTGTCCACGTACAGCTGGAGTCCCTCGGTGGTCGTGTCGACGTCGAGGTAGGACGCCGCGTCCAGCAGCGAGGCCAGGTCGACACCGTCGGCCACGGCCAGCGACAGCACGGCCTTGCCTGCGGCCGTGATCGTGATCGTGACGGTGCCGAGCGTGACCGGTGCGGTGGTCGCGAACGACCACGAGCCCGCCAGCGGGGTGACGGCGACGGTGCCGCTGCCGAACGAGCCGGTGATCCAGTAGCGGATCGTGTAGCTGCTGCCCGTGCCGGCCACCAGCAGCGGCGCGCGGGTGGCGTCGAGGGCTGCGCTGCCCAGGCCCGCGCCGGAGAGGGTGAACTCCGCGGCGGCGTCCAGCAGGGAGGCGAGGTCGATGGTGCGCCCGTCGGGGGCGGTGAAGACCACGTCGATCCAGGTGCGCGGGTCGCGGCCGTTGATCACGTGGATGTCGATGGACGCCCCGGAGGCCGGGTCGGTGATCACGGCGGTCGGGCCGACAACGGTGAAGGAGAGCGTCGTCGCAGCGCTGCCGGCGCCGGTGGTGGTCGTGCCGTTGGCGGTGACGTCGGCGTTCTTCACCGCGCCGGCGGCGAAGGTGAGCGTGTAGGTGCCCAGCCCGAGCGTGCCGCTGGCCAGGCTGTAGCGGAACCGGCTGACGCCCAGGGCTGCGGTCGCCGCAGTGAGCAGGTCCTGCCCGCTCGCGAGGTCGGCCTGCTTCAGCACCTGGACGGTCACGGCGGCCGTGGCCGCGTCCCCGTCGTCGTCGTAGGTGTAGGACGCCACGCCGCTGCTGACCAGCAACGGTGCGAACACGATCCCGGTCGCGGTGGTCACCGCGACGATGGGCACCGGGGTGCCGCTGGCGAGCGTCAGCGGGGTGCCGTTGAGCGTCAGGGTGAACTCCTGGCCGGTGTCCAGGATGTCGGCCAGGTCGAGCGCTGCGCCGGACGGGGCGGTGAACACCACGTCGACCCAGGTGGAGGCCTTGTCCACGTCCACGCTGCCGCCGTTGCTGCCCGGGCCGCCGAGGTCGACGCCCGGCTGGCCGGTGGTGGCCGTGGGGTCGGCCGCGTCGAACACGTCGAAGGTGACCTCGTTGCCGGAGGAGTTCCGGAAGCCCATCTTCAGCTTGCCGTACAGGGTCAGCAGGCGGACCTGGTCGGGGATGTCGGCGAGGAACAGCACGGTGGCGTTGCCCTGGGCGACCTTGGACAGGTCGACGTACAGGCGCCCGGAGAGCGAGAGCTGGTCGGCGAGGAAGTTCAGCTTGCCGATGATCAGCACCTTGCCGTCGGTGGAGATCTTGAGGATCACCTGGCCGTTGAACAGCTGCTCCGAGGTATAGATCGAGTAGATCTTGGCCGAGCCGGTGATCACCATCGGCGCGGTGAAGGCCGCGAGGAAGCCGCCCATGGACGGGTTGGCCGCGATCGCCTTCGCCTGGGCGGCCACCTGCGACTTCAGGGAGGCCAGCCAGGTCTCCGCGGTCTCCTGGGTCGGCAGTCCGGCGACCGTGGAGCGCAGCGCGAACGGGTCGTCCAGCGAGGGCAGGGACTTGAAGAACTCCACCCCGGCGGCGAAGTCGTTGATGCTGAGGCCGGAGTTCGGCTCGAGCAGGATGCCGCCGGGCACCTCGACGCTGAGGAACACCGACAGCGGCCCGAGCTCGCTGAGGCCCAGCCGGATGGTGAACCCGGCCAGTCCGGCGATCGAGAAGCCGCCCTGGAGGCCGAGGTAGAACACCCGCTGGGCCACCGGCGTGGTCGTGTCGAAGGTGCCGATGATGTTGTAGGAGGAGTCCAGGCGCAGGATGCCGCCGACCAGGCCGGCGCTGATCTGGCCGCCGAACAGGTCGCCGGCGACGGTGACGCCGAACGACTCGATCGCGATGATCGGGAACCTGCCCTCCGCCAGCAGGGACGGCTGGATCTTCACGCCCTCGACCGCGCCGGAGAACTGGAGGCCGGCCAGACCCTGGAGGCCGGTGACCGAGGCGGACAGCGTGATCACGAAGTCGCCGGGGGCGTTCTCGATGTCGTCCCACTGGATGCCGAGCGCGTTGATGCGGATCGGCAGCCAGCTCGGCCACTTGAACGAGTCGCCGGTGGCGGAGCCCACCGAAAGGAAGATGCCGAAGCCGGTGAGCGCCCGGAAGCCGCCGTTGCCGGTGAAGGCGAAGTTGCGTCCCTCGCCACCGAGGACCAGCGAGCCGATGCTGACCGTGGCACCGACCGAGCCGAAGCTCACCATCAGCGCGTCGGTGCCGGCCGCGCCGGTGTCAAGGCGGAAGTCGCGGGCGCTCAGCGTGACGTAGCTGCCGATCACCACCGACAGCGTGTCGACGCTCATCTGGAAGGCGTCCACCTTGCCGCGGGTGAAGGTGACGGCGATCCGGAAGGCCTCGTCGTCCGCGGTGCCGTCGACCCGCTTGTCGTCGGCGGTCTTGCGGTCGGTGAGGGTGGCGGAGAACGTCTTGCCCGGGAACAGCGCCGCGCCGCCGGAGGCCAGGTAGATCTGGCCGGTGAAGTCGGCGTCCGCCTTGCCGTCGGTGATCGTGACGCTCAGCCCGGACACGCCGACCCGGATGTCGTCCAGTTCGAGGATGCCGCCGAAGCTCAGCTTCGACGCGCCGGAGGTGGAGGTCAGGCCGTTCCCGTCCGCGGGCGCCGGCAGGGTGGAGGACGGCGAACGGAACACCAGCTCCGCTGTGCCGAGGGTGAAGCCGTTGTCGCGGATCACCAGGCCGGGGACGAGCCCGGCGGCCAGCACCTCGTCGTTGTTGGCGGTGATGTTGGACTTCGCCGTCGGGTTGTAGGGCCGCAGGTTCCCGGTGATGCCGAACCGCGGCAGGGTGAGCGTGGCGGTGTTGATCACGACCAGCTGCTGGCCGACCGCCGCGTCCGGGTCGTACTTCACCTGGACGCCGGTGGCGCTCAGCTGTGCGACGTTCGGGATCTCCGCGGCCAGCGAGGCGACACCGATCGACCAGGCGCCGGTCGGCTCGACCCGGACGTTGCCGCTGAGCAGGCCGAAGACGTCCACCGCGAGGCCGAAGCTGCCGCTCAGCCCGATCAGGTCGACGCTGACGCCGCTGGAGGTCTGCGCGCTGGTGGGGGCGGCGCCGTTGGTCGCGCCGGTGCGGCCGAACGCGAGGCTGGCGCGGTTCACCGTGAGCGTGATGGTGATCACGACCATGCCGTCGGCGAACCCGAAGTCGCCCAGCCCGATGCTCGGGTCCTGCAGCGTCAGCGGCCCGAGCGAGAGGGCTCCGCTGGCCACCTTCTCCCCCGGCGCGGACGGGTCGATCGTGAACGACTGGGTCTGGGCGAAGTTGCGGTTGCCGTTGGTGGAGGCGAACCCGTTGGCGGCGAAGGTCAGCAGCACGGTGCCGGTGGTGAACAGCCCGACCTGGTTGGCCGTGTTCTTGTCGGTCAGGAAGTACCGGTACGTCACGGAGGTGGCGCTCGCGTCGCGTCCGGACATCAGCAGGGCTCCGGCGAACTGCGCGTCCGCGACGCCGCTGCCCGACAGCACGAACGGCGCGGTGGCGAGGCCGGTCTTGTCGATTGCCGCCCCGTCGAGGCTGGTGTAGGTGACGTCGAGGTAGCGCTGGGCGTTCAGCTGCCCGACGGTGATCGTGCCGCCGTTGGCCGGCGACGCGATGGCCGCGATCGGGCCGGGAGCTGTCTGGGTCGGCGTGGCGGTGAACAGGACGAACGACTCGTCCTCTCCCATCGTGAGCGCGCCGTTGTTGTCGCCGAACGAGCCGGAGATGAAGCGGACGGTGACCAGCCCGTTGGCGGGGAGGCCGGAGACCGCATACTCCCAGACGTTCCCGACGAGCTTCGGCGTGCCGATCGAGACGGTGGTCGAGACCGTGCCGTTCACGAGCACCTGGAACTCCGGCGCAGCGTCCAGGATCGTCTGCGGGTTGATGCCCACACCGTTGACGTCGTTGACCGCGATCCTGATCGTCGTCGGCGCCGTCGGCAGCACCTGGTTCTTCAGCGGGCCGGCGAGGTCGGCGGTCGGGAAGAGCGTCGGCGCGGTCACGGCGCCGGTGAGCACGTCGGTGTTCGGGAACAGCTCGAAGCTGACCATCTTGAAGGTGGTGAGCCGGAAGCCGGTCGCCCGCGAGATGCTGAAGGCGCCGTAGCCGAGCAGGCTCGCGACGCGGGTGTCGCCGATCTTCACCACGATGGACGCCGGGGTGATCGCCACGTCCAGGTCGCCGTTGGGCTGGCGGGTCAGCGCCAGGTTGCCGGCGATCTGGAAGACCCCGGCCACCGAGATGGCCAGGTTGGTGGCCCGGAACGAGAAGGTGCCGGCCGGAATCGCGGCGGCGGGCGTCCCCGAGCCGGGCAGGACGGGCGGGGTGAGTGCTGCGGTGCTGGTGTTGACCGAGAACGCGACCGTGCCGGAGACGGTGAGGCCGTCGAGTCCGAACAGGGCGAAGGTGCCGGACGCGACCAGGGCGAAGCCGGTGGCGTCCTTCACGAACGCGAGGCTGGCGTTGCGGACCAGCACGCCGATCGCGTCGGGGTTGTCGCTGCCGTCGGCGAGCTTCGAGGGGCCCTTGCCGACGAACAGTTCCAGCCCGGTGCCGGCGAAGGTGCCGTCGGCGCCGATCGAGAACTGGCCGGCCCGCAGTTCCAGGATGTCGCCGAAGCTGAACGACACGTCGGAGACGATGAAGGCGAAGGTCGGGCTCGCCGCCAGGGTGACGTCGAGGGTCTGGGTGCCCACCTCGATGCTCTGGTCGACCGCCACGCCCGTGGTGTTCACGGTGAAGCCGGCCGACGCGTCGAGCGCGAAGCCGTCGCCGGCCACCGCGACCGTGCCGGTCAGCACGCCGGCCACGCCGCCGGTGGTCGTCCGCACGGCCGGGGTGGTGCCGACCGCGGGGACGGTGACCGCGCCCGCGCCGAAGACGATCAGCGCGCCGCTGGCCCCGGTGACGCCCGGCCCCCCGGAGACCGCACCGGCGCCGATGCTGATGTTCGCCATCGCGATCCGGGTGACGGTCGCGGTGCCCGACCCGAACCGGTCGAATGCGATGTCGCCGTGCACCGCGAGGCTGCCGATCGTGATGTCGATGTTGCTGGCGGCGATCCGCAGGTAGGGGCCCTTGCGGAGCACGAGGCTGCGGGTGCCGGCGGGCGTCCCGTCCACGCCGGTGAAGGAGACGGTCTGGTTGACCGCGACGCCCAGCGTGTTCACCTGGAGCGTGAGGTCGGTCCTGACCCCCACCGGCAGGTTCACCAGGGCGATCGTCCCGGTGAGCTCACCGGCGAAACCGGTGGGCAGCATCAGCAGGACGCCGCCACCGCCGGTGAGCCGGAGGCCGGTGTCGTCGTCGGTGGTGTCCGGGTCGCCGGCGTCGCCGAGGAAGAGGCTGACGTCGCTGAAGCCCATCCGGACCACCTTGACCCCTGCCGCCGTGCGGGTCTGCTCGAAGAGCACGACGCCGGACAGGCTCTGGCCGAACAGGGTGATCGCGGCCGGGTCGTCCAGCAGGCCCACCTGCACGCGCAGGGTGTTCTTCGGGACGACCAGCGACGCCGTGACCGCACCGATCGTGATGGTGCGCGAGACCGCGGCGGCGGTGGTGTTCACCTGGAGCACGACGGTGGCGTCCAGGCTGAGGTCCTTCGACAGCGTCGGCGAGAGCGTGATCCCGGCCACCAGCGATCCGGCGATCCCGCCGCGGGTGATCAGGAGCGCGCCGGTGCTCACCGTCACGGTGGCGAAACTCGTGGCGCCGTCGCCGAGGGTGAGGCTCGCGTTGCTGACCACGAGCGTCAGCTCCGTGCCGCTGCGGGCGAAGCCGACGTCGCCGGTCAGGCGCTGGCCCGCGATGCCCACGACCAGCCCGGCGCCGCTCACCGCGACCGACGACGCGGCCAGGGTCGTGCCGTCGAGGTCGTAGGCGCGGGTCAGGGTGTTGACCGAGACCTCGAAGGTGCCCGAGAACGTGACGCCGGGGATGTCGATCGCTACCGTCGCGGTGATGCGTCCGGCGATGCCGCCCGGCTGACCGGCGGACGGCGGGACGATCTGGAGGGTGCCGGAGCCGTTGCTGACGACGACGACGTCGCGACCGTCGCTGCCCAGCCGGAGCGACAGGTTGGCGAACCCGACGGTGGTGAGGTAGCTGCGGGTCGCCGGCAGGTTGCCGTCGTCGTCGAGCTGCGCGCGGCGCTCGACGCTGAGGTCGGTGGCGAACCGCTGGCCGCCCAGGTCGATCGACACGCCCGTGACCGCGACGGCGACGAAGTCCCCGGCCTCGAGGCGGAGCCGGGTGGTGGTGCCGCCGACGCTGAACAGCTCGTCGACCGCCAGCGGCGTGGTGACGCCGCCCGTCGTGCGCGCCATCCGGTTGATCGAGACCGCGACGCCCGCGCTGATGGGCGCCATGCCCGCGCCGAGGCTGATCGTGGCCGTGGCGGAGACCGAGCCGGCCAGGCCGTCCGCGGTGACCAGTATCAGTGCCGTGCCGCCGCTGACCCGGACACCGATGTCGTCGGTGGTGTCATCGGTCGTGCCGCCGTCCGCGCCCAGGAAGAGGGTGACGCCGGTGGCCGCGATCTTGAGGCTGCTGCCGTCGTCCCCTGTGCCCAGCCGGCGGTCGGCGCCGGCGGTGGCGACCTGCTCGAACGAGAACGCGCCGCCGAACTGCTGGCCGGCGATGCTCACGCTCACCGGGTGCGCTGTGCTGCCCAGCTCGACGCGCAGGAAGCGCCCGGCGGGGAGGTCGAGGCCCAGGCCGGCGTCCTTCACCGGGGAGGTCGTGGTGTTCACCGAGAGGGCGACGTCGGTCGCACCGAGGACGAGCCCGGTGTCGTCCAGGCCGATCAGCTCGACGGTGCCGGCCAGCTGGGTGGCGAGGCCCGCGCGGGTGAGCAGCAGGCTGCCGTGGCCGTCGGTGAGTTGCAGCCCGCGGTCGTCGTCCGTCGTGGACGCGGACCCGGCGTCGCCGAGGAAGAGGCGCACCCCGCTGGCGCTGATCGTGGTGACGCGCGCGCCGGCCGGGCCGGACTGGGTGATCCACAAGGTGCCCGACAGGGTCTGTCCCGCGACCGAGAGCTGGACGTCGGTGCCGCCGATGCGCAGGCTGTTCGCCGCGGTGTCGATCTCCAGTCGCACCGTGCCGCCCAGGCTCACCGACGGCACGTTCAGCGCGACCGTGACGCTGAGCGAGCCGGTCATCGCCGGGGTGGCTCCACCGGTGAGGACGAAGCTGCCGCTGCCCTCGGTGAGGACGACCAGGTCGGTGGTGCCGTCGCCCAGGCGCAGGGAGGCGTCGGCGAGCACGACGCGGGTCGTGGTGCCGTCCTGCTCCACCGAGACCGAGCCGCGCAGGGTCTGCCCCGCGATCGTGAGCGCGATCCCGGTGCCGGCGACCCGCAGGTACGGCCCCGCCTTCACGTCGAGCGCGACGGTGGTGCCTCCCACCGTCACCGACTCGCGCACCGGCTGGTCGGAGCGGTTCACCAGCAGGGCGAAGGTGCCCGAGACCGCGACGGAGTCCGGCAGCAGGCTGCCGAGGTCGATCCGGCCGGCAAGGCTGCCGGCGATGCCGGCGGTGGTGACGACGAACAGGCCGGTGACCCCGTCCAGGATGGGGGTGTCGGTGGCCGAGAGGGCGAAGGCAGCCCCGCTGACCGCGATCACCGTCCGGGCCGCCCCGAGGCTCGTGGTGGCGCGGCTGACCAGGAACGATCCGGACAGCACCGGGCCGCCCAGGCCGATCGCCATGCCGGTGCCGGTGAAGCCGACCGTTCCCGCAGCGGTGTCCACCTCGAAGCGCAGCGCGTCCGCGTCGAGGGTGAAGCCGGAGCCGAGGTCGATGCTGGTCTGCGTCAGCGCGACCGTCCCGCGCAGGCCCGTCGGCGTGAGGGTGAGGTCCCCGTCCAGGCTCAGCGGCCCGATCGGGTCGCCGAGGTCAACCTCGACGGAGAGGGTGATCCTGGTGGTGCGTCCGGCGGCGGTGGTGGCCTGGACCACGCCCACGCTCCCCACCAGGGCGAAGCCGCCCACGGTGAGGGTGACGTCGTCGGCGCTGAGCGACAGGCTGGGCTCGCCGGGGGCGGGGCTGGTGTCCACCGCGAGGGCGAGGTCGCCGGACAGGTCGAGGCCGGGGACGGCGAGGCTGACGGTTCCCGACACCGAGCCGGCCAGCCCGGTGGCGTCCAGCACCAGGGAGCCCGTGCCGTTGGTGAGCCGGACGACGTCGGTGGTGCCGTCGCCGAAGCCCGCCTGGAGGTTGGCGACGGTGACGGTGGTCGTCGTGCCCGACTTCTCGACGCTGATGTCGCCGGAGAGCCGCTGGCCGGCGATCACCAGGGTGACGCCGGTGCCCTCGACCCGCAGGTACGGTCCCGCCGGCAGCGAGAGGCTGAGCGTCTGGCCGTCGAGGGAGACCTCCTGGGTCACCTTCGTGCCGGTGGAGTTCACGGCGACGGCGAAGGTGCCGGTGAAGCTGACCGCGTCCCCGGGGACGACCAGCCGGACGGTGCCGCCGACCCGGCCGGCGACGCCTGCAGCGGTGACCGCGAAGTACGCGGTGCCGTCGGTGAGGCTGACGCCGGCGGTGAGCGCACCGCCCGCGTCCGTGGTGCCCAGCACCAGCGTGACCCGGGTGGCGACGACCTGGACGGTGACCGGCGGCTGCGTGCCGGCGGGGGCCTGCGGGCTGACCTGGCCGGTCACCTGGGAGAAGACGAAGACACCGCCGAGCTGCTGCCCGGCGACGGTGAGGTGTGCCGGGGTTGCGGTCGTGCCGACCTGGACGCGCACCGAGCGTGCGGCGAGCTCGACACCGTCGACGACCTTCGCCGCCGCGGACGTGTTCAGCTGCAGGCTCACCGCGCCGGCGAGGTCGATGGCTGCGCCGCCGGCGAAGGTGATGTCGCCGGTCAGCGCCAACGCCGTGCCGGCCGGGGTCAGGCTGATCTGGCCCGCCGCCACGGTGACGACCGCGACGCCGTTGCCCAGGCTGAGGGTCAGCGGGTCGCCGCCCGCGCGGGCGCTGGTGCCGAAGCTGATCGTCAGGCCGGAGGGTGAGGTGGCCACCGCGACCGTGCCGGTGAGCAGCTGCCCGCCCACGCCGATCGCCAGGTCGTCGCCCACCACGCTGATCGTGCCGTTGGCGACCGACTCCCCCAGCAGGGTCTGCGGCGAACCGGTGTTGTTGAGCCGCACGTCCACCGTGCCGGTGAGCGTCACCCCGGAGAAGCCGGCGAGGGTGATCGTGCCGGTCACGGCGAAGGCGTGCCCTGTGCCGGCCTTGATCGCCTGGCCCGCGGTGACCGCGATGTACACGCCCTGGGCGAGCGGGTTGGGTTCGGTGCCCGCGTCGTCGAGGTAGCCCGGGCCCTTGCCGACGAAGACCCGCGCCGAGGTGATCGTCAGCACGCCGGCGCCGAAGGTCAGGTCGCCGTAGATCTCGACGTTGTCGCCGATCCGGATGCCGCCGGAGACGGTCACCACGACGAACGGCGAGCCCGCGCTGGCGACCTCGGTGTCGCTGAAGGTGAGCTGGAGTGTCGCGGTGCCCACGGCCACGGCCTGGTCGACCGCGCCGGTGGTGTTGTTGAAGCGGACGGAGACCCGGGCGCCCGCGCTGAACGCGCTGCTCGCCGACACCGACACCGCGCCGGCGAAGTAGCCCGCGACGCCGGCCGCCGTGACGAGGAAGACGCCCTCGCCCTCGGTCACCGAGAGGCCGTCCGTGCCGCCGGTCGGGGTGAGGGAGACGCTGACGCCCGTGAACGCGACCACCGTCGAGGTGGTCGCCCCCTGGGTGCTGCGGCTGACGGCGAAGCTGCCGCGCAGCGTGAAGCCGCCCGCCCCCCCGATGCCGAGGGCGCCGTCGACGACGGTCACCGCGACGAAGGGTCCGGCGGCGACGTCGATGCCGAGTTCCGGTCGCGCGACGTCGGCGGCCGTCGTGTTGAGCTGGAGCGCGACCGCTCCGGCCAGCGTCACGCCGGGGAGGTGGAAGACGCCGTCGAGCGAGCCGCTGAAGCTCGCGGCGACGCCGGCGGTGGTGACCACCAGTGCGCCGGACCAGTGGTTGTCCGCGGTCACGGTGACGGCGGAGCCGAGGGTGAAGGTGACCGTGGTGGCCGCCAGCGCCACCTCACCGGTCAGGGCGTCGTAGCGGACGTCGAGGCTGTCGGCGCCGAGGCTGAACGCGGGGGCGGCGAGCGTGATCGAGGCGCCGGTGACACGGATGGCGACACCCGGCGCGATCCCGCCGGAGGTGGTCGTGCCGCTGTTGAAGGCGACCGCGACCGAGCCGGTCACCGTCAGCCCTCCGGTGTTCACCTGGAGGGTGGTCACGGTCAGGGCGCCGACGCTGCCGGCCGCCGTCGTGGTCAGGGTGCCGGTGATCCCGCCGGCCAGCACGAGGGGTCCCGCGCCGAACGCGATGCGGCCGTTGCGGACGTCGATCGACAGCGAGCCGGGCGCCTTCGTGATCTTGACGTCGGCCACCAGCTCGACCGCGCCGCTGACCGCGAGGGTCACGCCCGTGCCGGAGATCCGCAGCGGGACGTCCGCGCCGATGTTCAGGGGGGTGGTGACTCCGGCGACGGTGAACGACTCGGTGACGGTCCCGCCGGTGCTGTTCAGCTCCAGGCCGAGGGTGCCCGCCAGCGTGAGCCCGGGGACGCCGACCAGTGCGACGGTGCCGCTCACGCGCCCGGCGATCCCGGTGCCGGGGAGGACGAAGAGCGCCGTGCCGTCGGTCAGCGTCAGCAGGGTGCGGGTGCCGTCGCCCAGGGAGAGCTGCACGGAGGTGAGGGCCAGGCGCACCACGCTGCCGCCGTCGTCGGTCGTCGCGTTCTCGAGCAGGAGGTTGCCACGCAGGCTCTGGCCGGCCACGACGACGGTGACGCCGACGCCCTCGACCCGCAGGTACGGGCCCGCGGGCAGGTCGAGCGACACCCGTCCGCCGCCCACGACGAGCTCCTCGGCGACCGCGACGCCGCTGGTGTTGACGGCCAGCCGGATCGTCCCGGTCACACTGAACGGCGCCGACGCGACCTGGAGGGTGGCCGACAGCGTGCCGGCCACACCGGAGCCGGTGAGGACCAGCAGCCCCGAGATCTGGTCCGCGCCGAAACCGCCCAGGGCCAGGGAGCCGTTGGCGAGCCCGACGCGGACCACGGCGGCACCGTCGGCGGTCGTCGCCTGTTCGAAGGCGACGTCCGCCTCGAGCTCCTGACCGAGGACGGCCACCCGCGCGTGGCCGGCGAGCGCGACGGCGATCGGTGAGGCACCGGTGGTGTCGAGGTCGATCGACACGTCACCGGTGACGGACACCCCGCCCGCGGCGAGGGCGAGCGACACGTCCAGTGACAGGACGAGACCGGCAGCGGAGAGCACGACCTCCGCGGTCGTGCCGGTCACCTGGCGCGCGGTGAGGACCGGCGCGTCGGCCGTCCCGCCCAGCGCGAGGCTGGTGTTGCGCAGGCGCAGGGTGAGCGTGCCTGCCGCGGTGTCGCGGACGATGGCCAGGTCGGTGGCCAGCCGCTGGCCGGCCACCTCCAGGGTGATGTCCTCTCCCACCACGGCGAGGTAGTCGCCGGGTGGCGCGGCGAGCTCGATGGGCTCGCCGTCACCGATCCGGAAGCTCGTCAACAGCTCGGCCGTGCCGGTGTTGAGCACGACCTCCAGGCTGCCCGACAGGCTCACCTGCGGGACGGAGAGCGCGACCGTGCCGGCGATCCGGCCGGCCAGCCCGTCCGTGCCGGAGACCAGCAGCGCGGTCCCGCCGGTGACGGTCAGCAACCCCCCGAAGCTGACCGTCACCTGGCTCAGGGCCACCCGCAGCACCGTGCTGGGCGAGGTGGCTGTTGTGGTGGCCTTCTCGACGGCGATGTTGCCGGAGAAGGACTGGCCGAACACCGTCAGCGCGATGCCGGTGCCCTCGACCCGCAGGTACGGGCCGGCCGCGAGGGAGAGGTCGACGGTGTGGCCGGCGAACGTCACCGACGCCGCGACCTCCGCCGCCGTGGTGTTGACCGCGACCGAGAGCGTCCCGCTGAACCCCGCGTCGGCGCCGAGGTCGAGGGTGATCGCGCCCGAGATGGTGCCGGCGAGCCCGCTGCCGGAGACCACCAGCAGGCCCGTGCCGCCGACCAGCGCCACGCCGTACCCGGGGCCGCCGATGGACAGGCCCACGTCGGCGAGGCCGAGGATCGTCACGGCCGCGCCGTCCGCGTCCGTCCCGCGCTGCACGAGCACGTCGGCGGTCAGCTCCTGGCCCGCGATGGTCAGGGCGAGGTCGTCGGCGACCACCCGCAGCGGTGTGGCCGCGCCGGCACGGGTGTCGGCCTCGACCGTCACGGTGGTGCCGTCGAGGCCGAGGGCGGGGACGTCGATGGTGGCCTGGAGGCTGCCGAACAGGCCGGCGGCGGTGAGGGTGAGTGAGCCGCTGATGGCGCTGACCGTGACGGCGGAACCCAGGTCGATGCCCGCGTCCGCCAGCGTGACGGTGACGTCGCCGCCCGTGCGGCCGAAGCCGATCGTGCCGGTCAGCGCCACGCCGCCGAAGGCGAGGGTCGCCCCGCTCACGGTGAACTCGGTGACCGTCGTCGTGGCGTCGAAGGCGACGTCGACGCCGGCGTCGGTGCTGCCGGGGATGACGAGGGTCTCGTCGATGACCGCGCCGGTGGTGTTGACCCGCACCGCCGTCGTGCCGGCGAGGGTGAGCCCGGACACTCCGACGATGCTGACGGTGCCGGAGGCGACGAGGGCGTAGCCGCCGTTGTAGGAGATGAGGCCGATCCGCGCGTCGCTGAGCAGGACGCCGACCGCGAGCGGGTTCACCGCGCCACTGGCAAGCTTGGCCGGGCCGCGTCCGAGGAACACCATCAGGCCCGTGCCCGCGAACACCTGGGCCGCGACGCCCGCCCCGCCGACGGTGATCGTGCCGTCGGAGAAGCTGACGTTGCCCTCGATCGTCACGAAGTCGCCGATGGTGAGCGTGGCGTCGGAGATGCTGAGGCTGAACAAGTTCGCCGGCACCGCAACGCTGAGCGTGCGTCCGTCGAGCTCGACGCTCGCCTCGACGTCGCCGCTGGTCGTGTTGACCTGGAGCAGCGCGCTGCCGGAGATCGACGCCCCACCCGCGGACGCGGCCGCGGTGCCGGACAGGTAGCCGGCGACGCCGCCGTCGCTGATCACCAGCAGGCCGGACCCGTTGGTGAGGGCGGCCTCCGTCGCGGTGCCGATCCAGGCGGTGAGCCCGCTGACGGCGATCACCGTCTGCACGCCGCCGTCCACCGTGGCCCGGGAGAAGGAGAGCGCGCCGCTGATGCGGCCCAGGGACGCCACCGAGAGCGGCTGGTCGGCCGGGACGATCAGGGTGACGCGGAAGGCGCCGGTGGCGGTGTCGATGGCCACGGCCACGTCGAAGGTTCCGCTGACGAGGTCGGCGAGCGCGAACGTCGCCCGCGCCGACAGCGTCCCGCGGACGCCGTCGGCGGCCACGATCAGGGTGGCGTCGAGCTCGGAGACCTCCAGCGCGGGATCGGTGGCCGACGGATCGGCGGCGAAGGAGAAGCCGCCGTCGGCGACGGTGAGCTCGATGCCGTCCGCGGTGCGGGAGAACCAGGCCTCGCCGGCCCGGATCAGGACGCCGGCGACGGTCAGTTCGAGCGTGCTGCCGCCGACCCTGACCCTGCCGGCCGCGGTGTCGAGTTCCGCGCCGATGTCTCCGCCGAGGCTCACCCCGGGGACGCTCAGCGCGACGCTGCCGCTGAAGGCCCCCGTCAGGCCGGCGGCGGAGACCGTCAGGGTGGCCGCCGCGCCGGTCAGCCGGACGGCCCCGCCCGCGAGTTCGACGGTGCCGTTGGCGAGGACGAACTCGAGGTCGTCCGCCGCGGTGACGCTGAGGTCGCCGCTGATCGTCTGGCCGAGGACGGCGAGCGTGACGCCGGTGCCCGCGACGGAGAAGGTGCCGGCGGCCGTGTCGAAGGACGCGGCGAGCGAGCCGGACAGCGTGACGTCGGTGACGGCCAGCGCCAGGTCGCCGGCGACGGTGCCGGTGAGGCCCGCGGCGGTGACCACGAACTCGCCACTGCCGTTGGCCAGCGTGAGCACTCCTCCGCCGAGGGAGAACGCCGCGTCGCTCACCGCGATGGTGGCCACGGTGGCGCCGGTGCCGTCGACGCCCCGGCTGACCGCCAGCGTCGCGGTGACCGTCTGCCCGCCGATCGTCAGCCGCGCGCCAGAGGCGACCACGCGCAGCCACGGCCCGGCCGGGAGGCCGCCGACGGCGACACCGGAGGTGTTGACCTCGACAGAGACGTCGGAGCTGAACTGGAGGGCGTCCAGGTCGGAGCTCACCGTGCCGGACAGCGAACCGGACACCCCGGCACTGTTCACCGCCAGCGCGCCGGTGATGCCGTCCACCGCGAGCAGCGTGGCGGCGCCGGCGGCGATGCGCAACGACCCGCCGGTGACGCCCAGCTCGACGGTGGTGACGCCGCCGGTGGTGGTGGCCGACAGGCGGAACGATGCGACCTCGAGCTCCACGGTGGCCAGCGTCACCGTCACGGTGGTGCCGGTGATCGCCAGCGACTGGCCGGACGCGTCGGAGGCCAGGTCGAGGCTGAAGTCGCCGGACGCGGCCAGGCCGGGGGCGGTGACGACGAGCGTGCCGGCGATGCTGCCCGACGCGCCGGTGCTGGTGAGGGCGAGGTCGCCCGCCCCGGTGAAGGCGATGCCGGAACCCGCGCCGCCGAGCGTCAGGCGCAGCGCGGTCGCCGCCACGGTCAGCCCGTCCGCGGACTGGGTGATGGCGAGGTCTGCGGTGAGCGCCTGGCCACCGATCACCAGCGTGGCGCCGGTCGCTATGACCTGGACGAAGGCGTTCCCTGCGTCCGCGACCTCTGCTCCCGTGAACGACAGCAGGCGGTCACCGGTGCCGCCCACCACCGGAGCGGTCTCGTCGACCGCCGTGGCGAAGCTGTTCACCCGGGCACGGACGGTGCCGGCTGCGGTGACTCCGGCGAAACCCTCCAGCGCGAGCGAGCCGGAGGCGTCCAGGGCGTAGCGGACGCCCGTCCCGTCGGCCTCGACGAGCAGCGCGACCGCCGCACCCGACAGCCGCACGCCGCGTCCGTCCGCACCGAGGAAGATGTCTCCTGCGGTGAGCGCCAGCAGCGCGGAGACGGTGCTGCTCGTGGCCGAGCGCGCCAGGCCGAGGCGGAGGCCCACCGTCGCCGAGAGCAGCCCGGTGGCGACCGCCGTCGCGGTGATCGTGCCCTCGTAGCCGGCGTCGGTGATCGTCAGGCTGCCCTCGCCGCCGGTGACCTCCAGGCGCTGCGCGGTGCCCGCGCCGAGGTCCAGCGCGAGGCCCGACACCGCCAGCTCGAGGCTGTCGGCGCTCGCCGCCGCCCGGACGGTCGCGGTGATCGACTGGCCGGCGATGCTCGCGGCGAGGGTGCCGCCGACGACCAGGCCATCGGCGCCGTAGGTGAGCTCGGCGCCGGTCAGCGCGAGCCCCGCGCCCGCCGAGCCGAAGGTCACCGCGCCGGTGAGGGAGAACTCCACCTGGCCCGTGGCCGCGCGGCTGGTGAGGACCAGGTCGCCGGCGATCGAGACGAGGCCACCCGCCACCGTCGCCGTGACGCCCGCCGCGGTCAGCACGAGGTCGCGTCCGGTCTGGCTGAGCGAGGCCGAGGCGATCGACAGCGTCGCCACCTCCCCGCCCTGGGCGACGCTGAGCGTCAGGTTCGTCACGGTGAGGGTGAGGGTGCCCGAGTCGGGCTCGCCCGTGACCGTGTAGGTGGCGGAGAGCGTCGTGCTTCCGGACACCCGCCACCCACCGCTGGCGAGGTCGACGGCGATCGTGCCGGTCACGCTCGCGCTGCCGCTCCAGGTGGCCCCGGCCGGGTCGAAGGTCGCGGTCACCGCGAGGCCGCTGAGGGTGACCCCGGGGGCGAGCGCGAGGGTGGTGTCGCTGAGCGTTCCGTTGAGCTTCCCGACGATCCACGCGACCACGCCCTGCAGCGGGCTGCCGGTGGTGTAGGCCGAGAAGTGCGGGAGGTCGGCGGTGAGGGTCCCGGTGGCCGGGTCCCAGGTGGTGGCCTGCTGCTGGAGCGTCCCGTCTGCGGCGACGTAGTAGATGACGGCACCGGCGTCGGCGGCCGCGACCTGGATGGACAGCCGGGGTGCGATGGCGAAGGTGCTGATCACCGCGCCGGTGCGGGCGTCCCGGGCGTGCAGATCGTAGACCGGGGAGCCGAGGTGGAGGCCGCTGATCGTCGCGGCGCGGGGGGTCATGCTCACCCATGCGTCGGCGGGGAGCGATCCGGGGGCGAAGCTGAGGGTGGCGCCGGGGGCGGTGAGGGTTCCGCCGAGGGCGGCGAGGACGAGGACGGCGCCGGCGGGACGGCCGGTCGGGAGGGTGGTGCCGAAGCGGGTGAGGTCTGCGGTGACGGTGGCGTCGGTACGGGTCTCGATCGCCGGTGGGCCGCGTCCGGCGTGGATCACCAGGGGGCCGCCGGCGAGGACGGGCGACGACGCACCGACCACGGCGGAGAACCCCGCGTCGTTGACGGCCACCCCCGGGTCGGGGAGGCCCGTGCCGCCACCGACCGTCGCTGCGGAGGCACCGCCGACGAGAGCCTGCAGCCGCGCGCCGCCCGCCACCTCGGCCAGGAGCCCCGCGGGAAGGTCGACGACGGCCAGCGCGGACGAGCCGACGCCCGCCTGGCCCGACAGCCGCACCGGCAGGGCGACAGCGGTGAAGGGCAGCCCGCCCAGGCCGGCCAGGGCGTCCGCGGCCACCGGCGTCCACCGCCCGGCGAGCGCGTGAGCGGTCGTGCGGGAGGTTCCGGTGGCGGTGGCGTCGAGTGCGCCGGTGAGCAGGAGGGAGCGTCCGATGGCGGCGGTCGTGGTGTGGTCGGCCGCGACGAGGGCCGTGCCCTGGCCGCTGGCGATCGCCGTGGCGTCCTGGGTGGCGGTAATCGTGAGGTCCCCGACGGTGAGGGCCGGCCCGGCGGACAGCCGGGCACCGGTGTCGGCGAGCGAGGAGACCAGTGCCGGCCCCCCGGCGGTGACCGAGGTGGCATCGGTACTGGTGGCGGCGAGGCCGAGCGAGCCCGCCCCCCGCAGGTCGGCCGCCTCGCCGACGCCGGCCGCGGTCCGCGCCGAACTGACCGCGACACCGAGGCCGCCGGCGGTGACCTCGAGCTGGTGGCCGGCGCTCGCGCTCACGGCGAGGCCGTTGTCGACGCTGACCAGTGCGCCGTCATCGATGCCGCTCGTGGTGGTCAGCACGACGCGGACGACGGCGTCGCCGGCCGCGGCCAGCCGCAGCCGGTCGGTCGTGGACGCGTCGACCTGCGTTGCCGAGCCGGCGGCGATGTGGACGGTGCCGGACAGACCGGCGGAGGTGGTGCTGGACAGCCCTGCTGCCAGGTCGGTGCCGGCAGAGAAGGACAGCGTCCCGCCGGCCGTGGCGGCCAGCCGGACGCCCGCTGCGGCCAGGTCGGCATCGGACACCGAGACGCTCGTCACCCGGGTCAGTCCCGCGACCAGTGCGGTGCCGGCGTCGGCGGAGAGGTCCGTCGTGGTCGCGGCGGTCACGGCCAGCTCCTGGCCCGCAGAGACGGACGTGCCCTGCACCGTCGTCGCGGCGAGGGCCGTTGCCGCCGTCCCGTCACCGAGGACGGCCCGCAGGTCGGCGCGCGTGCTGATCGCCACCGAGCCGGTCGCCCCGATCGTCGAGCCCGTGACCTGCACGACGGCGCCGGCGTCCGAGCGGCCGGAGGCGGAGGCGGACAGGTCGACGTCGCCGCCGAAGACCTCTGTGTCCTTCAGGACGAGCAGCGCGTGGGCCGCGTCGCCCGCGGCGACGGCGCCGAGCGTGATGTCCCCGGCACCGTCGCCGCCGCGGGTGTCGATGGTGGCGCTGTCGGCGAGGATGCTCTCGGCCACCACGCTGAGGTCGGCGCCGGTGGCGAGCTCGACGTGTCCGCTGAAGGTCACCGTCGACCCGCTCGCCGTCACGGAGAACCGGTACGACGGGGCCACGACCCGGAGCAGCGCGAGCAGGCTGCGGATGAGGAGCTGGTGGTCGTCCCCGGTGAGCGAGAGGTCGCCCGAGCCGTCGACGCCCACCTCGTCCTGGCCCTCGACGTCCACCTCGAGGCTGCTGCGCAGGCCGCTCAGGTCGATGCTGATCGAGGCCTGGCCACCGGCCACGCGGACGTGGGTGATGCCGTCGCCCGAGACCCGGACGGAGGTGTCACCGCGGGTGAAGACCCACTGGCCGGCCTCCGGGTCGAACCAGACCCTGCCCTTGCCGGAGGCGGTGCCCGGGTACAGGACGGCGCTCGCCCCGTCGACCTGCCAGCGGGCGGGGACGGTGGCTGCCGGCTCGTCCGTTGCGCCGTCGCCGGCACCGGTGGTGGCGGGCGCATCGGTGGCAGGTGCGTCCGTCGTGGCAGGCGCCGGTTCGTCCGCGGTGGTGGGTGCCGGCGCCGGCTCCTCCGCGGCGGGGACCGAGGGCTCGTCCGCTGCCGGCGCGTCCGCCGCGGCGCCCGCGGTCTCCTCCAGCGGCGTGATCAGTGCCTGCGCGCCCCGAGCCGGCGCGTCCGTGGCCGGCAGCGCCGCGGGCACGTGCCTGCGTTGGCCGGGCAGCAGTTCCGGGGCCATCACGCCGTGGCGGCTGTGGCCCAGCCCGATGGCGTGGCCGACCTCGTGGCGCAGGACGGTCGCCAGGTCCATCCGGTCCCAGCCCCAGCCCGAGGCGTCCCGGTCGATGGTCACCCGGCGCCCCTCGGCCAGGCCGAGGTAGCCGTCGGGGAGGTCCGCCACCCGCGCGGTGACTCCGCCCGTGTCGGCACCGGCGGCGCGCCACTCGGCGAGCACGCGCGGCAGGGTCGCCCGCAGGTCCCGGGTGGACAAAATGCGTACGTCGCCGGACGGCCCGACCGCGCTGCGCAGCGGTTCACCGGTCGCGGGGGGATCCTGGGTCCCGTCCCCGGACGTGTCTCCCGACCCGGTGCCGCCCGTGCCGCCGCTGCCGTCGGAGGCCAGCGGGCACGAGATGGACGCGGCCCCGCCGGTCGCCCCACCGACGGCCACGCACTGGCTGGTGGACAGTGCCTTCGACAACGCCTCGAGCGCCTTCTGGAGCTGGCGGTTCGCCCGCGCGCGGGCTGCGGCGATCGCCTTCGCCCTCTTCAGCAGGGCGGTGCGCTGCTGGGCGGCGGCCGCCTGGCTCGCGGCCAGGCGCTGCTCGGCGAGGAGCTTCTTGATCACGGCGGCCGCACGCGCACGGGTGAGCGGCTGCTGCGGTGTGGCGGCGTCCCTGAGGCGGACGGTCGTCCCGGTCTCGGAGGAAGGTGTCGACCCTGTGCCCGCGGCCGGCGCCGTGCCGGCGGGCCGGGCTGTGGGCTCGGCCGCCTGCGCGACGGGAGCAGAGAGGAGGAGCCCCGCGACGAGGGCGTAGGAGACGGCCAGCGAGACCGGGCGCAGCCAGGAACGGGGGCGGCCCCCCTGCCCCCTGCTCTCCCGGCTCAGCCTCATCGCGCTCCGCGTCCATGTGGTGCTCCGTGCCGGTGCCGTGCACTGGCGGGAGCGAATGGCGAGATCTCGTGCTGAGGCTACCGCTGCCCGACCGGAATTGTTACCCGCCAATTGCGAATTCACACGACAGTGAATGGCGCTGTCACCCGGACAGGTGACAGGGATTCCGTGCCGGAAGTCGGGAACGGGAAATTGCCTCCACGGGGGTGCGGCGCGGCCGTCGGCGGAGGACGCTGTTACCACCTTGCAGCGGGCCGGACCGGCCCTGACCCGAGAAGGTGGAGGCACCATGTCCCGATCCGAGAGCGTCGGCCGTCCTCCGCGGTGGTGGCGCGCGGCACTGGGGGTGGTGCTCGCGGTGCTGGCCGGCGTGCTCGCACCGGCGGCCGTCGTGGCGGACTGGGCGCACCACCAGGTCGACGACACCGAGGCCTTCGTTGCCGCCTACGGCCCCCTCGTCCGCGACCCACGCGTGCAGGAGGCCCTGACCGCCTCCCTCACCGACGCGATCAACCGGCAGCTCGGGCTGGAGGACAACCGGCTCGCCAGCGCGCTCGTCCAGCGGGCCGTCGGGCAGGCTGCAGGCAGCGACGCGTTCGAGACGGCCTGGACGGCCAGCCTGCGCCTCGCGCACGCCGAACTGCGCGCGCTGCTCTCCGGCGACCCCGGGCGGCTCCAGGTGGTGGACGGTGAGGTGCAGCTGCGCTTCGCGCCGTTCGTGGACGCCGTCACCCAGCGGCTGACCGAGGCCGGCGTCCCGTTCCTGGACCGCCTGCCGGAGGTCACCGGCGGCTTCACGCTGTTGCGGGTCGACCCCGCCCTGCTGCCCACCCTCCAGGCGGCCTACCGGGTGCTCGGTATCGGCGCCGCCTGGCTCGGGGTCCTGGCGTTCCTCGCGGCGATCGGCGCCGTGGCGGTCTGGCCACCCCGGCGCCGCGCGCTGATTACCGTCGGCGCAGCGATCGCCGTCGGCATCGTCGCCACGTGGTGGGCGACGACGGCCTTCGTCCGTGCGCTGGTGGACGGGCTGTCTCCCGCACTCTCCCCCGTGGCGGGGGCGGTGGCGGAGACGGCCCTGGCGCCGCTCGCCTCCCCGGCGCTCGCCGTCGCTGTCACCGGCGCGCTGCTGGCGACCATGGCCGCGCTGGCCGCACGCACGCCACACGCCTGACCCGCGGGCCAGGGGTGTCAGTGGTGCGTGGGGGTGCCGCTCAACTTATGCGGCGGTAATCCTGGGCGTCGTCGGTGTCGTCACCGTCGTCGTAGCGACCGGCCAGGTCGCTGTACTGGTCGTCCTCCACCTCGTCCTCGGGCTGGAACCCGGGCTCGAGGCCGTCTCCACGAAGTTCGCGCTCGAGCGAACTGAAGTCGGTGGAGTAGGAACGGTACTTCAGATCGCGAGCGACCTTGGTCTGCTTCGCCTTCGCACGGCCGCGCCCCATGAGGTCAGCCCCCTTCGCAGCGGTCGAGCCGCTTCAAGAATCAATCAAGTGTCTTCGTGAGGCCAAGGGTACCCAATCAGCGCACGGCCGCAAAGACGACGCTCAGCCCCGGAGAGGGTGCTCTCCGTGCAGTTCCACGCGGGCGGGCGCCCCGGGTTCGGGACGGATCCCGCCGAGCACCCAGGACGCGATGCCCGCCTGCTCGGCGAGCCGGCTCGCGGTGGCGACCGAGGACTCCGGGAGCACCAGGGCCATGCCGACGCCCTGGTTCAGGGTCGCCTCCACGTCCGGCTGCGAGATGCGTCCGAGGTCCTGCACGAGGCCGAAGACCGCCGGGGGCGTCCACGACGCACGGTCGAGGTCCGCGACGACACCGTCGGGCAGCACCCGCACGAGGTTGTTGGCCAGGCCGCCGCCGGTGATGTGGCTGATCGAGTGCACCTCGACCGCGTCGATGATCGCCAGCAGGTCCCTGGCGTACACCCGGGTGGGGGTGAGCAGCTCCTCGCCCAGCGTGCGGCCCAGCTCCGGCACCTCCCTGTCGAGCTCCCAGCCGGCGGAAGCGACCACGTGCCGCACGAGGGAGTACCCGTTGGAGTGCAGCCCCGAGGACGCCAATGCCAGCACGGCGTCGCCGGGACGCACCCGGTCGGCCCCGAGGATCCGGTCGTACTCGACGACGCCGGTGGTGGCGCCGGCGATGTCGAACTCCTCGGGCTCGAGCAGGCCGGGATGCTCAGCGGTCTCGCCACCCAGCAGCGCGGCGCCCGCCGCGGTGCACGCCGCAGCGATCCCACCGACGATCGCCGCGATGCGCTCGGGGAAGACCTTCCCGCACGCAATGTAGTCGGTGACGAACAGCGGCTCGGCGCCGGTGACTACCAGGTCGTCGACGAGCATGCCGACGAGGTCCCAGCCGATCGTGTCGTAGACGCCCATCGCCTGGGCGATCGCCACCTTGGTGCCGACCCCGTCGGTGGAGGTGGCCAGGACCGGACGCCGGTAGCGCGCGAGCGCCGAGGCGTCGAAGAAGCCGGCGAAGCCGCCCAGGCCGCCCAGCACCTCCGGCCGGTGGCTGGCCGCGACGGAGGCCTTCATCAGTTCCACGGCCCGGTCACCGGCGACGATGTCGACACCGGCGGCGGCGTAGGCGCTCTGCTCAGCAGCCAAGCTTCTGCTCCAATCCCATCTGGCGGGCACGGTCGGCGGGGATCGGCACCGGATAGGTGCCCTCGAAGCAGGCGCGGCACAGCTTGCGCCCGGAGATGCCGGTGGAGGCGGTGAGCCCCTCCAGGCTGATGTAGCCGAGGGAATCGGCGCCGATCGAGCGGCAGATCTCGTCCACGCTGAGACCGGGCGCGATCAGCTCGGCGCGCGTGGCGAAGTCGATGCCGTAGAAGCACGGCCACTGCACGGGCGGGGACGAGATGCGCACGTGCACCTCGGCCGCGCCGGCCTCGCGGAGCATCTTCACCAGCGCGCGCTGGGTGTTGCCGCGGACGATCGAGTCGTCCACCACCACCAGCCGCTTGCCCTCGATGACGTCGCGGATCGGGTTCAGCTTCAGCCGGATGCCCAGTTGCCGGATGGTCTGGGACGGCTGGATGAACGTCCGCCCGACATAGGAGTTCTTCACCAGGCCCAGGCCGTAGGGGATGCCGGACGCCTCCGCGAACCCGATGGCCGACGGCGTCCCCGACTCGGGGGTGGGGATCACCAGGTCGGCGTCTGCCGGGGCCTCCATGGCCAGCGTCCGGCCGATCTCGACGCGCACCGCGTGCACCCGGCGGCCGGAGATGAGGGTGTCGGGACGAGCGAGGTAGACGTACTCGAACAGGCACCCCTTGGGGTCGGCCTGCGCGAAGCGCGTGCTGTTCAGCCCCGACTCGTCGATCCAGATCAGCTCGCCCGGCTCGACCTCGCGGATCAGCGACGCCCCGATGATGTCGAGCGCTGCGGTCTCGCTCGCGACCACCCAGCCCGACGCCAGCCGGCCGAGCACGAGCGGGTGGATGCCCTGGGCGTCGCGCGCGGCGAACAGCGTGTGCTCGGTGGCGAAGACCAGGCAGAAGGCGCCCTGGAGCCGGGGCAGCACCTCGAGCGCCGCCTCCTTCAGGCCGTTCTCCGCGTGGGCCGTCATCAGGGCGGTGACCAGCGCGGTGTCGGAGGTGGAGTCCATGCGGTTCTTGCGCGGCACCTGGGACGGCTCGACGCTCTGGCCCAGCCAGGCCTCGAGCTCGTCGGTGTTGGTGAGGTTGCCGTTGTGCGCGAGCGCGAGGCTGAAGTCGCGGGTGCCGCGGAAGGTGGGCTGGGCGTTGTCCCAGGTGCTGGCGCCGGTGGTGGAGTAGCGGCAGTGGCCGACGGCGAGGAACCCGTTGAGGGAGTTCAGCGTGGGCTCGTCGAACACCTGCGAGACCAGGCCCATGTCCTTGAAGACCATGATGCGCTCGCCGTTGCTGACCGCCATGCCGGCAGACTCCTGGCCGCGGTGCTGGAGGGCGTAGAGGCCGAAGTAGGTGAGCTTGGCCACCTCTTCGCCGGGCGCCCACACGCCGAAGACGCCACAGGCGTCCCTGGGTCCGGGGTCGTCGGTCCAGTCGTCACCCGGGCTCTGCACGGCCCGAGTCTACCGGCCGCGGCCGACGACCCCGGACGGGGTTCACTTCACGATGCGGATGTTGAACGGGTAGCGGTAGTCCTGCCCGCTCGTGGTCTGGACGGCCGCGACGATCTTGAAGATCAGCCAGAGCAGGCCGACCAGCGGGGCGAGGATGAAGCCGACGATGACCACCATCAGCACGATGCTGACGATCATGGCGATCGACATGGTGATGTCGAAGTTCAGCGACTCCACCGCGTTCGCGCGCACCCGCGCGCTCTTCGGGCCCTGCACCAGCATCACCAGCAGCGGGCCGAGGAACGGCAGGCTCACCAGACCGGCGACGAGGGACGACCAGTGCGCGGCCGTTGCCCAGGTGTTCTCCTCCGCCGGCGAGATCGAGGCGGCGGGCACCATCTGCCCGGGCTGGGCGTAGCCGGGCTGGTAGCCGGCCTGCGCGTAGGGGTCCTGCCCGAAGGCCGGCTGGGCGTACTGCTGCGCCGGGGGCACGGCGTACGGGGACTCCGCGTACGGCGCCTGCGGCTGCGGGACCGCCTGCGGAGCCGGCGACGGCTGGGGCGCGGGCTGGCCGTAGGCCGACTGCGCGAGGTTCTGGGAGTAGTCGCCGCCGAAGGGCACCGCCGGCGCCACCGGCGGTGCGGGGGGTGCCGGCTCGGGCGCCGGGTGCGGGAGCTCGAGGCTCGGCAGGTCGAGGTTGGTGGCCTGGCCGGGCAGGCGCGCCTCCGTCTCCAGCGCACCGAGGTCCGGGGCGACCGGGGCCTCGGGCTCGACGTCGTCGAGGGCGAGGGGGCCGGGCTCTGCGGGGACGGCGTCCTCGACCGGCTCGGTGACGGGCTGCGCGACCGGCGCGGTGACGGGCTGCGCGACCGGCGCGGGATCGACAAGCTCGGCGTCCACCGGCTCGGCGTCCACCGGCTCGGCGACGGGTTGTGCGACCGGCTCGGGATCGACCAGTTCTGCGTCCACCGGCTCGGGGTCGGTGTCGGCGGGGGTCGTGGGCTCGACGGCGGGCTCGGTCTCGATCGGCTCGCGCTCGTCGGCAGGAGTGTTGCTGCTCGGTTCCATGCTGCTCACCCTAGGCGTGGGTGGGGTGGCTGCACAGGCTCGCGCGGGGGAAGCCGGGGGCCGATCGGGGTACGCCCGGGGACCCGTGGGGCACGACCTGCACAAGGGGGCCGCGCGCGGGTAGCGTCCGCGTACCCTGATGCCCGTGGCCCCCGAGCACCTGGTCGTTCGCCGTCCCTTCGATGACACCGTCTACGGCGTCCTGCCCGCGACCCCGCCGGACGCGATCGCGCCGGCCGTCGCCCGGGCCAGGGTCGCCCAGCGCGCCTGGGCGAGAGTCCCCGTCACCCGGCGCGCCGCGGTGTTCCGCGAGCTGGCCCGGCTGATCCTCGCCCACCGGGACCGGATCCTCGACACCATCCAGGAGGAGACCGGCAAGGCCCGGATCAGCGCCCTCGAGGAGTTCCTGGACGCGGCCCGCGCGGTGCGCGTGTTCGCGTCCCAGGCTCCCGGGCTGCTGCGGCCGTCCCGAAGGGCCGGAGCCATCCCGCTGCTCACCCGCACCAGGGAGTACCACCGCCCGGTCGGTGTGGTGGGCATCATCAACCCCTGGAACTACCCGTTCAACCTGCCCGCCTCCGACGCGGCCCAGGCGCTGCTGGCCGGCAACGCCGTGGTGCTCAAGCCCGACTCGCAGACGCCGTTCACCGCGCGGCTGCTCGCGGAACTGTTCGCCCTGGCCGGCCTGCCGGAGAACCTCTTCCAGGTGCTGCCGGGGTCGGGGTCGGTGCTCGGGCCGGCGCTGGTCGCGGAGGTGGACTACGTGATGTTCACCGGCTCCACCGCCACCGGACGCCGGCTGGCCGCCGCCTGCGCCGAGCGGCTGATCGGCTTCTCCGGGGAACTGGGCGGCAAGAACCCGCTGCTGGTGCTCGCCGACGCGAACCTGCGGGCCGCCGCGGCAGGGACCGTCCGCGCGGCCTTCGCCAACACCGGCCAGGTGTGCGTGGGCATCGAGCGGGCGTACGTGGTGGGCGAGGTCTACGACCGCTTCGTCGAGGAGCTCCTCGCCCAGGTCGCCTCGCTGCGCCTCGGCGCCGGCCTGGACTGGAACGTCGACGTCGGCTCGCTGGCCTCCGCGGGGCAGCTCGCCGCGGTCTCCCGGCACGTCGAGGACGCCGTCGCGAAGGGCGCGTTCATGCTCGCCGGCGGACGGCCGCGGCCCGACCTCGGCCCGTTCTTCTACGAGCCGACCGTGCTGTCCGGGGTCACCGAGGAGATGGCGCTGTGCCGGGAGGAGACCTTCGGCCCTGTGCTCTCGCTGTACCGGGTGGCGTCGGAGGACGAGGCCGTCGAGCGCGCCAACGACTCCCGCTACGGGCTCAACGCCAGCGTCTGGTCCGCCGGACGGGGCGAGGCCGTCGCTGCCCGCCTGCGCGTGGGCACGGTGAACGTCAACGAGGGCTACGCCGCGGCCTGGGGCTCCCACGCCGCGTCCATGGGCGGGATGGGCGAGTCGGGCATGGGACGCCGGCACGGCAGCCACGGCCTGCTGAAGTACACGGAGCCGCAGACGGTGGCCGTGCAGCGGCTGCACCCGATCGCGCCGCCGCGAGGGGTGGGCAACAAGGGGTACGCGGACGTCATGACGCGGGCCATCGGCCTGCTGAACCGGTGGGGGTGAGCCGTGGAGCTCGATGGTGCGAGGGTGCTCGTCACGGGTGCGGGCAGCGGTCTGGGCCGCCGGCTCGTCCTGCAGGCTGCGGGCCGCGGTGCCCGCGTCGTCGCGTGGGACCTCGACGGTGAGGCCGCGGCCGAGACCGCGCGACAGGCGGGGGCCGGGGCGACCGGCGCCCGCGTGGACGTGACGGACGCCGCCGCGGTGGCCGCCGCCGCCGCGGACGCCGGGGAGGTGGACGTGCTGGTGAACTGCGCCGGCGTGGTCACCGGGAAGCCCCTGCTGGAGGCGACCGAGGAGGGGATCCGGCGCACCTTCGAGGTGAACACCCTGGCGATGTACTGGACCACCCGCGCCTTCCTCCCGGGCATGGTCGCCCGTGGACGCGGCAGCCTCGTCACCATCGCCAGCGCCGCCGGCCTGGTGGGCGTCGCCCGGCAGACCGACTACGCGGCCAGCAAGTGGGCTGCGGTCGGCTTCACCGAGTCGTTGCGGGCGGAGCTGCGCGGCAGCGGCGTCCACACGGTGCTGGTGGCGCCCTACTACATCGACACCGGCATGTTCGCCGGGGTGCGGACGAGGTTCCCCCTGCTCCTGCCGATCCTGAAGGAGGCGGAGGTGGCGGCCAAGGTGCTCGACGCCATCGCCCGCGACCGCCGCCAGCTGATCCTCCCGCCGCTGGTGCGCGTGGTCCCGGCGCTGCGCGTGCTGCCGGGACGGGCCTTCGAGGCGCTGGTCGACCTGTTCGGCATCAACCACACGATGGACCACTTCCGGGGACGGCAGGTCCGTTGAGCCGAGCGGTCAGCGCGGCGTTCGACCTGCCCGCCGATCCGCCGGGGAGGCAGGAACGGCTGCGCGGGGTGTTCCTGGGGCGTCCCCGGGTGCTCCGGGCGGACTCCCCCGCGGAGGTGCCAGCCGTCGTCGAGGCGGCCGAGGCCGCGGCGCTGGCCGGCGCGTGGGTGCTCGGCGGGTTGTCCTACGGTGCCGCCGGGGCGTGGGACGCGGCCCAGCACGCGCGGCGCGACGACACCCCCGCCGCGCACTTCGAGGTCTACGCCGACCCGCCCGGACCCTGGCCGGAGGACCCGGCCGGACTGCCCGCCCTCGACTGGCGACCCGACCGGACGCTGGCGCACGGGCTGGGCCCGGAGGACGGGGTCACGCGGGTCGTCGGGCACATCGCCGCGGGCGACTGCTACCAGGTGAACCTCACCTCGCGGTGGCGGGCGGTCGCCCCCGGAGCCGACCTGTGGGAGCTCTTCCGCGGGCTGGCCGCGGCCCAGCCGGGCGGCTACGCCGTCTACTCGGCTGCCGCCGGCGTGGCCAGCGTGTCGCCGGAGCTCTTCTTCGCGCGCCGCGGCGAGCGGGTGGTGACCGAGCCGATGAAGGGCACCGCGCCCGCGTCCGCCGGGCCGGACGTGCTCGCGACGCCCAAGGAGCGGGCCGAGAACCTCATGATCGTCGACCTGCTCCGCAACGACCTCGGGCGGGTCTGCCTCCCCGGGACCGTGAACGTGGACCGGCTGTTCGAGGTGCACCGGCTGCCGACGGTCTGGCAGCTCACCTCCACGGTGAGCGGACGCACGCCGCCCGGCACCCGGCTGGCGGAGGTCTTCGCCGCACTGTTCCCCTGCGGGTCGGTGACCGGCGCGCCGAAGCTCGCAGCGATGGGCGTGATCGCCGACCTCGAGGACGCCCCGAGGGGCTGGTACTGCGGCGCGCTCGGGCTCATCCGGCCCGGCGGAGACGCGGTGTTCAACGTGCCGATCCGGACGGTCACCGCCCGGGACGGGGTGCTCACCTGCGGCATCGGCAGCGGCGTCGTCGCCGACTCCCTGCCCGCGGCGGAGGTGGCCGAGTGGCACGCGAAGGCCGCCTTCCTCGCCGGCGTCCCGCTGCGCGGCCTGGAGACGATGCTGCTGGCCGACGGCCGGTTCGCCCGCCGGGCCGCCCACCTCGCGCGGCTGGCCGCCACCTGCGCCGCGCACGGGCTGCCGCTGGCTGCCCCGGCGGTGGAGGACCTGCTGGACCGCACCGCGTCCGCCCATCCCACGGGACGGCACCGCGTCCGGCTGGTCGCGGGCGACGGCCCGCCGGCGGTCGAGGTGGCGCCGGCACCGGAGGAGGGCCGCCCGGTGCGCCTCGCGCTGGCCCGCGAACCGCTGGACGCCGACGGGCTGCTGGGCCCGGTGATCCGGCACAAGACCACCCACCGTGCGCACTACGACCGGCTGCGCCGGGCGGCCGGGCCGGGCGTCGACGACGTCGTGTGCCACAACTCCCGCGGTGAGCTGACCGAGTGCACGCTGGGCAACCTCGCGGTACTCCTCGACGGCGCGTGGGTGACACCGCCGGCGTCCTCGGGCCTGCTCCCGGGGACGCTGCGCGCCGAACTACTCGCGTCCGGACGGCTGCGCGAGGCCCGGCTCGTCGTCGCCGACCTCGACCGGGCGGAGGGGCTCGCCTTCCTCAACGGGCTGCGCGGCTGGTGCCCGGCCACCCTGTCGGGGTGAGTCCGTACGTTCCCCGGATCCGGGGCGCGATCGCGGATTAGGCTGCCGACGTGGGCGGAATGTTGGCGCTGGACGCCGGCCAGAGCGGGATCCGGTTGCGGTGGGAGCACGGCCTGGAGCGCCTCGAGGGCGACGCCCCCGGCATCCTCACCGACCGCCCGCTGATGCCCCAGGTGGCGGAGGCGGCGATCGCGTTCCTCACCGAGCACCGGCTGACGCCGACCGTGCTCGGCGTGGGCAGTTCCGGCCTGGTGGCGCCGGAGGCCGCAGAGCTCCTCGGGCTGGTGGCGCCGGCCGGCATCACCGAGGTCGCGGTCGCCCACGACTCCACCACCAGCTACCTGGGTGCGCTCGGGGACTCCCCCGGTGCCGTGGTCGCGGCCGGCACCGGCGTGGTCGCGCTCGCCGTCGGCCCGAGGTCCGTGGCACGGGTGGACGGCTGGGGCCACCTGCTCGGCGACGCCGGCAGCGCGTTCTGGATCGGGCGTGCGGGCATGGACGCCGCGATGCGCGGCTACGACGGCCGGGGGCGGATGACCCGGCTGACCGCGCGCCTGGCGGAGCTGTTCCCCGACCTGTCCACGGCGTACGTCGAGCTCCAGTCCGACCATCGCAGGGTGAGCCGCATCGCCGACTTCGCCCGGGTGGTGGACGAGGCCGCCGACACCGACCCGGTGGCGGCCGGGATCATGGACGCCGCGGCGGCGGAGCTCAGCGAGTCGGTGCTGGCCGGGCTGCGCCGGGTGGGGCTGATGGGCCACGAGCCGCCGCAGGTGTGCGCGCTGGGCCAGGTGCTGCGCTCGCGCCACGTGCGCGACCGCTTCACCAGCTACCTGCGCATGCAGTGGCCGTCGCTGACGCTCACCGAGCCGCTCGGCAACGCCCTGCACGGCGCGTCCCTGCTGGCCAACCTCGGCGAGGACAGCCCGCTGGCGGCCCTGGTCGCCCGGGCGGAACTCCCCTAGCCGGGCACGGCTCGGCCCGGCCCGCCGCAGCGGACCGGGCCGGAGACCGGGAGATCAGGCCAGGGCGACCGAGGCGACCACCATGTTGTGGTCGGACGGGATGACCCCCGCGAACTTGCCGCCGGAGTCGAGGTTCATGACTTCCTTCCACGCCGTGGTCCGCACGTTGCCCTTGACCAGGATGTAGTCGAGGTGGGCGCCGAGCTTGTAGCCACGGCTGACGTAGTCCTTCGGGCCGCTCGCGAAGTTGTTGAGGGTGAAGTACTCCTCGTTCACCGCCGTCGAGGGCGTCAGATCGGCGCTGGTGGGGATGACCTTCGACTTGTAGGTGTTGCCCAGCGGATCGGTGAAGCCGGCGGCCCGGAAGGCGTCGTAGGCCTTGTTGCCGACGTGGGTCAGCTTGCTGCTGGCGAGGTCACTGCCCCAGATGATCGGCAGTCCGTCGTTGACCCGGTTGAGTTCTGCGACGGCCTTCTTCACCTGCTTCACGCGCACGGAGGTCTTGCTCTTGCTCACGCCGGGCTCGAAGTGGGCGGTGGCGAAGATGAACTGCTTCCCGGTCACCTTGTCGCTGAACTGCGCCCAGGCCATGTAGCGGGCGCTGCCGTTGCCGATCGAGCGACCGTCCAGGCGCAGCGAGCCGTTGTCCTCCAGGGACAGGCGCTGGGTGTTGTAGAAGATGCGCGCGTCCTGGGAGGCACCACGGTTGAGGTACCCGCCACAGCTGCTGAAGGTGGTCGAGGTCCGCGTGCAGTTGTAGCGGGCGTCGTTGGTGACGGCGTAGGAGCCGCCGCGCTCGTTCACCAGGGAGAGCAGGTTCTCGAACTGGGCGATCTTCGTGCCGCTGAGCAGGCCCGGGGAGGCCTCCTGGAGGCCGATCACGTCGAGGCGCTCGTCGACGATCGACTGGGCGACGACCGGGCCGCGGACGCTCCAGCTCTTCTCCCTGCTGTTGACCGGGTTCTTCGAGCAGTTGGCGCAGCGGACGTTGAAGGTGCCCACGCGGAGCGCGGCGTCCGCGGTCGCGGCGGTGGGGGTGTCGACGGCGGCGGCGGGGGCAGGCACCCACGCCGGCGCACTGACGAGTGTCGCGGCGAAGGCTGCGACCAGGGCCCGGACGAGACGGGCGCGGGAGAACGTCATTGGCGGACTTCCTTGTTCGGGGGGAACAGGGAAACTCTCAGCAATCCCGGGGGAGATCACTGAGAGCCTCTCAGCTTGCGCTCAGGATAGTGCGTCAGGAAGTGGTTGTGAAGCCGTCCCCGAATTCGTGGCCGGTCAGTCTCCGGTAGGCCTCGAGGTATCGCTCCCGCGTGGCCGCGACGACCTCGTCCGGCAGGTCCGGGGGCGGCGAGACACGGTCCCAGCCGGAGTCGTTGGCCAGCCAGTCGCGCACGTACTGCTTGTCGAAGCTGGGCAGGCTGCGGCCCGGCTGCCAGGCCGCTGCGTCCCAGAACCGTGAGGAGTCGGGGGTGAGGACCTCGTCGGCGAGCACCAGGGTCCCGTCGGGGCGCAGCCCGAACTCGAACTTGGTGTCGGCGAGGATGATCCCCCGACCTGCGGCCAGTTCCGCCGCCCGGGCATAGATGGCCAGGGTGGCCTCGCGCAGGCGTCCGGCGAGGTCGGCCCCGTGCAGGGCAACGATCGTGTCGAAGCCCACGTTCTCGTCGTGCTCCCCCATCGGCGCCTTGATCGCCGGGGTGAAGATGGGCTCGGGCAGCCGCGAGCCGTCCAGCAGGCCCTCGGGCAGGGGGACGCCGCACACCGACCGGGCCGTGACGTACTCCGCCCAGCCCGAGCCCGTGAGGTAGCCGCGGGCCACGCACTCCACGGGCACCATGTCGAGCTTCTCCACGACGATCGCCCGTCCGGCCACCTCCGGCGGGACGTCGGTCGAGACCACGTGGTTGGGGATCAGGTCGGCCAGTTGAGCGAACCACCACAGCGACAGCTGGGCGAGGACGGCGCCCTTGTCGGGAATCGGCGTGGGGAGCACGTGGTCGAAGGCCGAGATGGCGTCGGTGGCCACCATCAGGATGCGGTCGCCTGGCCAGGCGTAGAGGCGCCGGACCTTGCCGGTGTGGATCGGGGCGTCGAGCACGACGGCCAGCCTAACGGCGCAGGGGCCGGAGGCGGCGACGGGTCCGGGGCGTTCTCGCCGGCCGAGGCCGGGAACCGGTGGGCTCCGCGGGACGTTAGCCTGTACCCGCCGTCCGTCCAGCCGTTCCGGAGGTCCCATGCCCCCCTCGCACGCGTTCGTGCTGACCAGCTTCGGGGGCGGCAACGCGCTCTCGCCGTTCCGCGCCGCGGCGCTCGTCCGCCGCCTGCGAGAGGCGGTGCCCGGGCTCACCGCCGTCAGCGCCCGGCACGTGCACTGGGTGGCCTCTGCGCACGCGCTGGACGCCGACACCACCGACACGCTGCGCCGCCTGCTCACCTACGGGCCGCCGGCCGGGGAGCCCGCTTCGGGCGCGGCGACGGCCGTCGTGGTCGTCGCTCCGCGGCTGGGCACGGTCTCGCCCTGGGCGTCGAAGGCCACCGACATCACGCACAACTGCGGCGTGGCCATCCACCGCGTGGAGCGGGTGGTCGAGTACACGCTGGCGGCGGACGCCCCGCTGACCGACGCCGACCGCACCGCCTGCGCCGCGCTGCTGCACGACCGGATGACCGAGTCGGCGTTCGCGTCGGTCGAGGCCTCGGCCGCCCTCTTCGATGAGCGCGAAGCCGAGCCGATGGCGCATGTCGACGTCACCGGGCGCGGCCGGGCGGCCATCGAGGAGGCCAACACCGCCTTCGGCCTCGCCCTCAGCGACGACGAGATCGACTACCTGGTGACGTCCTTCACTGAACTACGCCGCAACCCGACCGACGTCGAGTTGATGATGTTCGCCCAGGCGAACTCCGAGCACTGCCGGCACAAGATCTTCAACGCCGACTTCCTGCTCGACGGCGTCCCGCAGGAGCGGTCGCTGTTCTCGATGATCCGCTACACCGAGGCCGTCTGCGGACAGGGCACCGTGGTGGCCTACAAGGACAACGCCTCGATCATGGAGGGCGGGCGGATCACCGTCTGGGCACCCGAGGGTGCCGACGGCCCCAGCCGGTACGTCGCGCGCGAGGACGACGTGCACGTGCTGATGAAGGTGGAGACCCACAACCACCCGACGGCCATCAGCCCCTTCCCCGGCGCGGCCACCGGCTCCGGCGGCGAGATCCGGGACGAGGGTGCCACCGGGCGCGGGTCCCGTCCCAAGGCGGGCCTCACCGGCTTCGCCGTGTCGAACCTCCACCTCCCGGGCACGGACGAGCCGTGGGAGCGCGACCCGTACGGCGCGCCCGCCCACATCGCCACCCCGCTGGAGATCATGACGGCGGGGCCGCTCGGCGCCGCGGCCTTCAACAACGAGTTCGGCAGGCCCGGCCTGGGCGGCTTCTTCCGCGTCTTCGAGCAGACGGTGGACGGCGTCCGCCGCGGCTACCACAAGCCGATCATGAGCGCGGGGGGCCTGGGGTCGATCAGCGCGTCCCAGACCGAGAAGATCACCTACCCGGCGGGCACGCTGCTGATCCAGATCGGCGGGCCCGGCATGCGCATCGGCATGGGCGGCGGGGCCGCGTCCTCGATGGCCTCCGGCGCGAACGCCGCCGAGCTCGACTTCGACTCCGTCCAGCGCGGCAACCCCGAGATCCAGCGCCGCGCGCAGGAGGTCATCAACCACTGCGTGAGCCTGGGCGCCGACAACCCGATCCTCTCGATCCATGACGTCGGCGCCGGCGGGCTGTCCAACGCGTTCCCCGAACTCGTGGACGGCGCCGGGCTCGGCGCCCGGTTCGACCTGTCCGCCGTGCCGCTGGAGGAGTCGGGCCTGGCGCCGAAGGAGGTCTGGTGCAACGAGAGCCAGGAGCGTTATGTCCTGGCCATCGCGCCGGGGTCGCTGGAGCGGTTCGCCGCGTTGTGCGACCGGGAGCGCTGCCCCTACGCGGTCGTGGGCGTCGCCCGTGAGGGCGGCCAGCTGGTGCTCGCCCCCGGCCCGCAGGACGCAGAGGGCGACGATCGGCCGATCGACATGCCGATGGAGGTGCTGCTCGGCAAGCCGCCGCGCATGACCCGCGACGCGACCCGCGTCCCGCGCAGTGCTCCGCCCCTCGACCTGGACGGCGTCGACCTGCGGGACGCCGCCTACGCGGTTCTCCGCCACCCCTCGGTGGCCTCCAAGCGGTTCCTCGTGACGATCGCCGACCGCACCGTCGGCGGACTCAACCACCGCGACCAGATGGTGGGGCCCTGGCAGGTGCCCGTGGCCGACGTCGCCGTGACCCTGTCCGACCACACCGGGCTCGCCGGCCAGGCGATGTCCTCGGGCGAGCGCTTGCCGCTGGCGGCCGTCGACGCCCCGGCGTCTGGGCGGATGGCCGTGGGCGAAGCCCTCACCAACCTGTTCGCCGCCCCGGTGGAGCTGTCCGGGGTGAAGCTGTCGGCCAACTGGATGGCCGCCTGCGGCGAGGAGGGTGAGGACGCAGCCCTCTACGACACGGTGCGGGCCGTGGCGATGGAGCTGTGCCCGGCGCTGGGCATCTCCGTCCCGGTCGGCAAGGACTCGCTGTCGATGCGCACCCGCTGGACCGACGAGTCCGGCCGGCCCCGCCAGGTGACCTCGCCGGTGTCGCTGGTGGTGTCGGCGTTCGCGTCCCTGCGCAGCGTCGCGGGCACCTGGACGCCGCAGCTGAGGCCCGGCTCCTCCCTGGTGCTGGTCGACCTCGGCGCCGGGCGCGACCGGCTCGGCGGCTCGATGCTGGCCCAGGTCACCGGCCAGTTCGGCGACGTCGTGCCCGACCTCGACGACCCGGCGCGGCTGGTCGCGCTGGCAGCGGCGCTGGGGCAGCTCCGGGCAGAGGGACTCGTCACCGCCTACCACGACCGCTCCGACGGGGGCCTGTGGGCCACCGCCTGCGAGCTGGCCTTCGCGGGCGCGACCGGCGTCGACCTGGACGTGCCGGGCGTGGCCGCGCTGTTCAGCGAGGAGCTCGGGGTGGTTCTCGGCGTGGCCGACGACGACGTCGACCGGGTCTTCGCCGTGCTGTCCGGGCACGGTCTGGGCGGCCTGTCCCGCCTCGTCGGCCAGACCTCGCAGGACCGGCGGGTGCGGGTGAGCCTGGCCGGGGAGCCGTTCCTCGACGAGGACCTTCGCGACCTCGCGCAGGCCTGGGACGAGGTGTCGTGGCGCATCTGTGCGCTGCGTGACAACCCGGAGTGCGCGGACGAGGAGCACGCGGCGTTCGGAGCGGACGTGCCCGGCCTGGTCGTCGCGCCCACCTTCGACCCGGCCCACGACGTCGCAGCGCCGTACCTGTCGGTCGGCGCCCGGCCGAAGGTCGCCGTCCTGCGTGAGCAGGGCGTGAACAGCCACGTGGAGACCGCGCACGCGTTCGCGATGGCCGGTTTCGACGCCTACGACGTCCACATGACCGACCTGCTGGCGGGCCGGTTCGACCTCGCGGACGCGACCGGCCTGGTGGCCGCCGGCGGCTTCTCCTACGGCGACACCCTCGGCGCCGGCGAGGGCTGGGCGCGGACGGTGCTGTTCAACCCGCGGCTGACCGAGGCGTTCGCCGCCTTCTTCGCCCGGACCGACACCTTCGGCCTCGGCATCTGCAACGGGTGCCAGATGTTCGCCTCCCTCGCCGGCCTGATCCCGGGGGCGGAGGCCTGGCCCCTGTTCACCCGGAACCGGTCCGAGCAGTACGAGGCCCGCCTGGCGCAGGTGGAGGTGCTGGAGTCGCCGTCGGTGTTCTTCACCGGGATGGCCGGCAGCCGGCTCCCGATCGCCGTCGCGCACGGCGAGGGCCTGGCCGACTTCGGGGCACGGGGAGACCTCGCGACGGTGCGGCGGGCGGCCCGGTTCGTGGACGGCTTCGGCAACCCCGCCGAGACCTACCCGACCAACCCGAACGGCTCACCGGAGGGACTGACGGCCGTGACCACGACCGACGGCCGCTTCACCGCGATGATGCCCCACCCCGAGCGGGTGGCCCGCAACGCCCAGCTCTCCTGGGCGCCGGACGGCCCGGAGGGCGCCAGCCCCTGGATGCGGATGTTCCGCAACGCGAGGGTCTGGGTTGGCTGATCCGGCCACCGGGGAAACTCACCACCGGTGAGGATCGCCGCCCCGGGGAGAATCGATTCACACGCCGGTCACCGGGTGCGAGGAATGTTCACCGGAATTCTCCTCGCGCCCTGCCGCGTTGTGTCACAGTGGTGCCCGACGAACCGGTAACGGATCGAACACCCCCGGGGAATTCCTCACCGGATTCCCGAATCCGCCGTACTCACCCCCCAGTAACGGAGTCGTCCGATGGCCACTACCGAGGCACCCCTCGTCCTTTCCGCCCCCACTGCGGACCGCCCGTCCGCGCGACGCGCCCTCGAGCCCGCCGTGGGCTCGCCCCTGGCAGGTGTGGTCACCGGCTGGCACCACGTGCTGCGCCCGCACGCCCCGCGCTACGCCCTGGTGGAGGCGAACCCGTCCTGAGCACCACCACCGGGTGGTTCAGAGAACCGAGCCCGGGGTGTACGCGGCGCCCGCGGGGAAGCGCGCGGCCAGTTCGGCGACCCGGGCGGCGATCGCGTCCACCTGGTCGCGCGCCGAGCCGGTCAGCTCGAGCGGGTCGACGACGACCGCGGCGAGCTGCTCGCGGCTCAGGCCGAGGCGGGGGTCGGCGGCGAGCCGGTCGTAGAGGTCGTTGGTGGCCGCGCCCGCGCGCATCGCCAGGGCCACGGCGACGGCGTGCTCCTTGATCGCCTCGTGCGCCGCCTCGCGTCCGACCCCCGCCCGGACGGCGGCCATCAGCACCTTCGTGGTGGTCAGGAACGGGAGGTAGCGCTGGAGCTCGGCCTCGACCACGGCCGGGAAGGCACCGAACTCGGCGAGCACGGTGAGGAACGTCTCGAACAGTCCGTCGAGCGCGTAGCACGCGTCCGGCAGGGCGACCCGGCGCACCACCGAGCAGGAGACGTCGCCCTCGTTCCACTGGTTGCCGGCGAGCTCAGAGGCCATGGACGCGTACCCGCGCAGCACCACCATGAGGCCGTTCACCCGTTCGCAGGAGCGGGTGTTCATCTTGTGCGGCATCGCAGACGAGCCGACCTGCCCTTCGGCGAAGCCCTCGGTCACCAGCTCCTGGCCGGCCATCAGCCGGATCGTGGTCGCGAGGCTCGACGGCGCCGCCGCCACCTGGACGAGGGCGGTGAGCGCGTCGTAGTCGAGCGAGCGCGGGTACACCTGGCCGGTCGCGGTGAACACGCCGCCGAAGCCGAGGTGGTCGGCGACCCGCTCCTCCAGCTGTCGCAGCCGGTCCGCGTCCCCGCCGAGCAGGTCGAGCATGTCCTGCGCCGTGCCCATCGGGCCCTTGATCCCGCGCGCGGGGTAGCGGCGAATGAGCTCGTCCACCCGGTCGAAGGCCACGAGCAGCTCGTCTGCGGCGGAGGCGAACCGCTTGCCGAGGGTGGTCGTCTGGGCCGCGACGTTGTGCGAGCGTCCGGCCATCGGCAGGTCGCGGTACTGCACGGCGAGGCGCGCGAGGTTCACCAGGACGGTGACGATGCGCTCCCGCACCAGCTCCAGCGATGACAGCAGCTGGCGCTGCTCGATGTTCTCGGTGAGGTCGCGGCTGGTCATGCCCTTGTGCACGTGCTCGTGGCCGGCGAGGGCGTTGAACTCCTCGATGCGGGCCTTCACGTCGTGCCGGGTGACCCGCTCGCGGGCGTCGATGGAGGCCAGGTCGACCTGGTCGAGCACCCGGGAGTAGTCGGCGATCACCGCGTCCGGGTCGTCGCCGCCGAAGTCCACGCCGAGGTCGGCCTGGGCGCGCAGCACCGCCAGCCACAGCCTGCGCTCGGCCACGATCTTGGCCTCCGGCGACCAGATCTCCCGCATCGCCGCCGAGGCGTACCGGGTGGCGAGGACGTCGGGAATCATGCGTTCACCTCTGCGTTGGCGGCCTTGAGGGCGATGTCGGAGCGGGAGAACCCGCCGGGGAGCCCGATCCGGGCGACGGTGGCGTACGCGGCGTCCCGGGCGGCAGCGAGGGTGTCGCCGGTGCCGACAACGGTGAGGACGCGCCCGCCGGCGCTCACCAGGCGCCCGTCCGCGTCCAGGGCGGTGCCGGCGTGGAAGACCCCGTCCTGGTCGGCGCCGGTGATCGGGTCACCCCTGCGCGGCGAGTCGGGGTAGCCGTGCGCTGCGACGACGACGCCGACCGCTGCGCCGCTGCCCCAGGCCAGCGGGGCGTGCCCGCCGAGACCGCCGGTGGCGGCGGCGTGCAGCACCTCGAACAGCGGCGTCTCGAGGCGGGTGAGCAGCGGCTGGGTCTCCGGGTCGCCGAAGCGGCAGTTGAACTCGACGACCCGCAGGCCGCGGGAGGTGAGGGCCAGCCCGGCGTACACGAGGCCGACGAACGGGGTGCCGCGGCGACGCAGCTCGTCGACGGTCGGCTGGATCACCGTCCGCACCACCTCGTCGGTCAGCCCGGGCGGCGCCCACGGCAACGGGGTGTAGGCGCCCATGCCGCCGGTGTTGGGACCGGCGTCGCCGTCGCCCACCCGCTTGAAGTCCTGGGCCGGCTCGAACGGCAGCACGTGGGTGCCGTCGCTGAGCGCGAAGAGGCTCACCTCCGGCCCGTCGAGGAACTCCTCGACGATCACCGCGCGGCACCCGGCGGCGTGGCGGATGGCCGCGTCCCGGTCGGTGGTGACGATGACGCCCTTGCCCGCGGCCAGCCCGTCGTCCTTGACCACGTACGGTGGGCCGAACTCGTCGAGCGCCGCCACGACCTCACCCATGTCGAGGCACAGCCGGGCGTCCGCGGTCGGGACACCGGCCGCCTCCATGATCTCCTTGGCGAAGGCCTTGCTGCCCTCCAGCCGCGCGGCGGCGGCGGACGGCCCGAACACCGGGATGCCCTTCGCGCGGACGTCGTCGGCCACCCCGGCCACCAGCGGCGCCTCCGGTCCGACCACGACGAGGTCGGCGCCCAGGGCGACGGCCAGTGCCGCCACGGCCTCGCCGTCCAGCGCGTCGACCGGGTGGTTGGTGCCGACCGCAGCGGTCCCCGGGTTGCCGGGCGCGATGTGGACGCGCACCTGCGGGTCGCGCGCCAGCGCCCACGCCAGGGCGTGCTCGCGTCCACCGGATCCGACCACCAACACCGACTGAGTCACGGCGTGATCCTATCGAGGGGGTGCCGGGGGCAGGACGGGGCGTCCGTCCCCGGTCGCGCCGGCGGCGGCGGACGCCGCCACGACCTCAGAGGAGGTCGTGCAGCATGACCACCTGCTCGCGCGAGGGGCCGACGCCGATGCCGGAGATCCGGCAGCGCACGAGTTCCTCGAGCCGGCGGACGTAGGCCTGCGTGTTCGCCGGCAGCTCGTCGAAGCTGCGGCAGCCGGAGATGTCCTCGCTCCAGCCGTCCAGGTACTCGTAGACCGGCACGGCGTGGTGGAAGTCGGTCTGGGTCATCGGCAGCGTCGTGGTGCGCTCGCCGTTCACCTCGTAGGCCACGCAGACCGGGATCTTCTCCCACCCGGTGAGGATGTCGAGCTTGGTCAGGAACATGTCGGTGAACGCGTTCGCGGTCACCGCTGCCTCGACCACCAGCGCGTCGAACCAGCCGCAGCGGCGGTTGCGTCCGGTGGTGGTGCCGAACTCGGCACCGTCGGTCCGCAGCTTCTCGCCGTCCGCGTCCAGCAGCTCGGTGGGGAACGGGCCCTCGCCGACGCGCGTGGTGTAGGCCTTCATGATCCCGATCGTGCGGTCGATCCGGGTGGGGCCGACGCCCGCGCCGGTGCACGCGCCCGCCGCGATCGGGTTCGAAGAGGTGACGTAGGGGTAGGTGCCGTGGTCGACGTCCAGGTGGTGGGCCTGGGCACCCTCGAACAGCACCACCTTGCCGGCGTCCAGGGCGTCGTTCAGGACGCGGACGACGTCGGTCACCATCGGGCGGACGCGCTCCGCGTGAGCCAGCAGCTCCTCGGCGACCTCGGCGGGGTCGATCGCGCGGCGGTTGTACACCTTCACCAGCAGGTGGTTCTTCTGCTCCAGCGCGGCCTCCACCTTCTGGCACAGGATCGACGCGTCGAAGAGGTCCTGCATGCGGATGCCGAGGCGGTTGATCTTGTCCGAGTAGGCCGGGCCGATGCCGCGGCCGGTGGTGCCGATGCGGCGGTTGCCGAGGAATCGCTCGGTGACCTTGTCGAGCACCTTGTGGTAGGGCGCGATGATGTGCGCGTTCGCGGAGATGAGCAGCTTCGAGGTGTCCACCCCGCGCGCGTTCAGCCCGTCCATCTCCTCGAACAGCACGTCGAGGTCGACGACGACGCCGTTGGCGATCACGGGGGTGCTGGTCGGGCTGAGGATGCCGGAGGGGAGCAGGTGCAGCGCGTACTTCTCGCCGTTCACCACAAGGGTGTGCCCGGCGTTGTTCCCGCCGGAGTAACGGACGGTGTAGTCGACACGGTCACCGAGCTGGTCGGTGGCCTTGCCCTTGCCCTCGTCGCCCCATTGCGCGCCGACGACCACGATTCCCGGCATGGCCTGCCCCTTTTCGTCAGGAAAGCCCGCGGCAATGCCGAGCGGGCTCTTGCGTCCACACCTTAGCGGTTCGGCTCAGCCGAGCAGGCGGGGCCAGCCCATCGTGACGACGACGAAGACCACGACGTTCGCCGAGGCGGCGAACCAGAAGGTGAGCTGGAAGCTCGGCTTGCGGTTCTTGTGGCGGACGAATTGCTGGGCGAGCACCGCCCCGGGCCAGCCGCCCGCCAGCGACGCCAGTTGCAGCGTGCGCTCGCTGGTGCGCCACTCGCCGTTGAGGGCGGCGCGCTTGTCCGCGACGTAGACCCCGAAGGTCACCAGGCTGATCGCGGAGTAGAACACCGCGACCCACGGCGTCACGCCGAGGGCGTGGATCGCCAGTGCGACGTAGGCGGCGAAAGCGACGACGATCCCGATCGCCACCCACTCGACCTCACCCCGGCGGTGGCCGGACGGCCGGTGCCGGACGGGGGCCGGCGCGCTCTGCAGCGGGTAGACGCGGGTGGCCGCGACGGCGCAGGGACGCCCGTCGGCGTCCGCCCCCATCGCGAACTCGACGAAGTCGCCGGACTGCGGACGGCCGGCGGCGGTCTCGAAGGCGGAGATGTGCACGAAGGTGCGGCGGCCACCGACCTCGACGAAGCCGAAGCCACGCTCGTCATTCCATTCGGCGAGCACGCCGGTCCGGCGCTCGCCGCGGGGAAACATGCGCCGATGATAACGGCCACTGGCTACGGAAATCAGGGAATGTCCGCACACGTGCGCAGGCGGGCAACGCAACGGCCGGCAGCCCGGCGTCCCGGCCCTCAGGACGGGCGTTCCCGAGGCCTGAGACGCGCCGACGGCCCGGGACGAGCGTCCCGGGCCGTCGGTCGTCGGCCGGTCTCAGCCGATGGTCTTGCCGACGCTGCGCAGGTAGGTGCAGGCCTCGACGACGCGGGCGGACAGCCCGGCCTCTGCGGCCTTGCCCCACGCGCGGGGGTCGTACTGCTTCTTGTTGCCGACCTCGCCGTCGATCTTGAGGACGCCCTCGTAGTTCTTCAGCATCCAGTCGACGACCGGGCGGGTGAAGGCGTACTGGGTGTCGGTGTCGATGTTCATCTTCACCACGCCGTAGTCGACGGCGTCCGAGATCTCCTGCGGGGTGGAGCCGGAGCCACCGTGGAACACCAGGTCGAACGGCTTCTCCTTGCCGTACTTCGCGCCGACGGCGTCCTGGATCTCCTTGAGCACCTCGGGACGCAGCTTGACCGCGCCCGGCTTGTACACGCCGTGCACGTTGCCGAAGGTCAGGGCGGTCATGTACCGGCCCTTCTCGCCCAGGCCGAGCACCTCGATGGCGCGCAGGCCGTCCTCGACCGTGGTGTAGAGCTTCTCGTTGATCTCGGCCTTGACGCCGTCCTCCTCGCCACCGACGACGCCGACCTCGATCTCGAGGATCTGACGGGCCTTGCTGGTGAGGGCGAGCAGCTCGTCGGCCAGGGCCAGGTTCTGCTCCATCGGCACCGCGGAGCCGTCCCACATGTGCGACTGGAAGAGGGGCTCGAGGCCGCGGTCGACGCGCTCCTGCGAGATCGCGATCAGCGGCTTGACCCAGGTCTCGATCTTGTCGACCTGGGCGTGGTCGGTGTGCACGACCACGTTGATCGGGTAGTTCTTGGCGACGACGTGGGCGTACTCGGCGAGCGCGACCGCACCGGCGACCCGGTCCTTGATCGTCGGGCCGGAGGCGTACTCGGCGCCACCGATGCTGACCTGGATGATGCCGTCGGACCCGGCCTCGGCGAAGCCGGCCAGCGCGGCGTTGAGCGTCTGGGACGAGGTGATGTTGATCGCCGGGTAGGCGTACTTGCCCGCCTTGGCGGCATCGAGCATCTCGGCGTACTTCTCCGGACTTGCAATGGGCATGCGATTGGCCTCTCTCAGTGACTGCGCCCGCGACATCGCGGCCGCCAGGCAGAACGGTCCCAGTCTCTCAAATGTCGGCTCGCCCTGCCGAACCGGGCTGGAGATTGGACGGCGCGGACAGCCGCCCCGGCGTCAGTCGAGACGGGACAGGTCGAGCCAGGCCCGGCCGGAGGAGAGCACGCGGACGGCGGTGTCGAGGGTGGCCGGCATCGTGTCGGTGTAGTCGAGCGGCACCCGGACCGTGGCGCTGTCGCGGCCGGTGGCGACCAGGGCCGTGGAGGCACCGAGGGCACCCGGACGGACCACGACCGCACCCACCTCGGGCCACGGCAGCCAGTGCTGGCCGACCAGCATGCCGTCCCGGTTGAGCCCGATCGCCAGGCCCGAGCGGGCGGCGTCGGCGTCCGCGCGCACCCGGACGAGCCGGACCACGCCGACCACGACCGTCACCAGGCCGATCGCCAGCGACGTCCCCAGGATCCAAGGCGCCCACTGCCCGAACTCTCCGGGCCAGGCCCACCACACGGCGGCGGTGATCGCGACGCTCAGGCCCAGCGAGCCGATCCGCCAAAGCAGCAGGCTGCGTGCGCGAGCCATCTCGCGCTCGGCCACGCCCGCGCGGTAGTAGACGCCGTACTCGTCGCTCATCGGGACCAGCTTAGGCGTCCGTCCGCCCCGCCCCGGGAGCGGTCGGCCACTGCAGCGACCAGTGGTACATCGCGATCGCCGCGGCGGCACCGGCGTTCAGGGAGCGGGTGGACCCGTACTGGGTGATCGCGACCACGCGCGCGCAGCCGGCCGCGAGCTCCGGGGTGAGGCCGGGGCCCTCGGAGCCGAAGACGAGGCAGCAGTCGCGGGGCAGCGCCGTCCCCTCGAGCGGGACGGAACCGGGGATGTTGTCGACCCCGACCGGCGTCACGCCGTGCGCGGCGAGCCAGTCGAGGAGGGAAGCCTCGTCACGGTGGTGGTGCACGTGCAGGTAGCGGTCGGTGACCATGGCCCCCCTGCGGTTCCAGCGGCGCCGTCCGATGATGTGCACGCCGGCCACGTTGAAGGCGTTGGCCGTGCGCACGATGGAGCCGATGTTGAAGTCGTGCTCCCAGTTCTGGATGGCCACGTGGAGCGGCGCCCTGCGGGTGTCCAGGTCGGCCACGATCGCCTCGACGCTGAGGTAGCGGTAGGCGTCCACGACATTGCGCCGGTCGCCTCCTGCGAGCAGTTCCGGGTCCAGCCGGGGGTCGTCCGGCCAGGGCAGCGGATGGGGCCCGACGCCGGGGCTGCTCACCGCTGCCAGCTCGTCCTCGCTCAGGCCCGTCATGGCGGCCACGGTACTCTGAGTGATCGTGAACCCCTTGCTCCCGCTGACCCTCGTGCCGCTGCTGCTGCCCGACTGGTTGGATCCCGAGTACCTGCTGACCTCCCTGGGCAACTGGGCGCTGTGGGGTGCTGCGTTCATCGTCTTCATCGAATGCGCCATCTTCCCGGTCCTCCCCGGCGACTCCCTCCTGTTCGCGGTGGGCATGTTCATCGCCAACGACGCCGAGATCATCCACTTCGGCAACCTCGACAAGCCGGCCGTGCTCGCCATCTCGATCCTGGTGCTGGTGACCGCCGCCGTCCTGGGCAACGTCGTGGGCTACTGGGTCGGCAAGACGATCTCGCCCTGGATGTTCGCGCCGAGGCCGGGGGTGATCGGCAGGATCTTCTCCGCCAGGCACCTGACCCAGACGCACCTGTTCTTCGAGCGGTACGGCTCCAAGGCCCTCGTCCTGGGACGCTTCGTCCCGTTCGTGCGGACCTTCGTGACGATGGTTGCGGGGGCGGCGGGCATGAGCTTCCGCACCTTCATCACCTGGACGGGCATCGGGGCGGTCATCTGGGCCGCGGGCGTGACGCTGCTCGGCTTCTTCCTCGGGCGGATCGAGTTCATCAAGGCCAACATCGACGCCGTCCTCGTGGCGATCGTCCTGGTCTCGGTCGTGCCGATGGTGATCGAGGCCTGGCTGCACCGCCGCCGCGCGGCGGCGGAGGTCACCGAGCCCTGAGCGTCCCCCGAGGGGGCATCGGCTGGATGCCCGGAGAACCCGACACCCGTCCGCCGGCCGGGCAGGCCGACCTGGACGCCGCCGTCGACGCGCTCGCCGGGCGCCGGGTCGCGGTGCTCACCGGGGCCGGCTTCTCCACCGACTCGGGCCTTCCGGACTACCGGGGCCCGGACGCGCGTCCGCGGAACCCGATGACGTACGACCAGTTCGTGTCCAGCACCGACTTCCGGCGGCACTACTGGGCGCGGAACCACCTCGGCTGGCACCACATGCACGCCACCGAGCCCAACGACGGCCACTTCGCCCTGGCCCGACTCGAGCGCACCGGGGTGGTGACAGGCGTGATCACGCAGAACGTCGACCGGCTGCACCAGCGCGCCGGGTCGCGGCACGTGGTCGACCTGCACGGCCACTACCAGCTGGTGCGGTGCCTCTCCTGCGGCTGGACGTGCAGCCGGGGCGAGCTGGACACCCGCCTCCAGGAGCTGAACCCGGGGTTCCTGGAGAGCGTCCACGAGCTCGGCGACATCGAGGTGGCCCCGGACGCCGACGTCGTGCTCGCCGCGACCGCGGGCTTCCGCGTGGCCGACTGCCCGGCGTGCGGCGGGATCCTCAAGCCCGACATCGTCTTCTTCGGCGAGTCCGTGCCGCCCGCGCGCGTGCGCGCCGGGTTCGAGCTGGTCGAGGACGCGGGCGCTCTGCTGGTCGCCGGCACGTCGCTGGCGGTGATGTCGGGGCTGCGGTTCGTCCGCCACGCCGCCCGGCTCGGCCTGCCGATCGTCCTGGTGAACCGCGGCCTCACCCGCGGCGACGACCTGGCCACCGTCCGGCTCAACGCCGGCACGACCCCGGTGCTGACCTACCTCGAGCGTCGCCTGCCCCTCGCGATCGATAGCCAGCCCTAGCGCCCAGGGCCAGCCCTCCCGATCGAGCGCCAGCCCTATCGTCGAGGGCCAGCACCGGGGTGCGAGCCCTCGGCGTTAAGGCTGGCCCTCGGCGATGCCGGGGACGCAGGACGGATGCCGGGGACGCAGGACGGATGCCGGGGACGCAGGACGCACGAGAGCCGCCGGCGGGCCGGCGGCTCTCGGGAGACGTCCTACTGCTGCGGGGGCTGCTGGTAGGTGGGCGGCTGGTAGGTCGGCGGCTGCGGAGCCGGTGCCTGCGCCTGCGGCGGCGGGGCATACGTCGGCGGCTGCGGGGCGCCGAACTCCCCCGGCGCCGGAGCGGCCGGGTTCGCCTGCGGGTAGGCCTGCGGGTTCGGCAGGGCGGACGGCTGGCTGCCGGCGGCGAGCTGGTCGTTGGTGGGCTCGGGGACGGCGCCCTCCGGCCGGTCGCTGATCTCGCCGAAGCTGACCTTCGGCGCCTGCCGGACGGCTGCCTCGTTGACCTCGAAGTAGGTCGCCTTCTCGAACGTGAACATCCCGGCGAGGATGTTCGAGGGGAACGACTCGACCTGCGTGTTGTAGTTGCGCACGTTGGCGTTGTAGAAGCGACGGCCGGCCGCGATCCGGTCCTCGGTGGCGGTCAGCTCGCGCTGCAGCTCGAGGAAGTTCACGTTGCTCTTGAGCTCGGGGTACGCCTCGACGGAGACGAGCAGGTTGCGCACGGCGCCGCTCAGCTGCTCCTCGACCTGCGCCCGCTCCTGGGTCACCGAGCCGCCACCGGCCTGGGCCAGCGCCGCTGCCTGGTTGCGCAGCCGGGTGATGCCCTCGAGGGTGTTGCGCTCGTGTGCGGCGTAGGCGCGCACCGTCTCGACCAGGTTCGGGATCAGGTCGTAGCGGCGGTTCAGCTCGACGTCGATCTGTCGCCACGACTCCTGGATCAGGTTCCGGGAGCGGACGAAGCCGTTGTACAGCGACACCGCGTAGAACCCGATGCCGAGGACGACGAGCAGGAGGATGAGGAAGAACCACAGCATCCCGGTTTCTCCATTCGGTTAGGTGACCGGCCGAGCCCAGCCTAACGACCCCCACCGGTGCTGGCGAGGGCCGGGAGCGCAGGGCCGCGCAGGATCAGTCGCGCAGGATCAGTCGAGCAGGATCGCGCGGATCACTCCAGGCCGAGGTCGGCCAGGCCGACGGCGTACCGGTAGGGGACGCCCGCAGCCTCGATGCGCTCGCGGGCGCCGGTGTTGCGGTCGACGATCACCGCGACGCCGACCACCTCTCCCCCGGCCTCCCGGACGGCCTCCACGGCCGTCATCACCGAACCGCCGGTGGTCGAGGTGTCCTCCACCACGAGGACGCGGCGTCCGGCGACCCCGGTGCCCTCGATCCGTCGCTGGAGCCCGTGGGCCTTGGACTCCTTGCGCACGACGAAGGCGTCGAGCCGGCCCCCGGCGTGGGCGGCGTGGTGCAGCATCGCGACGGCGACCGGGTCGGCGCCAAGGGTGAGCCCGCCGACGGCCTCGAAGTCCCAGTCCGCGACGAGGTCGGTCATGACCTGCCCGACCAGCGGCGCCGCGAACCCGTCCAGGGTGACCCGCCGCAGGTCCACGTAGTAGTCGGCCTCCTTGCCGGAGGCGAGGGTCACCCGTCCCCGGACGACGGCAAGGGTCTGGATCTGTTCGATGAGCTCTTCGCGCGCAGCCATGGGCGCAACCGTAGCGGTCAGGAGAACCAGCCCCGGCTCCAGGCCGGGGAGGGGGACGGCTCCGCGTCCGCGTCGGTGAACGGGACGGCGCCGCCCAGCCACCGGGCGAGCTCGCGGCCGGCCAGCAGGCGGTAGGGGAACACGGCGCGGGCGACCCTGCGTTCCAGCGCCTGGACGGGCACGCGCTCCCCGGCGGCGACCACGAGGTTGCCGAAGCGGCGGCCCTTCCACACCGGCACCTCCGCGCTGACCGCCGCCTGCCCGAAGGACGCCGCGAACCCGGCGAGGCAGCGCCGCGCCCACCCGAACGGCGCGGCGTCGGTCAGGTTCATCACCACGAGCCCGTCGGGACGCAGCAGGCGCCGGGCCTCGGCGAGGAACTCCATCGTGCCCAGTTCCGGCGGGACGCTGGCGCCGGCGAAGGCGTCCACGATCACCGTGTCGGCGCAGCCGCTGGGCAGGTCCGCGGTGCCGGCGCGCCCGTCCACCGGCCGGATGCGGATCCCGGAGTGGCGCGGCAGGGGCAACCGGTCCCGGACCTGGGCGATCAGGGCCTCGTCCGGCTCGAGCACCACCTGCGCGGTGCGCGGACGGCGGGCCTCGACGTAGCGGGGCAGCGTGAGCCCGCCGCCGCCGACGTGGATGATGCGCACCCGCTCCTGCGGCGGGCGGGCCAGCACCGTCTCCTCCAGGACCTCCGCGATGCGGCGGACGTACTCGAACTCCAGCCGGAGCGGGTCGGTTGGGTCCACCCAGGACTGCTCCGTGCGCCCGTTCACCACGAGGAACGCGCGCCGGTCGTCCGGGGCGGGCACCACCTGGCTCATGCACGGAGCCTAGGCGACGCCCCGGGTGCTGGTTCGGATCCGCTCCGCGCCACTAGGGTTTGGCCAGCAGACCGGCTTTCTCTTCCGCAGGTGGGGCGATGGTGACACAGCAGCAGTCAGGGGCCGAACCGGGCGAGGGCGCCCAGCCCGCAGGAACCGGACAGGACCCGGAGTCCACCCAGGGCGTGCCGGCGGAGGCGACGCCACCGCAGGACGCCGCGCCGGGCGCCGACCAGCCGGCCTGGGACGCGACCGCGGGACCCGACCTCACGGCCACCCAGCCGATCGGGCAGCAACCGGAGCCGACGCTGGCCTTCGACCCCGCCGCGCCCCAGGCGCCGGTCGGGTCGTTCGCGAGCGCCCCGCCGCCCGGGGCGGCCCCCGGCCCGGGCTATCCGGAACAGGCGGCCTGGCCCGGCGCGCCCTACCCGCCCGGCACGCCGGGCTACCCGGTCGCGGGCGGTGCCTACCCGCCGGGCCCGGTGCCGCCGCAGGGCTACCCCGCCGATCAGTCCTCCCTCGGCCAGCCCTACCCCGGCCAGCCCTACCCGGGCGACCAGGCCTTCGCCGGGCAGCAGTACCCCGCCGACCAGTACGCGCAGGCCTACCCCGGGGGCCAGCCCTACCCCGGACAGCCCTACGCCGGCGCGTCCTACCCCGGGCAGTTCACCCAGCCGCCGGGTACGCCGCCCGCGCCCCGCAAGAACCGCACCGGCCTGTTCATCCTGCTCGGGGCCGGCGCGCTCGTGCTGGCGCTGGTCGCGGTGTTCGCCCTGTTCCGCCCCGCGTCCCCGACGGCGGGCCCCCAAGCCACAGCCCCCGCGACCTCGGGGGCGCCCACGACGGGAACGAGCACCTCCGCGCCGCCGCCCACGCCGGCCGACGCCGCGGCCGCCGTCCAGGGCTACCTCGACGCGCTCGCGCAGGGCGACGCGGCGACCGCGCTGTCCTACGCAGCGGTGGCACCGGCCGACACCTCGCTGCTCTCCGCGGAGATGCTCGCCGCGGGGCGCCTCGTCGCGCCGATCAGCGACATCCGCGTGGCCCCGTCCTCCGGCGCCTCGGGGACGGAGACCGTCTCGGCCAGCTACAAGGTCGGCGAGCGTGTGGTGGACGCGTCGTTCGAGGTCGTCCAGACCGGCAGCGCGTGGCTGCTCCAGGACGTGGCCGCGAGCGTGAGCCTCACCTCGCTGTCGCCGGCCACCGTCCCGCTCGCTGTGAACGGCGTCCCGGTGAGCTCCGCGTCGGTGATGCTGTTCCCGGGCAGCTACACCGTCGCCGCGCAGGACGCGCGCTTCGCGGTCAGCCACGGAACCTTCCTGGTGGAGTCGCCGGGCGCGACGCCGGACACGTTCTCGATGGAGCTGAAGCTCAGTTCCGCCGGGACGGCGAAGGTGCGGGCGGCCGCGCAGAAGAAGCTGAACTCGTGCCTGCGGACCCGCTCGCTGGCGCCCGCCGGCTGCGCGTTCGGCACCTACCTGCCCAAGGGCAACAAGGCCCGCACCTCGACGATCCGCTGGACGGTCACCAAGGGTGCGAACGCCATGAAGAAGATCAAGCCGGCCCTCGACGCGGGCAACCCGACGATGGCGCGGGCGAGCGTGAACGTGCAGGTCAAGGTCAACCTCAGTTCGACCAACGGACGCCGCTGGTACGGCTACAGCGCGATCTACCTGGTGCTCGCCGACCTGTCGGGGGAGTCGGTGAAGGTCACCTTCCCCTGACCCGGTCGCACACGCAGGACGGGCCGCCCGGGATCCCGGGCGGCCCTTCCTGCGTGGTGCCTCAGACGACGGTGACCGTGTCGGTCACCGCGAGACCGGTGCCGTCGGGGTCGACGTCGAACTGCACGACGTCGCCGTCCACCACCGACCCGGACAGCACGCGCTTGGCCAGCGCGTCCTCGATCGTCGTCTGCACCAGCCGCTTCAGCGGACGCGCGCCGTAGACCGGGTCGAAGCCGGTGAGCGCCAGCCAGTCCTTGCCGGCCTGGCTCACCTCCACCGCGATCCGGCGGTCGGCGAGCCGCTGGTTAAGCCGGTGCAGCTGGATGTCGACGATCCGGGTGAGCTCCTCGGTACCGAGGGCGTCGAAGATCACGATCTCGTCGAGCCGGTTGAGGAACTCCGGCTTGAACGCCTGCCGCACGACGCCCATCACCGCCTCCCGCTTGGTGTCGGCGTGCAGGGCCGGGTCGGCCATGAACTGCGAGCCGAGGTTGCTGGTCATGATCAGGATCACGTTGCGGAAGTCGACCGTGCGGCCCTGGCCGTCGGTCAGGCGCCCGTCGTCCAGCACCTGGAGCAGGATGTTGAACACCTCCGGGTGCGCCTTCTCCACCTCGTCCAGCAGCACCACCGAGTAGGGGCGTCGCCGCACGGCCTCGGTGAGCTGGCCACCCTCCTCGTAGCCGATGTAGCCGGGCGGGGCGCCGACCAGCCGCGAGACGGTGTGCTTCTCGCCGTACTCGCTCATGTCGATGCGCACCATCGCGTGCTCGTCGTCGAAGAGGAACTCCGCCAGCGACTTGGCGAGCTCGGTCTTGCCCACGCCGGTCGGCCCGAGGAACAGGAACGAGCCGGTCGGCCGGTTCGGGTCGGAGATGCCGGCCCGGGCGCGACGGACGGCGTCCGACACGGCCTGGACGGCTGCGCGCTGGCCGATGAGGCGCTCGCCCAGCCGCTCCTCCATCGCGAGCAGCTTCTCGCTCTCGCCCTGCAGGAGCTTGCCGACCGGGATGCCGGTCCAGGCGCCCACGACCTCGGCGATGTCGGTGGCCGACACCTCCTCGCTGACCATCGGCTTCGCGTCCTTCTCGGCCTCGGTGGCCCGTTCCAGTTCCGCCTCCAGCGCGGGGATCCGCCCGTACAGGATCTCGGACGCCTTGGTCAGGTCGCCCTCGCGCTGGGCCTTCTCGGCCTCGATGCGCAGCCTGTCGATGTTCTCCTTGACCTCGCCGACCCGGTTGAGACCGGACTTCTCCGCCTCCCACCGGGCCTCGAGCCCGCGCAGTTCCTCCCTGGCGTCGGCGAGGGCCGCGGTCAGCCGGGAGTAGCGCTCCCGCGAGCTCGGGTCCTCCTCCTTCTCCAGGGCGAAGGCCTGCATGGTCATCCGGTCGATGTCGCGTCGCAACTGGTCGATCTCCTCCGGGGAGGAGTCGATCTCCATGCGCAGCCGCGACGCGGCCTCGTCGATCAGGTCGATCGCCTTGTCGGGCAACTGCCGGCTGGTGATGTACCGGTTCGACAGGGACGCGGCCGCGACCAGCGCGGCGTCGGTGATCCGCACCTTGTGGTGCGCCTCGTAGCGCTGCCGCAACCCGCGCAGGATGGCGATCGTGTCCTCCACGCTCGGCTCGCCGACGAACACCTGCTGGAAGCGGCGCTCCAGCGCCGGGTCCTTCTCGATCCGCTCGCGGTACTCGTCGAGGGTGGTGGCGCCGATCATCCGCAGCTCGCCGCGCGCCAGCATCGGCTTGAGCATGTTGCCGGCGTCCATGGACGAGTCGCCGCTCGCGCCGGCACCGACGACGGTGTGCAGCTCGTCGATGAACGTGATGATCCGCCCCTCCGCGTCGCGGATCTCGTTGAGGACGGCCTTCAGCCGCTCCTCGAACTCGCCGCGGTACTTGGCGCCGGCCACCATCGAGGCCAGGTCGAGCGACACCACGCGCCGGTCGCGCAGGGAGTCGGGCACGTCGCCGGCCACGACCCGCTGGGCGAGGCCTTCGACGACGGCCGTCTTGCCGACGCCCGGCTCGCCGATCAGCACAGGGTTGTTCTTGGTGCGCCGGGCGAGCACCTGCACCACGCGGCGGATCTCGGCGTCCCGGCCGATCACCGGGTCGAGCCTGCCCTCGCGGGCGCGGGCGGTGAGGTCGACGGAGTACTTGTCGAGGGCCGACTGGGCACCCTCGTCCTCGGGCGAGGTGACGCGCTTGGTGCCGCGGAGCTGGGCGAACGCCTCCGTGAGCTTCTCCAGGGTCGCGCCGAGGTCGTTGAGGATCGTGCGGGCGTCGGTCTGCACCGCGGCAAGGGCGAGCAGCAGGTGCTCGGTGGCGACGAAGGCGTCGCCGAGCTGCTGGGCCCGCGTCTGCGCGTCGGCGAGGACGCGGGCCAGCCCGCCGGACATGGCCGGCTGGGTGACCGACGCGCCCTGGGCGGACGGCAGCTTCGTGATCGCGCCGCGGGCGGCGGCGTCCACGACCTGCGGGTCGGCGCCGACGGCGGTGAGCAGGGGTGCCACGGGGTTGTCGGGCACCAGCAGCAACGCGTGCAGCAGGTGCACGGCCTCCGCGGTGGGGTTGCCGTTGGTCAGGGCCGTGCGGACGGCAGCCGACACCGCGTCCCGGCTGCGGGAAGTCAGCTTCTCGGTGTCCATCGTGGGTCGTCTTCTCCTTGGGAAAGCAAAGTTGAGTTCACCAGGCTCAACTAGCTTAGCGCCCCTGCTATTCCGGGGACGACGAACGCCCCGCCCCGGTGTCGGGGGCGGGGCGCCGGGACGTGCGTCAGGCGAGGAAGCCGGCGCCGACCGTGCGGTTCGTGGCCTCGTCAACCAGGATCACGGCGCCGGTGGCACGGTTCTCCGCGTAGTCGTCCATGAACAGCGGACGCGAGGCGCGCATGCGCACCCGCCCGATCTCGTTGAGCTCCAGCTGCTGGGCCGACTCGTCGCGGTGCAGCGTGTTCACGTCGACCTTGTAGACGACCTCGCGGATCTTCACCCGCGCCCACACCGTGGTGTGCTTGATCGCCAGCGTCCGTCCGGCGGACAACGGCGTGGACTCGTCCATCCAGCACACTCGCAGGTCGAGGTCCTGCCGGGCGGTCGGCTGGTTGTTCGGGCGCACCAGCATGTCGCCGCGGCTGATGTCGATCTCGTCGGCCAGGCGCAGCACCACGGACATCGGGGGGTACGCCTCGGGGACCTCCCCGGTCGGGGTGTCGATGCCGGCCACCGTCGTCGTGAACCCGCTGGGCAGCACCATGATCGGGTCCCCGGCGCGGATCACCCCGCTGGCCACCGTCCCTGCGTAGCCGCGGTAGTCGCGCGCCTTCACCGACTGGGGACGGATCACGTACTGCACGGGGAAGCGGACGTCGCTGAGGTTGCGGTCGCTGGCCACGTGGAGGTGCTCCAGGTGGTACAGCAGGGCCGGGCCGTCGTACCACGGCGTCCGCGCGCTTCGGGTCACCACGTTGTCGCCGGCGAGCGCCGAGATCGGGATGAACTCCAGGTCGCCGACGTGCAGCCGGCTCGCGAACGAGGTGAACTCGTCGACGATCGCGTCGTAGACCTCCTGGGAGAAGTCGACCAGGTCCATCTTGTTGATGCAGACGACGAGGTGGCGCACGCCCAGCAGCGTGGCGAGGAACGAGTGCCGCCGGCTCTGCTCGGTGAGGCCCTTGCGGGCGTCCACCAGGATCAGCGCCGCGTCGGCCGTCGAGGCGCCGGTCACCATGTTCCGCGTGTACTGCGGGTGCCCGGGGGTGTCGGCGATGATGAACTTGCGCCGCGGCGTGGCGAAGTACCGGTACGCCACGTCGATCGTGATGCCCTGCTCGCGCTCGGCCCGCAGGCCGTCGGTGAGCAGCGCCAGGTCGACGTAGTCGTCGCCGCGCTGGGTGCTGACCCGCTCGACGGCCTCGTACTGGTCGATGAAGATCGCCTTCGAGTCGTACAGCAGGCGCCCGATCAGGGTGCTCTTGCCGTCGTCCACGCTTCCGGCGGTGGCGAACCGCAACAGGTCGCTCATCAGAAGTAGCCCTCCTTCTTGCGGTCCTCCATGGCAGCCTCGCTCACCCGGTCGTCGCCACGGGTGGCCCCGCGCTCGGTCAGGCGGGCGGCGGCGATCTCGGCCACGATGGCCTCGTTGGTCTCCGCGTCGGACTCGACCGCGGCGGTCAGGTTCGCGTCGCCCATCGTGCGGTAGCGCACCCGCATACGGCGGATCTCCTCGCCGTCCTTCGGGACGACGAACTCGTTCACCGCGTAGAGCATCCCGTCGCGCTTCACCACGTCCCGCTCCTGGGCGTAGTAGAGGTTCGGCAGCGGGATGTCCTCGGCCTCGATGTAGGCCCAGGTGTCCAGCTCGGTCCAGTTCGACAGCGGGAACACCCGGATGCTCTCCCCGGAGAACACCCGCCCGTTGTAGAGGTTCCACAGCTCGGGACGCTGGTTCTTGGGGTCCCACTGGCCGAAGTCGTCGCGGAAGGAGAACACGCGCTCCTTGGCGCGGGCCTTCTCCTCGTCGCGGCGGGCCCCGCCGAACAGGGCGTCGAAACGGTGCTGCTCCGCCGCGTCCAGCAGGACGGGGGTCTGGATGCGGTTGCGGGAGCCGTTGGGCTCCTCCTGCACCAGCCCGCGCTCGATGGCGTCCGGCACGGACGCGACGACGAGCTGCACCTCGAGCTGCTCCATCCACCAGTCACGGAAGGCGATCACCTCGGGGAAGTTCAGCCCGGTGTCGACGTGCATGAACGGGAACGGGATGCGCGCCGGGGCGAACGCCTTCTGCGCGAGCACGCTCATCACCACCGAGTCCTTGCCGCCGGAGAACAGCAGGCAGGGACGCTGCATCTCCGCGGCCACCTCCCGGATGATGTGGATGCTCTCCGCCTCCAGGGCGCGGAGCTGGCTGAGCACGTAGCCGGTCATCGTCCTCCTTCGATCTGTGCCACCGCGGCGAGCAGCCGGGGGGCGAGTCCGGCCCGGCAGACCAGGAGGTCCGGCAGCCAGGGATCCGAATTGTTGTAGGCCAGCGGCGAGCCGTCCAGCCGGCTGGTGTGCAGGCCCGACGCCGCGGCGACCGCGACGGGGGCCGCGGAGTCCCACTCGTACTGCCCGCCACCGTGCAGGTAGGCGTCCGCCTCGCCGGTGACCACCGCCATCGCCTTCACCCCGGCCGAGCCCATCCCGACGAGCTCCACCGGCAGCAGCGCGCCGAGGCGACGCACCAGCTCCGGCGGGCGGCTGCGGCTCACCGCGATCCGCAGCGGGCCGTCCTCGCGCGCGGCCGGGGGCGGCACGGGTCGCTCGGTGCCGAAGACCTGGCCCCGGGCCGGCAGTGCGACCGCGCCGGCGACCAGGCCGGCCCCGCGCTGCCACAGGGCCACGTGGACGGCGAAGTCGGTGCGCCAGGCACCGTCGGTGCGCTCGGCGTACTCCCGGGTGCCGTCGAGCGGGTCGACGATCCACACCCGGTCCGCGGACAGGCGCCGGTGGTCGTCCTTCGCCTCCTCCGACAGCACGGCGTCCGCGGGGCGCAACTGCCCGAGCCGCTCCAGCAGGAAGGCGTTCGAACGGCGGTCGCCCTCCGCACCCAGGTCCGCCGGGTCCTGCGCACGGAGGTCGAGCAGCACGCGCCCTGCGCCCTCGGCGAGTGCGGCGGCCAGCGCGGCGTCAGATGTCATAGCCCAGCACCTCTCCCCCGGCCGGCGCCTCGGCACGCTCGCGCGGCGCGAACTCCTCGCCCCGCCGCAGCGCCCGCGCCTCCAGTTCGGCGACCACGAGCTCGACGGCCTCTGTCACGCCGGTCGTCGTGGTGTCGATGACCAGGTCGGCGCCGGTGGGCACCTCGTAGGGGGAGTCGATGCCGGTGAAGTTGGTGAGCCGGCCGGCGCGCGCCTGGGCGTAGAGGCCCTTGCGGTCGCGTCGTTCGCACTCCTCGAGCGGCGTGGAGACCCACACCTCGACGAACTCCGCACCGTCCTCGGCCATCCGGCGAGCATCCGCGCGGCCCTCGGCGAAGGGGGCGATCAGGGCCGTGATCGCGATGCCGCCGTGTCGCGCCAGCATCGCGGCGACCCAGCTCACCCGGCGCACATTGGCCGCGCGTCCTTCCGCGTCGAAGCCCAGGCCGGCCGACAGCATGCGGCGCACGTCGTCGCCGTCGAGGAGGGTGACCTCCCGCTCGGTGCGCTGCTCGAGGGCATCGTGGAGCGCGCGGGCGATCGTCGACTTCCCGGAGCCGGACAGCCCGGTGAAGAACACCACCGTTCCGCCGCGGTCCTTGCGCGGGGGCTCGCCGGCATGGCCGTCGCCGACGGCGACCACCCTGCTCGTGCCGTACGCCTGCCCCAGCGCGGCCACCGTGGGCAGCTCGGGGCGCTCGAAGACGCCCCGGGTGCCCGGCGCGGGCCACGGGACGCGCACCAGCGTGTGCTCCCCGTGCGGACGCGCGTCCAGCACGTCCGGCAGTTCGGCCAGCAGCCGGCGTCCCGCCTTCGTCCGGCCGGCGAGCACCAGCCACACCACCGTGGCCCGCGGAGGCGTCAACGCGTCCACCCGGGCGAGATCGGCGATGTTCGGCGTGTCGCGCACGACGACGACCAGCCCGGCGCGCGGCGACGGTTCACCGACGGCGGAACCGGCGACGGGCCGCAGCGGCGTGACCGACAGCGTGCCCGCGTCGTGGCGTGCCAGCAGCAGCGGGGTCGCCTCCACGTCGCGGACGACGACCTCCTCCACACCGTCGAGCGCGGCCAGCGCGGAATGGCCCAGCCGCAGGCTCGGTGGCACCAGGCCCAGCTGGACCAGCTCGACGAGGTCGAGGTCGCCCGCCTCGACCGTCAGCGTCGGCAGCTGGGCGAGGTCGGTCAGGTCAGGGGTCATCGATCGACTCCAGATCGTCGGCGGGGGCACGGTTCCTCGGCGAGTGCGTGCCGTGGGTGAAGCTGTAGCGGTGGCGCAGGATGGCCCAGGCGAGTGGCCCGGCCACGATCGCCGCTGCGCCGGCCGCCAGGACGCCGGCGGTCGGCATGCCCAGCAGCTTGAGGCCGGAGGCCATCAGCAGGACGGCCAGCGCGCGGCGGATGATGCCGCCGGGGGCGCGCGAGGAGATCTGCGCGCCGATGAAGGCCCCCGGGATCGCGCCGAGCAGCATCGAGCCGGTGATGCCCAGCGACACCTGCCCGAACATCAGGTGCCCCAGCGAGGCCGCGGCCACCAGCGGCACCGCCTGCACCAGGTCGGTGCCGACGAGCTGGGACGGCTTCAGCTGCGGGTAGAGCACCAGCAGCAGGGTGAGGATCAGCGAGCCGGCCCCGACCGAGGTCATGCCGACCATCGCGCCACCCAGCACGCCGAGCAGGACGGTCGGCAGCCGGCGGACCTGCACGTCGGCAGAGGTCATCGGCGCGGGCCCCTCGCCCCAGGGCAGTCGCTTGCGGGTCATCTGGAACCACGAGCGGATGATCAGCCCGGACGCGGCCAGCAGCAGCGCGACGCCGAGCATCGCGAGCAGCAGCTGCTCGAAGCCGGGGATCACCTTGAGGTGGTCGACGACCATCGCGCCGAGGAACGCCGCCGGCACCGACCCGATGCACAGCCACAGCACGAGTTCCAGGTTCGCCGTCTTGCGCACGATGTGCACGATCGCCCCGGCCGGCTTCATGAACAGGCTGCTCACGACGTCGCTGGAGATCGCTGTCAGGGGGTCCACCCGGAAGAAGAACACCAGGACCGGGGTCATCAGCGCGCCGCCCCCCATGCCGGTGAGGCCGACGACGATGCCGACGACAAGGCCGGCCAGGGCGATGCCCGCGTCCATGTGTCCTCACCTCGTTCGTCGGTCAATTGGGGGGTCCTGCCGGGAGCCCGTCCGGCAGGCGTTCGCCCCGCGCTCAGGTCCGGGACGTGGCCGGTCCGGCGGACGACGGCCCCCTCGTGAGGGGCCGCGGGGGCCGGCTCAGGATACCGAACCGGCCTGTGGGGGTTCGAAACGGGGTCAGTCGCGCTCCCTCTTCAGGGTCCGTGTGGCCTTCTTCCTGCCCCGCTGGTACAGCTCGTCGAGCAGCTCCTTCGACGTGAACCGGGCCAGCGCCCGCGTCCGCCCGTCCGCCCCCTCGCCGGTCCGGAAGCCGGCGTCGAGGCCGAGCCCGGCCGCGGCGATCCCCAGCATCGCCTCCGCTGCGAGGTCCACCGGCACGGCTCCCGCCTTCCGGTGGTCCTCCGCCGCGCTGCGACGGCGCTGCGCCGGCCGGGCGAGCCGCTCGACGTCGCCGATGATCCGGACGCCGCTCGCGGCGACGGCGTCCGCGTTGGCCCGTGCCTGCGCATCGGCGAGGTCGGCCGCCCAGTCGGGCATGGTGAGGCGGGCCTCGCCCTGGGCCGGCGTCCGGTACCCCAGCACGCGGGCGATCGCCCCGCGGACGGCGAGCGCGTCGTACTGCTCCCAGGTGGTGGCCTCCGCCCGGAAGCGCTTGTTGAACTGCCGGAACAGCTCGATCTCGGGGACGGTCATGCTGCGGTTGGCGGCGTGCGCCTCGGTCTCGGCCTCCGCCAGCAGGTTGCGCGGCAGGCCGAGGAGGTCCTCCACACTGTGGTGCAGGAAGTCGTGGTCGCCCGGGTCGAGCACGACGACGACCACCTTCCGAGGGCCGATCACGTTCGCCCAGCGGCGCACCAGCGCCCCCTGGTCGTGCCGGGTCTGGACGATGTCGTGGATGCGCGAGCCGGGCTCGAACGCCTCCTTCAGCCACTTGTCGAACGTGCCGCGGTTGCCCGCGGACTTGTTGGTCTCCTGCCAGATCGACGGCAGCATCTGGGCGACGCTGCGCAGCGTCACCAGCACGTGGAGGTCGTCGCCGAAGGTGCGCGCCACCTCCTCGACCACGGGTTCCTTCGCGCCGGCGGCGTACTCGTGGCCGAACCAGGCCGTCAGCTCGGGGTGGGCGTCGATCTCGGAGACCAGCCGCGTCCAGTACCAGCGGGGCGGGGGCTTGGTCGGGCGGCCGTCGGCAGAGGACTTCCACCCGATGCCCTTCCCGATGAGCGCTGCAACCGGGAGCCGGTGGTTCACCGCCGAGCCAGGGTAGAGCACGCCGTGGGCGCGCAGCTCCGTCCGGCACGCCGCGCCGGCGGCCTGCAGGGCCGTCGTCCCCGTCTTCTGCGGGCCGATCTGGAACAGTCGTGCTCCGCGCGGCAGTGGTTCCACCCGGGTCATCGGTGTGTGTTCCCCTCTCGATCTGCGCAGCCGGCGACGACAGGACATCACCGGACCCTGCGGGGAGACGCATCGCCAGCTGAGAATCAGCTGTGATTTCTCACAATCGAGGACCCTACCGGCTCGGCGGGACGGACGGCCAGCCCGCGACGGCGGCGTGGACGGCTCACGCCTGCGCCGGCTGCTCCTGCGCGGCCGCGGCACGCGTCCGCCCCCACGGGCCGAGGGCCGTGGCGAGCGACCCGGCGAGGAGGAGGACGCCGGCGACGACGCCGATGTTGTCGACCACCTGCTGCCACGGCGCGTAGGTGAGCTCGACGTTGTCTCCGGAGGGCAGCCACATGAACGGCGCGACCGCCACCCACGCCGCGTACCCGAGCCCGGGCAGGCGCAGGTACGCCGGGAGGTCGCGGGCCTGCCAGAGCACGACGGCCAGCGGCACCACCCACACGTAGTGGTGGGACCACGAGATCGGGGACGCCAGCAGGCTGGTGAAGCCCGCCAGGCACAGCGCGAGGGCCACCTGCCCGGCACGGTGCATCAGCACCGCCGCCGCGAGCCCGAGGACCACGACGAGCGCACTCAGGATGATGCCGCCGCGGCTCGGCGCGCCCGTGAGCCGGTTCCACACGCCCAGCACCGACTGGTTGGACGCGAACACGATGCCGGAGTTCAGCCCCGAGTCGCCGGAGGCGAGCTTGAGCCAGTACTGCATCGAGGCGGCGGGGAGGAGCAGGAAGCCGATACCGGTGGCCACGACGAACGAGGAGAACGCCACCAGGCCGGGGCGCCGGCGCCCGGCGAAGAAGTTGTAGGCGGCCACCACGGCCGGGGTCAGCTTGACCGCCGTGGCCGCGCCCACCAGCCAGCCCTCGGGCAGGATCCGCCGGCGCAGCAGTCGCCGGCCCGGCATCGAGTCGAGGACGGCAGCGGCCACGAGGAAGATCGCCAGCTGGCCGAAGCCGAGGGTGTCACGCACCGGCTGCACGAGCAGGATCACCGCGGTGGTGAGCAGGCTGAGCCGCCACCCCGACAGCCCGAGCCGGTACAGCACGGCGGCCAGCGCCGCGGTGCACAGGACGAGCCACACCACGGCGGCGACGGTGAACGGCACCACGGCGAAGGGCACGGTCAGCAGCGCGGCGAAGGCGGGGTAGATCCAGGGCAGCTGGCCCTGGGGGTCGAAGATGTCGCCGCCGTCCAGCACGATCCGGCCGACCCGCTGGTAGACGCCGAGGTCCATCATGTTCGGTTGCCAGGGGACGAGCGTGCTGCCGGGGATCTGGACGCCCGCCACGTACAGCGCAGCAAGGACCGGCACCAGCGCGAGCGCACCCCGCACCGCCCATGTCCGCAGTCGCGTCCCCATCCCTCACCTTCCTCGGGCCCGTCCAAGCGTAGCGAGCGGGCGCGCCGGCTCAGCCCGGCAGGTCCGCCCGCGGAAGGCGGTGGCGCATCAGCACCACCTGGTAGGGGTTCCACGTCGACAGGGTGTAGCGCAGCACGAGGTCGTCGCCCTCGACGGCGGCATCGAAGAGGTAGGGCGCGTAGGCGGCGCCCGTCCGGCGTGCCTGGGCGCGGAACACCCGGTCGCCGACCTCGTCCGCGGGCGAGGCCTTGATGAACCGCGTGTTCGGGTCGGTGCTCATGCCGGTCCGCACCCAGTCCAGCAGCCGGAGCCGGGGCGACCACGGACCCTGCGGCGCCGTGGCGGTGCGCAGCACGACGGACGGGCCGATCGGCTCCTCCGGGGCGGACGTGGTGAGCAGCACGTACCGTCCGGCGGCGGCCACCCAGCGCACCGACAGCTCGCCCAGCGCTGCCGGGCCGAACAGGGGCGCGGCGTCGTCCTCCGCGTCCGACCAGCCCGACCCCGCCCAGTAGCGCGCGGCCGGGGCCTCCCCGGCGGCGAGCGCGGCCAGGGCAGGCTGGTCGAGCACGGCGAGGCGGGGGTCGGAGGCCCGGTACGGACCGCTCCCCCACACCAGCAGCACCTCTCCGTCCCCACCACAGCCCGGCACGGCTGCCGCCGGACGCTGCTGCACCGACACGTTCACGAAGTGCCGCGCGCTGAACGTCCGGACCGCCTCGAACCGCACCGGGCTGCGACGCGTGGACGGGTCGATCACCAGGTCCTGCTCGACCGCCCTCGCCAGCACCGAGCGTCCCATCACCCGGTGGCCGCGGAAGTGGTCGGACGTGAAGAAGGCGTACAGCCGGCCGCCGTGCGAGAAGCCGTCCAGGGGCACGTCGTACTCGCGCATGGTGACCCGCCCGGCGCGGCGTCCGACGACCTTCAGCGGAGAGCCGTGGAACCGGACGCCGGGGAGCCCGGGCGCGAGCAGGCCGGGGACGTCAGGCCCCGCGTCCGGCAGAACCTCGGCGATCGCGTCGCGGGTGGCCAGCCACGGCCGTGCGGCCCAGTGGGTGTCGCCGAAGAGGAGGAAGCTGCGGCCGGCGTGGTCGACCCGCACGCCGAGGTCGGTGCCGCGCACTCCGGCGGTCGACAGCGACGACGACAGGGTCGGTGCCCGCTCACCCCAGGGCGTCGGGGTCGCGTCCCGCTCGCCGGTCACCTGCGCCAGCTTCACCGACTCGGTCGTCGCGACGGAGAAGGGCTCCTCGTCGACCAGGCGCAGGCAGGAGGACCGCTCCCAGGCGCCGCCCGGGGTGCGGTGGTAGCCGAAGATCGACCCGTCCTCGTCGACAAGGGCGTGCCCGCCGCCCGGGACCGACGCCACCGCCACCGCCCGGACCTGTCGCGATCCGGCCACGACCTGCGCCGGGGACAACGTTCCGGCGTCCCCGGCGCCCTCCAGCGGCCGGATCGTGACGCCGATCGCCGGTCGCCAGCCGTCCCGCCCATGGACGTGGACGGTCGAGCCGTTCCCGGTCGGCACGACCGCGAACAGGCGGCGCCCCCTGCGGACGAGCACGCCGGGGCCGGTGGCCCCCGTCACGACGGTCGCGACCCGCTCCCACGGACGGTCGGGGCGGTCGAGGCGCCGACGGTAGTGGTCGAGGCGGGTGCCGGTGAGCACGAGCGCGTCGAGGCGGGGACGCGGCAACCCGGACGCGACCAGGCTGGCCGGTCCGATGCCCGGCCGGCTCACCGCGTGTGCGCCGGCACGGCCGGTGCCTGCGACGGGGTCCTGGGCAGCCCGAGCAGGCAGAACAGGACGAGCACGAGGGTGGCCGAGTCGCCGAGCAGCAGCAGGCCTGTGGGAAGGTCCGGCCGGAAGCTGATCGTGGGTACCAGCGCGGAGAAGCCGACGAGCACCGCCCACCCCGCCCAGCGGGCCCATCCCCCGCGCAGGGCGAGGAACAGGCCGGCGAGGGGGAGCCACACGAGGTGGTGCGGCCAGCTGATCGGGCTGACCACGGTGGTCATCATTCCGACGACGAGGACGGCGGCCAGTTCGTCCCCGTCGAGGTGGTGGCGTCGCGCCCTGGCCAGGGCGACGCCACCGATGACGAGCACCAGCACCAGCCACAGCAGGCGCTGCGCATCCCCCCCGATGCCCCAGTGCGCCATCACCCCGAGCAGGGACTTGTTCCGGACCCCGTCCACCTCCCCGACCCGGCTCGTGTCCAGCAGGAGCTGGGTCCAGTACCGCACCGACTCCCCGGGCAGCACCAGGAAGCCCAGCGCGGTCGCCCCCGCAGCGGTGGCGGAGGCGACCGCCGCGGCGCGCCACTGCCGGGTGACCAGGAAGTAGGGGATGAAGGCCAGCGGGGTCAGCTTGATCGCGCCGGCGAGGCCGACGAGGACGCCCCGCCAGCGCGGGGGCACCAGGACGGCGTCCGCGATCACCGCCGCGACCAGCGCCAGGCTGACCTGGCCCACCGTGATGCCGTTCACCACGGGCTCGCTGAGCAGCAGGCCCAGGGCGCCGAGGCCGAGCACGAGCCGGCCCTCCGTCGTCCCCTTCCTGGCGCGGGCGGGTGACCGGTCGATCACCACCGCCGCCAGCCCCACCGTGAGCAGCGCGAGGACCGCCATCCAGCCGTACAGCCCCACGCCCAGGGGGAGCCACGCCGACGGGAGGAACACCAGCGCCGCGAAGGGCGGATAGGTGAAGGGCATGTGCTGGCCGGGGAGCCCCTCGAGCACGAAGTCGTACAGGCCGCGTCCGTCGAGGAGGTACTGGACGGCCCCCCGGTACACCTCGTAGTCGGTGTACCGGACGTCCCGCACCAGCGCGACGACGAAGGAGCCCAGGACTGTCAGCCCCCCGGCGATCCCCGCGAGGGCGATGCCCCGGCGCCCGACCCCCCACGGACGCGGCTCCGACGTCGTCGTCACGGCGTCGCGCCGGGCAGGTCCGGCCTCCGCCGCCCGGGCCGCAGGCCGAACCCGAGCACCAGCAGGACGGCCAGGGCGGGCAGCTCGACCCCGGCACCCAGCAGGGTGCCGACCGTGCCGGCCGGGTAGTCGCCGAACCACGGGTAGCCGAGGAAGATGACGAACAGGACGGCGCCCAGCGCCACGGGCAGCGGACCCCGCTGGAGCAGGTACCAGGCCGCGGCGAGCACCAGCCAGAGCTGGTGGTGCGGCCACGAGATCGGCGACACTGCGACCGAGAGGGCTCCGACCGCCAGGGTGGCGGAGAGCAGGTCGCCGTCGCGGAGGTGCTGCGCCGCCCGCCAGTACGCGAGCGCGGCGACCGCGGCGGCCACGCCCAGCCACACCAGCGTCACGGGGGCGCCGTCGGGGAGCTGGCGGGCCAGCGTGCCCAGCAGTGACTTGTTCACCGTCGAGTCGGTCCGCCCGACGCGGCCGGTCTGCCACAGCTTGTCCGTCCAGTACGCCACGGACGGACCGGGCAGCACGGCGAGAGCCAGCCCCGTTGCCGCGGCGAAGGTTCCGCCGCAGACCGCGGCCTGCCGCCACTGGCGGGTGAGCAGGTAGTAGGGCAGGAACACCAGCGGCGTGAGCTTGATCGCTCCCGCCAGGCCCACGAGAAGACCCTGCCAGCGGCGTGGGAGCAGGTGGTCGCACAGCGCGAGCGCGATCACGAAGAGGCTGACCTGGCCGACGATCAGGTTGTGCAGGAACGGGTAGGTCGCCATCACCGGTACGGCGAGCCCGGCGACCCACGCCACGCCGAGCGTGGACGAGCGCGTCCCGTCGGCCCCGCGGTCGCGTCCGGACGCCCGAACGAGGACGGCGAGGCAGGCCACGACGACGGCGAAGGTGAGGACGGTCCAGACGACCTTGGCCGTCAGGGAGTCCATGAGGGCGAACGGGGTCAGCAGGATGGCGGCGAACGGCGGGTAGGTGAAGCCCAGTCCGTGCACCGTCGGGTGGGTGTAGGTGTACTCGTAGAGGTTCCCGCCGCCGAACGCGTAGGAGATGGCGCCGCGGTAGATGTCCAGGTCGCCCAGCATCCCCGCGGTCCCGGACGTGACCACCAGCCCGTAGACCAGCAGCGCACCGACCGCGATCGCGCCGGCAACCAGCACCACCGCGAGGATGCCGGTACGCCGGGTCGTGGTCGCTGTGTCGCTCACGCTCGGCCCTTCCGTCTCGTCCGGAAAAGGCTAGCCGCGGCGCGCGTGCGGCGTCTGTTCCCCGCGCGGGGACGGCGACAGGTGGGACGGGAACGTCGGCGACGGCTGGCCCCACCGGCCGCGCCGGTCTCCCGACGCGGCGGGTGGGTCCGGCTGGTCCGGACGACCGTTCTCCGCCAAGCCCGGTCGTCCGAGTGAACCGTGATCGCCCTGTTTCCCCTCAGCGCGGCCTGCCCGGGACCCCGGCGTGGGGGCCGTCGGTGAGGACGGCCTGATGCCTTCGCACAGTGACCCCGAGCCCGCGAACGGCGTCCACGGTTCAACGGGTTAGTTGACCACTGCGGCCCGAATTGTTCAAGACAGTCGTAGACAAAGGTTGACGCCGCAGCCTCCCGCCGCCACCTCTGGCGCTGCGGTCGGGCGTGAGAGGTCTCTCATGGAGTTCTCCCGGTGGTCTCACGCGGCGCTGGTGGACTCGTCCCCATCACCGCAAGACACGAGGAAGGAACCACCATGAGGATCAACCGCTCCACCGCCCTGTGGGCCGTCACCGGCGCGATCGGCGTCACGCTGCTGGGGGGAACCGCCGTCGCCATGGCCGAGGAGGCCACGCCCACGCCGAGCCCGACGAGCAGCGTGACGGTCCCGTCGTCACCCGCGCCCACCGCGACCCCGTCCGGCACCGCGGGGGCGGCGTCGTCGCCCACGGTCGTCACGGCGAACACCGCGCCCACCGCGAACACCCCGGCGACACCGGCCACGGCCAACACCGCCAACACGCCCAACACCGCCAACACGCCCAACACCCCGAACACGCCCAACAGCCCGAACACGCCCAACAGCCCCAACACCCCGAACACCCCCAACTCGCCCACCAGCCCGACCAGCGCTCCGAGCGCCCCTTCGGCAGACTGACCGGGTGGACGACCTCACGGCGGCGGCAGCCCTCCTGCGATCCACGGACGCGGGAGGGCTGCTCGCGGCCGCCCTCACGGGCGGGCCGGAACCCGCAGGGTTCACGGCAGCGCTCACCGACTGGCACTACCGCCCGGGCGCGGAGGTGACCGCGGGGTACCGCGTCGGGTACGACACCCCGGGCGGCCACGTCGTGGAACACCTGTTCGCCACCACGTCCGCCGTCGGAGCCCCCGCGGCGGTGCTGGCCCGGGGGGCGTCGCGGTTCGCCGTCTGGCGCCATCCCGACGACCCCCGCCTGCCGGGCCTGGCCCCGTCCTGTGACCCCGCGACCGTGATGGGGTGGCTCGGCGTCCGTCCCGAACGGTTCGACCTGTCGCTGCTGGGCTACCGGCCGCTGCGCCGGGCGGTCCTGCGCGCCACGGCGGACGCCGACGTGGCCTATCTCAAGGTGCTGCGGCCAGGGCGGGCCGACGCCCTTGCCGAACGGCAGGGGCTCTTCGCCGGTGCGGGCCTCACGCCCGCGCTGCTGTCCCGGCCCGCGCCGGGCGTGCTGGTCACGCCGGCCGCGGGCGGGCGTCCCCTGGCCGCGCACCTCGCCGACCCGGGGCTCGGGCTGCCGGGTGCCGGCGACCTGCTCGCCCTCCTCGACCGGCTGCCCCCCGGCCTGGTGTCGCTGCCCCGGCGCGCGCCCTGGGCAGAAAGGCTCGACTTCCACGCCGCCACTGCTGTCGACCGCCTCCCCGACGCCGCCGGTCGGGTCGGCGCACTGCGGACGCGGCTCGAGCGGGTCCTCGCCACCGCACCCGTCGGGCCCACCGTGCCCACCCACGGCGACCTCCACGAGGCCAACATCATGGTCGAGGACGGCCGGTTGTCGCTGATCGACCTGGACGCGGCCGGCCCCGGCCACCGGGAGGACGACCTGGCCTGCCTGCTCGCCCACCTGGCGGTTCTCCCGTCGCTGTCGCCCGGCCACTACGCGGCGGTGCCCGCGCTGCTGGAGGCCTGGTGGGAGGCCTTCGCCGCAGCCACGCCCGAGCCGGCGGCGCTGGCGGCGCGCGTGTCCGCCGTCCTGCTCAGCCTGGTCGCCGGGGACGCCGGCCAGGCGGCGACCCGGCTCGCGTCGGCCGAGCAGTGGGCCGGCCGCGCAGCATGAGAGAACCCTCACCGGCGGGCCCTTCAGTGGTCACCGGCCGGCGGCTACGGTGAACGGAGGAGGAGGACGGATGAGGATCACGGCGACCACGGCCTGGGCCGTCTCGGGTGCGCTCGGGGTGGCGACCTTCGCCACCGGGCTGCTGGTGACCGGGAACGGCGAGGCCGCGGAGCCGCCTGCGCCGCGTCCCGCGGTCACGGTCTCCGGCACAGCGCTCCCGGGCGAGAGCCCGACGGCCCGTCCCTCGGCCGACCCCACCGACACCGACGACACCACCGGCCCCTCGCCGGTGTCCCCGCCGAGTGCGGAGACGCCGGACGACTAGGAGTCACCGGTCGGCAAGCGTGGCCGCCCAGCGGGGAGTCGCCGCGACCTCACCGATCACGACGGGGAGACCAGGCGATAGCCCATCCCGCGGACGGTCTCGAACCGCTCCGCCCCCAACTTGCGGCGCAGGTAGCGGACGTAGACGTCGACGACGTTCGAGCCCGGGTCGAAGTCGTAGCCCCACGCCCCGGACAACAACTGCTCCCTGCTGAGCACCATCCCCGGGTTGCGCAGGAACATCTCGGCGAGGGTGAACTCGCGCGCGGTCAGGTCGACGCTGCGCCCGGCCACGTCCGCGCGACGTGTCCGCAGGTCGAGCGACAGGTCGCCGTGGGAGAGCACGAGCGACGGGTCGGGCACGCCCTCGGTGCGCAGACGCAGCTGGATCCGGGCGAGGAGCTCCTCGAAGGCGAACGGCTTGGGGACGTAGTCGTCCGCGCCCGACTGCAGCCCCTGGACGCGGTCGGCCACCGAGGAGCGGGCCGTGAGCATGATCACCGGCATCGTGGCACCCTGGCCGCGCAGCCGGGCCAGCACCTCGAACCCGTCGATGCCGGGCAGGCCGACGTCGAGCACCACGAGGTCGATCTGCTCGCCGAGCGCCAGCTCGACCGCGGCCTCCCCGGAGGACTCGACCAGGGTCGTGAAACCCGCGGCCCGGAGCCCCTTCGCCACGAACGCCGCGATCCGCGGCTCGTCCTCGACGATCAGGATCTGGCTCATCCGTCCTCCTCCGTCCGCACGGGCACCACCATGCTGATGCGGCTGCCCCGTCCGCGTTCCGACTCGATCTCCACCCGGCCGCCGTGCGCCCGCGCGATCGCCGCCACGATGGCCAGGCCGAGTCCGCTCCCGCCGGCCGCCGACCCGCGTTCGAAGCGCCGCAGGACGCGCTCGTGGTCGGCCGGGTCGATGCCGGCGCCCTCGTCCCGGACCCACAACCGGGCCTGCTCCCCCTCGATCCTGCTGCCGAGGCCGACTGTGCTGCCGTCCGCGGAGAAGCGGACGGCGTTCGCCGCCAGCTGCAGCCACGCCTGCGCCACGCGTTGCGGGTCGAGCACCACCTCCGCCTCCGCGAGCTCGTCGAGCACCCAGTGACGGGGGCCGAGCGCGGTCGCCTTCACCAGGGTCTCGTCGGTCAGCCGGGCGAGGTCCGTGGCCTCGGGCTGCATGAACTCGGCCCGCTCGGCCTTCGCGAGGGCGAGCAGGTCGTCCACGAGGCGACCCATCCGGTCGGCCTCGTCGAGCACGAGCGCCCGGGTGGCGGCGACGTCGTCGGGGTCGTGGGGGTCGAGCAGTTCCAGGTGCCCGCGCATGATCGTCAGTGGCGTCCGCAGCTCATGGCCCACGTCGTCCAGCAGGGCCCGCTGTGCGCCGACGGCGCCCTCGAGCCGGTCCAGCATGCTGTTGAAGGTCTCCGCGAGGGCGGACACGTCGTCGGCCCCCCGCACCGGGATGCGCGCGCCGAGGTCGGTTTCGGAGATCTCGTCGGCCGTCCGACGCATCCAGCTGATGGGCTCGAGCAGCCGTCCCACCAGCAGCCAGATGAGCAGGCCGACCAGCAGCAGCGACCCGACCGCCACCAGGACGAAGCTCCGCGACACCTCGCCCAGGAGCGCCTCCTCCGCGCCGAAGTCGACCGCGCGGACGAGGGCCCCGGACGGGGCGGCGTCCCCGAACCCGACGGGCACCACGAGGTAGCGGTAGTCGCGCAGGGACGTGGCCAGGGTGCCCTGGCTGATCGTCGAGGCACTGGCGAGCGGCAGCACGGCCGCGACGAACTCGGGGTCGTCCTCGAGCCTCAGCTCGACGCCGGACTGGGCGGCCCAGCGCACCCGGCCGTCGACGATCCCCAGGACGCCTTCGGTGGGGGCGAGGACCGACCGCTGGACGGCCACGCGCAGCAGGGGTTCCGCCGCGGCGAACCGGGCACCGGTCGCGGCATCGAGCCCCTCGGTGGCGAGGGCGCGGAACTCGTCGGCCGCGCGCCCCAGTTCCGCGGCGACGCGCTCCTGGGTGAGCGCGTGGCCCCGGTTGTAGACGATGACCCCCGACAGCAGGAGGGCGAGCCCGGTGAGCACCACGACGGCGGCGATCACTCGCGCGCGCACGCTCCAGGCGGGACGCAGCGGACCGGGGACGGAGCGGGGCACGCCGCCCAGTCTGCCCGAGGACCGAAGCGGGTTCAGGCCGGCGGCAGGGCCAGCGGACGCCGCAGCCGCGCGCGTCCGATGTGCACCGGCCCCCCGGCCTCCGCGGTGAACAGCCGCGATCCCTCCGGCAGCAGCTGGAGCTCCTGCACGACCTCGGCGAGCCGCGTGAGCTGCTGGCGCAGCCCGTCGAGCTCCGCCTCCAGCGCGAGGATCCGGCGCACGCCCTCGAGGTTGATGCCCTCGTTCTGGGACAGGTACTGGATGTGCCGCAGCTTCGCGATGTCGCGCAGCGAGTAGCGGCGGCCGCGCCCCCGGGTCCGGCCGGGCACGACCAGGCCGAGCCGGTCGTAGCCGCGCAGCGTCTGCGGGTGCATCTCGGCCAGCTGGGCCGCGACGGAGATCACGAAGATCGGGGCGTCGGCGTCCAGCCGGTCCGGCAGTCCCGCGGTCACCGGTGGCCCTCGAGCAGGTGGGCGCGCGGGTCGCCGCCGCCGGCCAGGCTCTGGAACTGCGCGAGCGCGGCCCGCGCGTCCTCCGACAGGTGCTTGGGCACCTGCACCTCGACGGTGACGAGCAGGTCGCCGTCGGCCGCCCCGCCCTTCACCCCGCGACCGCGGACGCGGAACGTCCGCCCGTTCGGGGTGCCGGCCGGGACCTTCAGCCGCACCGGGCCGTCGTCGAGGGTGGGCACGGAGATCTCCGCGCCGAGCGCTGCCTCGGCGAACGTCACCGGGACCGTCACCGTGAGGTGGTCGCCCTTGCGCCCGAACACGCGGTGGGGCCGGACGTGCACGAGCACGTACAGGTCACCGGCCGCGCCGGAGTTCTCGCCGGCGCCGCCCTTGCCCTTGATGCGGATGCGCTGGCCATCGGTCACGCCGGCGGGGATGCGCACCTGCATGCTGCGGGTGGACTGCCCCCGTCCGCTGCCGGCGCAGGTGGGGCACGGGCTCTCGACCACCATGCCGCGGCCCCGGCACTCGCGGCAGGGCTCGCTCACCGCGAACACCCCGCCGGACGTGGACGTCTGCATGCCGCTGCCCTGGCAGGCGCGGCACACCGTGGGCTGGGTGCCCGGGCGGGCCCCCGTCCCGTGGCAGGTGGGACAGGCGGCGTCCGAGGTGGTCTGCATGGTCACCGTGGAGCCGGCGAGGGCGTCGGCGAAGTCGATGGTGACCTCGCCCTCGATGTCCGAGCCCCGGCGCGGGCCGCGGCTCGTCCGGCGGCTGGTGCTCCCGCCGAACAGGTTGCCGAACAGGTCGGAGATGCCGGAGTCGCCCGTCGCGTTGCGGAACAGGTCCTCCATGGACGGGCCGCCCTGCCCGGCGCCGGGGAAGCGGAACCCCCCGCCGCCGAACAGCCGGCGCGCCTCGTCGTACTCCTTGCGCTTGGCCGGGTCGGACAGGATCGCGTTGGCCTCGGAGATCTCCTTGAACCGTGACTCCGCGCCGGCGTTGTCCTTGTTCTGGTCCGGGTGGTACTGCCGGGCCAGCTTGCGGAACGCCTTCTTGATGTCCTCCGGCGTGGCGTCGGAGGCGACGCCGAGCACCTTGTAGTAGTCCTTCTCCAGCCAGTCCTTGGTACTCATCGCGCCTCCTCTCCTCCTACTCGGGGTTCGCGACGCCCACGCGGGCCGGTCGCAGCACCCGGTCGTTCAGCCTCACGCCGCGCTGCATCACCGCGGAGATCGTCGGTTCGCTGACCTCTCCCTCGTACGGCATCTGCATCAGGGCGTCGTGCACCTGCGGGTCGAACGGCTCACCCACCTCGCCGAAGGTCTCCAGGCCGTACTTGGCCGTGATCTTCTCCAGCTCGTCGGCGACCAGCTTGAACCCGCCCACCAGTTCGGCGTGCTCGCGCGCGGCCTCGACGCTGTCGAGGACGGGGAGGAGGTCGAGCACGACCGCCTCGATCCCGCCCTGGCGCGACAGTGCCCGGTCGCGGTCCACCCGCTTCTTGTAGTTGGCGTACTCCGCGTGCAGGCGCTGGAGGTCGGCGGTCCGCTCGTCCACCAGCTCCTGCAGTTCGGCCACCTTGGCGTCCAGGACCGGGGAGGCCTTCGCCTCCAGCGGCTCCTCCGCACCGTCCCCGCCGGCCTCGCCGTCGGGCACGTAGCCCTCACCGGGCTCGGGCACCAGGCCGTCCTCCGGCTCGGGCATCGTGTCGGATCCGCTCACTTTTCCTTGCCGTCCTCATCCACGATCTCGGCGTCCACCACGTCGTCGTCCGCGGCCGCGGGGCCGGAGCCGGCGTCGGACGGGGCGGAGGCCTCGGCCTGCTGGGCGGCCTGGGCGGCCGCGTACATCGCCTGGCCCATGGTCGCGGCCTTGGTGTTGAGGTCGTCCATCGCCGCCTTGACCGCGTCGTTGTCGTCGGTCTTCAGGGCTTCCTTCAGCGTGGCGAGGGCCTCGACGACGGGCGCCTTGGTGTCCTCGGGGAGGGTCTCGGCGTTGTCGGCCAGCAGCTTCTCGGTGCGGAAGGCGAGGTTGTCGGCCTCGTTGCGCATCTCGACCGCCTCGCGGCGCTTGTGGTCCTCCGCCGCGTGCGCCTCGGCCTCCTTCACCATCCGGTCGATGTCCTCGCGGCCGAGGGCAGAACCGCCGGTCACGGTCATCGACTGCTCCTTGCCGGTGGCCAGGTCCTTGGCGTGGACGTGGACGATGCCGTTGGCGTCGATGTCGAACGCGACCTCGACCTGCGGGACGCCGCGCGGGGCGGGCATCAGGCCGGTGAGCTCGAAGTTGCCCAGGCTCTTGTTGTCGCGGGCGAAGTCACGCTCGCCCTGGTACACCTGGATCATCACCGACGGCTGGTTGTCCTCCGCCGTGGTGAACACCTCGCTGCGCTTGGTCGGGATCGTCGTGTTGCGCTCGATGATCTTGGTCATCACGCCGCCCTTGGTCTCGATGCCGAGGCTCAGCGGGGTGACGTCGAGCAGCAGCACGTCCTTCACCTCGCCCTTCAGCACGCCGGCCTGCAGGGACGCGCCCAGTGCCACGACCTCGTCGGGGTTGACGCCCTTGTTGGGCTCCTTGCCGCCGGTCAGCTCCTTGACCAGGTCGACGACGGCCGGCATGCGGGTCGAGCCGCCCACCAGGATCACGTGGTCGATCTTGCCGATCGAGGTGTTGGCGTCGGCGATCACCGCGTTGAACGGCGCCCGGCACCGGTCCAGCAGGTCCTGGGTCAGGCGCTGGAACTCCGCGCGGGTGAGGCGCTCGTCCAGGTGCAGCGGGCCCTCGGCACCGGCCGTGATGTAGGGCAGGTTGATCGCGGTCTCCTGGGCGCTGGACAGCTCGATCTTGGCGCGCTCGGCCGCCTCCTGGAGGCGCTGGCGGGCCATCTTGTCCTTGCTCAGGTCGATGCCGTTCTTGTTCTTGAACTGGGTCACCAGCCAGTCGACGACGCGCTGGTCCCAGTCGTCGCCACCGAGGCGGTTGTCGCCCTTGGTGGCCTTCACCTCGAAGACGCCCTCGGCGATCTCCAGCAGGGACACGTCGAACGTGCCGCCGCCGAGGTCGAAGACCAGGATGGTCTGCTCGACGTGGCCCTTGTCCAGGCCGTAGGCCAGCGCCGCGGCGGTCGGCTCGTTGATGATCCGGTCGACCACGAGGCCCGCGATCTCGCCGGCCTCCTTGGTGGCCTGCCGCTCGGCGTCGCCGAAGTAGGCCGGGACGGTGATCACCGCGTTGGTGACCGGCTCGCCCAGGTAGGCCTCGGCGTCCCGCTTCAGCTTCATCAGCACCCGCGCGGAGATCTCCTGCGGGGTGTACTTCTTGTCGTCGATGTCGACGGTCCAGTTGGTGCCCATGTGACGCTTCACCGAACGGATCGTGCGATCGACGTTGGTGACGGCCTGCCGCTTGGCGACCTCACCGACCAGGACCTCCCCGCCCTTCGCGAAGGCGACCACGGACGGCGTGGTGCGCGAGCCCTCGGCGTTGGGGATGACGGTGGGTTCGCCGCCCTCGAGAACGGCGACGACAGAGTTGGTGGTGCCGAGGTCGATGCCGACTGCTCGTGCCATGGTGTACTACCTCCGGTTGAGTCTTGGACGGGGTTGAGCTTAGCACGCTCAACTCCACAGATTGAGTTCACCAGACTCAACTGTGGGTCGCCTGGGGGTATTCCCTGATCGCCCTGTCACCGTCGCCGACCCGGCACGGCGGGTCAGCCCGGAAGGCCGACGTCGCCGAGCATCGCCTTCGTGAGCTGGACGATGACCGGGAAGGAGTGCCACAGCTGGTGGCCGAGTCCGTCCACCGTGATCGTCGGCCCCGGAACACCCCGCTCGCAGAGCAGTTCGTGCAACCGGTCGTAGTCGCGAAGGCGGCACAGGGAGCTCCGCGAGCCACGCACCAGCGCGACCCGTGCGAGCTCGACCGCGTCCAGCCCGTCGAGGAGGCCCTGGGTGGCCAGCACCTGCGCGATCGCGACCAGGTCGACCGGGGAGTAGCGCACCGACGGCTCGCGCTCCTGCGCCCTCCGGGCGGCGACAACCCACTCGTGGCCCTTGTTCGTGGCCAGGACGCGGGGCATGCGCCCCCAGTCGGCGAGGTTGTGGGCCTGGAGCGCGGCGATGTTGCGCTCGGTGATCGCCACGGGCTCCACGAGGTTGAGGCCCTCGATCGGCCCCCACTCCCCCAGCACGGGCAGCGACGCGACGGCCAGCGAGCAGCCCGTCGAGTAGCCGAGCACCTGCAGGTACTCGGTGTTGCCGACGTCACCGACGTCCAGCGCCTCGCGGACGTAGGCGAGATTCAGCTCGGCCCACGCCTCGATGCGCCCCCGGAGCATCTCCTTGCGGATCGTCCGCGGGATCGGGTCGGCGAACCTGCTCATGCCGGGGATCTCGGTCACCACGACGGTCAGCGACGTGGCGTCGGCGAGGTGCGCGCACTTCGCGATCTCCCATGGCCCGAGGGTGGTGTTGAACCCCGGGAAGTACACGAGAACCCCGGCCGGCTCCGGTGGGGTCGCCACCAGCGCGTCCAGCGGCGCGAGCCCGCGCGGACGCAGGGTGTGCTGCCGCACCTGGATCGCGGGGCGGGGCCGGACGGCGCGCCCGTCGGCGGTGATCACCAGCCGGGGTCGCGCGACATCGTCCACGGGTTCGATGGTAGCGACGCCGCGAGGGCCCCGGGCATCCCCGGCCACCGCCGGGGGCGGGCGCGGGCCGGACCCGGTTCGCCGCGCTCCGTCCCAGGGGTGAGAATGGCGGGCATGAGCGCTGTGGTGTTCGACATGGACGGGACGCTGACCGACACCGAGCACGTCTGGGACGTGGTGCGGCGCGGCCTCGCCGAGGCCGAAGGGCGCCCCTGGCCGGCCGAGGCGAGCAGGGCGATGATGGGCATGTCGACCCAGGAGTGGTCGGCCTACCTCAGCGACGTGGTGGGCCTGGAGGGGGATGCGGACGACGCCGCCCGCCGCACGATCGGCGCGATGGTGGCCCACTACGAGGCGGGGCTCGACCTGCTGCCCGGGGCGGTCGCCGCCGTCCGCAGGATGGCCGGGCGCTGGCCGGTGGGACTGGCCAGTTCGTCCCCGAGAGTCCTGATCGACGCCGCCGTCCACGCGATGGGCCTGGACGGGGTGTTCGGCACCACGCTGAGCACGGAGGAACTCCAGGCCGGCAAGCCGTCGCCGGACGTCTACCTCGAGGCCTGCCGCCGGCTCGGCGCCGACCCGACCCGGTCGGTCGCGGTCGAGGACGCCCACAACGGCATCCTGTCCGCCCGTGCCGCCGGGCTGGCCGTCATCGCCATCCCCCCGCACTTCAACCCGCCTCCCGCGAAGACCCTCGCCCTCGCCGACCTCGTCCTCGACTCCCTCGACGAGCTCACCGCCGACCGCGTCGCCGACCTGCTGGAGGCACGATGATCGCCGACCTGGTGCGGCGCGGCCTGCTGGCCGCCTCTGGCAGCGCCCGGCTGAAGGCGTTCGCGCTGCGGCTGCCGGCGACGGCGGCGCTCGTGGCGCGCTTCGTGCCCGGCGAGAGGGTGGAGGACTGCATCGCCGCGGTGCGCCGGCTGGCCGCCGACGGGCTGCGGGCCAGCATCGACGTGCTCGGGGAGGACACCACGAGCCCGGCGTTGGCAGAGGCCGTCCGGGACGCCTACCTCGGCCTGCTCTCGCGGCTGGAGGAGGAGGGCCTCGCCGCGACCGCGGAGGTCTCGGTCAAGCTGACCGCGCTCGGCCTGGCGCTGCCCGGCGGGCGAGAGCTCGCGCTCGCCCACGCCCGCGAGATCTGCGCGGCGGCCGCCCGGGCCGGCACGACGATCACGGTGGACGCAGAGGACCACACGACCACCGACGCGACGCTGGGGATCCTCGCCGAGTTGCGCCGCGCGTACCCCGACGCCGGCGGCGTGCTCCAGGCGTACCTCCACCGGACGCTCGACGACTGCGTCCTTCTCGCGGGGCCCGGCTCGCGGATCCGCCTGTGCAAGGGCGCCTACGCCGAGCCGGCAGAGGTCGCCCACCAGACGCGGGAGGAGGTGTCCACCTCCTACGTCGCCTGCGCGCGCACGCTGCTGGCAGGGGAGGGCTACCCGATGTTCGCCACGCACGATCCGGAGATGGTGGCCGCGGTCGGCGAGCTCGCCCTGCGACACGGCCGGGCGCCGGGCAGCTACGAGTACCAGATGCTCTACGGGATCCGGTCCGACGAGCAGCGGCGGCTGGCCGCCGCCGGCCACACCGTGCGCGTCTACGTCCCCTTCGGCACCGACTGGTGGGGCTACCTCGTCCGCCGCCTCGCCGAGCGTCCCGCCAACCTGCTGTTCTTCCTGCGCGCGCTGTTCAGCCGCTGACCGCCACCGGTTCGGCCGGAGCGCGGGCGGGTAAGGGGAGCCTCGCGGCGCTGCCGCACCGTCGGGGTGGCAGGAACTCCCCTGCCGCCCCGGACAGCCCCCGCGTTACGGTGGGGGCAACGATCGGGAAGGGCGGACCATGGAGGCGGCGAAGGGAGCGCGGGCGCTCGGTGGGTGGGGCCGTGGCCCCGGATGCTCTTGTCCGGCGTGTCCGTGGGACGTGTCCCCGAGCCCGGCGCGGGGCCTGGCGTGAGCGGCATTCGATGCGGGCGCTGCATCGCCCGGGACCACGACGGCTGCGTCGGGAGCATCCGGATGGGGCCGGCCAGGGCCACGTACGTCTGGCACTGCGACTGCGGCTGCCATGGTGACGCCTCCGGACCCACCAGGCCGCCCGGCGCTGCCCTGCCCCCGCCGCGCTGAAGGCCCGCCCGGGTCAGGCGTCGAGCGCCCGGTCCAGCCCGTTCCTCAGGTCCGCGACCAGGTCGGCGGGGTCCTCCACGCCGAGGCTGAGCCGCAGCATGCCCTCGGTGATGCCCGCCCCGGCCCGCAGTTCCGGCGGCATCGCGGCGTGGGTCATCGTGGCCGGGTGCGAGATGAGCGACTCCACCCCGCCGAGGCTCTCGGCGAGACAGAAACACTCCATCCCGTCCACCAGCGCCCGGACGGCGGCCTCGGTGCCGACGTCGAACGTGACGATCGCGCCGTAGCCGTCCATCTGACGGGTGGCGAGGGCGTGCTGGGGATGCGTGGGCAGGCCCGGGTAGTGGACGGCGGTGACGGCCGGGTGGGAGACCAGCAGGTCTGCGACGGCCGCGGCGTTGGCCTGGGCGGCCGCCATCCTCAGGTGGAGCGTGCGGAGGCCGCGCAGGGCGAGGTAGGAGTCGAGCGCGCCGCCCGTGACACCGAGCGTGTTCGCCCACCAGGCGAGTTCGTCTGCGACCTCGCGGGTCCCGGCGACGATCGCCCCCGCGACGACGTCGCTGTGGCCGTTGAGGTACTTCGTCGCGGAGTGCACCACGACGTCCGCCCCGAACTCCAGCGGACGCTGCACCGCGGGGCTGGCGAAGGTGTTGTCGACCACCACTCGTGCCCCGGCGGCGTGGGCGGCGGCGCAGGTGGCCGCGAGGTCGGTGACCCGCAGCAAGGGGTTGGACGGCGTCTCCAGCCACACCAGGTCGGCGCCGGCCAGGTCGTCCAGCGCGCGGGGGTCGGTGAAGTCGGCCAGCCGCAGCACGAGCCGGCCGGTGCGCTCGAGGGCGTCGAAGAGGCGCCAGGACCCGCCGTAGGCGTCGAAGGCGGCCACCAGCGTGCCCCCGGGGGGCAGCAGGCCGAGGAGGGTGGCCGTGACGGCCGCCATCCCGGAGGCGGTGATCACGCCGCCGGCGCCGCCCTCCAGCTGGGCGACCGCCGAGGCCAGCACGCTGCGGGTGGGGTTGGCGGACCGGCTGTAGTCGTACTCGCCGGGCCGGCCGATGCCGGAGAAGGCGTAGGTCGTCGACAGGAACACCGGGGGCACCACCGCGCTGTGCGCCGGGTCGATGTTGATCCCCGCCCGCACCGCCCGCGTCCGCGGGCGCTGCTCCGTCATGCGGGCCTCCCGCGGAGTTCGGGGGAGCGCAGCGGAGGAGGCGAACTCCGTCGGGTGCTCATGCCCGCAGACCCTACCAAGAGGCACTTGCCGCACTGGGCAGGCTCTGGTGCTGGAGGGCCACGGCGGGTAGCGTCCGAGCCATGAAGATCGAGGACATCATCCGCAAGAAGGGCGCGGACGTGGTGACGATCACTCCGGCCGCCACCGTCTCCGACCTGATCGACCTGCTGGGCAGGTTCAACATCGGCGCCGTCGTGGTCAGCGAGGACGGGTCCGCCATCAACGGGATCGTCAGCGAGCGCGACGTCGTCCGGCACCTCGCCACCGACGGTGCCGCCGTGCTCTCGCAGCCGGTCTCGGCCATCATGACCGCCGACGTGAAGACCTGCAGCGCAGAGGACAGCCTCGAGTCGACCGCGCACACCATGACCTACTCCCGCTTCCGGCACCTGCCGGTCGCCGAGGACGGGAAGCTGGTCGCGATCATCTCGATCGGTGACGTCGTGAAGTACCGCATCGACCAACTCACCGACGAACGCAACCACCTGCTTGAGTACCTCCACACCTGAGCCGGACGCCGTCCCGGCAGCGCCGGCGGAGGCCGCACTGGCCGCCGCCGGCATCGCCTACCGCGTCGTGCGCCACCGCAGGGCGTCCTCGCTGGCCGAGGCCGCTGCGCTGCGCGGCATCAGCCCCGCCGACATCGTCAAGACCCTCGTCGTGCGCCGCGGTGACGACGACTACCTGTTCGTTCTCGTGCCCGGCGACCGCCAGATCTCCTGGCCGCTGCTGCGTGCCCACCTCGGGGTGAACCGCCTCTCGCTGCCGGACGCGGCCGCTGCCCAGGCGGCCACCGGCTACGAGCGCGGCACGATCACCCCGTTCGGTTCGACGCGGCCGTGGCCGGTGGTGGCCGATGCCACGATCGCCGGGCGCACCATCTCGCTCGGAGCCGGCGAGCACGGGGCCACGGTGCTGGTCGACGCGGACGCGGCCCTGGCCGCCCTCGGCGCCGGCCTGGCGGACATCTCCGAGCCCGCCGGGTGAGGCCTGCGGTGCGGCTGTCGGTGGGCGCGGGCATGCTGGGAGCATGACCCACCCCTGGGGGCTCGCGGCCCACATCGTCCCGCCGTTCCTGCTGCGCCACCTCGCCGAGAGCGACGCGGCGATCGCACCGCTGGCACGCCTCACCCTCGACGCCGACGCCCACCAGCGCAGCGCGCGGGCCTCCGGGCACGGCGCTGCGCCCACGGTCCGCCCGCCGGGTGCCGCCGCACCCGCCGGCCCGTCCCGGGAGGTGGCGGACGCCGGCGGCACCGAGCAACTCCCGGGACGCACCGTCCGTTCGGAGGGTGCACCCGCGACCGGTGACGCCGCCGCGGACGAGGCCTACGACGGCTTCGGCGCCACCTGGCGGCTCTTCGACGAGGTGTACGGGCGCAACTCGATCGCCGGCGTCGGGCTGACGCTCCGCGGCACCGTCCACTACGGGCGGGGCTACCAGAACGCGTTCTGGAACGGCTCGCGCATGGTGTTCGGCGACGGGGACGGGGAGATCTTCGGGCGCTTCACCGCCAGCCTCGACGTGATCGGCCACGAACTCACCCACGGCGTCGTCGAGCGGACGGCCAACCTCACCTACTCCGGCCAGCCGGGTGCCCTGAACGAGTCGATGGCCGACGTGTTCGGCAGCCTGGTGGCGCAGTACGCCGCCGGGCAGGACGCGGGCGAGGCCGACTGGCTGATCGGGGCCGACCTGCTGCTCCCCGGGGTGAAGGGGACGGCGCTGCGCAGCATGCTGCACCCCGGGACCGCGTACGACGACCCCCGCCTGGGCCGCGACCCGCAGCCGGACCACATGAGCGGCTATGTGCGCACCACCGACGACAACGGCGGGGTGCACTACAACTCGGGCATCCCCAACCGGGCGTTCGCCCTGGCCGCGACCACCATCGGCGGCCCGGCGTGGGAACGCGCGGGTCGGGTCTGGTACGACGTGCTCACCGGGGGCGACCTGCGCTCCGGCAGCGGCTTCGAGGAGTTCGCAGCGCTGTCCGTCGCGGCCGCACTCGCGCGGTACGGGGACGGGGCGGAGGCGGCCGCGATCCGGGCGGCGTGGCAGGCGGTCGGCGTCATCGGTGCGCCGGCGTCACCCGGCGCGCCGGCCGGTGTCGACCCCCGCGCCGAGTTGCTCGTGCGCCGCACCGGGGGCGTGGCGGGCATCGTCCGCGAACGCCGGACGAGCCTCGCCGACCTGCCGCGCGGCGACCGGAGCGCGTGGTCGGGGCTCCTCGCCGGCCGCACGCTGCCCCGCCTCGCCGCCACGGGCAGCCCGGTCCCGGACGCGTTCTGCTACGGCGTCGTGTGCCGGGACGCCGACCTGGACGTCGAGGTCGCCGAGCACGTCCTGCCTGAGGAGGTCCGGGCACTGCTGGAGCGCACGCTGCGCGGCTGACCGGGGCGCGGGCCCACCGGCCCCGGCCGAGCCACGGCGTGGCCGGATCAGGCGATCCGGATGAGCTTCTTGTTCACGAACTCGGTGGCGCCCAGCCGGCCCATCTCGCGGCCGAACCCGCTGCGCTTCACGCCGCCGAAGGGCAGCTCGGCCCCGTCGGCCAGCACGCAGTTGACGAACACCATCCCGGCGTCGATCTGGTTGGCCACCCGGTCGACCTGCGCGGGGTCGGTGGAGTACAGGTAGGAGCCCAGACCGAACGGGGTGTCGTTGGCCACCGCGACGGCCTCGTCCTCGTCGGCCACCTCGTAGACGAGGGCGACCGGGCCGAACATCTCCTCGTAGAAGATGTCGCTGCCGCGCGGGATGCCCGCGATGACCGTCGGGGCGAAGAACGCGCCGTCCCTCGTGCCGCCCAGCAGCAGCTGCCCCCCGGCCTCCACTGCGCGGCGCACCTGGTCGGCCAGCCCCTCCGCGGCCCCCAGCGAGGAGACCGGACCGAGCTCGCAGCCCTCGCTGAACGGGTCGGTCGCCTCGACCTTCGCCATCGCCGCCACGAGCTTCTCGGTGAACGCCGGGTAGAGCTCCGAGACCACGATCGCCCGCTTGGGCGCGTTGCAGGACTGGCCGGAGTTGTCGAGCCGGCCGGCCACCAGGTCGGCGACCACCGCGTCCAGGTCGTCGGTGGAGAGCACGATGAACGGATCGGTGCCACCCAGCTCGAGCACGACCTTCTTCAGGTGCCGGCTCGCCTGCTCGGCCACCGCGATGCCCGCCCGCTCCGAGCCGGTCAGCGAGACGCCCTGCACCCGGGGGTCGGCGATCACGCCGGCGATCTGGTCGGTGCCGGCGAAGATCATCTCGAACGCACCCTCGGGGGCCCCGGCGTCGGCGTAGATCTTCGCGATCAGCTCGCCGGTCTGGGGGCACTGGGACGCCGGCTTGAGCAGCACGCTGTTGCCGATCGCCAGGTTGGGACCGGCGAACCGTGCCACCTGGTAGAAGGGGAAGTTCCACGGCATCACGCCGAGGATGACCCCCAGCGGCGCGTTGCGGATGACGGCGGAACCGGTGCCGGCACGCAGCCCGATCGGCTGGTCGGCCAGCTCCTCCGGCGCGATCTCCGCGTGGTAGCGGTAGATGTCGGCGGCGAAGTCCACCTCGCCGTAGGCCTGTGCCAGCGGCTTGCCCATCTCCTTGACCAGCGCGGCGGCGAGCTCGTCGCGGCGCTCGGCGTGCAGGTCGCCGATCCGGCGCACCAGCTCGGCCCGCTCGGCGATGGTGCTGCTGCGACCCCAGCCGCGGGTGGCAGCGTTCGCCCTGCCGATGGCCTCGGCGAGGTCCGCGTCGCTGATCTGCGGGTACTCGGCCAGCACCTCGGACGTGGCCGGGTTGGTCACTGCGTACTTGCTCATCATGCCTCCATCGCTTGGTCGGTGAGTGTGAGTGCTTCGTCGATCACGTCGAGGCCGCGGGTCAGCTCTGCCTCGGTGATCACCAGGGGCGGCGCGACGTGCGTCCGGTTGTAGTGGATGAACGGCCACACCCCGCCGGCCTTGCAGGCCGCGGCGAAGGCCGCCATCGGCGCGTTCTGCGCCGGGGTCGGGTTGAACGGCACCAGCGGCTCCCGGGTGCCGGTGTCGCGGACCAGCTCGACGGCCCAGAACAGGCCGCGTCCCCGCACGTCCCCGACGGACGGGTGGGTGTCCAGCCACCCCCGCAGGCGGGGCTCCACGACTCGGTCGGACAGGTCCCGCACGTGCTCGAGGATCCCGTCGCGGCGGAACACCTCGAACGTGGTGACGCCGAGCGCGCAGGCCAGCGGGTGGCCGGAGTAGGTGAGGCCGCCGTAGAACACCCTGTCGGTGAAGGTGTCGGCGATCGCCTCCGAGATCACCACGCCGCCCAGCGGCACGTAGCCGGAGTTCACGCCCTTCGCGAAGGTGATCAGGTCGGGCCGCGTGTCGAAGCCCTGGAAGCCGAACCACTCGCCGGTGCGGCCGAAGCCGGCCATCACCTCGTCGGCGATGTAGACGATGCCGTGGCGGTCGCACAGCTCCCTCACCCCGGCCAGGTACCCCGGCGGCGGCACCAGGATGCCGTTGGTGCCGACGATCGTCTCCAGGATGATCGCCGCGATCGTGGCCGCACCCTCAAGGACGATCACCGACTCCAGGTGCTCCAGCGCGCGGGCGGTCTCCTCCTCCGGGCTGGAGGAGTGGAAGGGCGAGCGGTACGGGTAGGGCCCGAAGAAGTGGACGACGCCACTGGCCGCGGCCTCGTTGGCCCAGCGGCGCGGGTCGCCGGTCAGCCCGATCGGGGTCCCGACCCCCCCGTGGTAGCTGCGGTAGGTCGACAGCACCTTGTTGCGGCCGGTCGAGTGCCGCGCCAGCCGGACGGCGTACTCGTTCGCGTCCGCGCCGCCGTTGGTGAAGAACACCTTGGTGAACGGCTCGCCGGCGACCTCGACGATCAGCCGCGCCAGCTCCGAGCGCACGTCGTTGGCCATGCCGGGCTGGATGGTGACCAGCCGGTCGGCCTGCCGGTGCAGGGACGCGACCAGGTCGGGGTGCTGGTGGCCGAGGTTCAGGTTCACCAGCTGCGACCCGAAGTCGAGGTAGCTGCGCCCGGTGTAGTCCCAGAAGCTCGCCCCCTGCCCGCCGGCGACCGGGAGCGGGTCGATCGCGCCCTGGGCGCTCCAGGAGTGGAAGACGTGGCCACGGTCGTTCGCCCGTACCACCGCCTCGGCCTCGGGATCGGGCAGCGGCCTCACCGCGTTGTCCAGGCCGACGTAACTCGGCTGCTCACTCATCCGGCTCACCCCTCTCAGTGGTTGCTCGGGAAGCCCAGGTCGACCTGCGACTCGCTCGGCTCCGGCCAGCGCGACGTGACGACCTTGCTGCGGGTGTAGAAGTGCACGGACTCCGGGCCGTAGATGTGCGCGTCGCCGAACAGCGAATCACGCCAGCCGCCGAAGGAGAAGGCCCCCACCGGCACGGGGATCGGCACGTTCACCCCCACCATGCCCACCTCGATGTCGACCTCGAACTGCCGCGCGGTGCCGCCGTCGCGGGTGAAGATCGCTGTGCCGTTGGCGTAGCGGTTGGCGTTGACCAGCGCGACGGCCTCGGCGTAGCTGCCCACGCGCGCCACCGACAGCACCGGCCCGAAGATCTCCTCGTCGTACACCCGCATGCCGGGGCGCACCTTGTCGACCAGGCTCACGCCGAGGAAGAAGCCGTCGCCGGCGAACTCCTGCGCTGTGCCGTCGATCACCACGTCCGCCCCCTCGGCCGCGGCGCCGGTGACGTAGGACGCCACCTTCGCGCGATGCTCCGCCGTGATCAGCGGGCCCATCTCGCTGGCGGGGTCGGTGCCGTCACCGATCCGCAGCCGGGCGACCCGCTCGGCGATCCGCGGCAGCAGGGCGTCGGCCGTCGCGTCCCCGACCGGCACCAGGACGGAGATGGCCATGCAGCGCTCGCCGGCCGCACCGTAGGACGCGGAGACCACCGCGTCCGCAGCGGCGTCGAGGTCGGCGTCCGGCATCACGATCATGTGGTTCTTCGCCCCGCCGAGCGCCTGCACGCGCTTGCCGTTGGCGGTGGCGCGGGAGTAGATCGAGCGGGCGATCGGGGTCGAGCCGACGAAGCTGACGGCCCGCACCTCCGGCGCGTCGAGCAGGGTGGTGACCGCCTCGGCGTCGCCGTGCACGACGTTCAGGACGCCGTCAGGCAGGCCGGCCTCTGCGAACAGGCGGGCGAGGAACACCGACGCGGACGGGTCCTTCTCGCTCGGCTTGAGCACGACGGTGTTCCCGCAGGCGATCGCGGAGGCCGTCATCCACAGCGGCACCATGATCGGGAAGTTGAACGGCGTGATCGCCGCCACGACCCCCACCGGCTGCTTGACCGAGTGGACGTCGACCCCCCGGGACACCTGCTCGGAGTACTCGCCCTTGAGCAGGTGGACCAGGCCTGCGGCGAACTCGACGTTCTCGATCCCCCGGCTGATCTCACCCAGCGCGTCGGAGAACACCTTGCCGTGCTCTGTCGTGATGATCGCGGCCAGCTCCTTCGACCGCTCCACCAGCAGCTGGCGCAGGCGGAAGAAGACGTCGGCGCGCTTGATCAGCCCGGTCTCGCGCCAGCCGGGCAGGGCGGCGGACGCCGCCGCGATCGCCTCGCCCACGCGGGCGGCGTCCGCGAAGCCCACCGAGGCGATGCGTTCGCCGGTGGCCGGGTTGAAGACGGGCCCGCTGCGGAGGTCTCCGGTGACCTCCCTGCCGGCGATGATGTGGGGCACAACGGTCATGCGGACGGATCCTCTCTGGGGCTCACGGTGTGGGTGTGGATGGTCGGTGTCGCCGGGGTCGGCGGCCAGGGGGCGGGGGCGCTCACGAATCGAACCCCAGCCCGGCGGCATCGAGGGCGCGCAGCAGCGCGTTGCGGCGTCCCTCGTTGTGGTCGGCGCGGTCCAGCGACCACCGCGTCGCGGCGATGCCGGCGGCGGCGATCGGATCCGGCGGAAAGGGCAGGGGCCGGCGCCGGACCATGGCCAGGGCCGTCCGCTCGGTCTCGGCGCCGGCCAGCAGGTCGAGCATCACGTCGGCGGCGAAGCGGGTGGCGCCGACGCCGAGCCCGGTGAAACCCGAGGCGTAGGCGATCCGGCCGCGGAACGCCGTCCCGTAGAACGCGCAGAACTGGGTGGACGTGTCGATCGCGCCGGCCCAGCGGTGGCTGATCCGGACGCCTTCCAGCTGCGGGAAGGTCGTCAGCAGGTGGCCCGCGAGGCGGGAGAACGTCGCCGGGCGCTCCTCGTACTCGGGCCGGACGCGGCCCCCGGCGTGGTAGACCGCGTCGTAGCCGCCGAAGAGGACCCGGTTGTCCGCGGTGAGCCGGTAGTAGTGGAACTGGTTGGCGAGGTCGGCCACGCCCTGCCTGTTCCGCCAGCCGATCCCGGACAGCCGGGCATCGTCCAGCGGCTCGGTGACAAGGACGTAGTCGTACACCGGGACCGTCATCAGCCGGTTGCGCTTCAGCAGCGGCGGGAACACGTTGGTGGCCAGCGCGACCCGGCCGGCCCGCACCCAGCCGCGCGCGGTGCGCACCACCGGCCGGTCGCCCCGCTCGATTCCGGTCACCGCGGAGTGCTCGTACAACTCGACGCCGAGGTCGTCGGCGACCCGGGCCAGCTCGCGTGCCATCCGGCCGGGGTGCAGCAGCGCGCACCCGCGGCGGTCCCACGACCCGGCCAGGTAGGTCGGCGAGTCGACCTCGGCGCGCACCGACGCCTGGTCGAGGAAGCCGTCATCCCCGGCGAGCCACGCCACCTGGTGGGGCTCGACCGCCACCGACAGCTGCCCGGTGCGCTCGAACTCCACCTGCATGTCGTAGCGGCGCACGGTGTCCTCGATGCCGTCGAGGTTCTCCTCCCCGAGCCGTTCGAGGACGTCGAACTCCTCGGGCCAGCGCCGCCGTCCGTTCTCCTCGCCGTGGGTCAGGCTGGCCTCGCAGAAGCCACCGTTGCGGCCAGAGGCGGCCCAGCCGACCTCGTGGGCCTCGAGCAGCACCACGCTCAGGCCGGGGTCGCGCTCCTTGGCGCGCACCGCCGTCCACAGCCCCGCGTAGCCGCCGCCGACGACCACCAGGTCCGCCACGTGCCCGCCCACCAGCGCCGGGCGCTCGGGCCGGTCGAGCCCGTCCAGCCAGAACACGGCCGGACGGCTGTCGCGCAGCGCCTCAGCGACGGCCCCCGCCGTCGGGCGCCCGCGCTCGAATGCAGTCGAGTGCTGCATTCACCCACCTTTCCAGGGTCACGTTCCGGCCTGACGGCTCTCACGCTACCGCCCCCGTGAGTCAGCCAGATTACGGAATACGCACCACAGAGCACAACCGGCCCACGAATATCGCTGGCCGTTGCCCGTCGCACCAAAGGATTCCTCCGCCACCCCCTCGCCCCGCCCTCTGCGCCGCACCCCCGCCACCAAGCCGCAAAGTGGACCCACACCGCCGACGTCGGCGGTCTGGGTCCACCTTGCGGCGGTTGGTGAGGGTGGCGACGGCACGAGACGACCGCACGGGCAGACGGGCGGCGCCACGCGCAGGCGGGCGGCGCCACGGGCAGACGAGCGGCGCCACGGGGCAGACGAGCGGCGCCACGGGCAGGCGAGCGGCGCCACGGGCTCGGCAGCACGACCAGGACGACGCCGCGGCCAGGACCCCGGCAGGACGCGCGACTGCCCCACCCCGACACGCAACGTGGACCCAGACCGCCGACGTCGGCGGTCTGGGTCCACTTTGGGACCGTTGGGAGGTGGCGGGGTGGAGGGTTGGGCGAGGCGAGGGGGTGCTCAGTTGTCGGTGGAGTGGCCCACCAGGGGCGGCTCGCTCGACCACGGGAAGGAGATCCACTCCGCGGTGCGCTTCCAGACGTAGTCGCACTTCACGACCGACTGGGGCTTCTCGTAGAGCACGGCGGTGCGGGTCTCCGACACGTGGGCCTCGCAGAAGTCACGCACCATCCGCAGCGTCTCGCCGGTGTCGGCGACGTCATCGACGATCAGCACCTTCTTGGCGGAGAGGTCCACCGCTGCCGGCACCGGGGGCAACAGCACCGGGAGCGGCAGCCGGGTGTCGACGCCGGTGTAGAACTCGACATTGATGATGTGCAGGTTCTTGATGCCCATCGCGTAGCTGAGCGTGCCGGCCGGGATCATCCCGCCACGCGTGATCGACATGATCAGGTCGGGCTCGAAGCCGGAGTCGACGACCTGCTGGGCGAGCTGCCGGGCCGCCTTCCCGAAGGTTTCCCAGGTGAGTACTTCGCGGACCGGTTCGCTCATGCGCACATCCTTCCAGAACCACCGGCCCGTCGCGGAACCGCTCACGAACGGGTTGAATGGGCCTGTGCTCGCCGTCGTGATCACCGTCCGCGGACGGGTCCAGGGTGTGGGCTTCCGCTGGTGGGCGTCCAGCGAGGCCCGCTATCTCGGGCTGTCCGGGTACGCGCAGAACCTCGACGACGGCTCGGTCGAGATCCGCGCCCAGGGCGAGGACGAGGCGGTCGGCCGGATGATCCGGCTCGTCGTCGAGAACCCGTCCACGACCGCCCGGCCGGGGTGGGTGGACGACTACGACATCGCGTGGGTGGACGTCGTGCCCGGGGCCCGGGCCTTCGGCTACCGCTAGCCGAGGACCCGCTGGACCAGGGCCCCGCCGGCCACCACCACCAGGGGCAGCGAGACCAGCCCGAGCAGCACGACGTTCAGCCAGAGGTTGTCGCGCAGCACGGCGATGAACTCCCGGATGACCGCAGGCCGAGCCCGAGGCCCAGCACCCGGGACAATCCCGAGCAGTTCGCTGGCGAACGCCGTCGTCACGGGCTACTCGCCCACGGTGGTGTCGTTGAAGGGCATGTACGGCGCGACCAGCGGGAAGACCCAGGTGAACAGGACGGCCACCACGGCGAGCAGCAGGATCGCCGCCTCCACCACCTTCAGCGCCCGCGGCCCCGGCAGGAGCCGCCACAGCAGCCCGTAGAACGACATCAGCCCGCCACCTCCCAGACGTCGGCGGGCACGCCCTGGGCGTGCGGGTACGACGCGCCCAGCTCCGCGTGCACCACGAAGCGCTCGCGGGCGCTGAACTCGGGATGACAGCTCGTCATGGTCAAGACGGCGGCCTCGGGCTCCGCGTCCGGCTCGTCGGGCACCGGCAGCAGCACCGACACCTGGGTGGGTGGCACGATCTGGTGCCCGCTCACCCGGTACACGAACCAGGTGTCCCCGGTCTCGACCAGCACGACGTCGCCCTTCTTCAGTTCGGCGATCCGGTTGAACGGCTTGCCGTAGGTGGTGCGGTGGCCGGCCATCGCAAAGTTGCCCACCTCGCCGGGCAGCGCGGTGCCGGTGTAGTGGCCGATGCCCCGCGCCAGGACGTCGCTGGTCGTGCCCTCGTAGAGCGGACGCGCGAACTTCTCTCCGAACCGGGGGATGCGGACGATCGCGAACGCGTCGCCGGGCATCGCCTTGTCGGGGTGCACCCATGCCGAGGACGGGTCGTCGAACTCCTGCTGCATCGTCGCGACGACCTGTGCGGAGTCCGCGTCGGAGACCACGTCGGTCCACCACAGCTGCCAGCCGACGAACAGCAGCAGCACAACGCCGAGCGTGACCAGCGCCTCGCCGAGCAGGCCGGCGACACCGCGGACGATCCGCATGCCACCTCCTGCCGCCAGCCGGCCGGGCGCCGGGCGCCGCCAAGGCTACTCCGGGCCGCGCAGCGGGGCCGTCCGGTTGGTGACGGCTCATAGCATCCACACAGGAAACTGCCAGCGGACGCCCACCCGGCACTGAGAAAGTGGAGCCATGGCCATCACTGCACGAAGCGGAGCCGAAGCGCTCACCCGACCTGACGGCACCCCGATCCGGGTGCTCACCGTGGACGACGAGTCGAGCCTCACCGAGCTGTTGAGCATGGCCCTGCGCTACGAGGGCTGGGAGGTCACCACCGCCGCGTCCGGCCTGGCCGCGGTGAAGGCCGCCCGCGAGGTGCGTCCCGACGCGATCGTGCTCGACATGATGCTGCCCGACTTCGACGGCCTCGAGGTGATGCGCCGCGTCCGCGCGGAGCAGCCCGACGTCCCGGTCATCTTCCTCACGGCCAAGGACGCCCTCGACGACCGCATCGGCGGGCTCACCGCCGGCGGGGACGACTACGTCACCAAGCCGTTCAGCCTCGAGGAGCTGGTCGCGCGGCTGCGGGCCCTGCTGCGGCGCTCCGGCGCGACCACCCTGCGCAACGAGTCGCAGCTCGTGGTCGGCGACCTCATCCTCGACGAGGACAGCCACGAGGTGACTCGGGGCGGGGAGGTCATCAGCCTCACCGCCACCGAGTTCGAGCTGCTGCGCTACCTGATGCGCAACCCCCGGCGGGTGCTGAGCAAGGCGCAGATCCTCGACCGGGTCTGGAACTACGACTTCGGCGGCCAGGCCAACGTGGTCGAGCTGTACATCAGCTACCTGCGCAAGAAGATCGACGCGGGCCGTGCCCCGATGATCCACACGATGCGGGGGGCCGGCTACGTGCTCAAGCCGGCCAGCGAATGACCCAGCCCGTCCTGCCGCCCACCCCGCCCCCGCCGGCGGCGATGGGGAAGGGGACGCTCAGCAGGCAGCTGGTGCTGCGCACGACAGCCCTGGTGGCGCTGGTGACCGTCGCGCTCAGCATGTTCACCGCCCTGGCGAGCTTCCAGATCCTGCAGAACCAGCTGGACGGGCAGCTCCGTTCGGCGATCGACCGCCTCCCGTGGCGAAGCCCGTCCGGCGACGGGGACGACCCGGCCGGGCGTGGCGACCCGGGCGGCACCGGCCTGATCCGCGTCGACTCGGCCACCGTGGACGGCCAGGTGCTGTACCGGGTGACCCGGCCGGACGGGGTGAGCAGGGACGCCGCCATCGCGCTGTACAACGCCATGCTCACCCGGACGACCGGCGGTGCGGCCAACATGCACGTCGAGGGCGCGGGACCGTACCGCGTCATGGTCCAGACGCGGATGGACATCACCACCCTGGTCGCGCTGCCGTACTCGCAGGTGACGGCGCCCATGACCAGCCAGCTGATCATGGCCGGGCTGCTCACCCTCGGCGCGATCCTGCTCTCCTACGTCGGTGCCCGCCGCGTCGTGGAACGCAGCCTGCGTCCGCTCACCCGCCTCGCGGCGACGGCCACCCAGGTGTCGACCCTGCCGCTGGCCAGCGGCGAGGGCCACGTGCCGATCCGGGTCGCCCCCGCCGACGCCAACCCCGCTTCCGAGGTCGGACGGGTCGGCCTGGCGTTCAACCACATGCTCGACAACGTGGAGTCCGCGCTCGCCGCGCGGCACCGCAGCGAGACCAAGGTGCGGCAGTTCGTCGCCGACGCCTCCCACGAGCTGCGCAACCCCCTGGCCTCCATCCGCGGCTACGCAGAACTCACCCGCCGCGGGTCCGACGAGCTGCCCGACGACACCGCGCACGCGCTCGGCCGGATCGAGGCCGAGTCGGAGCGGATGACCGCGCTCGTGCAGGACCTCCTGCTGCTCGCCCGGCTGGACTCCGAGCCGACGCTGGAGCTCCGGCCCACCGACGTCACGGAGATCGTGCTGAACGCGGTCAGCGACGCGCGGGCCGCCAGCTCCGACCACACGTGGTCGCTCGACCTGCCCGAGGACGTGGTCACGGCACGGGCCGACCCGCACCGCCTGCACCAGGTGGTCACCAACCTCCTGGCCAACGCGCGGACGCACACGCCGCCCGGCACGAGCGTGGAGGCGTCGCTGCGCGCGGCCGACGGGTGGGCCGTGATCTCGGTCAGCGACAACGGCCCCGGTGTCCCGCCGGAGATCCAGGACTCGGTGTTCGAGCGCTTCACCCGCGCCGACGTCAGCCGCGTCCGTCGCGCCGGGGGTTCGTCGACCGGGCTCGGCCTGGCCATCGTGGCCGCCGTGGTGAACGCCCACGGCGGCGACGTGACCCTCGACAGCCGCCCCGGGCGGACCACCTTCACGATCCGCGTCCCCCTGGCCTGACTCGGCCGCCCGTTCACCGGGGGCTCACAGCGGGCGGCGAGGACGCGCTCAGCACGCGGCCGTTCCATGGGTGCATGACCCTGACCGAGACCCCGGCACCGGCCTCTGCCGCCGCAGAGGACGCGCCAGCGCCCCGCTACTACGCCTACGTCGACGACCGTCCCGACCTGATCGCCCGGGCCGGCGTGATCGCCCTCCTCGCCGGGACCGCCGTCCTCTACCTGTGGGGGCTGTCCGCCTCCGGCTACGCGAACGCGTTCTACTCCGCCGCGGCGCAGGCGGGCTCCACCAACCTCGAGGCCTGGTTCTTCGGTTCGCTCGACGGCGGCAACAGCATCACCGTGGACAAGCCCCCCGCGGCGATCTGGCTGATGGCGCTCTCGGTCCGGCTGTTCGGCCTGAGCTCGTGGAGCATCCTCGTGCCCGAGGCACTGCTCGGCGTGGCGAGCGTGGGGGTCCTGTACGCGACGCTCCGGCGCACGCTGCTGGCCCAGCGCGGATCGCCGGGCGCCACGCACCCGCTCACCCCGCGCACCGCGCACTGGGCCGCGCTGGCCGGCGCAGCGGTCTTCGCGCTCACCCCGGTGGCGACGCTGATGTTCCGCTTCAACAACCCCGACGCGCTGCTCGTCTTCTCCCTGGTGCTGGCGGCCTACTTCACCGTCCGCGCCGCGGAGAACGCGTCCCGCGGGTGGCTGGCCCTGGCCGGGGTCGCGGTCGGGCTCGGCTTCCTGACCAAGATGCTCCAGGCGTTCCTCGTCCTGCCTGCCCTCGTCGTCGCGTACGCGGTCGCAGCCCCCGCGCCGTGGCGCAAGCGCATCGTCGACCTGCTGGTCGCGTTCGCGGCCATGGTCGTGTCCTTCGGCTGGTACGTGGCCGTCGTCGAGCTCACCCCGGCGAGCATGCGTCCCTACATCGGCGGTTCGCAGGGCAACTCGCTGCTCGAGCTGATCGTCAGCTACAACGGCCTCGGCCGGATCACCGGGGAGGAGGTCGGTTCGGTCGGCGGCGGGCGGTGGGGCTCCACCGGCCTGACGCGCCTTTTCGAGGGCGTCTCCGGCGGCATGGTGTCCTGGCTCATCCCGGCAGCGCTCGTGCTGGGCCTGTCCGCCCTCGGCGTCGCTGTCGCCGGGCTTCGCGGCACCCCGGCTCGCGGCGGGGACGAACGCCGGACGCCTCCGCGCGCTCTGGCGACCGGGGCCGTGATCTGGGTCGGCTGGCTCGTCGTCACCGGCCTGGTGTTCAGCCTCATGGCCGGGATCTACCACGACTACTACACCGTCGCCCTCGCCCCGGCGATCGGCGGGGCGGTCGCCCTCGGCGGTGCCGTCCTGTGGGCCCGCCGCGGGCGACTCGTCCCGCGCCTTGTCCTGGCGGCGACCACCGCGGGCACCGGCGCCTGGGCCCTCGTCCTGCTCCAGCAGGCGGGCGGCTGGTACTCCGTCCTGGGCTGGGTCGTGCTCGCCCTCTCCGTCCTCGCCGCCGCAGGCCTCGCCGTCGCCGATCGGGTACCCCGCGTGGTCGCGTCCCTTGCCGTGGGCACGGCCGTCATCGCCGCGCTGGCAGGGCCGTACGCCTACTCGGTGAACACTGCGGCCACCGCGCACACCGGCTCGATCGTGACCGCGGGGCCGGTCTCCGGCTTCGGCAGCGGACGGGGCGGACCGGACGGCGGGCGCCCGACGGGGCGGGCCCCCGACCGCGGCACGGGCGGGCTGTTGAACGGGGCCTCCGCCTCGTCGGAGCTGGTGGCGCTGCTCCAGGCCGACGGGTCGTCCTACACGTGGGTGGCCGCCACCGTGGGCTCGCAGAACGCGGCGAGCTACCAGCTCGCCACCGGCCTGCCGGTGATGGCGATCGGCGGCTTCAACGGCTCCGACCCGTCCCCGACGCTGGCGCAGTTCCAGGCGGACGTCGCGCAGGGCCGCGTCCACTACTTCATCGCCGGCGACACCGGCGGTCGCCGGAACGGCGGCTCCGACTCCTCCGGCGAGATCGCCGACTGGGTCGCGCAGCACTACACCGCCAGCACCGTCGCGGGCACCACCGTGTACGACCTGACCACGGCGGCGTGAGGGGAGCGCAGCGATGACCACACTGCCCCTCCGCAGCGGCCGGCGGAGCGCCGCCACCGGCACGGCCCGGCTCGACGTCGTCGTCCCGGTGTACAACGAGGAGGACGAGCTGTCGGCCTCGGTGCTGCGGCTCGACGCCTACCTGGCCGCGAACCTGCCCTACGCCTACCGGATCGTGATCGCGGACAACGCGTCCACCGATGCCACCTGGGCCATCGCGCAGCGTCTGGCCGCCCGGCATCGCACGGTGTGGGCGACGCACCTCGACGCCAAGGGACGGGGACGCGCGCTGCGCCAGGCCTGGCTCGCCTCGGACGCCGACGTCGTGGCCTACACCGACGTCGACCTCTCGACCGGCCTGGACGCCCTCCTGCCCCTGGTGGCACCGCTGCTGTCCGGGCATTCCGACGTCTCGATCGGCACCCGGCTGGCCCGGGGCGCACGGGTCGTCCGCGGCCCGCGGCGGGAGTTCATCTCGCGCACCTACAACCTGATCCTGCGCACGGTGCTCGGCGCGTCCTTCACCGACGCCCAGTGCGGCTTCAAGGCGATGCGCACGGACGTCGCCCGTCGGCTGCTGCCCCTGGTGGAGGACGACAACTGGTTCTTCGACACCGAGCTGCTCGTGCTCGCCGAGCGCGCCGGCCTGCGGATCCACGAGGTGCCGGTGGACTGGGTGGACGACCCCGGCACCACCGTCGACGTCGTTGCGACGGCCGTCGAGGACCTGCGCGGCGTCTGGCGGCTCGCCCACGGCCTCGCCACCCGGCGGATCCCGGTGGCCGGGCTCGCCGCGCAGCTGCGGCGTCCCGACCTGCCGGCAGCACTGCCGGGCGTCCCGTCCGGGCTGCCGGGCCAGCTCCTGCGGTTCGGCGCCGTCGGCCTGGCCAGCACGGCGGCCTTCTTCGTGCTCTACCTGCTGCTGCGTCCGCTCGGCGCCCAGCCGGCCAACCTGGTGGCCCTGCTGCTCACCGCGGTCGCGAACACCGCGGCGAACCGGCGGCTGACCTTCGGAGTCAGCGGACGGGCCGGGGCGCTGCGCCACCATCTCGGCGGCCTGGCGGCGTTCGTCGCCGCGCTGGGCCTGACGAGCGGTGCGCTGTGGGTCCTCGCCGCCGCCTGGCCGGCGGCCGGGCGGTGGGTGGAGGTCGCCGTCCTCGTGCTGGCCAACGCCGTCGCGACACTGGGGCGCTTCCTCGTCCTGCGTCTGCTGATGAACCGGCCGGAGGTCACGCCGCCGTCCGGGTGAGGCGCGGGTCGGTGAGGCGGGGGTCGAGCATCGGACGCCGGCCGGTGAGCCGCAGGACGTCGCCGGGCTCCCGCGGGAGCTCGTCCCGTTGCGATGCGGCCAGGAGGTCGTCGTGGAGGCGGGCGGCGTCCCGGTCGTGCCGGGCGTCCCTGCCGGGCACCCAGCGGTTCGCCGACCGCCGGTGCGTCAGTTCCAGCGCCGCAAGCAGCAGCGCCACCATTGCGAGGAGGATCATCGTTCCGGTCATGGCAGAAATCCTTCCTCCAATGGATCCCTGCCACCAGTGGCTGGAAAGCCATTGCTCAAAAGATTTCTGCCAGTATGATCGGAGCATGGCACTGCACCAGGTGAGCATGATCGTGCTCGAGCCCGTGGGCGTCTTCGAGTTCGGCGTCGCGGTCGAGGTGTTCGGCGTCGACCGGACCGATGAGGGCATCGAGCCGTTCGACTTCCGGGTCTGTGGCCTCGAGCCCGGGCGCCCGCTGGCCACCAGGAACGCGGGCGGCTTCACCATCACCCCCCACCTGAGCCTGGACGCGGTCGCCGGGAGCGATCTGGTGATCGTGGCGGCCACCCAGCCGCGCCCGGACGACGAGTACCCGGAGGAGGCGCTGGAGGCGCTGCGCCGGGCGGTGGCCGACGGTGCCACCGTCCTCAGCCTGTGCTCGGGGTCGTTCGTGCTGGGGGCTGCGGGGCTGCTCGACGGACGCCGGTGCACCACCCACTGGATCTACGCCGACCAGATGCAGCGGCGCTTCCCGGACGCCGAGGTCGACGCCCGCGTGCTGTTCGTCGAGGACGGACCGATCGTCACCAGCGCGGGCACGGCCGCCGGCGTGGACGCCAGCCTGCACCTGGTGCGCCGCGAGCTCGGCGCGGCCGTGGCCACGCGCATCGCGCGCCGGATGGTCGTCCCCCCGCAACGCGACGGCGGCCAGCAGCAGTTCGTGGAGAACCCCATCCCGGCCTGCACCGCGGACAGCCTGGCGCCGCTGCTGGGCTGGGCCGCCGAACGGCTCGAGGAGGACCACAGCGTGGCGAGCCTGGCCGAGCGCGCGCTGATGAGCGAGCGCACCTTCGCGCGGCGCTTCCAGTCCGAGACCGGGACCACGCCGCACAAGTGGCTCACGCAGCAACGCGTCCTCGCCGCCCGCGCGCTGCTCGAGGCCACCGACCTCGCGGTCGAGCAGATCGCCGACCGGGTGGGCTTCAACTCCGCCGTCGTGCTGCGCGACCACTTCCGCCGGGCCACCGGCCTGTCGCCCCAGGCCTACCGGCGCCGGTTCGGGAATGTCGCGTGCGACCCGCCTGCGGTAGCGTCGACAGCGTGACCATCACCCGTTCCGAACTGGCCCACCTCGTGGACCACACCCTGCTCTCCCCGACCGCCACGGATGCCGACGTCGCAGCCCTGGCCGCCGAGGCCGTCCGTCTGGGCACCTACTCCATCTGCGTCTCCCCGGCGATGCTGCCGGTCACCGCCGAGCTCGGCGCGGTGAAGGTGGCCACCGTCTGCGGGTTCCCCTCCGGCAAGCACACCGCCTCGGTGAAGGCCGCGGAGGCGGCCGACTCCGTCGCGCGCGGCGCCGACGAGGTCGACATGGTGATCGACCTCGGCCTGGTCAAGGCGGGCAGGCTGGACGCCACGCAGGCGGAGATCGCCGCCGTGCGGGCTTCGGTGCCCGCCCCGAAGGTCCTGAAGGTCATCATCGAGTCCGCGGCGCTCACCGACGAGGAGATCGTCGCGGCCTGCCGGGCCGCCGAGGCGGCGGGAGCCGACTTCGTCAAGACCTCCACCGGCTACCACCCCGCGGGCGGGGCGTCCGCGCACGCCGTCGCGCTGATGGCACAGACCGTGGGCGGACGACTGGGAGTGAAGGCCTCCGGCGGCATCCGCGACTGGGCCACCGCCGTGGCCATGGTCGAGGCGGGAGCCACCCGCCTCGGGCTCTCCGGCACCGCAGCAGTGCTGGACGGCGGCACCAGCGAGGGCTACTGACGCATCGGCCGGGCCCTCAGCCGGCCAGGCCCTGCTCCCGCAGCCACTCGCCGGCGACCTCGCGCGGCGTGCCCCCACCGGCCACCCGTGCCTGGAGGTCGACCAGGTCGTCGGTCGTGACGGCCTGCGCGACCGCGTCCATGGCGAGGACGGTGTCCGGCTCGGCGTCGGACAAGGCGCCGGCGACGAGCACCACGCCCGGCTCGGGGGCGGAGAGCCGGTCGGGATCGACCAACGCGACCAGGCCGGAGGCACCGAGGTACTCGGTCCGCCGGAACGCGGCCGCGGCCGCCCGGCCGTCGACGAGCCGGGACGCGCGTTGCACCGGGTCCTCGACGACGTCGTAGCTGAACTGCGCCCCGTAGACCGCCGCCAGCCCCGGGACGCCGTCCGCGCGGGACCGCACGGGGCCCGGCACGGCCGCGCGCCGGCCCTTCGACCAGCCGCGCAGCCGGGTGAGGCTCGCGATCCCCGCCGTGGCCGTCTCCTCTGTCACCAGCCAGACCAGCCCGGCGTCCACGCCCGGCACGGCCAGCAGGCCCACCTCCGGCTCCAGCAGTCCGGCCAGCTCGGGCAGCAGGTCCTCCGCTGCGGGCGCCTCCCTGCCCTGGCTGAGCTCGGTCCACAGGGTGGTGCCGAAGCCGGGGAGAGCCGCCAGGTCGCCGTGGCCAAGGGACGCCTGCCAGTCCGGCCCGGCCGGTCCGGTGCCGGCCGCACGGCCCTTCGCCGCGACCGCCCCGGCCAGCAGTTCGGCCAGCAGCAGTCCCGCCGCTGAGCCGTCCGACCCGATCGCCAGCGGCGGCGCGGACGGTGTGGCCGACGCCGTCCCGCTCACCTCGGGCGGGGGGACGCGGGCGCAGCCCGCGGCGATCAGCGCGGTCGCGCCGAGCAGGAATCCTCGTCTGTCCACGCCGTCCAGTCTCACCGATGGGGAGCGGGCAGCCGGGGCGGCCACGCCGGGCGGACGGCGACGCGTCGCCCCGCGGGGGTGCGGGGTTCTGGCGTTTCGCCGATCGTCTGGCTATGATCGTAGGTGGCCGTACTTCTCGGGGGGGAACAGGCGGCCACGTCCGGAACAGCTAACCGGACAAACAGGGGGACCCACCGGCATTCCCGCAGCGAGAGCGGATGTTGCCGAAGTCCTGACTGAAGCCCGGCGACAATGTCGCCGGGCTTTTAGTTTCCCCACAGACAAAGGTCCGGGGCATCCATCGGCACCCCGGACTTCCCCCTGACGAGGGTGGATGATCGCGTCAGCTGGCGTCGCCGACGAACACCGCCGTCTTGTGCGACAGGGAATACGTCACCGACACCGTGATATTCGAGCGCGCCTTGGTGGGCACGCGGAACACATAGACACCGGTCGCCGACTTTCCCACGCCGATCGACTCGGTGAACGGACGGGAGGGGTCGTTGGTCAGACCAACGGCCATCCTGCCTTTTGAATCCATTAACGTCACGTAGGCCGAATCGACGTCCAGGTCGTTCTTCGTGTCGTTGCTGATGCGCACGGTCACGACCAGCGACGCGCCGCCGATCTCGCCCGGTCCGACCGCCTCGATCTTGCGGCTCTTGATGCTCACCAGGGTCACCTCGACGCCACCGTCGCTCTGCGCCTTGTCCAGGCGGACGGGCTTGGCCGTGCCCTGCTCCCGGGGCTCGACGGTCTGGTCGATCGACCCCGGGGTCACCTTCGAGGTGGGCGTCGCGCTGGCACTCGGACTCGCACCGGTCGGGGTGGTCGTCGCTGTCGGCGTCGCCCCACCCCCGGGAACGGGGGTCGGGCCGCCGGCTGCACCCCCGGTGCAGCCGGCCAGCATCAGCCCGACCAGCAGCGCGGTCGCCCGCGCCGCCAGCCTGTGGGGGCGGTCCATCGTCACGCTGTCCTCCGCGTCAGGCCAGCCGGGTGACCTTGAGGTTGTCGACCAGGACCACGATCGGCCCGTTGGTCACGGCGGACTGAACATACCCGACCAGGCCAACCGCACCCGAGCCCTGGAGCGCCGCCGTGGCGTCCGTCCCGCTCACCGTCCAGCTCGACGGCTCGGACTGGCCCGGCCCCCACACCTTGGCCCGGGCCGTGGTGCTGGTGCCGTTGCCGTTCACCTCGAAGGTGATGTCCAGCTTGTCACCGGCGGCGAACGTGTAGCCGGTCAGCGTCCTGGTCGTGATCACGGTCTCCGTCGTGCCGACGACCTTGGTGAGGAGCACCGAGACGGAGGCATCAGCAAGGAACCGCACCTTCACCCGGTACGACCCGTTGGAGCTCTTGCGCAGGTCGTAGTTGACGTCCGCACGGCCGCCGACCGGGACCTTGTCCAGGCCCACCTGGACGGCGCCCACCACGTTCTGCTCGGACACCGCGTTCAGGCTCGCCGTCCTTGTCGACGATGCGGCGAGCGAGATCCGGCCGACCCCGCCGGACACCGAGAAGCCGGAGCCGCTCGTCGTCCAGGAGCCACCCTTGCTCGCGCTGCCCCAGCCCGACGCGACGTCGGTGCCGAAGCCCGCGTCGGCGACGACCAGCGACGACGGGTCGACCGCGGTCACGGTCTTCGTCGCGGTGTCGCTGCCACCGAGGGAGTCGGTGACGGTCAGGGTCACCGTGTAGTCGCCCGCGGCGTCGTAGGTGTGCGTCGCAGTCGCGCCACTGCCGTGGCCGGACCCGTCGCCCCAGTTCCAGTCGTAGCTGAGCGTCGCGCCGTCGGAGGCCGTGCTCGCGCCGGCGTCCACCGAGGTGGTGAAGCCGTCGGTGCTCGCGGTGAACGAGGCCTTCGGGTTGGCGTGCGTGAGGGTGACGGTCTTGTTCGTGGTCGACGTCGCACCCATGCTGTCGGTCAGCGTCAGGACGATCGTCTTGTCCCCGGCGCTGGCGTAGGCGTGGGAAGCGGTCTTGCCGCTGCCGTGGCTCGTGCCGTCACCCCAGTCCCAGTCATAGGTGAGGGTCGCGCCGTCGAAGGCCTCGGACGCCGATGCGTCCACCGACGCGGTCAGCCCGGAGTCGGAGACCGTGAAGGACGCCGTCGGCGGCTGGTGTGCCGGAGCGACGGTGACCTGCTTGGTCGCCTGGCCGGTGAGCCCGCGGGAGTCGGTCACGGTCAGCGTCACCGTGTAGGTGCCGCCGGCGGCGTAGTCGTGGACCGCAGTGGCGCCGGTGGCCGCGGGGGTGCCGTCCCCGAAGTCCCAGCTGTAGCCGGTGATGGTCTGGCCGGACTGCGCGGTCGAGGCGCTGCCGTCGAGGGTCACGTGCAGGTCGCTCACCGTGTTGGTGAAGGACGCCGTGGGCGCGACCGCGCCCGTCGCGAGCTGGTAGTGCGACTGCACCTGGCTCGGCGTGAGCATCGTCGGGTAGGCCGCGAACTCGTCGAGGTCACCGGAGAAGTAGTCGCTGCTCGGACGGTTCGGCCAGCCGGACAGGTTGTCCCCGCCGACCCTCCAGTACCCGTCGAACTCCTGGCCCTTCATCACGTTCGCGTCGAAGGCCGCCTGCACGCCGTCGACGTAGATCGTCGTGCCGGCCCAACCGGAGGTGACCACGGCGTGGTGCCAGGCACCGTTGCGGTACGTGGCCGACGTCGTCACGACCTTCGCCGTGTTGTTCTGGAAGACGCCGAAGCTCAGTCGCCCGTCGTTCAGCATGTAGAGGTGCCGGTCGTAGTTGCTCGACGTGCTGGTCTGCGAGCTGCCCCAGCCGAAGAGCTTCCCGCCGCGGTTCGTGGTCGTCCTGAACCAGATCTCCGCGCTGAAGTCGTCGGGGCTCACCAGCTTCTGGGCTGCGCCGATGCGGCCGGAGCTCGTGCCGCTGAACGTCGAGCCGACGCCGGAGCCGATCGCGCCGGTGCCCGCCACCGTCACGCCCGTGCCCTTGAGGCCGTTGCTGATCCCGAGCACGTCGTAGGCGTAGGTCGAGTCACCGGAGGTGCCGAGCTGCCAGTACGGGGTCGCGCCGTCGGCGAGCACCCGGTTGAAGTAGGCCGACTGCGCCGTGCCCGACGCCGTCACCGAGACCGAGCTGCTCTGTGCCTGGTTGCCGTCGCTGTCCACGGCGGTCACCTGGTAGGTGTAGGTGTTGCCTGCGGTCAGCCCGGTGTCCAGGAACGTCACCGCCGGCTGGTACCAGTAGAAGGCCCTGGTGGTGCCGCTGTAGACCTGCTGGCCGTTGCGCGTGATGCGGTAGGTGAGGTCGATGTCCTCGCGGTCGTAGTTGGCCGGGATCGTGACGCGGGCCGTCCCGTCGCTCACCGAGGCCACGGACGGCACCCAGTCGGCTCCCTTGAGGAGCGGGCCGAGGGTGGCGGCTGCCGTGCCGGGACGGGCGAACCGCGCGATGCCCTGCGACCACTGGCCGTTGACGAACGGGAACTCCCCGCCGACCACGACGTAGTCACCGCTGCCGTCGATGACCCAGCCCGCCTGGCCGGAACCCGACGCGGTGCCGGTGGTCCAGTCCGGGAACCAGTTCACCAGCGCCGGGGCCGGGTACCCCTGCCAGTCGGCGTAGATGCTGCTCACCCGCGGGCTGCGCCACAGCGTGCCCTTGGTCTCGGCGGTGAAGGCCAGCGAGTTCTTCATGTTGCCGGGGTTGCCCGCCTTCTGCGGGTAGCCGCCGACCGACTCGCAGTCGTGCACGTGGCCGATCGCGTAGACCGTGCCACCGTCGGAGTAGGCGCCGTAGGTGTCGCCGTGGCAGTCCTCGATCCACTTGACCGCGCCGGTCTCCGGGTCGGCGGAGAAGGATCCCTCGAGGTTGCCGATGGTCGCGTTGGCGTAGACCCAGCCGGTGCCGTAGACGGCGTTGCCGTCGTTGGAGAGCGCGTAGATGCCGGCCTTGCCGATGTAGGGCGAGGTGTTCGAGCCGTTCTTGACGGTGTTGGTGACGTCCCACGGCAGGAGCGAGCCGTCGGACGGGCTGAGCGCGGCGAGGCCGCGCTGGGTGACGCCGTTCACGGTGGCGAAGCGACCGCCGACGATCAGCTTGCTGCCCGAGGTGTTCATCACCATCGTGTCCACCTGGAGGTCGGTGGTGGGCGCCCAGCCGAGCAGGTTGCCGCTGGTGTCGAACGCCACCAGGTTCTTGCGGGCCACGCCGTTGCCTGCGCCGATCAGGCCGCCGACGTAGACCGCGCTGTTGGTGGCGACGATCGAGTTGATGTACGACCCGCCCACGGACGGCTTGAAGGTCTCCAGAAGGTCACCGGTCGCGGTGTTGAACGCCGCGATCAGCCAGCGGGTCTTGCCGTTCACCTGCGTGAACGCTCCGCCGGCGTACAGCCGGGCGCCGTCGGGTGAGAGCGCGAGCGCCTTCACCTGGCCGTTGATGCTGGGCGCGAACGACGACAGCGCGCCGGTGGTGAGGTTGAACGACAGCAGGTTCGTGCGGGGCACCAGGTTCTGCCCGGTCGCCGCGCCGGCCGGGCGGGCGTTGCTGAAGCTGCCACCGGCGTACACGGTGTTGCCCGAGATCTTCAGGGCCCACACCACGCCGCTGTCGATCTGCGCGGTGGGCAGCGTGTTGGCGGACACCGCGTCGGGCCCGCGGCCCTGCACCGGTGCCGGATAGCCCAGCTGGGCCGCCTGCGCCGGGGCGGCTGCCCCCGCGGCGAGCGATCCCCACGCCAGGGCCCCGGCCACAGCGAGTCGCAGTGCGACCAGCCGGCGGCCCTTCCTCTTCTCGACGCCGCTCATCTGTCTCGCCCCTCACTGTGAACGCTGCGTGGAGAGGGTGCGGACGCGACAACGTCCCGGACGCCCATCGGCTCCGGGACCTGCACAAGACGGTCGCTGACCCCCAGCGACCCGGCGTGCGAACGCCTGACTGTGCGATGCATCGCGAATCCCCCCCAAACATCGACCCCCCCGGTCGACGCGCGCATCTGCGTACTCCCATCCTCCCACCGATGCCGTCCCCGCTCAATGTCGCCTCCGGGCGGCAGTTTTCCCACTACCGGGTAACGCGGCGGAAACGACGGTGCGCCGCCCCCGGGGGGGGCGGCGCACCGTGCAGGACAGGCTGTGCAGCGAGAGGCTACTTGGCCTTGAGCGCGGCCTGCGCGGCGGCCAGGCGCGCGATCGGCACCCGGAACGGCGAGCAGGACACGTAGTTGAGGCCCACCTGCTGGCAGAACTCGATGGACGACGGGTCGCCACCGTGCTCGCCACAGATGCCCAGCTTGATGTCGGGGCGGGTGGACTTGCCCAGGTCGACGGCGGTCTTCACGAGCTTGCCGACGCCGTTCTGGTCGAGGCGGGCGAACGGGTCGCTCTCGTAGATCTTCGTCTGGTAGTAGGCGTCCAGGAACTTGCCCGCGTCGTCACGGCTGAACCCGAACGTCATCTGGGTCAGGTCGTTGGTGCCGAAGGAGAAGAACTGGGCCTCGGTCGCGATCTCGTCCGCGGTGATGGCCGCGCGCGGGATCTCGATCATGGTGCCGACCAGGTAGTCCAGCTCCACGCCGGCCTCGGCGATGATCGCGTTGGCGGTGTCGGTGACGATCTTCTTGACGAACGCCAGCTCCTTCACCTCGCCCACCAGCGGGATCATGATCTCCGGAACGACCTTCCACTCCGGGTGGCGCTTCTGGACGTTGATCGCTGCCTCGATGATCGCCCGGGTCTGCATGGCGCCGATCTCGGGGTAGGTCACGTCGAGGCGGCAGCCACGGTGGCCCATCATCGGGTTGAACTCGTGCAGGGAGGCGATGATCTCCTTGAGCTCCGCCACCTCGAGCTTCATCTCGGCGGCCAGCGCGTTGATGTCGTCCTCGTCGGTGGGCAGGAACTCGTGCAGCGGCGGGTCGAGGAGGCGGACGGTGACCGGCAGGCCCTCCATCGCCTCGTAGATGCCCTCGAAGTCGCCGCGCTGCATCGGCAGCAGCTTGGCCAGGGCGGCCTCGCGCTGCTCGACGGTCTTGGAGACGATCATCTCGCGGATGGCCGCGATCCGGTCGGCCTCGAAGAACATGTGCTCGGTGCGGCACAGCCCGATGCCCTCTGCCCCGAACTCGCGCGCCTGGCGGGCGTCGGCCGGGGTGTCGGCGTTGGTGCGGACCTTCATCGTGCGGAACTCGTCGGCCCACTCGATGACGCGGCCGAAGTAGCCGCCGACCTCCGCCGGGACGGTGTCGATCTCCTCGCCGTACACGTTGCCGGTGGAGCCGTCGAGGGAGACCCAGTCGTTCTCGGTGAAGGTCTTGCCGCCCAGGCTGAAGCTCTTGCCGTCCGCGGCGAAGGACACCTCGCCGAGGCCGGAGACGCAGCAGGTGCCCATGCCGCGCGCCACGACGGCGGCGTGGGAGGTCATGCCACCGCGGGCGGTCAGGATGCCCTTGGCGTAGTGCATGCCCTCGATGTCCTCGGGCGTGGTCTCGAGGCGGACCAGGATGACCGGCTCGCCGGCCTTGCCGCGCGCGGCGGCGTCCTCGGCGGTGAAGGAGACCTTGCCGGTCGCCGCGCCCGGGGAGGCCGGGAGGCCCTTGCCGATCGGCTGGGCCGCGGCGAGCTTGGCGGCGTCGAACTGCGGGTGCAGCAGGGCATCGATCTGCTTGGGGTCGATCATGGAGACGGCCTTCTCCTTGGTGATCTTGCCCTCGTCCACCAGGTCGCAGGCGATCTTGAAGGCCGCCGCGGCGGTGCGCTTGCCGTTGCGGGTCTGGAGCATGAAGAGCTTGCCCTCTTCGATGGTGAACTCCATGTCCTGCATGTCGGCGTAGTGGTTCTCGAGCTTGCTGACGATCTCGACGAACTGGTCGTAGACGGCCGGGTTCTCGGTCTTCAGCTGGTCGATGGTCTCCGGGGTGCGGATGCCGGCGACGACGTCCTCACCCTGGGCGTTCATCAGGAACTCGCCGTACAGGCCCGGGTCGCCGGTGGCCGGGTTGCGGGAGAACGCCACGCCGGTGCCGGAGGTGTCGCCCATGTTGCCGAACACCATCGACTGGACGTTGACCGCGGTGCCCCAGTCGCCGGGGATGTCGTTCATGCGGCGGTAGTAGACCGCGCGCGGGTTGTCCCACGAGCGGAAGACCGCCTTGATGGCGCCGAACAGCTGCTCGACCGGGTCGGACGGGAAGTCGGAGCCGATCTTCGCCTTGTACTGGGCCTTGAACTCTGCGGCGAGCTCCTTGAGGTCCTCGGCGGTGAGCTCGACGTCCTGCTTGACCCCGCGGGCCTCCTTCATCTCGTCGATGAGCTCCTCGAAGTACGACTTGCCCACCTCCATGACGACGTCGGAGTACATCTGGATGAAGCGACGGTAGGAGTCGTAGGCGAACCGCGGGTTGTTGGTCTTCTCTGCGAAGGCCTCCACGACGGTGTCGTTCATGCCGAGGTTGAGGATCGTGTCCATCATGCCGGGCATCGACGCCCGGGAGCCGGAGCGGACGGAGACGAGCAGCGGGTTGGCCGGGTCGCCAAACTTCTTGCCGGTGATCTCCTCGAGCTTGGTGATGTAGGTCATCACCTCTGCCTTGATGGCGTCGTTGATGACCTCGCCGTCGAGGTAGTACTGGGTGCAGGCCTCTGTGGTGATGGTGAAGCCCTGCGGGACCGGCATGCCGAGGCCGGTCATCTCCGCCAGGTTGGCACCCTTGCCACCCAGCAGGTTGCGCATCGAGGCGTCACCCTCGCTGAACTCATACACGAACTTGTGGTCAGTCATCTGACGTTGGGTCTCCTTCAACAGCTCCCGAATGGGCCGGTGCGAGGGCCGATGCACAACGTCGGCGTCGACTCCCGCGGCGTCGGCGGAGCAAGGTCCGACACCCCGGCGCATACGGTCCAACCGTATCGGTTCCCGGAGGCAGGTTCATCCGCGGACCTGCCCCGACCAAGGGGTGGAACGTTGACAGCCCGGCCCTGCCAACCGAACGATGGGGGCCATGCGTGCGGAGCGGGTCACGGGGCGGGTCAGCTTCCACGGCGAGGGCCCGGTCTGGTGGGAGCGACGCAGGTACCTGCGGTTCGTCGACATGTTCGCCGGTGAGGTGCTGACCCTGGACGGCGACACCGTCGTCCGCACCCCGGTGGGCTCGCGCGTCGCCGCGGCCATCCGCCCGCGGCTGGGGGGCGGGGCGATCGTCGCCAGGGAGCACGACCTCGCGATCAGCAACCTCGACGACCTCTCCGACCTGGCCGGCTTCGCCACGGTGGACGCCGACCCCGGCGTCCGCTGCAACGACGGGGGGTGCGACCCCGACGGCGGGTTCTGGATCGGCACGCTCGGCTACGGGTTCCCCGCGGGGGCGGGCACGCTGTACAGCCTGGACGCGGGCTCGCTGCGGGTGCGGCCGCAGGTCGCAGGGCTCACCATCAGCAACGGCCTGGGCTGGAGCCCGGACGCCGCCACGATGTACCTCAACGACTCCGGGACGTCGACGACCTGGGCGTTCGACTACGACCCGCTGGAGGGCCCGTCGGGCCGCAGGGAGTTCGCCACCGGGGGACCCGGCGTCCCCGACGGGCTGTGCGTGGACGCCGACGGCGGCGTCTGGGTGGCCCGCTACGCCGGGCACGTCGTCCAGCGCCACGACCCGGACGGGACGGTGTCGGCCGTGATCGAGGTCCCCTGCTCGCGGCCGACCGCCTGCTGCTTCGGCGGCGACGACCTCGGCACGCTGTTCATCACGACCACGCGGGAGGGCCTGGCCGAGGACGCGGAGCCGGAGGCCGGTTCGGTGTTCGCCGTGCGGCCCGGGGTGACGGGCCTGCCCACGGCGGGTTTCGCCGGCTGAGGTCCACCGCCGTACCGGGAGCGATACGAAATCGCCCACCACGAGTGGTATGAATTCTGAGAGCCCCCGCGACACCAGCCCGCATGGCGCCGCGTTCACCCTGCGCCCGGCAAAACCCGCTGACTAGGCCAGTCTTCCGATGGTCCGCCCCACGGACGGCCGCTGCGCCCGCTCCGGGGGCGGCGAACCGGCCGTCTCGTCCCGGGCCCAAGCTGAGAAACCGCTGATATTCTCTTGGTCGGACCGTGACCCCCCTCACCGGCCCGCACGACCCCCTGGTTCGTCACCCCCACCGAAGTTCAGGAGTTCACCATGCGTTCCTCCGTCCGCCGGGCCCTCGGCCTTCTCGCCGGCGCCACCGCAGCAGTGGGCGGCCTCGTGGCCGTCACCCCCACGAGTGCTGCGGCCACCGATTTCTGCTCGACCACCACCGTCCCCGTCTACCGGACGATCAATCCGACCCGCGGCGGCAACGACCTCCTCACCCGCTGGCAGGGCGAGTCGACCGGGTCGGCGAAATACGGCTTCACCGACAACAGGGGCGTCTTCGGCGGCGCCTCGCCGGTCGCCGGAAGCGGGCTCACCCCGGTCACCCGCCTGTACAACGCCAAGAACGCCGACTTCGTGTGGCTGACCACCCCGGCGCAGATCACCGCGGCCAAGTCGGTCGGCTACCAGGTCGTGTCGGTCGACTTCTACGCCCCGACAGCGTCCAGCCGCTGCACCGTCGCCGTCCACCGCTTCAAGATGGGCGTCCACCGGCGCAACGCCTGGGACGCCACCGAGCGCGCCAACCTGATCGCCCAGGGCTGGACGGACTCCGGCGTGAGCTTCTACCTGCGCAAGCCGGGAACCACCGTGGCCGCCGCTGCCCCCGCCCCCACGGCGAGCGCGACGGCCACCACCGCCACCGCCTCCCCCACCGCGACCGCCTCCCAGAGCAGCGGCAGCAACTCGGTGGCCTCCACCGGCGACACGTTCGGGTTGGCGGTGATTCCGGACACCCAGGCCGAGACGAACAACACCGCGAACACCCCGTTCCTGAACCGGGTCAACTGGATGGTGGCCAACAAGGACACCTACAAGCTGCGCTACGTCCTGCACACCGGCGACATGACCAACTGGGGCTGGCTCGACACCGGCCAGCTCACCCGCGCCAAGGCCGCCATGGACGTCCTCACCAAGGCCGGGCTCCCCTGGGCCGCCACCATCGGCAACCACGACACCCGCGCCGTCGGCTGGAACGGCGTCGCCGGCTCCACCGGCTACGGCGGCTCCGCCTACGCCATGAACCCCGAATGCCCCACCCGCCTCGGCGACGCCGCATGCAAGTCCTGGCTGCTCGTGCGCGACACCGACGAGTTCAACAAGACCTTCCCCCTCACCGGCATGGGCAACGTCGGCGGCGCCTACACCGCCGGCAAGGACGACAACTACTGGACCACCTTCACCGCCAACAACACCAAGTGGCTCGTCCTCACCCTCGAACTGTGGCCCCGCACCGAGGTCGTCACCTGGGCCAAGAACGTCGTCGCCACCCACCCCGACCACAACGTCATCATCCAGACCCACCACTACCTCAACGGCGACGCCTCCATCTCCACCTCCAACGGCGGCTACGGCAACAACAGCCCCAAGTACCTCTACGACAACCTCATCTCCAAGTACCCCAACATCAAGCTCGTCTTCTCCGGCCACACCGGCGGCTTCGCCAGCCGCTCCGACAAGCCCAACGGCAACACCGTCGTCTCCTACCTCGGCAACGACCTCGGCGGACCCACCTACAACCCCGTCCGCATCCTCACCATCAACACCACCACCGGCACCATCACCAGCACCGTCCACGACCCCATCCACAACAAGACCGCCGGCACCCCCACCACCCACACCATCACCATCATCCGCTAGGTTCGTCGACGTGCGGCGGCGCCTGATCGTGGCCAGCAGGCCACTCCACGGGCTCGGCAACCGGGTACGCCTGGTGCTGAGCGGTCAGGTGCTCGCCCTCGCCGAGGATCGCGAGTTCGCCTACTACTGGCCGGTGGGCCGGGGCTTCGGCGCCCGGCTCACCGACCTGTGGGAGTACCGGGCGTCCCTGCCGGCAGCGGTGGACGTCGCCCTCCGCGCCGTGGCACCGTTCCGGGACCCCGCCACACTCCTGGCCGACCCGGCGGCGAAGGACCTCCCGATCTGGCACCTGCGCAGCGGCAGCGCCCTGCCGCTGCCGCCGGGGGTGGGCCCCTGGTACGAGTCGTTCGCCGACCTCCCCCTGCGGCCGGCCCTCGCGGACGCGGTCCGCTCGCTGCACGCCCGCGAGTTCGGCTCCGCGCCGTACGTCGGGGTGATGGTGCGGGCCCACCAGAACGCGCACGACCTCACCAAGCTGCACTCGCCGCTGTCGTGGTACGTCGGACGCATGCGTGAACTCGTGGCCGAGCACGGCGACCTGCGCTTCTACCTCTCCTGCGACACCGCCGAGGCCGAGGGCGAGTTGCGCCGGTTGTTCCCGGGCTCGGTGAGCCTGCCGAAGACGGGTGGCTACAACACCCGGCAGGCGATCGTCGAGGCGGTCACGGACACCTACCTGCTGGCCTCCTCCAGCCACATCCTCGGGCCGCACCACTCCAGCTTTCCCGAGCTGGCACACCTGCTCACCCTGCGCCAGGTGCCGCTCGAGACGTCTGTCGGCGAGTCCTACGCCGAGGTGCGCCCTCAGCTTGCTCTCAGCATCGCGACCGACCCGGTCACCCCTCGCCACCGCACGCCGGTGGGGGTCTGAGCGTGCCCGGGGGCGACCGTCCGCGGCGGTGTCACCCGTCCGGGGAATTGCCATCATGGTCGTTGAACGTTCACAATATTCTCAGCTTTTGGGGGGAAGCTCGCCCGGACGACCGTCCAGGCGCCTGCAGAACGCGAGCCAGGAGCCACCCATGAGCCGTGTTTCCCCCCACAGCCCCCGAGGCGTCGCCGCGCGGCGATCACGCCTGGTGCGCTCGCTGGTCTCCGTTGCGGGTGTGCTGCTGCTGACGCTGGGCCTCGTGCCGTCGGTCGCGTCCGCCGCCACCCCGAGGACCCTCACCCTGACGGCCGGCACCTCCGCCTGGTCGACGCTGACCGGCAAGCGGACCAGCTCGGTCGCCTCCCTCGACGTCACCGTGCCCGCCACCCTGCCGGTCAGCACCGGCATCCAGTTCCGGGGCTCGCACTCCTCCGGCTACCGCGCGAAGCTCACCATCTCCGCCGAGGGCGCCGTGACCGCAGCCGTGGCCCGCGTCCGCTCCGGCAGCGAGACCTCGCTCGCGACCGCCGACCTCGGCCTGACCGTCGCCGCCGGCGAGACCGTCCACTTCCAGAGCGCCGTGGTGGCGAAGTCGACCGTCAAGGTCTACCTGCGCGCGTGGAAGGACGGCGCAGCGAAGCCGGCGTCCTGGCAGCTCGTGGCCAAGGACTCCTCCAGCAAGCGGTTCAAGAGCTCCGGCCGCACCTACCTGTGGGCGCAGTCCCCCACCGCCCAGACCCTCAGCTACGGGACGGTCACGGTCTCCTCCTACACCGCGGCGAAGGCCGCGGCCGTCGGCGTCACCGCCGTCGCCGCGGCGACCTCGACCCCCACCCCGCCGGCGTCCGCGGAGGACACGTTCGGGTTGGCGGTGATTCCGGACACCCAGGCCGAGACGAACAACACCGCGAACACCCCGTTCCTGAACCGGGTCAACTGGATGGTGGCCAACAAGGACACCTACAAGCTGCGCTACGTCCTGCACACCGGCGACATGACCAACTGGGGCTGGCTCGACACCGGCCAGCTCACCCGCGCCAAGGCCGCCATGGACGTCCTCACCAAGGCCGGGCTCCCCTGGGCCGCCACCATCGGCAACCACGACACCCGCGCCGTCGGCTGGAACGGCGTCGCCGGCTCCACCGGCTACGGCGGCTCCGCCTACGCCATGAACCCCGAATGCCCCACCCGCCTCGGCGACGCCGCATGCAAGTCCTGGCTGCTCGTGCGCGACACCGACGAGTTCAACAAGACCTTCCCCCTCACCGGCATGGGCAACGTCGGCGGCGCCTACACCGCCGGCAAGGACGACAACTACTGGACCACCTTCACCGCCAACAACACCAAGTGGCTCGTCCTCACCCTCGAACTGTGGCCCCGCACCGAGGTCGTCACCTGGGCCAAGAACGTCGTCGCCACCCACCCCGACCACAACGTCATCATCCAGACCCACCACTACCTCAACGGCGACGCCTCCATCTCCACCTCCAACGGCGGCTACGGCAACAACAGCCCCAAGTACCTCTACGACAACCTCATCTCCAAGTACCCCAACATCAAGCTCGTCTTCTCCGGCCACACCGGCGGCTTCGCCAGCCGCTCCGACAAGCCCAACGGCAACACCGTCGTCTCCTACCTCGGCAACGACCTCGGCGGACCCACCTACAACCCCGTCCGCATCCTCACCATCAACACCACCACCGGCACCATCACCAGCACCGTCCACGACCCCATCCACAACAAGACCGCCGGCACCCCCACCACCCACACCATCACCATCATCGGCTGAGCCGTCCGGCCGGCGCCCGCACCCGTCCGACTAGGATCCCTGCATGACGGCCGGCCAGCTCCAGCAGGTGCTCCTGCTGCTCGCGGTCGGGCTGGCCGGCCTGGTCGGGCTCGCGGTCTTCGTCCCACGGCCGCGATGGACGCTGGCGCTGTTCGGCATCGGCATCGCCGCCGTGCCGATCTGGGTGGGCGGCAACGTGCTGCCCTACGTCACCCCGCACATCGCCCTCGGCGCGCTCTGCGTCGTCTCGCTGGCGCTGGCGCCCGCGGGCGCGCACTCGCCGCGCGTGGGGCTGCTCTCGCGGATCCGGGCCTTCGACGTCGTCCTGCTCGTGCTGTTCGCCCTGGCCGTCGGCAGCTGGCTGCTCCGGGTGGTCAGCTTCGGGCAGGTGTACCTGGTCGCCACCTGGGGCCTGATGTACCTCGCCGGGCGCCTGGCCGGCATCAAGGTCGGGCTGCGCGCGACCGCCACGATGCTCGCGGTCATCTTCACGGTGGTCGCCGTCCTCGCCGTGGCCGAGTTCGCGACGGGCCGCAACCTGTGGCTCGAGTTCACCGGCAACGGCACCAGCGCCTTCGCCGTGTGGGGGCCGCAGCAGTACCGCGGCAGCTACGTCCGGGCGGAGGGCGCTTTCGGCCACTCCATCGCCCTCGGCGCGAGCCTCGCCATCGCCATGGTGCTCACCTTCGCCAGCCGCCTGCGCACCGGCGCGAAGCTGGCCGCGGTCGGCGTGATGGCCGTGGCCCTCGTCCTCACCTTCAGCCGGATCGGCCTCATCACCGCGGCGATCGGGATCGCCCTCGTCATCCTGCGCTCGCCCTCGATGTCGCTGCGGCTGCGGGCGATCCTGCTCGGCCTGGCGGGCGTGGCGGTGCCGGTGGTGCTCCTGGTGGCCTCCGACGCGTTCGCGGAGGACAGCGGCGGCTACACCGACTCGGCGCTGTACCGGCTGTGGCTGTGGGACGTGATCCCCGAACTCAAGCCCGTGGGCCAGTCCGACCTGGTCGTGCAGACGACGGACGGCACGTCCACCGTCGGCAGCTTCGGCTCGATCGACAGCGCCGTGATCCTGCACGCGGTGTCGAACGGCTGGGTGCCCGCCCTGATCCTGTGCGTGGCCTTCGCCATCGCCGCGCTGCGCCTGCTCCTGCGCGGCGGGGACGAGGCACTGGCCACCGTCGTCGCCCTCATCCCGGCGTTCTTCACCGTCGCGCTGATCACGCAGTACGCGCACCTGGTGTGGTTCGTCGTCGGCCTCGCTGTGTCGGGTCTCGGCGTCGCCCCGACGGCCGGTGCGAAAGCAACCCCCGGTCTCGCCGCGCGCGAGCGTCCCGTGAGCCTTGCGGGGGTGGGTTAACTTGGTTGCCATGTCGCGCTTGTCGTTCAGGACCCTGCTGCGCATCTGGCCCTGGGCGCTCGGCGGCGGGCTGATGGGAGCAGTGGTGGCCTACGGGCTGTCCCAGCTCGTCACCCCGCTGTACCAGTCGACGTCCGTGCTCTACTACGCACTGAGCTTCGGCAACACCGCCAGCGACCTGTCCCAGGGCTCCAGCTACACCGAGAGCCAGATGCTGTCGTTCGGCGAGCTGGTGACCTCCCAGCTCGTCCTCGACCGGGTGATCGAACGCGAGTCGCTGCCGCTGACCAGCCACGAGCTGGCCAACCAGGTCTCCGTCGCCACGCCCCGCGGCACCATGATCATGCAGATCACCGTCTCGTCCGCGAGCCCGGAACTCGCCGCGCGCATCGCCAACGCGATCGCCGACGAGCAGCGCCAGGCGGTCGAGTCCATCGCACCGCGCAAGGAGTCCGGTGACTCGACCGTCACCGTCCGGCTGATCGAGGAGGGGGTCCCTGCGGCCTACGCCTACACCCCGAACACCCGGCTGAACATGCTGCTCGGCGGCTTCGTCGGGCTCATCCTGGTCGGCGGGATCGTCCTGCTGGTCCGCCTGCTCGACCAGCGCATCAAGTCCTCGGAGGACCTGAATCGGGTCACCCAGCGGCCGTTCCTCGGCGCGATCCGTGACATCGAGCAGGGCGAGGGCCAGGCGATGGTCATGCTGCAGGACCCGACCAGCCTCGTGGCGGAGGACTTCCGGCAACTCCAGGCCAACCTGCGCTACGCCACGATGTCGAAGCAGCCGGTGGTGCTCGTCGTGTCGTCCGCGGTGTCGGGCGAGGGCAAGTCCACCATCGCGATCAACCTGGCCACCGTCCTGGCGGAGAGCGGGCAGAAGGTGCTCCTGATCGACGCCGACCTGCGGCGTCCCCGCGTCGCGGAGTACGCGCAGGTGGAGGGCTCGGTCGGGCTGACCGACGTGCTCGTCGGCCAGCAGACCCTCGCCGACGCCGTCCAGCCGCTGGGCGATTCCGGCGTCACGGTGCTCACCTCCGGCCCGATGCCGCCCAACCCGGGCGAGCTGCTCGGGTCGGCGGCCATGTCCGGCCTGCTCGCGCGGGCCTCGAGGGAGTACCCCACCGTGGTCGTCGACACCGCGCCGGTGCTCGCGGTGGCTGACGCGGCCATGATCACCCACAAGGCCGACGGCCTCGTGCTCGTCACCCGCAACCGCAAGACGACCACGACCTCGCTGGAGAAGTGCGTCGCCCAGCTCGACAGCGCAGGCGTGAACATCTTCGGCCTCGTGCTGAACGGTGCCCGCCGCGGCCGGGACAAGAACCTCAAGTACTACGAGTACACGCCCTCGCGGCAGCCGGGCAACCGACCGCACGCGACGCGGCCCGCCGCAGCGACGACCACGGAGGTCGCCGACGCCGTGCACGCCCCGTCCGACGAGCCCACCCAGGTCTCGCTGTTCCCCGACGGCGCGGACGACCTCGCAGCGTCCGACGACCTGTCGCTGGACGACGGCGCCGACCTGGCGGTGGACGAGTGGGACGGCGCGGGCGAGCCGGGAGCGGACGACCCCATGGCCGAGGCGGACGAGTCCGCGGTAGGGTCGGACGAGCCGTCGGGTGAGGACGGGGCCGCGCAGGACACGGGGGAACGGCGGCCACGGTCCCGGCGGACCCAGGTGCTGAGCAAGGCGAGCGAGGGATAGCCGCCCGGCACCACCGCATGACCGGCACGTGAGGGGGGCACAGCCATGTGGGGGACGGCAGGAGGGATCTTCCTCGTGTGCACGGCCAACATCTGCCGCTCGGTGTACGGGTCGGCGATCCTCGCCGACGCGCTCTCCGGCACGTCGATCACGGTCGGCAGCGCAGGCGTCGAGACGGTCGAGGGCCAGGAGACCTGCCCGGTCGTGCGCGGGCTGGTCTCCGTCGAGGGCCTGCCCCAGCCGCCGCAACTCACCACCGGCTCACGGGAACTCGTCGTGGAGGAGCTCGCCGAGGCCGCCCTGATCCTCACGTTCACCGTCCGCCAGCGCGGGCTCGTCGCGCGGCTGGACCCGTCCACCCGGGACCGCCTGTTCACCCTCCGCGAGGCCAGCACCCTGGCCGCGGCGATCCGGGGACGCCGGCTCGACCCCGGCGGCCTGCCCGCCTGGGCCCACGCCCTGCACTCCAACCGTCCCATCCTCTCGACGCTGGCCCCGCCGCCCCCGCCTCCGCGGCGGTGGTGGCAGTTCCGGCGCCCGCCGGAGGCCCCTGAGCCCTGGGACCTCCCCGATGCCCACTCCGCACCGGAGGAGCTGCACGCCGCCCGGCTGGGCGAGGTGGCCGAGCTCTGCCGTCGCCTCGGCGTGATCCTGGCGGGTGCGCATGGGTGAATCCACGCTGGCCGGCCAGGCCGGGGCGGTGGTGCGCGACGGCCTGTGCAGCGGGTGCGGGGCGTGCGTGCTGCTCGGCCCGGGCCTCGAGATGGCGCTCGACGGGGGGTACAGCCGTCCCCGTCCGGTGGAGGGCACCTCCCCCACGCCGGCCAGTCCCGTCTTCGACCGCGTCTGTCCCGGCCGGACGGTGGTCGCACAGCGCCCGGAGGGCAGCCGGCCGCACGCGACGATGGGCCCGGTGGTGGCGGCGGCCCAGGGCTGGGCCACCGACGCGGAGTTCCGGTTCCGGGGCAGCAGCGGCGGCGTCCTCTCCGCGCTCACGGCCTGGCTCCTCGACTCCGGGCGGGCGAGCACCGTGGTGGGAGCCGCTGCCTCCCCCACCGCCCCGACGCGCACGGTCACCGTCCGGCTGACCGGGCGGGCGGACGCCCTCGCCGCGGCCGGGTCGCGCTACGCGCCGGTCTCCAACGCCGCGGCGGCCGTCCTGGGCACGCCGGACGCGGCGTTCGTCGGCAAGCCGTGCGAGGTGGCCGCCGTGCGGGCGCTGGCGCGCGCCCGCGGCGAGGCCGCCCCGCTCCTGCTGTCCTTCTTCTGCGCGGGCACGCCGAGCCAGGACGCCACCGACGCCCTCGTGGCCGAGCTCTCCGGACCCACCCCGCCGACAGCGCTGTGGTACCGCGGCCGGGGCTGGCCCGGCCGGTTCACCGTGGTCGGCGAGGACGGGAGCCGGGCCAGCGTCACCTACGACGAATCGTGGGGACGCGTGCTGGGCCCGGCGGCACAGTGGCGGTGCAAGCTCTGCGTGGATGGTGTCGGCGACTCCGCCGACCTCGTCGCCGCCGACTTCTGGCACACCGACGAGCGGGGCTACCCGTCCTTCGCGGAAGGGGACGGCGTGAGCGCCGTCCTCGCCCGCACCACCCGGGGTGCCGAGATCCTGGCCGCGGCGGTCGAGGCCGGCGTGCTCGAGACCGCGCCGCTCGAGGTGGACGACCTGGCCGCCGTCCAGCCGTTCCAGGTGCGGCGGCGCACGACGCTGTGGGGACGGCTGGCCGGCGTCCGGCTCGCGGGCCGGGCGGTGCCCCGCTACCGCGGCTTCGGCCTGTGGCGGCACGTGCTGCGGGCACCGCGGACGCAGCTGCGCACCGCGTCCGGCAGCTACTCCCGCGCCCGTGCCGGGGGCGGCCGGTGAGCGGGGACGAGCGCGGCCCGGCCGGCGGCGACGCCTCCGCCGCCACCGCGGGAGAGGGGCAGCACCTGGGACGCCGGGCCGTGGGCGGCGCTGCGGTCACGATGGCAGCGCAGGCGGGCAAGATCGCCATCCAGCTGCTCGCCGTGATCACCCTCGCCCGGCTGCTGACCCCCCACGACTACGGGCTGGTGGCGATGGTCACGGCCCTCATCGGCGTGGCCGACACGTTCCGCGACTTCGGGCTGTCGTCCGCGGCCATTCAGGCCCCGCACCTTTCCCGGGGGCAGCAGCACAACCTGTTCTGGCTGAACACCGGGCTCGGTGCGCTGCTGACGGTGCTGGCGATGGCGGCGTCCCCGCTCATCGCCGCGTTCTACGGGCGGCCGGAGCTCGTCCCGATCACCCTCGCGCTGGCCGCGTCCTTCCTGATCAACGGGATGGCCACCCAGTACCGGGCCGACCTGTACCGCCGGATGCTGTTCCGGCGGCTGGCCGTGGCCGACACCAGCGGGCCGTTGCTCGGGCTGGTCGCAGCCGTCGTCGCCGCGCTGGCCGGCTGGGGGTTCTGGGCGCTGGTCGTCCAGCAGCTGGTGGCACTGGCCACCACGCTGCTGGTGATGGCCGGGGCCGCCGGGTGGGTACCGCACCTGTGGCACCGGTCGGAGCGCGTGCGTCCCTTCCTGAGCTTCGGCTGGCGGCTGGCCGGCTCGCAGCTGGTCACCTACCTCGGCAACAACATCGACACGATCATGCTGGGCCTGCGCGTCAGCGCCGCGGAGCTGGGCGTCTACAACCGCTCCTACCAGCTCATCTCCGCCCCGATGTCGCAGGTGCGCGGCCCGCTGAGCACCGTGGCGATCCCGGTGCTCTCCCGCGTGCAGTCCGACGACGAGCGCTTCCAGCGCTACGTCGCGCAGGGCCAGATGGTGATCGGCTACTCGGTGGTGGCCGGCCTGGCCGTCGTCGCCGGGTCCACGGGACCCCTGGTCGACCTGCTGCTGGGACCGCAGTGGGTCGACGCCACCGACATCCTCCGGCTCCTGGCCGTGGCGGCCGGGCTGCAGATGCTGTCGTTCGTCGGGTACTGGGTGTACGTGTCCAAGGGCCTCGTGGGGCACCTGCTGCACTACTCGTTCCTCAGCACCGGCATCCGGGTGGCGTTCGTGGTCACCGGCTCCTTCTTCGGGGTGATGGGTGTGGCGTGGGCGATGGCCCTCTCGCCGCTGATCGCCTGGCCGCTGTCGTTCTGGTGGCTGTCGCGCCGCGCGAACATCCCCGTCCGTGCCCTGTGGCTGGGCGGCCTCCGCGTGGTGGTGTTCGCCGGAACGGTCGGCCTCGCCGCTGCGGCGACGGAGGCGCTCACGGCCGGCCTGCACGTCGTGGCGCGCCTGGCGCTGATCCTGCTCGCCGCCGCCGCGACCTACGCCCTGCTCAGCCTGATCCCGCGGTTCCGCCGCGACCTCACCGGGGTCGTCACGATGATCCGCCAGAACCTGCGCCGCCGGAAGGACGAACCCGCATCGTGAGTACCGAGCCCCTGCCCCCTGCGGCCGACGGCACCCCGCGGGTGTCCGTGATGGAGTCGACGCCGGCGATCCGGCCGACGACCAACCCCTACATCGTCCAGCTCGTCGAGGCCCTGCGCGCCCGTCCCGGGCTCGAGGTGCACCTGTTCTCGTTCCGCCGGGCGATCCTCGGCCGCTACGACGTCTTCCACGTGCACTGGCCCGAGGCCCTGCTCACCGCCACCTCCGGGCCGCGGCGGTGGCGCCGACGCGTGCTCACCCTCGCGATGCTCCTGCGGCTGCGGATCACCCGGACGCCGCTGGTGCGCACCTGGCACAACCTCGAGCGCCCGCAGGGGCTGGGCAGGGTGGACGGCTTCCTGCTCGACCTGGCCGACCGCTGGACGACGCTGCGGATCGCCCTGAACCCGGTGTCCACCTTCACCGACGACAAGCCGTCGGTCGTGATCCCGCACGGGCACTACCGCGACTGGTACGGACGCCAGCGGGCCGAGGCCCGCGTTCCGGGCCGGGTGGCCTACGTCGGGCTCATCCGGCGGTACAAGGGCGTGGAGAACCTGGTCACGGCCTTCCGCGCCCTGGACCGCCCGAGCCTGACCCTCCGGGTGTCCGGGCGCCCGTCCACCGACGACCTGGCCCGGTCGCTGGAGGACCTGGCCGGCGACGACCCGCGGATCGGGTTCGACTTCAGCTTCCTCGACGACGCGGCGTTCGTCCGCGAGCTCACCTCGGCCACCCTCGTCGTCCTGCCCTACCACCACATGCACAATTCGGGGGTCGCGCTGGCCGCCCTGTCGGTCGACCGTCCGGCGCTGGTGCCCGACACCGCCTTCAACCGGCTTCTTGCCGAGGAGGTCGGACCGGGCTGGTTGTACTTCTTCACCGGCGAGCTGACCACCGCAGCCCTGGAGGAGGCGCTGGCCGCCGTCGAGGCGTCCCCGCCGTCGGGACGCCCGAACCTCGACCGGCGCGACTGGCCCGCCGCGGGGGCCGACCACGAGGCGGCGTTCCGCCGGGCCCTCGCCCTGGCCGGACGCGTCCGGGGCGGTACCCGGTGAGCGCCGCTCCCCCGCGCCGCGGCGTGGTGCTGTGGGCGCGCGGCGGCACGGCCAACCTCGGCGTGGCGGTGCTGGCCGAGGGCACCCGGCGAATGGCCGAGGACGCCTGGCCGGGGATCGAGCTCGACACCCAGTACTACAGCGACGGCCCGGCTCCGCGCACCATCGCGTCGCCGCGACTCCTGCTGCGTGACGCCGTGCTCGGCCGGGTCGGCCTGCGGACGTGGCTGCGCGGCTACGACGTCGCCCTCGACACCCGGATGGGCGACTCCTTCGCCGACATCTACGGCCTCAAGCGCCTGCGCGCGCTGGTCGCGATGGGCGAGTTCACGCGGCGGGCGGGCGTCCCGCTGGTGCTCACGCCGCAGACGGTCGGCCCGTTCGAGACGCGGGAGGGCCGGCTCCTCGGCGCGTGGTCGCTGAAGCGGGCGGACGTCGTGCTCTGCCGCGACCCGGTGTCGGCCCAGGTGGCCGCGGAGCTCGGGTGCCCGGACCCCGTGGTCACCACCGACGTGGTGTTCGCCCTCGACGTTCCCGAACCCGCGGGCACCGCGGACGTCATGCTGAACGTGTCCGGCCTGCTGTGGACGTCCGACCGGCACGGCCCCGCGCGGGAGTACCGGCGCACCGTGACCGGCCTCGTGGACGCCCTGCGGGCCGCGGGGCGCGAGGTGACGCTGCTCGCGCACGTGCTCGACTCCCCCGAGGCCGACAACGACGTCCCGGTGGTGCGCGAGCTGGGCCACCAGTGGGGGCTCCCGGTGGCCGTGCCGTCCGGGCTGGCCGAGGTGCGCGCCCTGCTGCGCGGGGCGAACCTGCTGATCGGCTCGCGGATGCACGCCTGCCTGAACAGCATCTCCGTCGGCACCCCGGGAATCGCGCTCGCGTACTCCCGCAAGTTCGCCCCGCTCCTGGGCGAGCTGGGGTGGGACGCGGTGGTGGACCTCCGCGACCCGGACGCCGGCCCCCGCGCGGCCGAGCTGGCTGCCACCGACCTCACGGCCAGCGTGGAGGCGACGCGACGCCGCGCGGCCGACCTGCTCGGTCGCGCCCGGACGGCGCTGCGGGCGCTGGCCTGAGGCCGCGACGCCGCCGGCCTCAGGCGTTGCCGCGGAACTCGACCGGCTGCCGGCCGGCACCCGCCGAGACCGTGAGCGCCACCGGCGAGCGCTTGTCGAGCGCGACCAGGTAGACGAAGCTCGCTGTCGCGGTCGCCCCGGGCGCGAGCTCCGCGGGGAACGCCGTGGCCGGCGCGCCGGTGACCCGGCTCGCCGCGCCTCCTGCCGAGTCGATCAGGGTCGTCTCGAGCTGCTCGGTCCGGTACGCCGCGCCGCTGTCGTTGCGGAGCGAGAGGACGAACACCAGGGCCGGCCCCTTGCCCTCGGTGGGCACGGTGCTCTCCACGTCCTGGGCCGTCACGGACACCACCCTCAGCCGCAGCCCGCCGAGATCGCCCTCCTCCGACAGCCCGACCGTCCTCGGCGCGGGCGGGGTGACCGCAGGGACGGTCTGGGTGACCGAGCCGGGTGTCGGGCGGCCGTCCGTGCCGGCCGGTCCGGTGCACCCGGACAGCGCGGCCAGCCCGACGACGAGCGCGGTGGCGAGCCCCGTCCGGACCGCGGCCCGGCGGGAGGAGACGGCCGCGCTCACAGCCGCTCCGCCCGGAACCCTCCGACGCTGGCGACCAGCGGCAGGCTGGTCATGCCGGACCCGGTGTAGGCGCGGATGCCGATCGCACCGGCCGACTGCAGCGCCGCCGTGGTGTCGGTGGCCGTCACCTGCGCGGTCGCGGGCTCGGTGTCGGTCGAGCGCCACACCTTCGCTGCGAGGTTCGTCGTCCCCGTCCCGCTGACGTCCAGGCGCATCGAGAGCCGCTCCCCGGCCGCGTAGCCGAAGCCGTTGTAGGCCACGGTCCGCAGCACGGTCTCCGTGCCCGACACGACGCGGGACACGTACACCCGGAGGGCGCCGGTGGTCTCGATCCGTGCCGTGACCATGTAGTAGCTCGTCGTCCCGCTCATCCGGGCGAGCACCTGGTGGTAGTAGGTGCCGCCCACCGGCACCTGGTCGAGCGCGAAGTCGGTGATGATCGACACGTCGCGCTCCGACACCGAGGCCAGGCGGGCCACCGGGCCCTTCGACGCCGCCGGCAGCGTCACCAGGCCCCGGGTGCCGTTCACGGAGAACATCGCCGCGGAGACCGTCCAGGCGCCGCCGGTCGGCGCCGTGCCCCAGCCGGAGGCCACGGTCCGGTTGAAGGTGTCGGACGCCACCACCGTCACCGCGGGTGCGGTGACCGTGACCGACTTGGTCGAGGAGTCCGTGCGGCCCTTGTCGTCGGTGACGGTGAGTTTCACGGTGTACGTGCCCGCCGAGGCGTAGGTGTGGGTCGCGGTGTCACCGGTCCCCGTCCCGCCGTCGCCGAACTCCCACGCCCAGGACGCGATCGTCCCGTCCGGGTCGGCGGAGTCGCGGCCGTCCACGGTCACCTTCAGGTCCGCCGTGGCGGCGGTGAAGGACGCCGTGGGCGCCTGGTTGACCGCCACCGTGACCTCGGCCGAGGAGGTCGAGGTCAGCCCGTGCGCGTCGGTGACGGTGAGCTCGACGGTGTAGGTGCCGGCGGCGGCGTAGGCATGCGTCGCCGTCTTCCCCGTCGCCGTGGCGCCGTCTCCGAACGCCCACGCGTACGCGGCGATCCCGCCGTCGTCGGTGGAGGTGGAGGCGTCCACGGCAAGGGTGAGGTCGGTCGAGGACGAGGTGAACCCCGCCACCGGTGCCGCGTTGGCCACCGTCACCGTCGTGGCGAGCGTGCCCGTGACGCCGAACTCGTCGGTGACCGTGAGGACCACCGTGTAGGTGCCGTCGGCGGCGTAGGTGTGGCTCGCCGTCTTCCCGGTGGCGGTGGCGCCGTCGCCGAATTCCCACGCGTAGCCGGCGATCGTGCCGTCGTCGCTCGAGGCGGAGGCGTCCACGGCGAGCGTGCGTTCGGCCGGCGTCGCGCTGAAGGCTGCGGTCGGGGTGGCGTTGGCCACCGTCACCGTCTTCGCCAGCGTCCCGGTCGCCCCGCGGTCGTCGGTGACGGTGAGCGTGACGGTGTACGTCCCGTTCGCCGCGTAGGTGTGGTCCGCCGTCCGTCCGGTGGCGGTGGCACCGTCGCCGAAGTTCCACGCGTAGGCGGTGATGCTGCCGTCGTCGCTGGACGCCGCGGCGTCCACCGCGAGCCTCCAGCTCGTCGGGGTCGCGTCGAACCTGGCCACCGGCGCCTGGTTCTCCAGCGCCCCGTCGGTGTACGGGGCGACCTGGAAGTTGTCGACGCTGGCCCGGGTGGGCAGGCTCGTCGTCCCACTGCCGGTGTAGAACCGCAGGCCCACCGCGCCGGCACCGGCGATGGTGGCGTCGGTGATCGACGCCTGGGCCGTGGCCGGTTCGCTGCCGGTCACCGGCCACACCTTGCCGTCGAGGCTGGTGCCGTGCACGTCGAACCGCACGCGCAGCCGGTCACCGGCGTTGTACGTGATGCCGTTGACGGTCACCGTCCGCAGCTGGGTCTCCGCGCCGCCCACGACCCGGGACAGGATCAGCCGGACCGCGCCGGTCGTCTCGAACCTGGTCGTGAGCAGGTAGTAGGTGGTGCCGTTCAGACGCGCCATGCTCTGGTGCAGGAACGCCGAGCCGGTCGGCCGGGCGGCCAGCGCCACGTCCGTCACCAGGGTCACGTCGGCGGCCGACACCGCGTTCAGCGTCGCCGAGGGACCCGAGCCCGCCCGCGACACCGTGACCTGGCCGAGGGAGCCGTCGGTCGCGAAGTACGCCGCGCCGGAATCGGTCCAGGTCCCGCCGACGTCCGCCGTCCCCCAGCGGCTGCCGGTGCGCGAGAACGTGTCCGTCGCCAGCGCCGTCACCGGCGGGGCGGAGACGGTCACCTGGCGGGTCGCGGTGCCGGTCGCGCCGAGGTTGTCGGTGACGGTCAGCGTCACGGTGTAGGTGCCGCCCGCGGCGTAGGCGTGCGACGCGGTGGCGCTGTTCGCCGTCGCCCCGTCGCCGAACTGCCACGCCCAGGACGTGATCGAGCCGTCGGCATCGGTCGAGCCGGAGCCGTCCACGGCGACGGAGTTGAGGTCGACCGTCGGGGTGGCGATCACCGCGACCGGCTTCTCGTTGGGCTTCACCACGGTCACCGAGGTGGTCGTGGACGCGCTGACGCCGAGGTTGTCGGTCACCGTGAGGGTGATCGTGTAGGTGCCGCCGGCAGCGTAGGCGTGGCTGGCGGTGGCACCGGTGGCGTCCGCCCCCTCGCCGAAGGTCCACGCCCAGGAGGCGATGGTACCGTCGTCGGTCGAGCCGGAGCCGTCCACGTCGACGGTGAGCCCGTCGACCACCGGCGTCGCGATGTGCGGCACCGGGGCTGCGTTGGGGGCGGTCACGGTCACGGTGGTGGTCACCGGGTCGGACGTCAGGCCCAGGTTGTCGGTGACGACCAGGGTCACCGTGTAGGTGCCCGCGGTGGCGTAGGAGTGCGTGGCGACGGCTGTGCTCGCCGTGCCGCCGTCCCCGAACGTCCAGGCGTAGCCCGCGACCGCGCCGTCATCGTTCGACCCCGAGCCGTCGACCTGGACGGTGAGGTGGTCGACCACCGGCGTGGCGATCACGGCCACCGGAGCGGCGTTCGGCGTGGCGACCGTCACCGTCGTGGTGGCCGAGTTGCTCGCGCCGCCGGCGTCGGTGACCAGCAGGGTGACGGTGTAAGTGCCGTCGGTGGCGTAGGCGTGGCTCGCGGTCGCACCGGTCGCGGTGGCACCGTCACCGAACGTCCACGCGTAGGTGAGCGCGGTGTTCTCCGGGTCGGAGGATCCGGTGCCGTCCACGTCGACCGACAGCCCGGTGACCACCGGGGTGCCGATCACGGCCGTCGGCGCCTGGTTGGGCGCGACGATCGTCACCTCTGTGGAGGTGGAGTCCTGCCCGCCGCGGTTGTCGGTCACGGTCAGGGTGATCGTGAAGGTCCCGCCGCCGGCGTAGGTGTGGGACGCGGTCGCCCCGGACGCGGTGCCGCCGTCGCCGAACGTCCACTGCCAGTCGACCAGCACACCATCGGGATCGCTCGAACCGGACCCGTCCACGTCGACCACCAGCCCGGCCGGGCTGACCGGGTCGATGACGGCGGCCGGCGACAGGTTGGGCACGTCGACGGTGACGTCGACCGTCGAGGTGGCGGTGGCGCCGTCGTCATCGGTCACCGTCAGGGTCACCGGGAAGGTGCCCGCGATGCCGTAGGCGTGGGTGGCCGCCGCACCGGTGACGGCGGGGCTGCCGTCGCCGAAGTCCCAGCTGTAGGAGGCGATCGTGCCGTCGGGGTCGGTGGAGCCGGAGCCGTCCACGTCCACGACCAGCCCGTTCACCACCGGGTCGGCGATCACGGCCGCCGGCGGGGAGTTCGGGATCACGACGTCGACGTCCCTGGTCACCGTCGTCCGGGTGCCGCGGTCGTCGGTGACGACGAGCGTCACGGTGTAGGTGCCGGCCGTGGGGTACACGTGCGACACCGACGCCGTGGTCTGCGGCGCGGAGCCGTCGCCGAGGTCCCACTCGTAGCCGGCGATGCTGCCGTCGGGGTCGCTGGCCGTGGCGACCAGCTCGCAGGAGGCACCGGTGCAGGTCGCGGAGAAGTCCGCCAGCGGCGCGGCGTTCGACACCAGGGACGCGGCGTAGTGCGCGGCCACCCGCTCGGCGCTGAGCACCGTCGAGTACACCGCGGCCTCGTCGATCCGGCCGGTGAACTCACCGCTGCCCGACCAGGTGTTGTCCGTGCCCACCCGCCAGTGGCCGGCGTAGGCCTGCGGCACCGTCGTCGGGTCGGTGCCCGCAAGGACACCGTCGACGTAGAGGGCCATGCCGGAGGCGCCCATCGTGCCCACCACGTGGTGCCACCCGCCATCGGCGTAGGTGCCAGCGGTGGTCACGGTGTGCGAGCCGGAGTCGTTCCAGACGCCGAACACGAGCTGGCCGGCGTCGTTGAGGAACACGTGGCGGTCGTAGTTGGCCGAGCGGCCCTCGTGCGCGTTGCCGAAGCCGATGATCCGCTGGCCGGGCGACCCGGTGGCGAACCAGGCCTCGACCGAGAAGGTCGTCGGGTTCACGAACGCGTCGTCGGAGGCGGCGAAGCCGTCGCCGGAGAACCCGACGGCACGGCCGGTGCCGGTCACCGGGGAGGCCTCGCCGAGGGTGGCCCCGGCGTAGGTGCCGTCGATGACGTGGCTGGTGGCGTCGCGCGCCACGTCGCCCGTGGTCTCGTCGAGGCGCCAGTAGAGCAGCGGCGCGTCGGCGTCGACAGCCTGGCCGTAGGCGTCCGCCGGGGCCGGCAACGGCTCGCGGACGCCGAGGGTCCGCGTGGAGGTCGCCGACGCCCCGAGGTCGTCGGTCACGGTTAGGCTCACCGTGTAGGTGCCCTCTCCGGCGTAGGTGTGCGTCGGGGCCACCTGGCTCGAGGTGGCTCCGTCACCGAAGTCCCACGCGTAGGACGCGATGGTGCCGTCCGCGTCACCGGACGCCGAGGCGTCCAGGCTGACGAAGAGGCCGTCCTTGTCCGCCGTGAAGCTCGCCGTCGGGACGCTGTTCACGAACACCCCGGACGCCCGGTAGTGCGCCCGCACCTGGGACGCGGTGAGCACGTGGTCGTACACGGCCGCCTCGTCGACCAGGCCGTTCAGCTGGCCGCCGCCGTCCCAGATGTTGTCCGCGCCCAGGCGCCAGTACCCGTTGTAGGCGTCGACGCCGCTGTGCGCGTTGGTGCCCACCAGGTCGCCGTCCACGTAGAGCGCCATGCCGTCGGGGCCGAGCGTGCCGACCACGTGGTGCCAGGCACCGTCGTTGTAGGCCCCTGCGGTGGTGATCGTGTAGGAGCCACCGTTCCAGATCCCGAAGACGATGCGTCCGGAGGAGTCGAGGTAGATGTGGCGGTCGTAGTTGGTCGAGCGCCCCGCGGCGGTGTTGCCGAAGCCGATGATGCGCCCGCCCGCCGACGTGGTGGCGAACCAGGCCTCGGAGGTGAACGTGGTCGGGTTGGCGAACTGCTCCTGGCTGGCCACGGCGGCCTCGCCCGACAGGTTCACGGCCTTGTCCGGGGCCGCGACGAGCGAGTCCTGGCCGAGGCTCGCGCCGGCGTAGGTGCCGTCGTGCACCTGGCGGGAGTAGTCGTAGGCGGTGGTGCCGTCGGTCTCGCCGAGCCGCCAGTACAGCATCGGGTCGTCGGAGCTCACGAGCTGGCCGTACGGGTCGGTGGGCACGTCCTTGACGGGCTTCACCGTGACGGTGCGCGTCGCCACGCTGGTCGCGCCGAGGTCGTCGGTCGCGGTGAGGGTGACCGTGTAGGTGCCCGGCGCGGCGTAGGTGTGGGCCACGGAGGCGTCGGTGGAGGTGGTGCCGTCGCCGAGGTCCCAGGCCAGCGAGGTCACGGAGCCGTCAGGGTCGGTGGCGTCGGCCACGAGCGAGCAGGCACCGTTGGTGCAGGTGCCGCCGATGGAGACCGTCGGCGGGTGGTTCTGCCAGACGCCCGAGGCGCGGTAGTGGGCGAAGACGCGGTCGGCGCCCAGCACCTTGGAGTACACGGAGACCTCGTCGATGCGGCCGTTGAAGTACGGGTTGCCGCTCCACGTGTTGTCACCGCCCACCCGCCAGTAGCCGGTGTAGTTCTCCGGGACGGTGTTGGGGTTGGTGGCCACGAGCACGCCGTCCACGTACAGCGCCATGCCGCCCGGGCCCATGGTGGCCACGGCCTGGTGCCAGGCACCGTCGTTGTAGCTGGCCGGCGAGGTCGCGATGTTGAGCGACCCGTTGTAGGTGCCGAAGTTCAGCCGCCCGTCCGGGCTCATGTAGACGTGCCGGTCGTAGCTGCTGCTGTTGCCGCTGGCAGCCCGCCCGAAGCCGATGATCTTGCCGCCGGAGGTGGTGGTGGTGTTGAACCACGCCTCGACGCTGAAGACCGTCGGGTTCGTGAAGCTGGCGTTCGTCGAGACCAGGTCGTTGGTGCCGTCGAAGCCGACGGCCGCGTCGCCGGGGACCACGTCGGACGGCTGGCCCTGCTGCGGGTTGTTGTAGTACGTCCCGTCCTGGAGGTTGCCGTTGGCGTCGCGGGCCGTGGTCGCGCCGCCGGTCTCGTTGAGCCGCCAGAACAGTGTCGGGTCGTCGGTGACGACCTCCGTGCCGTAGGCGTCGGACGGCGGCGTCGGGATGTCGAGGGTGCGTCCGCTCTTGGTGAAGTGGTCGCGCACCTGCTCGCGGGTGAGGACGGTGGGGTAGATCGCGACGTCGTCGATCGTGCCGTTGAAGTAGCTGGACGTGCCGGTGTTCGGCCAGCCGCCCAGGCTGTCCCCGCCGACCCGCCAGTAGCCGGTGTAGTCCTGGCCGCTGGTGACAGAGGTGTCCTCACCGGCCTTGATGCCGTCCACCCACAAGACCATGCCCGCCGCAGACAGCGAGGTGACCACGTGGTGCCACGCGCCGTCGTTGTAGGACTTCGCCGTGCTCACGGTGCGCACGCCACCGGGGTAGACGCCGAAGGTCAGCCGGCCGTCCGAGCCCATGTAGACGTGCCGGTCGTAGCTGCCGCTGTTGCCGGACGCGGAACTGCCGAAGCCGAGCAGCTTCCCGCCGGCGGTGGTGGTCGTGGTGAACCACAGTTCCTGGCTGAAGGTGTTGGGCCCGGGGATCGGGCTGGTCGTCCCGGCGGAGACGCCAGACGCCCCGCTGAAGGAGGCGGCGGTGTCCGCGGAACCGATGACCGCGCCCTGCTGGCCCATGGTCACGCCCGCGGGCACGACCAGGTCGTTGCCGGAGGCCCAGTCGACGGCGGTGGTCGCGCCGACCGCGTCACCGAGGCGCCAGTAGTTCAGCGCGCCGTCGGCGAAGACCTGGTTGGAGTAGTCGCTGGAGGGGGGCACGTTGGTGCCGGCCACGATGCTCACCTCTGCGCTGGTGCGCTTGTTGCCGTCCGCGTCGACGAACTGGATGCGGTAGGTGTAGGTCTGGCCCGTGGTCAGCCCGGTGTCGACCCAGCTGAGCACCGGCCGGTTCCAGAAGGTCGACTCGCCGGTGAAGGAGTGGACCGGCACCGTGGTGCTGACGTCGAGCCGGAAGATGTTGGTCGTGAGCGTCATGTTGTCGCGGTCCCACTGCGACCTCACCGACACCCGCGTGGAGGTCTCGCTGATGTTGCGGAGGATGGGCACCATCTCGGCCGCGGGCGCCGCCGGGGTGGACGTGCTCGCGCCGGCGACCGCGTGGGTGCCGAAGCGCACCAGACCCTGCTGGGCGATGCCGTTGATCATCAGGAACTCGCCGCCGATGGCGAGGTAGTCCCCCGACGCCTCCGTGCTCCAGCCGGCCTGCTGGGCGAGGCTGCCGGTGCCCGCCGGGGCGGGGCGCCACGTCGGGAACCAGTTGACGTAGGAGCCCGAGGGCTGCCCCGGGAAGTTGTACTGCACCTGTCCGGTGGCCTGGTCAGTCACCGCGTCCGAGTGCTGGAAGATGCGCGGGCTCTCCTCGGGGAAGCCGCCGATGGCATCGCAGTGGTGGTGGTGGCTGACGGTGTAGATCAGGCCCTTGAACGGCACCGAGTCGTAGGTGTCGCCACGGCACTCCATCAGGTTCTGGATCTGGCCGGTGTAGGGGTCGACCTTCACCATGCCCTCGAAATTGCCGACATAGAACGACCAGCCGGTCGCATACACGCTGCCGTTGACGACCTTGAGCGAGGTGACGCCGGCGCCCTGCCCTGCCTGGGCATTGAGTGCGCTGTTGTTGATCACCTGGTTGACCGCGAACGGGTAGACCTCACCGGTGACCGCGTCCAGGCTGGTGAAGCTGGGCGCAGGGACACCGCTGATCGCGGAGAAGCCGCCGGAGACGATCACGCGGTCCTCGGCCGCGGTGATCCCCAGGGACTCCACGGTGTAGTCCGCGGTCGGCGCCCACGCGGTGAGCGCGCCCGAGACCACGGTGACCGCGCCGAGGCGCGTGCGGGCCACGCCGTTGATGCTGGAGAACCAGCCACCCAGGTACACCGCGCTCGAGCCGACGGCGATGCCGAAGACGTCCGCGCCCACGACGGGCGCCCAGGTGGCGACCAGCGAGCCGTCGCTGGTGTTGAACGCCGCCACGCGGTTGCGTGCCTGGCCGTTGACCGTGGTGAAGGAGCCACCGATGTAGATGCGGCTGCCGTCGGGGGAGGCGGTGATCACGCGGATGCGCCCGTTGACGCTCGGCGCCCAGGACGTCATCACGCCCGTGGCCAGGTTGTACGACATGAGGTTCTGCCGCGGTGACTCGTTGGTGCCGAGCGCCGCACCGGCCGGACGGGCGCTGGTGAACTCGCCGCCGACGTAGACGGTGTTCCCCACGATCACCTGGTCCCAGGCGATGCCGTTGATCTGGGCGGTCGGCAGCGGTGCCGCCGTGACGGCGTTCGTCGGGTTGTCGATCATCGGCGGCACCGTCGATTCGGCGGCCGCGGCGACGTTTGGTGCGATGAAACTCAGCGTCGCAAAGACGAGGATCCCACTCAGGACAATGCTGATTGCGCGCGAGAAAGCGTTCTTGAACAAGGCACGTGGCCCTTCCCCCCCGGACGGCCAACGCTCCACTGGCCGGTTCTCCCCCCAGAGAACCGTTTCATCGTCTCACGCGCCCCGAACGGGGGCAAGACAATGTCGTACACCTGCGGAAATCGCCCCGGGAAGCGTTTCCCGGGGCGATTCCGTGGTTTATTGACAACCCCGCAGGGGGTCGGCGTGCGAGCTGTCAGGGGGTCTTGACCACAGCCAGGTTGTCCATCCCGACGGTGATCGGCGCGTTGGTGGTGGACGCCTCGACCCAGGCCGCGACGCCCACCGCGCCCGCGTCCTGGAGGGTCGGCTGGGTGTCGGTCGTGGTCAGCAGCCAGCTGGAGGGCTGGGCCTGGCCGGTGACCCACAGCCGGGTCTTCAGAGTGGTGGTGCCGGTGCCGGTCGCCTGGAAGCCGAGTGTGAGCTTCTTGCCGGGGCTGTAGGTGAGGCCCGAGACCGTCGCCGCACCGAGCGTGTACTCGGTCGACCCGACCACCTTGGCCAGCACGACGCTGACCGCACCGGTCTTGGCGAACCGCACCTTCGCGCGGTAGGCACCGTCGGTGCCCTTGCGGAGGTCGAGGTTCACGTGCGCCTGGCCGCCCGCGGGCACCTTGTCGAGGCTGAGCTCGACGGTCGCGTCGACGTCCCTGCCGCTCGTGGAGCCGAGCATCGCAGAGCGCGTGCTGGACGCGGCCAGGGCGAGCTTGCCCACGCCGCCGGAGACCGAGAAGCCGGTGCCGCTGGTCGTCCAGGCGCCCCCGGTGGTCGCCGATCCCCAGCCGGAGGCGACAGCCGTCCCGAAGTCCGCGGCCGCGATGCTCGTCGTGCCGGCGGCCGGGGTGGTCGCGGTCGGCGTGGGCGTCGGCGAGGCGGTGGTCGGGGTCGGCGTCGGCGTGGGCGTCGGCGTGGACGTGCCGGCCCCGGCGGCCGTCACGGTCTGCCCGTCGAGGGTGATCACCCCGCGGTCGCCCGTGTTGACGCCGCTGGCGAACAGCGCGGCGATGTCGGAGGGCAGGGCCTTCGCCGACCCGTCCGCCCCGCTCCCGGAGACCACCCGGTAGTCACCGGTGGAGGTGCTCGCCAGGTAGGGGTTGGTCGTCGCGTTGGACAGCTGGCTGCTCTGTTCCAGCTTCTTGGCGGTCTGGAAGGCCGCGACCGAGGAGTAGACCTCCGTGGTCGCGCCGACCTTCTCGTTCCACGACGTCCAGTACTTCGAGTCGCCGGTGGGGGCCTGGTAGTAGCTGTTGTTCGACATCACCGACATCGCCTGGGTGGCGGTCGTGTTGCCGGCGTACTTCAGGTCGCCGCCGGAGATCATGACGTGGCGGCCGTTGTCGGAACTGCCGCCGGTGATGATGTTGTTCACGATCTCGGTGCCCACGGTGTCCGGCCCGATCCGGGCGGCCGCAAAGCCGCCGGTGTTGGTGGTGGCCTGGCGGGCGTCGTCGTACACGCCGATCGCCGCCCGGTTGTTCACCATCGTGTTGTTGTAGACGCGGACGTGCGCCGAGCCGAGGTACATCCCGTACCCACCGCCGTAGGCCGGGCTGTTCCAGCCGTTGTCGACGAAGAGGTTGGACGCCACGATCGCCTTGTCGCTGATTTCGTACACCAGGCCGTGGCGGGCGTTGCCCTTCACCACGTTGCCGTACATGGTCAGGTTCTTGCAGCCGAGGTCACACCAGAAGCCGGACGCGCGCTGGCCGCCGTTGTTGCTCAGGCTGCTGTAGCGCACGGTCATGCCGTAGGTGCCGGTGAGCTTGGCCGCGGCCGCGCCACAGGCCCAGCTGCAGTTCACGCCGTAGGCGTCGGCGTTGTTGCCGTCGAGCCGCGAGTACTCGATCGTCACGTTGTCGGTGGGGACTGTCGAGCGGGCCGACCAGTTGCCGTCGTAGTTGAGCCCGTTGGCGCCGTTGGAGGACAGCACCGAGCGGCGGAACGTGAGGTTGGTGGTCTGCCACGCCTGCACTCCCGCGCCCGCGTTCTCGACGAACGCCGAGTTCTCGAAGAGCACGTTGGAGCCGCCGTTGACGAGCACGGCGCTCGCCGTGGCGTTACGGATCTGGTTGCTGGCGTACCGGCGGAACCCGATGCCCTTGAGCGCGAAGTTGGTCGGCTTGTACAGGGCCATGCCCTGGGCGTACTTCGTCAGCTCGACCGAGTTCCCGGCCGGGTCGAAGCCGATGTGCATGACCTTGTTGGCCCAGTCGTAGTAGAAGCTGTTCGCCGTCATGGCCGAGAGCGACGCGGCCTGGGTGAGCTGGGTGCCGTTGCGGAACACCATCTGCGGGTCGCCGAGCGAGGCGCCGGCGCCGAGCGCGTCGGAGTAGCTGCAGGGGCCGTCGGCGGCCTGGTTCGACGGCGCGCGCGTGTAGTACTTCTGGGCGCACAGGTCGGGGGTCGACCAGCTCACCTTGTAGTCGGTCGAGGAGACCTTGGTCCAGCTGGTCACCGGCTCGGTGCCGTCGAACCACACGGTCTCGCCGGGGTAGTTCTGGATCGTGACGCCGGAGGGGACCGGCGTGAAGTAGTAGGTGCCGCCGATGTTGTAGCCGCTCGTGGCGGACGCGCCCTGGCGGTAGACGCCGCCGCGCACGACGACCGTGCCGCCGGCCTTCACGGTGGTCATCGCCTTGTAGAGGGTCTTGAACGGCGCGGCGAGGGTGCCCGCGTTGGTGTCGGACCCATTGGTGGCGACGTAGAGGGCGCCCGCGGGCGCGGCGTAGCTGGGGGCCAGCGCCGCTGCGGCACTGCCGGGGACGGACGAGGAGAGCGCGAGGGTGGCCGCGGAACTCTCCTGCGTCGGGACGATCGCCGCGACCAGGCCTGTCACCAGGCCCGCCACCACGGCGGTGAAGACCCGCGAGCGGGTACGGAACACATGCATATCGGACTCCGATGGGGGGGTTGTCGGATGTCTGTGGGGCTCCGGACGGGGGCGAGAGAGCCGGATGCTCCGCGGACGCCTCAGCCTAACATTTCTGAGTATTCCCTGGGAAATTTCTCAGGCGGAATTCGGGACTACCGATCGGCGATGACACCCCGGTCGTGGCCGGAGCGGGCGACGCCGAGGAGGTCAGCGATGTCCGCGGGCAGTTCGGCCGCCGACCCGCACGCCTCGCTGTCGCCCTTCACCGAGTAGTCCCCGCTCGCGGGCGCCGTCAGGAAGGGGTTCGCCCCGCTCCTGACCAGCTCGCTGCCCACTTCGTGGCCCTTGCTGGCGATCACCGCGTCCACAGAGGTGAAGATCTCGGTGGTTGCTCCCTTGTGCTCGGTCCAGGCCAGCCAGTACTTCGACCCGCCGGACGGGTTGTAGTAGGAGTTGTGGCTGATCGTGCCGACCACGCTGCTCGCCGTGGTGTTGCCGGCGTACTTGAGGTCGGCGCCGCTCACCGCCAGCTGGCGACCGGTCTTGCTGCTGCCCCCGGTGACGATGTTGTTGACGAAGTCGACACCGACCGTGTTGGCGCCCAGCTTCTGGTCGTCCTCGCCGGCGGCCGAACGCGCGTCGTCGTAGATCGCCACGCCCGCGTTGTTGTCCACCAGCGTGTTGTTGTAGACGCGGACGTTGGCGGACCCGATGTAGAGGGCGTAGCCACCGCCGTAGGCGGGGCTGTCCCACCCGTTGCGCACGAACAGGTTGGACGCCACGACCGCGCCGGAGCTGACCTCGTACACCAGTCCGTGGCGGTCGTTGTCGATGAAGTCGTTGCGGTACGCGGTCAGGTCGCCGCAGCCCAGGTCGCACCAGAAGCCGGACCCCCGTCCGCCTCCGTTGCGGCTGAAACTGCTGTCGCGCAGGGTGATGCCGACCGTCCCGGTGACCTTCGCCCCGGCCGCCCCGCAGGCCCACGTGCAGTTGACCCCGTACCGGTCGCGGTTGTTGTCGTCCAACCGCGAGGACTCGATCACCAGGTCGTCGGTCACGTCGTAGCCGGCCGCGCGCTTGGCCCACACGCCGTCGACGTAGAGGCCGTTGGAGCCGTTGCCGGACAGCACCGACTGGCGGACGGTGAGTCCGGTCGTCTGCCACACCAGGAGGCCGGCGCCCGCGTTCTCGGTGAACACCGAGCGCTCGACCAGCACCTTGGAGCCGCCGTTGAGCAGCACGGCGCCACCGGTCGCGTTGGTGTACTGGTTGCTGGCGTAGCGGCGGAAGCCGATGCCCTTGATGCTCAGGTTCGAGGGCTGGTACAGCGCCAGCGCCTGCGCGAAGCGGGTGGCCTCGACCGTGCTCCCCGAGGGGTTGAAGCGCACGTGGAGCACCTTCTTGCTCCAGTCGTAGTAGAACTTCGAGGTCGACGTCATCTTCTTCAGCGAGCTCACCTGGGTGAGCTGCTTGCCGTTGCGGAACAGCATCTGCGGGTCGCCGAGCGAGGCCCCGGAGCCGACGGCGTCGGGGAAGCTGCACGGCCCGCTCGTGCCCGGGCTGGACGGCTTGCGCGTGTAGTACTTCTGGGCGCACAGGTCAGGGGTGGACCAGCTGACCTTGTAGTCCTTCTTCGAGACCTTCTTCCACGAGGAGATCCGGACAGTGCCGTCCAGCCACACCGTCTCCCCCGGGTAGCTCTGGATCGTCACCCCCGCGGGCAGGCTCGTGTAGTAGGTGCCGCCGGTGTTGAACCCGGTCGCCGCGCTGGCGCCCTCGCGGTAGACGCCGCCGCGCAGCACGATCGTGCCGCCGGCCTTGACCGTCTTCATCGCCTTGGCGAGCGTGGCGAACGGAGCCTCCGGCGTGCCGGCCGCCGAGTCCGAGCCGCCCGGGGCGACGTGGAGCGCTGCCGCGGGTGCCGAGTAGTCGGCCGGGATCGCGTCGGCGATCGTCGCGGGCAGACGGGAGGAGGTGACCGTCGCCGCCTGCGCGGGCGCGACGGGGACGGCGACGAACCCGAGGCCGGCCAGGGCCACGAGAACGGCGGTGCACAGGGACACAAAAATCGCGGGGGGACGCAACACGAGAACTCCAGGGAACGGGGACCGGGGGATCCAGACGCTCAGGAAAATCTAAGAAAGAGCGTAACAGTACCCACGGGCCCTGTAATCCCCCCGTGTGGGGGACCCTCAACCAGCGGTGGAGACCCTCCGGTACCAGCGCGGCAGCTGGGCCAGCAGCAACAGCACGTTCGTGACCGCCAGCACGATGTACACCCAGCGCCAGACGTCGAACCAGCCCAGCAGCACCATCGTCCAGGAGAGGAAGCCGTAGTCGAGGAGCAGCGCGACGATGCTGGTGAGCGTCGACTGAGCACCCTCGCTGTGGGCGAGCACCTGCTGCTTGGCCCCCGCGTTGCGCAGCAGGAGGTCGGTCAGGATGATCGTGAAGAACCACGCGGAGGCCTGGAGCGCGAACACCAGCGGCACCGTCGCGGTCCACAGGTCCCAGCCGTCGAGGTTGCGCACCCACATGATCGCCACGGCGAGGTGGAAGCTCGAGGTCTTGAAGGCGTCGATCACGTGGTCGAGCCACTCCCCCGCCAGCGAGCCGCCGCCCTGGAGCCGGGCCACCTGACCGTCGGCGGAGTCGAGCGCGTAGCCGATCACGAGCAGGGCCGCGACGGTCACGCCGATCAGCAGCGACGGCGTCGCCAGTGCCAGCAGGACGATGCCGGTGAAGGTGAACAACGCGCTGATCAGGCTGATCATGTTGGGGCTGAGGCCGAGCCGGTAGCCGGTCGCGGCGAACACCCGCCCCACCGGACGGTTCACCCAGCGCGAGTAGGCGGGCGCGTTGCGGTTGCTCTTCTGCGCCTGCCGCAGCGTGGAGTGCACCACGCCCCAGGGGGCTGTGCGCTCCACCAGGGGGGTCCGCTGCTGTGTCATCGGTTCACGATCCCTTCTGCCGTCCGGCCGGTGGCACCCGGGTGCCGGCCCACGCCGCGACGCCCGCCACACTGCCGCCCACCGCGGCCAGCAGGCCCTGTGGACGGACGAGCAGCTGCCGCCGCCCGCCGCGCAGCCAGATCCGCAGCGACTCCCGCGGCGTGGACAGCAGCCAGCGCGCCCTGTCGGCCCGCCCGGCCAGACGTGCGCCGAAGAGCAACCGGTTCCGGGTGTTGTACCAGTAGTACAGCGAGGACTTGCCCTCCGCACCCCTTTCGGTGTGGGTGCCGCCCTCGTCGTGGGTCACCGTGAGGTCGTCGCGCAGCTGGAGCCGCAGCCCGAGCGCGGCGGCGCGCCGGCTGAGGTCGACGTCCTCCCAGTACAGGAAATAGCCGTCGGCGAAGCCGTCCAGCGCGGCGAAGGCCTCGCCACCGAAGGCGAGACAGGCTCCGGACAGCCAGTTCTTCCAGTCCGGGTCGTCGTCGCCGTCCACCCAGCCGGTGCGGATCCGGCCGGTGCGCATGTCGATCGTCGACCCCCGGAAGAACGGACGCCCGTCCGGGCGGAGCACCAGCGGGCTGACCAGCGCGCGCGGGTCCTCGCGGACGCACCGGCCCAGCCCTGCGACCACACCGGGGTCGGCCACGGCGTCGGGATTGAGGGTCACGAAGACCCGGCAGCCCAGGGCCGCGGCACGCAGCACACCCAGGTTGACACCCTCTCCGAAGCCGGGGTTCTGGTCGGGTGCCACCAGCTCCCAGCCCCGCTCGCCGGCCAGGCGGGCGACCGCCTCCCGCTCGGCCGTCGTCGAGAAGCTGTCCACGACGACGACCTGCACCCCGGGCATCGCAGCGCCGAGGTTGCGCTCGAGCAGCGCGCTGGAGCCGTAATTCACCACCACGAGGCCCACCCGGCCGGTGTCCTCTGCCGTCGCCATCGCCGCGCGCAGCTCGTCACCGAAGCCTCGCCGGCCGTGCCCGGCCGTCGGCGAGCCGATCGCCTCGGCCACCAGGCCCGCCATGCCGGCCTGGTAGACCGGCGGGTCGTGCCGGGAGCGCGCGAGTTCCCGGTCGGACGCGGAGCCGGCGACCACCCGCGTCCAGTCGGCCGCGAGCCCGGTGACGGCCGCAGCCAGCGCGGCCGGGTCGCCCGGCGGCACCAGGCGGGCCGTGCGGTAGCCGCCGGCGGCCTCCTTCAGCCCGCTGGTGTCGCTGACGACGAGCGGACGCAGCGCCAGCATCGCCTCGACGGCGGTGTTGCCGAACGGCTCGTCGACCGTCGAGGGGACCAGCACGACGTCCGTGCGCGCGAAGTAGCCCCACACGTCGGGGTCGAAGCCGGCGAAGACCACGGCGTGCCCGAGGCCCGCCTCGGCGACCGTGGCACGCAACTCGGCCTCGAACCACTCGTAGCCCTCGAACACCGCTCCGAGCAGGGTCAGCCGGTAACGCCCGGGCTCGGCCGCCTCGAGCCGGCGCAGCGCCTCCAGGGCCACCTGGGGGCCCTTGCGGGGCGACAGCCGTCCGATGAACAGCAGCTCGACCGGGCTGTCGAGCCGGGTCCGGGCGGGGACGGGCTCCGCCGGGCCGGGGACGCCGTTGTAGAGCAGCCGGCCGCGCCGCCGCAGCAGCGGCCAGGCCTCGCTGAGCACGTCCAGGCTGAAGCGGCTGTTCACCACCAGCACGCGGGCCAGCAGGAGGGGCAGGTACAGCACCCGGCGCAGCGCAGGGCGGATCGACTTCTCCGCCTCGTGCACGTGGCAGGCCACGGGGACGCCGGCCAGGCGCCCGGCGGCAAGCCACAGCGGGATCGTGATCGTGTTCACCAGCACCAGCGCCGCCCGCTCTGCGCGGATCAGCCGCAGCATCGGCGGGAGGCTGCGCAGCGCGTCCGCAGCGAGCCGGAGCAGGCCGAGCGGCGACAGCGAGGACTTGCGCAGCACCGGCGAGCCGACGTACTCCACCACGGCACCGCGCTCACGAAGGGCGCCGGCCAGCGGCCCGTCCGACGGGAGCGCCACGACGACCCGGTGGCCCGCGGCGACCAGGCCGCCGACCGACTCCAGCAACACCCGGTCCGAGCCGTAGAGGTCGGGGCTCGGGTGCGCCACCACGACGGTGCGCGCCGCGTCGTCCACCCCGCTCAGCCCCCTGCCGTCTCGAAGCGCTGCCTTCGGGCGAGGCCGCGCGACGAGGGCCGGCGGACGCGGGCGGCCGCCAGGTCGGACAGCAGGCGCTCGTAGGCATCGGCGACGTCGTCCCAGGAGTAGCGGGCGATGTCACGCTGCAGGTCGAGGCCACGGTCGCGGGCGCTCGCGGGGTCAGCCTCGGCGAGCCGGAGGGCTGCGCCCACGCCGGCCTCGTCGGCGAAGTACTCCGCGAACGGACCGACCACCTCGCGGTTGAAGGACACGTCGAAGGCCACGACGAAGGCCGCCGCGCCGGCCGCGCGCAGCAGGGACGGGTTGGTACCACCGACCGAGTGCCCGTGCAGGTAGGTCAACGCGTTGGCGTAGAGCTGGTCCAGCAGCTCCTGGTCCCACAGCCCGCCGACCAGCCGGACGCGCTCGTCCGCCGCCTCGTGGATCGCCGCCGTGTACTCGTCGGAGTAGGGCGCGGAACCGACCACGACCAGCGGCCGGGCGGCGTCGCTGGCCACGTAGCCGCGCACGATCTCCAGCACGTGGTTCTCCGGTTCGAAGCGGGCCACCACCAGGTGGTAGCCGTGGGGCTCCAGACCGAGTTCGCGGAGGCGGCCCGAGCCGGGCTCGGTGAGGATCGGTGCCCCGTACGCGATCAGCCGGGTCTGCGCGGAGAACTTGTCGCGGTAGTAGTCGGCGATGCCCTGGGCGTCCGCGATCAGCGCGTCCGACCAGCGCACGGCCATCGCCTCGCCCATGCGGTAGTACCTGCTGCCGATCGGGCCCCACTTGGCGCGCTTCCACTCCAGGCCGTCCACGTGGGTGGCCACCGGGATGCCGCGCGCGCGGACCACGGGCAGCAACGGGGCGTTCGCCGCGTTGAACACGATCGCCGAGTCGACACCGGCGAGGCTGCGGTGCAGCACGGACAGCGCGGTGTGCGAGATGGTCTCCAGCGAGCGGCGGCGCACGGACGGCAGGTTCACCAGCTCCATGCCGAGGTACTCGTCGAGGATCGCCTCCCCGTCCGCGGGACGGCAGTAGACGACCACTTCGTGGCCCCGGGCCGCGAGCCGGGAGCCGACCTCCTCGATCGCGGTCTCGAAGCCGCCGTAGCGCGCCGGCACGCCACGGGTGCCGATGAGGGCAACACGCATCCTGATCCCCTGAGCTTCCCCGAGCCGGCTACAGCTCGGTGATGATGCGGCGCAGCTCGGTGGACGAGGTCTGCTTCGTGTACGGGAAGTAGTGGACCTGTACGCCCACCGACGCCATGTCGCGCTCGAGCTTGTCGCCCTTGGGCGTGCCCTGCCAGTCGTCGCCCTTGAACACGATGTCGAAGGGCACCCGGCGCCAGACCTCCAGCTTGTTCGAGGACGTGTCGGTGACCACCTCGTCCACGATCTTGATGCTCGCCACGATCTCGCAGCGCTCGTCGAACGGGACGATCGGGTACTTCCGCTTCGCCCGAAACAGGGCCTCGTCGGTCACCACGCCGACGATCAGGAAATCGCAGTGTTCGCGGGCCCGCCGCAGGATGTTGAGGTGCCCGATGTGGAACATGTCCCACGCGCCGGGCACATAGCCGACAACTCCACGATCCGTCCGCACCTCGAATTCCGGTGCCATTTCCGCGCTCATTCGACCCCCCCGATCGCGCCGGTCCGGGGATTCGACTGACCCGGCCCCCTCCGGATCACCTGCCCCGACGGCCGTCGGAAACAGGGAAGGGCGAAACGCCCTGCACTGGCTCCCCCCGGTTGCCAACCAGTGCGTCGGTAAGGAGCATTATTCCACAGTTCGCCCATTCGGGACCGGGCAAAGTTACGCCGGAGTCCCGGCTGTGCTGGAATGACGGGGACCACAGGTATCCGGCGGAGGAGGGGAATGGACGCTTCAGGCGCCCCGGCGGTGCGCGTCAGCGTCGGCATGCTGACCTTCCGGCGCCCGGACCGCCTGGCCATCGGACTGCCAGAGGTGATCGCCCAGGTCGAGGAGCTCGGCGCCCTCACCGGCTCGCCCGGCGAGGTGCTGGTCATCGACAACGACCCCGACGCCAGTGCCCGCGAGGACGTGGCGCGCTACGCCGCTGCCCACCCGGTGGTGCGGTACGTGCACGAGCCCACCCCCGGTATCGCAGCGGCCCGCCAGCGGTGCCTTGCGGAGGCGTCCGAAGCCGACCTGCTGGCCTTCATCGACGACGACGAGATCCCCGACCCCGGCTGGCTGCGCACGCTCGTGCTCGGCTGGCAGCGGTTCGGCCGTCCCGCCGCCCTCACCGGCGCGATCCGGCCGCGCTACCTCAGCCCACCGCCCCCGTTCGTCGAGGCCGGCGGCTTCTTCGTGCGGGCCGAGCACCCGGACGGGGCCGAGGTCACGGCGGCACCCACCAGCAACCTCCTCCTCGACCTGGGCCAGGTGCGGCGCTTCGGGCTGGGGTTCGACACCCGCCTGGGCCTGCGGGGTGGGGAGGACACCATCTTCACGATGCAGCTGCGGCGCGCGGGCGGGCGGGTGGTGTTCTGCGCCGGCGCCGCCGTGCACGACCTGGTGCCGGACGACCGGAACACCCGGGCCTGGGTGCTGCGCCGGGCGTGGCACCACGGAACCAACCAGAGCTTCGTCCGCCTCTATTTCACCGACGGCACGGCCCGGCGCCTGCTGGCCCGTGCGGAACTGGCCGCGGGCGGCCTCGCGCGGGCGGCGGTCGGCGGCGTCCAGGCGGTCGCCGGCCGGCTGCGCGGCTCGCTGGCGGAGGAAGCACGCGGCCTGCGCCGGCACTGGCGCGGTCGGGGTCGCGTGGCGGGCGCGCTGGCGTCCACCCCCGCGGAGTACCAGCGCTGACCGCTCAGTGCGCGGTCTCGACCAGCTGGCGCAGGTAGGCCCCGTAGCCCGACTTCGCCAGGTCGTCCGCGCGGGCGAGCAGCTCGTCGTCGGTGAGGAACCCCCGGCGCCACGCGGCCTCCTCGGGGCAGCCGACCTGGAGCCCCTGGCGGGCCTGGATCGTGCGCACGAAGGTGCTGGCGTCGTTCAGGGAGTCGAACGTGCCGGTGTCGAGCCAGGCGGTGCCGCGCGGCAGGATCGAGACCTGGAGCTCGCCGCGTTCGAGGTAGACCCGGTTGAGGTCGGTGATCTCCAGTTCCCCCCGGGCGGACGGGGTGAGGCCGGCGGCGATCTCCACGACCCGCTCGTCGTAGAAGTACAGGCCGGGCACCGCGTAGTGCGACTTCGGCTCCGCCGGCTTCTCCTCGATCGACAGCGCCCGGCCGGACCCGTCCACCTCGACCACGCCGTACGCGGTCGGGTCGGCCACCCAGTAGCCGAACACGGCGGCGCCCTCGACGTCGGCGAGGCGCCGCAACTGCGAGCCGAGGCCCTGGCCGTAGAAGATGTTGTCGCCGAGAACCAGGCAGGCCTTCTCGCCCCCGATGAAGTCGGCGCCGATGGTGAACGCCTGCGCCAGGCCCTTCGGCTCGGGCTGGGTGGCGTACTCGATCCGCAGCCCGAAGCGGCTGCCGTCGCCGAGCAGGCGGCGGAAGGCGTCCTGCTCGTGCGGGGTGGTGATGACGAGCACCTCGCGCATCCCGGCGAGGATGAGCGTGGTCAGCGGGTAGTAGATCATCGGCTTGTCGTACACCGGGACCAGCTGCTTGCTGGTCGCCATGGTGATGGGGTGGAGCCTGGTGCCGGAGCCGCCGGCAAGAATGATCCCGCGCATGGCGGCTAGTCTCGCACGGCCCCGCCGCCTCTCCCAGAGCCGGAGCCGCCGGGGTTAGGATCGCCCCTCATGGGGGGAATGCTTGTTACCGGCGGCGCCGGATTCATCGGAACGAACTTCGTCCGGCTCGCGCTCGCGCAGGGCCAGGACCGCGTGACCGTGCTCGACGCGCTCACCTACGCGGCCAACCGCAGCTCGCTGGACGGCCTCGACCCGGACCGGTTCCGCCTGGTGGAGGGCTCGGTCTGCGACGCGGAGCTCGTCGACCGGCTGGTCGCCGACCACGACACGGTGGTGCACTTCGCCGCCGAATCCCACAACGACAACTCGCTTCGCGACCCGTCGCCGTTCATCCAGACCAACCTCGTGGGCACCTACACGCTGCTCGAGGCGGTGCGGCGGCACGGCCGGCGCTACCACCACATCTCCACAGACGAGGTGTACGGCGACCTCGAGCTGGACGACCCGGCGCGGTTCACCGAGAGCACGCCGTACAACCCGTCCAGCCCGTACTCGGCCTCCAAGGCCGGCTCCGACCTCCTCGTCCGGGCCTGGGTGCGCTCGTTCGGCGTGCAGGCGACGATCAGCAATTGCTCGAACAACTACGGCCCGTACCAGCACATCGAGAAGTTCATTCCGCGCCAGGTGACCAATGTGCTCGCCGGCATCCGTCCCAAGCTCTACGGGGCGGGCGCGAACGTGCGCGACTGGATCCACGTGACCGACCACAACCTCGCCGTGCTGCGCATCCTCGAGGCCGGCCGGATCGGTGAGACCTACCTGATCGGGGCGGACGGCGAGAAGGACAACCGCACCGTGATCGAGTTGATCCTGACCCTGATGGGGCAGCCGGCCGACGCCTACGACCACGTGACCGACCGCGCCGGCCACGACATGCGCTACGCCATCGACGCGTCCAAGCTGCGCACCGAGCTGGGCTGGGAGCCCACGTACCGCGACTTCGAGTCCGGCCTGGCCGCGACGATCGACTGGTACCGCGAGAACGAGTCGTGGTGGCGCCCGATCAAGGAGGCCACCGAGGCCAGGTACGCGGCGGCCGGCCAGTGACCGCCTCCCCGGGCGCGCCGACGGCGCCGGCAGTGCGGACGACGCAGATCCCCGGCCTGCTGGTGGTCGACCTGCCACTGCACGGGGACGACCGGGGCTGGTTCAAGGAGAACTGGCAGCGGGCGAAGATGACGGCACTCGGCCTGCCCGACTTCGGGCCCGTCCAGCACAGCGTCGCGTTCAACGGCACCGCGGGCGTCACCCGCGGCTTCCACGCCGAGCCGTGGGACAAGCTGGTCAGCGTGGCCACCGGACGCGTGTTCGGCGCCTGGGTCGACCTGCGCGAGGGTGACGGGTTCGGCCGCGTGGTGACCGTGGAACTCGGCCCCCAGACCGCTGTGTTCGTGCCGAGGGGCGTCGCCAACAGCTACCAGACCCTCGAACACGGCACGGTGTACTCCTACCTCGTCAACGAGCACTGGAGCCCGCAGGCCCGTGACGAGTACACCTACCTGAACCTCGCCGACCCGTCGGTCGCCGTCCCGTGGCCGATCCCCCTGGCGGAGGCCACCATCTCCGAGGCCGACGCCGGGCACCCGTTGCTCGACGACGTCCGCCCGGTGCCGCCCCTGCGCACGGTGATCGTGGGGGCCAACGGCCAGCTGGGCCGGGCCCTCCAGGCGCTGGTGCCCGGTGCGGAGCTGCTCGACCTCCCCGACTTCGACTGCACGGACGCGGACGCCGTCGCGGCCCACCCCTGGCGGGGCGTCGGCACGATCCTCAACGCCGCCGCCTACACCGCCGTCGACGCGGCGGAGACCCCCGAGGGCCGGCGTGCCTGCTGGGCGGCCAACGTCAGCGGCGTGGCCAACCTGTGCCGGGTGGCCGCAGAGCACCGGATCACCCTCGTGCACGTCTCCAGCGACTACGTCTTCGACGGGACAGCCGAGCTGCACCCCGAGGACGAACCGTTCAGCCCCCTGGGCGTCTACGGCCAGACGAAGGCCGCCGGTGACGCCCTGGTCGGCCAGCTCGCCCGCCACTACCTCGTCCGCACGAGCTGGGTGATCGGGCAGGGCCGCAACTTCGTGCGCACGATGGCGGACCTGGCCGCCCGCGGGGTGTCGCCGAGCGTCGTCGACGACCAGTTCGGGCGCCTCACGTTCACCACCGACCTCGCAGCGGGGATCGTGCACCTGCTCACCACCGGGGCACCGTTCGGCACCTACAACCTCAGCAACGACGGCCCCGTCCGGTCCTGGTGCGACATCGCCCGTGAGGTCTTCGTGCTCTGCGGGCGCGACGCCGCGGACGTGACCGGCGTGAGCACGGAGGACTACTCCGAGGGCAAGCTGACCTCGCCCCGTCCGCGCAACAGCGCGCTCGACCTGACCCGGATCAAGGCCACGGGCTTTTTCCCGGCGCCGTCGACCCAACGGCTGGCCGAATACCTCGCCGCCGCGAATTAGCGAACCATTGGGAGGCGCTCGCCGGGGCGTTGCCGCACGGTGCGCATTACTGCTGACGTGATGCCCCGTCCGCTCCGGACGGCACGTGCGGTGCCGCCGGAGATCGGCGTGACAGTCCCGGTTCAGCCTTCCCACTAGGCATTATGGACGCCTGAGCTGCGGTCGGCCTGTCGCTCGGCCCCGTCGGCTCCCGATCGCGACCCGGCCGCGAAGTCGGGCAGTGTCGGCGAATTCGCGGGGCAAGTCAAATCGACGCCTAATCGGTGGGACGCCATGTTCCAAGTCTGTTTCATAATTCAATTCAGGTTGCTCCGCGCCGGGTGTGATGGCGATGCTGAAGGGGTACACCTACAACCGAACACATCGGCCAGCGTCGGTCAGCCAACCTCGAACCCCCCCTCTTGGAGGAACGATGAACGTCGCAAGCGTGGTGATCCCTGCCCACAACGAGGCCAGCGTGCTGTCCTCGACCCTCCAGCGGATCGCCGACGACCCGCTGGCACCGGCCCTCGAGGTCGCCGTCGTCGCGAACGCCTGCACCGACGACACCGCGGACATCGCCCGGGCCTTCCTGCCGTCCGTGCCCGGCCTGGTGGTGGTCGAGACCGAAGTGCCCGGCAAGGCGAATGCCCTCAACCTCGGTGACGAGGCCGTGAGCGCGTTCCCGCGCATCTACCTCGACGCCGACATCGTGCTGGGCCCCGACGCCCTCGGCGGCATGGTCGACGCCCTCGCCGTCGACGCCCCCGTGGCGGGGTCCCCCGACATCGAGTTCGACCTCGACGGTGCCGACCGCTGGGTGCGCGAGTACTACCGGATGTTCGAGCGCCTGCCCTACGTGACCGACGACCTGGTGGGCCTGGGCGTCTACGGGCTGTCCGAGGCCGGTCGCGGGCGGTTCGACGAGTTCCCCGACGTGCTCGCCGACGACCTGTACATCCAGCGCCTGTTCACCCCTCAGGAGCGCGTCCGCACGCCCGGCCGCTTCGCCGTCCGGACGCCGCGACGCTGGCGCGAACTGGTCAAGGTGCGCACCCGCGTGGACCGCGGCAACGCCCAGCTGGCCACGACCACCGAGCCCGGCGCCGGCTTCGAGCGCACCTCCGGCGCGTCGGTGAAGGCGCTGGCGCGGGCGCTCGCCGTCCAGCCAGGGCTGCTCCCCGCAGCGACCGTGTACGTCGGCACCACGATCGCCGCACGGGTGCGCTCGCGCCTCAGCGACGACTACTCGTGGGGCCGCGACGAGTCCACCCGACAGCCTGCGGACGGGGCCGCGCCGGCCGGTGCCGGCGCGCAGGCGGTGCCCGACGCGGCGGCACCCGTGCCGATCGAGGGGGTGCCGTTCACCCGGCAGACCGAGGCAGAGGTCGTGGACACCGTGTTCGACGCTCTCGCCGGGCAGCGGGGCGGCCGGATCGTCACGCCCAACGTGGACATCCTCCAGGCCGTCCGCCGCAAGCCCGAACTGCGCCGCCTGGTGCGCACCGCCGACCTCGTGGTCGCCGACGGGATGCCGATCGTGTGGGCGAGCCGGCTGCGGGGAACCCCGCTGCCCGAGCGTGTCTCCGGGGCGGACCTCGTCTGGTCGCTGGCCGAACGGGCGGCGGAGGAGGGCCGCTCGGTCTACCTCCTCGGCGGGCGACCCGGCGTGGCGCAGCGCGCGGGCAGGACGTTCACCGAGCGGTTCCCCGGCCTGCGGATCGTCGGCCACGACAGCCCCGAGTGGGGCTTCGAGCACTCGCCGGACGCGATGCGCGCGCTGATCGCCCGACTGACCGACGCCGGCCCCGACCTCGTCTACCTCGCGCTCGGCTTCCCCAAGCAGGATCTGGTGGCAGCCACCCTCGCGCAGCACCTTCCGCAGACCTGGTTCCTCGGCTGCGGCGGCGCGCTCGACATGGTCGCCGGTGAGGTGGAGCGGGCCAGCGGTGCCGCCCAGAAGCTCGGTGCGGAGTGGATCGTCCGGCTCCTCCAGGAGCCGCGCCGCCTCGCCCGCCGCTACCTGCTGGACGACGCGCCCTACGCCGCCTCGCTGCTCACCCGCAGCACGCTCGACGGGGTCACCGGGGTGAGCAAGGGGTGAGCGACGCCCGGCAGACGCGCCCCGGGCGCCCGAACGCCAGGATCCGGACCAGGGAGGACCTGGCGGCCTGGGCCGCCGCCGACGCCGCGATGAACGGCGTCGAGCGCTGGCGTCCCCGGCACGCCCTGACCCGCGGCGTCGTGCACTTCCTGCACGTCCTGCGGCTGTGCGAGTACTGGGAGAACCGGCCCGGGCCGGTCGCACGGGTGGTGTCCGGCGTGTACAAGGTCCGGCTGCGCCGCCTGTCCGAGCGACTCGGGTTCGACGTCGGCCGGCACACGGCGGGCCCCGGCCTGAGCATCGCCCACTCCGGACTGCTCGTCATCCACCCCGACGCCCGCATCGGCGCCCGCTGCCGGATCCACCAGGGCGTCACGATCGGCGCGACCGCCGGCGGGGTGCCGGTGATCGGCGACGACGTGTTCATCGGGCCGAACGCCCTGGTGCTCGGCGGCGTCACCATCGGCGACCGCGCCTTCATCTTCCCCTCGGCCGTCGTCACCTGCGACGTGCCGGAGGGCCACGCCGCTGCCGGGGTGCCGGCCACCGTCCGTCCCGGCACCCACGAGGTGTGGCGACCGGACGAACCGCGCGTCCGGCCCGCGACCTGACCGTTGTCCCCACCCAGACCTGCGTCCCTACCCAGACCTGCCCCGGAGGCCCCTTGACGACCGACCACGCCGACCACCACGCGCCCGTCGCGTACCTGGTGAGCCAGTACCCGCTGATCTCGCACACGTTCATCGAGCGCGAGATCGAGGGCCTGCGCGCTCTGGGCACGCCCGTGCACACCTTCAGCATCCGCGAGCCCGGTGACCTGATGAGCGACGCCATGCGCGCCGAGGCCGGGCGCACCACCGTCCTCCAGGACTCGTGGGGCGAGATCGCCCGGGCCTCCGCGCGCGCGTTCGCCGGCCATCCGGCGGCCGGGTTCGCCAGCCTGCGCAGGGCGCTGTCCACAGGGGAGGCCCGCCCGCGGAGCCGCGTGTGGCAGGCCTTCTACGTGGCCGAGGCACTGCGCCTGCTGGCGGAGCTGGAGCGTCTCGGTGTGCGACACGTCCACGCCCACTTCGCCAACAACGGCGCGGACGTCGCCCGGGCGGCGATCGCCCACGCGCGCTCGGTCGACCCGGACGGCGGCTGGCGCTGGTCGTTCACGATGCACGGCCCGACAGAGTTCGAGGCCGTCGAACGGTTCGACCTCGCCGGCAAGGTGGCCTCGGCCGACCGCGTGGCCTGCATCTCGGACTTCACGCGGAGCCAGCTGATGCGCCTCAGCGACCCCGCGGACTGGACGAAGCTCGAGGTCGTCCACATGAGCGTGGACACCGACCGTTTCGTGCCCCCGCCGGACGCCCGGGCGCAGGGGGACGCGCTGCGCATCCTCGACGTCGGGCGTCTGGTGCCGGAGAAGGGTGCCCCCGTCCTGCTGGACGCGGTGTCGCTGCTCGTCGAGCGGGGTGTCCCGGTCGAGGTCCGGCTCGTGGGCAGCGGCGACCTGGGCGAGGACCTGGCGCGCACGATCACGTCCCGCGGGCTGTCGGACGTGGTGACGCTCGTCGGCCCGGTCGGCCAGGACGAGATCCTCTCGGAGTACCACTGGGCCGACGTGTTCTGCCTGCCCAGCTTCCAGGAGGGCCTGCCCGTGGTGCTCATGGAGGCGATGGCGACGTGCCTGCCGGTGGTGACCAGCACGATCAACGGGATCCCCGAACTGGTGCGCGACGGCGCCAACGGCTACCTGCTGCCGCCGGGTCGCGCCGACCTGCTCGCCGATGCCCTCGAACGGCTCGCTGCCGACCCCGCGCTCCGGGCGTCCCTGGGCGAGCGGGCGCGCGCGGACGTGGTCGCCGGCTTCTCCCTCGAGCACTGCGCAAAGGCCCAGCAGGACTTCCTCGGCCACGTCGCGCCCCGTCCGGCCGGGTCGCGCCGGGCGTCGTGAACGGCGCGACCGGGCTGCCCCGGACGCCGATCAGCCGCCGGGGCCTCCTGTCCGCCGGCGCGGGCCTGACGGCGGCCGTCGCCCTCGCCGCCTGCACGCCGGCTGCCGAGCCGCCCGCCTCCGGCGGGCCCCGGCAGCCCGCGGCCCGGATCGACCCCGGGCCGGTGTACCGAGCCAGCGACGGGTTCCTCTACGCCCCCGACGGCAGCCTGTTCACCCCGGTGGGCGCGAACGTCGGCACCACCGGCACCTTCGACTGGAAGGGCGACAGCCGGGGGCACGCGGCCGACGCGGTGGCCTGGGGGTGGAACACCGTGCGGCTGAACCTCATGGTGACCGCCGCGCACTCCTGGTCCTTCGTCGCCCAGCGCGGCACGGAGGACCTGCTGGCCCTCGTCGACCAGGTGGTGCAGGAGTACACCGATGCCGGCATCGTGGTCATCCTCTCCGCACACGACGACCCGCGCGCGGAGGGCGTCGACAGGCGGGCCACCGAGGCCGGCCTGGCCGCCTGGTGGACGCAGGCCGCGACCCGTTTCGCCGGCAACCCCCGCGTCTGGTACGGCCTGCTCAACGAGCCCGACTACACCAACGACGAGTGGGTCGCCCTCATGGACGGGCTCGCCGCGGCGGTCCGCGGCACCGGCAACACCAGCCCGGTACTGCTCGGGGCGTCGTGCTGGGGCCAGGACGTGGCCGGCACCCGCCCCTACTTCGCCGACGCCCGATTCGGGTACGAGGCGACCATGGCCCCGGCCATCGCCGCGCGTCACGAGAACGTCATATTCGAGCAGCACAATTACGGTGCGTACGGCCTCTACGCGTCGCAGGAGAAGTGGGGCGCGTACCTCGAAAAGGTGCGCGACGCGGGGCTCACGCCCCTGATTGGCGAGTTCGGCTACACGGTGGCGAAGAAGGATTCACCCGATATCTACGACGCCAATTACGACGCTGCCCAGGCGGTATTCGAGCTCGCGGCCGAACGCCATGTCGGGGCACTGTGGTGGCACGGGACGCACGGGGACAATTACTCGGTGATGGCCGACGGCGGCCCGTTCTGGAAGGGCCGCGACGGCGCCGGGCTGTCCGACGGCGGCCGGCGTCTGTGGCAGTTCGGGCACGGGGAACGATGACCGTCCACCCCGCGCCAGGGCCTCAGCCCGGACGCCGCTCGCCCACCTGGCGAGCCGGCGAGCCGGCCATGATCGCGTTCTCCGGGACGTCGCCACGCACCACCGAGTTCGCCGCGATCACGGCCCCGGAGGCGATCCTCGCTCCCGCGACGATGATCGAGTTCGAGGCGATCCAGACGTCGTCGCCGATCTCCACGCCGCTCCCGACCCACTCCTGGTCGACGATCGGCGTGCCCAGGCGGGTGCCGTGGTTGGTGCCGACGATGGTCACGCCCTGGCCGAGGAGGCACCGGGCACCGATGGTGATCGGGGCCCCGGCGGTGCGCAGGTTCGCGAACTCGCCGATGAACGTCCCCTCGCCGACCTCCAGCCGCGAGCCGCTCAGCCCGCCGCCGTCGAGCAGCACGATCACGCTGGGCCCGAAGATCGACACCCCGTCGGCGAGCACCAGGCGAGAGACGTCTCCGGTGATCCGCACGTCCGAACTGACCAGCGCATTCGGAAAGGTCATGCGCAATTGCGCCCGGGACCATTGCGCCCGGACGCCGACCTGCACATCGCGTGCAATCGACTTCGCCAGCGCGAGAATTCTTCGGGGAACGTCAGCCACCGTCCAAATGCTACCAGCGTTGAACGATCGCGCGGCGATGCCGAAATGTGGACGATTTGACCACGCCCCTCCGTCCGTGGAGATACTGGAACAGACAAGACAGGCAGTTTTCGTCATCGCGCGCGCAATCACGCTGCGCGATCGCGCCACCGTCGCGACGGTCCGCCGGACGGACGGACGGTCCCACCTCCACTCCAGGACCACAGGACTGCCGACAGCGGCACCGGCTCGCGCCGGACAGGGGATGCCCGCGCAAGGAAAGAGGGGGATGCACCGATGAGTACGACGACGGACTACCGCGAGGACGAGCCGTTCACGGTCCAGGCGGCCGGCCCGCTGACCGCGTGGCGCCGGCACTGGGTGCTCGGCGTCGTCGCGGCGCTGCTCGGCGCCGCGCTGGGCGTCGGCGCAGCCTTCGTCCTCCCCGTCACCTACACGGCGGAGGCCCGCGTGGCCGTGGGCTCGGGCGACCTCACCTCCGGCGCGATCGCCGGGTTCCCGGTGGCCGCGTCCCAGCTCGCGTCGAACTACGCCCGCTACGTGAACAACCGCGGCGTGGCCGGCACCGACGTGCCGGAGGGCGTCACGCTGTCGGCCTCGCAGATCCCGGAGTCGAACGTGATCCGGGTCGAGGCCGAGTCGGCCGACCCGGAGGCCGCCCGCGAGGCGGCCAACTCGGCAGCGCAGCAGCTCATCGACGCGGTCAACGACAGCGGACGCACGTCCGCGGACGAGGTGGCGGCCGAGTTCGCGAAGGCTGCGAACGAGGACGCGGCCGCGCAGACGGCCCTGAACGCGGCCCAGCACGACCTCGACGAGCTCCTCGGCAGGGACAACCCCTCGAAGTCCGCGGTGAAGGACGCCCGGGACGCCGTCACCGAGGCCGCGGCGAAGGCCGCGGAAACGGGGATGCGCTCGGCGGCCCTCAAGCAGCGCTACACGAACCTGGTCGCCGGGTCCTCGACCGCGGCGAACCTGCTCCTGGTGCGCACGGCCGAAGAGCTCGACTCGAACCGGACCAGCATGCTGGCCCGCCTCGGGCTGGCCGGGCTCGCCGCGGGGGCCGCGCTCGGGCTGGTGCTCTCGGTCGTCATCGAGCGCAGGCGCGCCCGCAGCGCCGGCGGCACCCGCGCGGCGCGCACCGCGGACGCGCCCGGCACCACCGGGGCGTGAACCCAGTGGCCGCCATGACGGCCGCCCGGCCGCGGGCGGGAGCCGGCGAGCCCGGCGCGGCGCCGGCCGAGCCGCTGTACGTGTGGCTCTTCCTCGCCGCACTGGCGTTCACGGTCTTCTCCGGCCACACCGGCCTGATGGGCCTGCCGCTGTCACCCGACCGCCCGCTCCTCGCGTTCGCCGTGCTGCTGCTCCTGCTCGACCCGGAGCGCGAGCGGCTGCGCTGGCGCTCGTTCTACGTCGTCGCGGCCGTGACGATCCTGTGGACAACCCTGTCCTGGGTCTCCAGCGGCGCGCTGACCGACTCGCTGAAGTTCTTCGCGCTGTTCGACAGGGTGGCGATGCCGCTGGCGATGTTCCCGCTGGGGGCGCTGATCTTCGCCACCGAGCACCGGCGTGAGCTCCTGCTGCGCACCGTGGCCCTGCTGGGGATCTACCTCGGCTTCACCGGGCTGTTCGAGTACCTCAGGATCGGCGCCCTGGTGTGGCCCGGGTACATCATGGCGAACCCCGGCACCAGCACGGAGATCCGCGCGGGCGGCCCGTGGCTCTTCCCCGAGCCCCTCGGCCTGGTCGCGAACCTCGCCGTGTTCGCCTCCGGGCTCCTGGTGCGCACCACGAAGAGCCTCCTGTGGCGCGTGGTCGGCGTCCTCGGGCTGGTCGGCGGGCTCGTCGCGTCGCTGGTGTCGATGGTGCGCTCGGTCTGGCTGGCCCTGATCGTCGCCGGCCTCGTGCTCGGCCTGATGGTCCCCCGCCTGCGGCGGTGGCTCCCCCTGCTTCTCGTCGCTTCTGCGGTCCTCATCGCCGCGGTGCTGGTGCTCTCGCCGGAGTTCCGCGACGTCCTCGTGGCCCGGATCACCACCGAGCGGTCGGTGTACGACCGGCAGAACACCAACGAGGCCGCGCTGCGCATCGTCGCCCAGCTCCCGCTCTTCGGGATCGGCTGGGGCGAGTTCGTGAACCAGAGCCTGCTGTGGGTGCGCCAGGCGGACACCTACCCGATGACCACGGTGAACATCGAGGTCCACAACGTCTTCCTCTCGCGCGCGGCGGAGACCGGCATCCTCGGCGCGCTGCTGTGGGCACTCTGCTTCGCCACCGGGCCGCTCCTCGGCCTGCTGTCGACGCCGCGGACGGCGTCCGCACGCCACTGGAAGTTGTTGGGGCTGGCGGCCTTCTTCGTCTGGTTCCTCCCCTCCCTGTCCAGCCCCAACCCCTACACGACGCCGAACTACCTGTTCTGGCTGGTCTGGGGGATCGCCGCACGCGGCATCCTCGTTGACCTGCCGCCGGCTCCCGCCGTCCCCGCAGGCGCCGGCGAGGCAGCGGACGACGCGGACCTCAGGCCCCGAACCCCCGCCTGATCGCGGCCCACGGCCGCAGGACGCCGACCTCGCGCACGAACTGGGCCGGACGCCGCGCCGCGCGCAGCACCCGGCGCCCGTGCCCGACGGCGCCGGACACGTTCGCCCCGCTGCCGATGCGGTAGACCGCGCCCGGGAAGCCGAGCGGCTCCAGGCCGAACAGCCCGTGCCAGCGCTTGTGGGAGCCCAGCGTCTGCTTGATCCACTCCAGGTTCGCCGGGTCGGCGGGATCGGCGGGGATCCGCAGCAGGTCGGCACGCACGAGCAGGCTCGTGCCGCACAGGTCGTTGAAGCCTGTGGGCAGGAGCGCCGCGAGCGGGCCGCCGTCCCACTGGTAGCCGGCATCCACGAACCAGCCGGGCGCATCCGGGGACGCCGCCACGGTCGCGGCGAGCCGGGAGGAGACGAGGTCGTCGTAGTCGACCACCATCACGTGGCCCTGCGGCCGTGCGACCGCCAGGGCGTGGGCGAGCCGGAGCCCCTTGTCGACGAGAATCGCGTCCCACCGCTGCGGCCCCTGCTCCGGGGGCAACGGACGGTAGGGCAGGTCCACCTCCACCACCTGGACGCCGTCGGGGAGCGGTGGCAGCGGGGTGCCGGGCGAGGCCCCGATCACCACCCGCGGGCGGGGGCCCTGCTGCGCGAACAGCGACCGCAGCGTGATCGCCATCAGCTCCTTCACCGCGTCCCAGTCCTCGACGCCGCGTGGGTCGCGCACGGGGATCGCGAAGGTCAGGCTGCCGTCTCCCATGTTCACCATTCTCCCGGGAGCCCGAGCGGTCGCCGGGGGCTTCCGCATGCTGGGGGCGTCGCCGCATCGCGCGGGAACTCCCTTGTCCCGGGCCGGTCTGAACTGTTCACCATGTGGAGTACTCCCTGAGAGCGGGTTCACCAATTTCTCATCAATGACTTAGCATTGAAGGGCCGGAGCGGTGGCCGGTCCCCGGCTCCCCCTACCCGCTCCAGAACGGAACCTCCCATGAACCACCTCAGGCGAGCCGCCGTCGGCGTGCTCGGCGCGGCGGCGCTCCTGGTGCCCCTGAGCGTCCCCGCCTCCGCGGCGACGCTCTCCGGCACGGACTCCCGCGCCGTCCCCTCGCGCATCCTCTCCAGCGCGTCGCCGTTCTACCAGAAGCTCCCGGGCTCCACGCCCGCCGCCGCCAACTCGGCGGCCCTGGTGAGCAGCCTGAACGCGCAGGCCCACGCGTTCTACGGCACCGCCACCGACGCGAACGTCTCGGTGAACACCGTGAAGTACACCCCGCCGATGTACGTCTCGCGCAACACCGACCCGCTGTACGACGTGACGGCGTGGAACTGCCAGGCCTCCACGTCGCTGTACGCGAACCTCCTCAACGAGAAGCTCCAGGACGTCCGCATTCCCGCCGACGCGCTGCCCGACCCGTCCGACGACGGCAGCATGGCGGTCTACAACCGCGACACCGGCGACCTCGTGGAGCTGTGGAAGGCCCGCAAGGTCAACGGGAAGTGGCAGGCCTGCTGGGGCGGCCGGCTCAGCGCCGCGGGCAGCTCCCTCGGCGTGTACGAGGGCACGTTCGGCTCCTCGGCCAGCGGCATGGCGATGTGGCCGACGACGATCCGGGCGTCCGAGCTCGCGCAGGGACGCATCGACCACGTGATCGGACTGTCCATCCCGTTCACGAAGGCGGGGACGGTGTCGTGGCCGGCCGTCCGGACCGACGGCTGGAAGACCGGGAACGAGCTGGCCATCGGCCAGATGCTGCGGCTGCCGGCGAGCCTCGACCTGGACGCGGTGAAGCTCTCGCCGCTGGCCCGCACGATCGCCAGGGCCGCCCAGGAGTACGGCATCATCATCACCGACACCGGCGGCTCGGTCGCCTTCTCCGCGGAGAACGCCGTGGGCCTGGCCACGAACCCCTACCCCGGCCTCTTCCGCAACCGGTGGTCCTTCCAGGAGATGATGGCCAACAAGGCCCTGGGCGAATCCGCTTTCCCGCTCGACAAGCTGGTGGCCCTTCCCCTCAACTACAAGGTGCCGGTCACGGCACCCGCGCCCACTCCCTCGCCGACCACGACGACACCGTCCACTCCGCCCGCGACCACGCCAGCGGCCGACTACGCGGCCACGGTGAAGGCGGCGAAGCCGTCCCTGTACTGGCGGCTGGACTCCACCGGCTCGACCGTCGCGGACGCGAGCGGGAACGGCGTGGGTGGCCGGATGACGACGGTCTACCGTCCCGCACCCGGCGCGATCGCGGGCAACACGGCGGTCGCCACCTACGGCAACGACCGCTCGCTGGTCCACGCGGACGCCAGGTCCGCCTCGGGCGCCGCCTACACCGTCCAGGTCTGGTTCAAGGCCAACGGCATCGGCAAGGGCGGCAAGCTCGTCGGCTTCGAGGAGGCCCAGACGGCCTTCGGCTCGCGCTCGGACCGGTCGCTGTACATGCTGAACGACGGGCGCCTGGCGTTCGGCACGATGCCCGGCTCTGCGAAGGCCATCACGAGCACACGCCGCTACAACGACGGCGCCTGGCACATGGCGACGGTCACCCAGTCCAGTGGCGGCACCGTGCTGTACGTCGACGCCGTGCGCGTGGCGACCGGCACTGCGACCGGCGCCGCGGCCTACAGCGGCTACTGGCGGCTCGGCGGCGGCAACCTCAAGGCCTGGCCCAACCAGCCGACGAACTCCTACTTCGCCGGCTCGCTGGACGAGTTCGCTGTGTACCCGGCCGCGCTGCCCGCGGCGACGGTCACCGCGCAGTACAAGGCCCGCGGGTAGGACCGCCGGCACGAGGGACGCGCCCGCCCGCCCGGTCACGGGCCGGGCGGGCGTTCCGCGTCAGGCGGGTGCGCCGAGGTACTCGTCCAGCACGCTGAAATGGGCCCCCGCGCGCGCGGCGATCCCCGGGATGTCCACGGCCTCCAGCGAGCTGACGCGTGCGAGGCGCTCGGCGCGGGTCGCGCCGACGAAGTCCGGCAGCGTCCAGCCCAATGACGTGGCGTCCAGGTCGCGCAGCGCGTTGCTGAGCTTGTCGCTGTACTCCACGCAGCAGACCCGCGCGCCGAAGGCCACCCCCAGCACCATCGCGTGGAAACGCGTGGCGACGATCGTCCCCGCGCGACGGAGCACAGCGAGGACGGCGTCGAGGTCACCGTCGTAGAGGTGGGTGGACACCGACCCGCGGGACGCCTCCGGGATGCGTGCCAGCACCCGCGAGATCGCCGCTTCGTCGCCCTCGAGGGGGCAGAAGCTCACCAGCGTGACCGCCTCGCCCCGGGCCACCAGGTCGATGACCAGGTCGGCCATGGCGGCTTCGTACCCGTCGGTCCACGCGCTCAGCCCGGCCCGGTCGCTGAGGTCGATCACCGAGACCACCACCCCTTGCCGGGTCTGGGACGCGGGCGCCGGCGGCACGCAGAACAGCATGTCCGGGGCGAGCCGGACGATGCCCACCGCGCGCAACTGCTCCAGCGAGGCGGCGTCGCGGACCGTCACGTCCCGCGCGAGGGAGAAGATCCGCTCGTAGGTGGCGAGGAACTCGTCGGTCTCCCACGGGCCGAAGTTGCCATTGAGGAAGAACGCCGGCGTCCCGCCCCGCACGAGGTCGCCGTCGAGGGCGGCGTTCCGCCGCCAGTCGCCGCGCTCCATGTACAGCGAGCCGCCCAGGCGCACCACGAGGGGCGAGCGCCGCACCCGCAGCCGGCGGCGCAGGTCGTTCACCCTCACCGGGAGCCGGAGCCTGCGGAGCACCCCGTCCACGTACGGGACCCGCGCGAGCCGGCGCACGTTCGGCAGGCCCGCGAAGGTGGCACCGTCGGTCTTGTCCCCGATGTAGTCGAAGGGGACGTGGGGGTACCGGCGCGCGAGCGTGACGAAGAGCAGGTCGTCGCCGACGTTGCGGTAGTCGTAGAAGTCGACGAACACCGCCCGGCCGCGCCGGCTCACGAGCTCGCCTCCGCCCGGCGTCCCCGCGACAGGAACCGCGCGGCGAACCCGCGCACCCGGCGCCAGCCGATGGTGTGCCCGAGGTAGAGCAGGAGCGCCGGAGCGGCAGCGGCCCCGATCGCGAGCAGCGACAGCGCCCCGAACGGGATGACCGTGCCGACGAGGAAGCGGGCCGTGGCCCAGCTCAGGGCCGTCGCCAGCGCGGACGCCCCGACCACGGACAGCCAGGGGATCTCGCTCCAGGCCGTCGGCAGGTGGTGGGTGGTCCGGTGCGCGGCGAGCCACGTGAGGTAGACCGCCGCGACCACCGCGGCGGCGAGCGTGGCGGCGATGGTGCCGAGCACACCGAAGGTGAGGATCAGCGGCAGCGTGAGGCCGAGGTTGACCACGGTGCTGAGCACGTCGTGGGAGAGGGTGAGCCCCGACCGTCCCAGCCCGTTGAGCCAGAAGCGCTGCACGAGCATCAGCAGGGTCACGCCGTGGGCGAGGAGAACGGCGGCGGCGACCTGCCCCGGCAGGTCCGTGCCCAGGTGCAGCCAGGCGGTCACGCCGAAGCCCGCCGCCGGCACGCCCACCGCGATCCAGCCCGCGACGAACCGCACCCACAGCCTCTGGATCCGGGCGACCTCGGGGGCCGCACCCTCCGGTCCGGAGGCACCCAGGGCCCGCACGATGCTGGTCTCCATGGGCGCGTACGCGTTCATCGGGATCTGCCGCAGCGTTCCCGCGAAGCTGGCGCCCGTGCCGAAGGCGGTCATCTGCGGCGCGGCGAACCGGCCGACGAAGATCGCGTCGCCCTGGGCGGCCACCATGGTGAGCACCCCGGAGACCTGGAGCTTCCAGGCGAACCGGAAGAACTCACCGAGCAGGCTCCTCGGGACGAAGCGCACCGCCTTCCGGTCGAGCCACCGCAGGGCGGCCGGCAGGACGACGAGCGTCGGCATAGCCTGCTGGGCGATGAACGCCAGCCCGACGCCGAACAGCCCGAGCCCGTTGTTGACCGTCCAGATCATCATCGCCGCGTAGGCGAAGAAGCCCAGCAGGTCACCGAGCGCGGTGAGCCGGAACTGGTTGTTGGTGAGCAGCACCTGCGTGAACAGCCCCCGCACCTGGGCCACGCCGACGATGATGATCATCACCCGCAGCAGGAACACCGAGCCGTCGGGGTCCTCCGCCGAACCGGGGAAGAAGGCCATGACGGCCGGCGCGGCGGCGAACAGGGCGCCGCACAGGACGGTGGCCGCCCCGGACACGATGACCAGCAGGGTGACCAGCAGCGACGTGGTGGCTGCGCGGTCGCCGCGGCCGGCGTACATGCCGAAGTAGCGGCGGGCGCTCGGCCCGACCCCTCCGTCCACGCTGCCGACGAACTGCTGGATGACCACGACGAGCAGGAAGATGCCGTAGATGCCCACGCCGAGCCCGTGGATGATGAACGGGGTGAGCGCGAGGTTGAAGACCAGCGGCAGCATCTGCGCGAGCGCCTGCCAGCCGGTACCGCCCAGCAGCCGGCGGACGAGGCCGGTGTCCGGCGTCACCGCGGGGGCCGCGGCCGCAGGGTCGCCGCCCACCGCCTCGGTGGGAACAGTGACCGGCGGGATCGTCGAGGCGGCGGGCTCGGCCCCGGCCGCCCGTCCCCGGCGCGGGCCCTCAGGAGTGGCCGGCACGGCTCACCACCGGTCCTTGAGCCGCTCGCGGAGGGGGAAGCCGGCGGGCAGGGCCTGGAGCACCGGAGCGATCGCGGACGCGGTGAGCGCCTTGGCGCGCACGCCAGGGTAGAGCGGGAAGTCGCGGGCGGCGGTGCGCAGCTGCCGGGCCCCGTCGGTGAAGTGGCCCTCCCGCCACGCGTCGCGCGCCCGGAGGCGCTGCCGGGTGGCCGAGCCGAGGCGGTCCCGCGTGGCGAGCAGTTCCTCTTCCTCGGGGGTGAAGGTGCCCGCGAAGCGCTCGGCGATCACGGCAATCATCGCGTCCTCCGCGTCGAGCATGGCGCCCGCGTCCGACGACTGGCTCTGCCCCTGCTGCCGGTAGAAGGACGCGATCCGCGGCTGGAAGGCCACCCGCCAGCCCGAGAGGATGGCGCGCGCCCAGTACTCCCAGTCCTCCGCGCGGGCGAGGCTCTCGTCGAACAGCCCGATCTCGTCGCGCATCGCGGACGGGAACACCGAGAAGATCGACACGAAGTTGCCCTGGAGGATCGCCAGGCGCTGCCGGTCGCGGCGCACCTCGCCGAACGGGGAGAACCCGTAGTCGCTGAGGCCGTCGTCGGTCATCAGCCGGCTGGCGCAGGTCACCCAGGTGCGCGGCGGGGCCGCCTCCAGCACCGCCAGCGCGTCGGCGAGGTAGTTCGGCAGGAGGACGTCGTCGGAGTCGCACAGCGCGATCACGTCACCGGCCGCATGCCGCAGTCCCGTGTTCCGGGCGGCGTTCGGACCGGCGTTCGCCTGCTGGAGCAGGGTCAGTCGGCTGCCGAACGCGCGGGCGATGTCGGCGGTGTCGTCGGTCGAGCCGTCGTCGACGACGATCAGCTCCACGTCGCGGTGGCTCTGCGTGAGCACGCTGCCAATAGCCACACCAATGCGCGCTCCCGCGTTATAGGTCGGCATGATGACGCTGACTCTCGGCACGATGCTCCCTCGGACTCCGACATGCAGTGGACAATTACCCGGGTCGGCGGATAACGATCGTACCGAGACTCAGGTTGCAGCAATGTTTCGATTTCGTTTCCCGGTTGATTCGTGAAATCACCAGGCGGTGATGCGGGGCTGTCAATGCTGCGCCGCGCGTGCCCGACGCCGGGCACACGCTCGGGCGGGCCCACGTCGGCATCTCCACCATGCGGGCGCGCACAGACGCTTGTCAAATCGCGGGAGTGAGCTCCAGGGGCCCCGCGCGCCGGTTCCCCGGCCCACGACGGGCCCCTGCGGCGCAACGCCAGCCGCGGCAGCCTCCCCCGAAATACAAACGTGCGTAGTGTTACGCATTCGACTGCTGGGCGTGCACATTCTGAGACGATTTTGCGTAATGCGAAGCGGCATGCAACCCTTGTGAATGTCGGGATACGCCGGGGGGATCACGTAGCCGACTCCAGCCAGCCACACATCGGCTGATGACACACATGTCCGAGAACAATCTGGTCAGCGCCGGGGGGTTACATGACCACATTCAGCGCCTATCTCGATGCACTTGCCGACCAGTCGGCAGCACGACGCCCTGCGGGCCAGCATCGCCTGGTCTCGCAGCGCGTCCAGCGGATCCTGCTCGGCGTCGGCGACGCCGTCGTGATCGCCATCGCCACCGTCTTCGCCGTGCTCGCCCGGGGCCTCGTGCCCCTGGACGGCCCGGGCGACGACGACTTCACCACCGCGGTCCTGCTCGCCGCGCCGGCCATGGGCCTGCTGTGGCTCGTGCTGCTCAACTCCGTCGGCGCCTACAAGCTCCGCTACCAGCGCGCCGGTGACACCGAGTACCGCCGCGTCTTCCTCGCGTCCTTCACCACGGCCGGCCTCGTCGGCATCGGCAGCTACCTGCTCAAGGCGGAGTTCCCGCGCGGGCTGTTCGCGCTGCTCTTCACGGTCGGCACCGCGGGCCTCGTGCTGTCCCGCTTCGCCCGCCGCAAGGCCATGAACGCCCTCCACCGCCGCGGAGCCCTGCTGACACCGGTCGTCGTGGCCGGCGGCAGCGGGCACGTGGACGCCGTCGCCAAGGTCCTGCGCCGCGAGACCTGGCTCGGCTACCGGGTGGTGGGCGCCGTGACCAGCGATCGCAGCGACCGGACGCCGGGCGGTCTCCCCGTCCTGGGGTCGACCGCGGAGACCGTCGCGGTGATCGAGGAGCACAACATCGCCACCGTCATCTTCGCCGAGGGCTCCTTCGCCACGCCGGCAGACTTCCGCCGGACGGCGTGGGAGCTGGAGGAGCACGAGATCCACATGATCGTCGTGCCGGCCCTCACCGAGGTCAGCTCGCAGCGGGTGGACGTCCGGCCGGTCGCCGGCCTGCCGCTGGTGGACGTCGACCGCCCGCAGGCTGTCGAGGCCGCCCGGTGGGTCAAGCGGACCTTCGACGTGCTCGGTTCGGCGGTCCTGCTGCTCCTCGCCGCGCCCGTGATGGGCCTGGTCGCGCTGGCCATCAGGCTCGAGGACGGTGGGCCGATCATGTTCCGCCAGCCGCGGGTCGGCCTGCGCGGCGAGGTGTTCGAGTGCCTGAAGTTCCGCAGCATGTGCGTGGACGCCGAGGAGCGGCTGGCCGCCCTCGTGGCCCAGAACGAGGGCGCAGGGCCGCTGTTCAAGATGACCCAGGACCCGCGCATCACCCGCGTCGGGCGGTTCATCCGACGCTTCTCGCTCGACGAGCTGCCCCAGCTGTGGAACGCGTTCCGTGGCGACATGAGCCTCGTCGGCCCGCGTCCCGCACTGCCCAAGGAGGTCGCCGAGTACGATTCGGACGCCCGTCGCCGGCTGGACGTCCGTCCCGGCCTGACCGAGCTCTGGCAGGTCTCCGGGCGGTCGAACCTCTCCTGGGAGGAGACGGTCCGGCTCGACCTCTACTACGTCGACAACTGGTCGATGGTGCAGGACCTGATGATCCTCGCCAAGACCGCCAAGGCCGTCGTCGGATCCTCCGGCGCCTACTGAACGGGACCGCGTGACCACCACCCCCGTCCACGCGACCACGACCGCGTCCCCGCCCCGGCTGGCCTACATCGACCAGCTGAGGGTGGTGGCCGCCCTCGCCGTGGTGATGATCCACGTGTCGGCCATGCACTGGGGCGACACGCCGCCTGCGTCCGCCGACTGGCAGGCGATGAACGTCTACGCCGCCGTCAGCCGGTGGTGCGTGCCGGTGTTCTTCATGATCTCCGGATCGCTGTTCCTCGCCCCCGGGCGGACGGACACGCCGGCGAAGACCTGGCGGCGCCACATCCCGAAGCTGCTGGTGATGTACCTCGCCTGGAGCGCCGCCTACACGGTGCTGAGCGCCGTCTTCCAGCGCACCGCCGACCCGGTCTTCCTGCTCACCCACCTGTGGGACGGCTACTACCACCTCTGGTACCTGCTGGCCCTCGCCGGGGTGTACGCGCTCATCCCGCTGCTCCAGCGGGTGGTCGCCGACGACGCCCTCGCGCGGTACTTCGTGGTGCTCACCGGGGTCGCCAGCCTCGCGGTTCCCACGCTGGCGCTGGTTCCGGTGGCCGGTGACCTGACCGCCGATCTCGTGCAGCGGGTCGGGCCGTTCCTCGCCGCGGGTTTCCCGTTCTACTTCGTGCTCGGGCACCTGCTGCACGAGCACGGCGACCGGCTCTCGCCACGCACCCGTGCGCTCGTCTACGCCGGCGGTGGCCTGGGGGTGGCGGTGACGGTGGGCGGCACGGCGTGGGCCTCGGTGGCCCGGGGGACGCAGGTCGGCGAGTTCTACGGCTACCTCACCCTGGGCGTCGCCCTCGCCGCGGCGGCGGTCTTCCTCGCCGTCCGCACCCGGGCCGGCGGAGCGGTCACCGGACCACGGCTCGCCACGGTCGCCCGCTGGACCCTGCCGATCTACCTCGTCCATCCCGCGTTCGTGCGGATCTTCCAGGAGCTCGACCTCACCCCGCGGCTGCTGCCGAGCGTGGTCGGCGTCCCGCTGGTGTGGCTGGCCGTGCTCGCCCTCAGCGTGGCGACGAGCGCGGTGCTCGTCCGCATCCCCGTGGTGAATTCCTGGCTGGTCTGAGCCGGCCGGCGACCCGTCCGCGACGAGGGCGGACGCCCGAAGACACCCGGACGCGTGATACCTGCTTTGCGTAGATCTGCCCAACCTGCCTGCACGCATTCCCCACGCCTTGGCAGGCCCGGAGGAGGTCTGGCAGACTCTGTACCGATCGACAGACCGCTTGGGGGAGTAGGCGTCGATCCGGTCCATCCGGGGGGGTTGGGCCGTCGGGGGTTTTCTGGTCTGAGCCGGGGGGATCATGACCACTTTCAGCACGTATCTCGACGCACTCACCAGCCACGCGGGCACCGACAGTCGTGCCCGCAAGCACTGGCTGCTGACGAAGGCAGCGCAGCACACGTTCCTGCTTCTCAGCGACCTCGTCGTCCTGTCCGTCTCGATGCTCGTCGCCACCTACGCGCGGGTCCTGCTGCCGTTCGATGGTGGCGAGGAGTCGGCACACGTGATGGCGACCACCGCGCCGCTGGTCGCAGCAGGCTGGCTGGCGATGATCTACGCGTTCGGCGGCTACCAGCTGCGCCACCAGCGGGCCGGGGCCACCGAGTACAAGCGCGTGGTGATGGCGTCCTTCACCATGGCAGGCCTCGTCGGCATCGGCAGCTACCTGCTCAAGGCGGAGTTCCCGCGCGGCCTGTACGTCCTGCTGTTCACCGTCGGCACGGCCGGGCTGGTGCTCACCCGGTTCACCCGCCGCAAGGTGATGGCCACCGTCCACCGCCAGGGCGTGCTGCTCACCCCGATCATCGTGGCGGGCGAGAGCGGCCACGTGGACGCCATCGCCAAGGTGCTGCGCAGGGAGACCTGGCTCGGCTACCGGGTCGTCGGCGCCGTCACCCGTGACCGCGTCGACCACACCACCGCCGGCCTGCCCGTCCTGGGCTCGGTCGCGGACACCGTGGAGGTGATCGAGGAGCACGACATCGCCACCGTCATCTTCGCGGAGGGTTCCTTCGCCTCGCCTGCGGACTTCCGCCGCATGGCGTGGGAGCTGGAGGAGAAGGCCGTCCACATGATCGTGGTGCCCGCGCTGACCGACGTCAGCGCGCAGCGCCTAGACGTCCGGCCGGTGGCCGGCCTGCCGCTGGTGGACGTGGACCGTCCCCAGGCGATCGAGGCGGCCCGGTGGATCAAGCGCCTGTTCGACGTGGTCGGCTCGGCGCTGCTGCTGCTGCTGGCCTCACCGGTCATGGGACTGGTGGCGCTGGCGATCAAGCTCGAGGACCGGGGACCGGTGATGTTCCGGCAGACCCGGGTCGGGCGCAAGGGGCAGGTGTTCGAGTGCCTGAAGTTCCGGAGCATGAGCGTGGACGCCGAGGCCCGCCTCGCCGCGCTCATGGCGAAGAACGAGGGCGCCGGACCGCTGTTCAAGATGACCAACGACCCCCGCATCACCAGGGTCGGCCGGTTCATCCGACGCTTCTCGCTCGACGAGCTGCCCCAACTGTGGAACGCCCTCCGCGGCGACATGAGCCTGGTAGGACCCCGCCCGGCGCTGCCCACGGAGGTCGCTCAGTACGACTCCGACACCCGACGACGACTCGACGTACGACCCGGCCTGACCGGGCTGTGGCAGGTCTCAGGACGCTCCAACCTCTCCTGGGACGACACGGTCCGCCTCGACCTGTACTACGTCGACAACTGGTCGATGGTCCAGGACCTGATGATCCTGGCCAAGACCGCGAAGGCCGTCGTCGGCTCTGCGGGCGCCTACTGAGCACCCGGTGGCGTCGGCGCGAATCCCCCCCGGCGCCACCGGACGTCTCGCGACGACCGGCACGGCTCAGCCCGCCGTGCCGGTCCCCTCGCCAGGGTCCCGCGACTTGAGCAGTCGCGCCGGCACGCCGCCGTAGATCCCGTTCGCCGGGTAGGCGCCGGCCGTCAGCACGGCCCCGGCCGCCACGATCGACCCGTCACCCAGGGTGACCCCGTCGAGCACGGTGGCCTTCGAACCGATCCAGCACCCGCGGCCGATCCGGATGCCCTGGTGGCTCACGCCCTGGTCGCGGATCGGCACGTCCGGGTCGTCGTAGTTGTGGCCCTCCGAATGCATCGAGACGAAGTTGCCGATGATCGTGTCGTCGCCGATGGTGATGCCGCCCGCCGCGCCGTAGAGGCAGTCCGTGCCGAGCCCGACGTTGTCGCCGGCGGTGAAGCCCACGCCGAGGAAGCGGAGGTTGCCGATGCACTCGATGCGGCTGTTCCGGCCCAGGGAGGTGCCCGCACCCAGCGTCACGCCCTTGTCCGACATCGCGTCCACGCGGCTGTGGTCGCCCAGGGTGACGCCGGGGCCGCACCGCAGCAGGTGACGGGCCCGCAAGCCCACCCCGCGTCCGACGAACGGGCGGTTGGCGTGCAGCGGGAACCGGTAGAACCCGCGCAGCTTCATCATCGCCCGCTCCAGCGTCACGACGCCGAGGTAGCGGGCGTCGATGCGCGGGTCGATCTCGTAGGAGCGTCCCTTCAACCGGGACACCAGCCGGCTCAGCAGTGCGCTTGCGTCCATCGGGCTCCTCCGGGCGGTCGGGTCCAGACGTCGGCGGGGCACCGCCGTGCTGCCACGCTAGCGAGAAGCCCCCGCCGCCGCCAGACCGCGTCGGGGCCCGGCGCCTCAGGGCCGGCGCAGGGTGACGTCGAGCAGGACGTCCTGGCTCAGCGGCGTCGCCAGCGTGACGCGGTCGCCGGCAACCGTGGTGGGCAGCACCTCCGCGCTGTTGCGCAGCCACGCGGTGGACGCGACCACCGCCCAGCCCTTCGGCACCTGGACCGACACCGACAGGCCGGTGTCGACCAGGTCGGCCTGGCGCGCGACGACGAGGCGGTAGTGCCACGCGCCGGTCGCGTCCGGCACGGGCCCGGAGAGCCCGGGCACGGGGGCCGCGGCTCCCGCGCGCACCGCGTCCGGCACGTGGGACCGCAGGTCGGTGGTGACGTGCTCGCCGAGACCGACGTCGAGCGAACGGGCGAAGGTCGGCAGTCCGGTGGCGTCGGTGAGCGACTCGTCGACGGCTCCCCCGGTCCGGGTGGTGCCGGCGGCGCGGTGCACGCGCACGTAGTTGGAGAACTGCGTGTTGAACCGCCCGAGCACGTTGCGGGCGCTCTTGCGGTAGTCGAGCGTGAGCCGGGTATCGGCACTGCCGTCGTCGTTCAGGGTCACCGCGTAGTCGAGCGCCTTGGCGACGTCCAGGTTCCCCTTCGCCGGCGGTGCGATGACCGCGTTGCTCACGGCCAGCAGGTCGGTGGTGTCCGCGGGCGGGTTCAGGGCGCCGGACCAGCCCGCGGCGACCAGGTCGGCCTGGGCGTCCGGATCGGTCACGTAGAGCTGGATGTGCTTGTCGTTCGCCGAGGACGCGAGCGACTCCATCGTCGGCAGGAACTCGTCGTCGCCGAGGCGGAGCAGGCGCTCCATCACGGTCCGGGCCAGCGAGACGACGGCGGTCTTCTTGCCGTCCAGTCCCTGCCCGCTGAGCTCGACCTGCACCACGTAGTTGAGCCGCTCGATCAGGTTCTCCGCGGTGAAGGCCGTGTCCGACTCCGGCACGCGGATCGGCCCGAAGACCTTCAGCAGGTCACGGATGGTCGGCAGGTCGATCGCGATGATGCCGTCCACCTGCGGCTGGTCCATGCTGCCCCACAGCCTCAGCATCACGTCCGCGCTGGTCGGGAAGTCCATCCACCAGCCGGCGGCGCGGAAGAACAGGTGGCGCGAGTTCACCTGGCGTCCGTCCGGGATCGGCAGGTTCAGGGTGTCGTTGGGCAGGGTGTAGATGTCGGCGAACGTGTCCAGGCGCAGGCCGTCCGGGCCGATCTCGACGAGGCCGTAGGTGCCGGGCAGTCCGCCGGTGGGACGCAGCTGGGCGTTGTTCTGGGCCAGCAGGATGAACCGGTGCTGGCCGGAGTAGAGGTAGCGCTCCAGGCCGAGCAGCGCGTCGCTGCGGGCCAGCAGCGGACGCAGCGGCGCGAGCCGGTCGCGCGCGTCGGTGACCGCTTCCGCCAGCGGCCCCACCAGGCCGTCGGCGGACAGCCGGTCGTACCGGCCGGCGACCACCGTGAGCGAGGTGAGGCTGGCGTCCAGGCGCGGGCGCGCGAGCGTCAGCAGGCGACCGAGCCGGTCGGGACCGGTGACCGCGGAGGCCTCGTCGAGCAGCCGAACGCCCTCGGCGCCGGCGGTCGAGCCCTCGACGCCGATGGTCGCGAGGTCGTCGGCGGCGTCGAGCTGGTCGCCCAGCCACCAGGTGCCACGCAGCCAGGACGGCCCGAGCAGGTCACGCGCCCGGGAGAACTCGTCCCTGGCCTTGTCGAAGCCCGCGAGCGCGGCGGCGGTGTCCCCGCCCTCCAGGCTCTTCAGGGCGGCCGAGGCGTCGGCCTTTCCGGCCCGCGCGAGCGCCTCGAAGTCCTTCGCCTGCCGGTAACCCCACCAGCCGACCGCGATGACGGCCACCACGACGACGGCAGCCACGATCCACCAGGCCGCGCGCTTCACGCGGCAACGATAGCCGCCGGGGACGAACGGCCCCCCAACGACGGGCGGCCCGCCGGTGTACGCACGGCTTCGGACGCCGCGCCGGCGGCGCCGTCCGGCTCGGTAGCGTTGGTCCATGCCTCGAATCGCACCGTTCCCGGCCATCCGCTACGCCCCGGGCACCGACCTCCAGCTCGTGATCGCACCGCCGTACGACGTGCTGTCGGAGTCGGACGTGGCCGAGCTGGCCGCCCGCGACCCGCACAACATCGTGCACGTCGACGTGCCCACCGGCGGCGACGACCGCTACGACGCCGCCGCCCGGACGCTGTCGCAGTGGCTGGCCGACCGGGTCCTCGTGCGCGACGACGCACCTTCGCTCACCATCTACCGGATGGCGTTCACCGACGCCACCGGCGCAGCCCGCACCATCGTCGGCGTCCTCTGCGGCCTGGAGGTCGTCGACCTCGACGCCGGGGGCGTCCTGCCACACGAGCGCACCACCCCGAAGGCGGTCACCGACCGGCTCGACCTCACGCGCGCCACGGCCACCAACCTCTCTCCGGTCTGGGGGCTCTCGCTGGCCTCCGGCCTCACCGCCGCCCTGGCCGAGCCCGGCGAGCAGGTCGGCGAGATGGTGGCCGAGGGTGTCGTGCACACGGTGGAGCGCGTGAGCGACCCGGCGCGGATCGCGGCGATCACCGAGGTCCTCGCCGCCGACGACGTGCTGATCGCCGACGGCCACCACCGCTACTCGATCTCGCGCACCTACCGCGACGAGGTACGCGCGGCCACGGGGCGTGACGACACCGACGCCGAGTTCACCCTCACGTTCGTCAACGAGCTCGTCGCCGACCAGCTGAGCATCGAGGCGATCCACCGGGTCTACACCGGCACCACGATCGAGCAGCTGCGCGCCGACCTGTCCGGCTGCTTCGACCTGGAGCCGGCCCCGGAGCCGTCCCCGTCCCTGCTCGCGCGCATGGTCGACCTGGGACGGCTCGTTCTGCTCGCTCCCGACGGGACCGCCGAGTGGCTGGTGCCCCGGCCGGGCGCGTTCGACGGCGTCCGCGCGCTGGACGGCGCGTACCTCGAGCACGCCCTCGCCGCCTCGGCCGCAGAGGTCTCCTACCAGCACGGCCTGGACGAGATGGTCGCCCTCGTCGGCTCCGGCACGGTGGCCGCCGGGATCCTGATCCGGCCGACCTCGCTGGAGGAGATCCAGCGGACCGCACGCGAGGGGCTGCTGATGCCGCCGAAGTCGACGTTCTTCACGCCGAAGCTGCGCACCGGCCTGGTGGTGCGGCCGACGGCGCCGCTGCCCTGATCAGCCGGTGGCGTCCGCCCGCCTCGGGCCGGCGCCGCCGAGCCAGAGCATGTAGCCGAGGCGGGCCGCGACGGCGAGCACGAGAACAGCGGCTCCAGTGACGGCCAGGTCGGGGCGTACCGACTTGACGAACGTGGTCGAGGACGACGGCGTCCACGCGGCGGCGATGCCCATCAACGCCGTGCTGGGGCGACGAAGACCTCGAACGATCCCGGCAGGCTGAACACCCACATCAGCATCCGGGTGAGCACCGGGTACTCGACGGTGACGAGCCGGCCGGTGGCCGGGCCGAGGAACGGCTGGAGAGGGCACCAGCCCGCCGAGCCTAGTGCGGGCGGTGTCCCCGGGGATGCCGGACACCACGGCATGGCTCTAGCCTTCGGGAATGGCAGACAGCATCTTTCCCGGCATCGAGACCCACAAGGGCGGCCACTACGCGGTTCTCGACGCCGGCGCGCACGTCCTGGCGTGGACGCCACGAGGGCAGAACCCCGTGCTGTGGGTGAGTCCGCTCGCCGTGTTCGCGCCCGGCACGGCAGTCCGCGGCGGGATCCCGGTGGTCTTCCCGTGGTTCGGGGCCGGGCCGTCGGGCGACCGGAGGCCGTCCCACGGCTTCGCACGCACCGCCGCCTGGCGACGGACCGCGGTCACCAACGACCTCGCCACCAGCGGACGGCTGGAGGTGCGGCACGCTCTGGACGCGTCGGGGCTGGACGCGACCGGGCTGGACAGCGAGCCGTTCGAGGCCGAGCTGGTCTCGGAGTTCACCGCCGGGCAGCTGGCGGTCTCCCTCGTCGTCCGCAATCCCGGTCCGGGCGCCTTCCGCTACGAGGAGGCCCTGCACACCTACCTGGCCGTGAGCGACGTGGGCGCGGTGTCCGTCGACGGGCTGTCGGGGTGCACGTACCTCGACAAGGTGGCGGGCGCGGCGGCCGTCCAGGACGGGCCCGTCCGCTTCACGGGCGAGACCGACCGGATCTACCGGCACACCGCCGAGGTGGTGGTCGACGACCCCGACTGGGGGCGCCGGATCGCGGTCGGCAAGCAGGGTTCGGCGAACACGGTGGTGTGGAACCCGGGCCGGGAGAAGGGCACCGCACTGGCCGACGTGGGCCCGAACTGGCCGGGCTTCGTGTGCATCGAGGCCGGCAATGTCGGGGACGACGCGATCGAACTGGCCCCGGGCGAAGAGCACATCCTGACCCAGACCGTGCGCCTGTCCTGACAGTGTTCGGAGTTGGGCCCGTGGAGACGGAAGGTTCGCGAACTCGATAGCCTGACCTCGTTCAAACCAGCGTCGAGGAGAAGTCATGGCATCCCGCATCGAGAACGCGGAGTTCCGTAAGAAGGTCACGACCGCCGAGGAGGCGGCCAAGCTGATCAAGCCCGGCATGAACGTCGGCTTCTCGGGCTTCACCGGCGCGGGCTACCCCAAGGAGGTCCCGGTCGCCCTCGCTGCGCAGATCAAGGAGGCGCACGCCCGCGGCGAGGAGTTCATGATCGGCATGTGGACCGGCGCGTCCACCGCCCCCGAGCTCGACGGTGCCCTGGCCGAGGTGGACGGTGTCGCGTTCCGCACCCCGTACCAGTCCGACCCGATCATGCGGAACAAGATCAACGCCGGCATCTCGGAGTACTCCGACATCCACCTGTCCCACCTCGCGCCGATGGTGTGGGAGGGCTTCCTCGGCAAGCTGCACACCGCCGTGGTCGAGGTCACCGCCATCGCTGAGGACGGCGAGCTCGTGCCGTCCTCCTCCGTCGGCAACAACAAGACCTACCTGCAGGAGGCCGACCAGATCATCCTCGAGGTCAACAGCTGGCAGAGCCGCGACCTGGAGGGCATGCACGACATCTACTACCGGGCCGCCCTGCCCCCGAACCGCCTGCCGGTGCCGCTGACGCACCCCGGTGACCGGATCGGCCAGCGCAACTTCCGCGTCGACCCGAAGAAGATCGTCGCGATCGTCGAGACCGACTCCGAAGACCGCAACACCCCGTTCAAGCCGCTGGACGACGACTCCCGCGCGATCGCGAACCACCTGCTCGACTTCCTGGCCAACGAGGTGAAGCAGCACCGGCTGCCGAAGAACCTGCTGCCGCTGCAGTCGGGCGTGGGCAACATCGCCAACGCGGTGCTCGCCGGCCTGCTCGAGGGCCCGTTCGACTACCTCACCTCCTACACCGAGGTGATCCAGGACGGCATGGTCGACCTGCTCGACTCCGGGAAGATGACGATCGCCTCGGCGACCGCGTTCTCGCTGAGCCCCGAGTACGCCACCAAGATGAACGACAACGCCAAGGCCTACCGCAGCAAGATCATCCTTCGGCCCCAGGAGATCTCGAACCACCCCGAGATGATCCGCCGGCTGGGCGTCATCGCCTGCAACGGCATGATCGAGGCCGACATCTACGGCAACGTGAACTCCACCCACATCATGGGCTCGAAGATGCAGAACGGCATCGGCGGCTCGGCGGACTTCACCCGCAACGCCTACATCTCGGCGTTCGTCACCCCGTCCACGGCGAAGGGTGGCGCGATCTCCGCGATCGTCCCGATGGTCTCCCACCACGACCACACCGAGCACGACGTGCAGGTGCTGATCACCGAGCAGGGCCTGGCCGACCTGCGCGGCCTCTCCCCGAAGCAGCGGGCAAAGAAGATCATCAACAACTGCGCCCACCCGGCCTACAAGGACATGCTGCAGGAGTACTACGACTTCGCGCTCACCGTCGCCAACGGCCTGCACACCCCGCACGACCTGCGGACCGCGCACAGCTGGCACGTGCGCTTCCTCGAGACCGGGACGATGCTCCCGGCCTGATCGCGGCCAAAGGGGCCCGGCACCGTCCAGCGGTGCCGGGCCCCTTGCCTTTCGCCCCACGTCCGCGCGCCCACCCGTCCACTCGCCCCACGAGCCTCGCTGGCCCCACCCGCCCCACCATCCGTCCGCGCCTCCGAAGGCAACCCTCGCTACCGAGATTCCGGCAGCAAGGGTTGCGATCGGGAGCGAACGCGGGACGGGGCGTGGCTGGCGGGGGAAGCCCAGGGGGCGAACGGCCGACAACCGAAGGCGATCCCAGCGGCGGCCCGGCATCCGCCGCCCCGGGACGTCCTGCTCTCCGTCCGCGCCCCCGAAGGCAACTCCTGCTGCCGGAATTCCGGCAGCAGGAGTTGCGTTCGGGGGCAAACGCGGGGCGGGGAGGGGGCGAGCGGAGGGGAGATGGAGAGGGAGGGAGGGGAGGTGGCGAGAGAGGGAGGCGGACGAGGCTACGGGAGGAGGAGGGCCTGCAGTTCCTCGACGGTGTCGACCAGCGCGTCCGGGCGGGCGGCGACGAGCGCCTCGCGGGTGGCGGCGCCCCAGCTGACGGCGATCGCCGCCATGCCGGCAGCGCGAGCGGCGAGGACGTCGACGGCGGCGTCGCCCACATAGGCCGCCTCCTCGGGACGGGCGCCGAGCCGCTCGAGCGCGAGCAGCAGCGGGTCCGGCTCGGGCTTGTGGACGGTCGTGTCCTCCATCGCGACCGTCACCTCGAGCAGCCCCTCGAGCCCGGCGTGCCGGATCGTGGTCTCCGCGGACGACCGCCGCTTCGACGTGGCGACGCCGAGCCGCGCACCGGCGTCCCGCAGGGAGCGCAACAGCCCGGGCGTCCCGGGGAACTCCTCCAGCAACTCCGGCAGGTGGGCGAGGTTCCAGGTGACGTAGCTGTCGATGAGCTCCCGGGCGCGTTCGGGGTAGCGGGAGCCGAAGGTCGTGTACAGGGGCTCGCCGATCCACCCCCTGGCCTCCCCCGGACCCGGACGTTCCCCCAAGACATCCAGCATGGCGTGCTCGTAGGACGCGATAATGAGCGGGACGGTGTTCACCACCGTGCCGTCCAGGTCGAAGACGACGACGGGCCAGCGTGGTGAGGACACGACCGTGAGGATACGACCCCGCGACAGGGAGGAACGCAGGTGACCATCCAGGCGCACCGCCCACGAGGCCGGCGCCCCGGCCGCACGGACACCCGTGCAGCGATCCAGGCGGCGGCCCTCACCCTGTTCTCGGAGATGGGGTACGAGAAGGTCTCGCTGCGAGCCATCGCCCGCGCCGCGGACGTGGACCCGGCCCTGATCCACCACTACTTCGAGAACAAGGCCGACCTGTTCGCCCGGTCCGTCCTCGACATCCCGCTCGACGCAGAGCGGATCGTCGCCGACATCCTGGCCGGCCCGGTCGAGGGGATCGGCGAGCGCACGATCCACGCGTTCCTGAGCGCCTGGGACCAGCCGGGGGCCGGCGACCGGTTCACCGCGATGCTGCGGGCGGCGGTCACCGTCCCGAATGCCCGCCGTCCGCTCAGCGAGTTCATGACCCGAGAGATCCTGGTGAAGGTCGCCGAGGCGCTCGGCCACCCGAACGCACGCCTGCGCGCACAGCTCGCGGTGAGCATGCTGCTGGGGCTCGCGCTGAGCCGCGACATCCTCGAGCTCCCGTCGCTGGTGAAGGCGCGCAACCCGGTGCTGGTGAAGGTGCTGGGACGGGCGCTCCAGACCCAGCTCGTCGACCCGTGGTGACGACGTAGGCTGGGCCACCCGGCAGGAGGTTGGATGACCACGGACGAGACCGCCGTCCCCGAGCCCATCGCCACCCTGGACGCCCCGCCCGTCCCGGTGGCGATCGTGCCCGACGACCCGCGCACCGGCGAGCCCCGCATCCCGTGGGTGGTCCGGATCGCGTCGGTGCTGAGCCAGCTGGCCGTCGCCGTCGTGATCGGGTCCCTGCTGTGGGTCTACTGGAGGGCCGTGGACGTCGACGGCTTCGCCTCCGCGTCATGGTTGATGGGCCAGTTCGTCACCGAGCCCGGCTCGCTGGGCCGCGTCCTGCTCGCGGTGGCGGTGACGGTGATCGCCCTGGTGATCTGCGCCCCGCTGGCCATCACCGGCTACTACGCGTGGACGGGCTACCGGTGGACGCGGGTGAGCGGGCTCATCGGCGCCGCGGTGAGCTTCGGTGCGCTCACCCTCGTCCCGCCCGCCTGGGCGGCGATCCCGCTGGCCGCGGGGGCCGCGGGTCTCCTGTGGCTTCCGGCCGCCACCCGCTACTTCGCCGCCTGGACGGCACGCCGCCACCCCGCCGAGGTGTTCGCGCCGCCGACGACCGACGTCTACTACGGGCCGCTCCCGCGCTACCGCTGAGCGGAGCCGCGGGGGCCGGCGAAATCGCGGGGGCGCTGCGTAACCTTCGTGCGGCCCGGAGCGGTTACCTGTGTGTGAGGCGCTCCCCACGCCTCGTCAGGTACGTGACACCCGACCCCCGAAAGAGGTTCACATGACCCGCTCGAAGCTGAGCCGGAGCGCCATCGGCGCCGCTCTCGGCACCGCCGTGGCCATCTCGATGAGCATGGTCACCTTCACCCCGGTCTTCGCGGACACCCTGCCCCCGCAGATCACCTGGACCAACCCGATCGCCGACGGCGCGACGTTCACCTACGGTGCCGTCCCGGCAGCGCCCACCTGCACGGCGACCTCCGAGGACCCGGCCGTGGTGCTGAAGTGTGACGTCGACGGCTACAGCGTCGAGGTCGGCCAGCACACGCTCACCCCGATGGTCAGCACCCAGCTGCCCGATCTGACCTGGGGCGCTCCCGAGGCCGTCACCACCGCGGCGACCTCCTACACCGTCGAGGCGTGGAAGCTGAAGGGCTTCTACTCTCCCGTGAAGGACGGCAAGATCACCCGCAAGGCCGGCTCGACCATCCCCTTCAAGTTCAAGGTCTACGTCGACGGCGTCAAGGAGAAGGACAAGGCCGTGGTGGCCAGCTTCCTCGCCCAGCCGGTCGACTGCACGACCCTCGTCGCGCAGGGCGCCCCGGTGCCGGTGACCTCCACCCACAAGGGGTTCACGCTGAAGTACCGTGACGGCGCGTTCCACCAGAACTGGAAGGTGCCGGCGGTCAAGGCCAAGGGCAGCACCAAGAAGCTCGCCAAGCCCTGCTACGACGTGCGGATGACCACCCAGGACGGCTCGTTCCTCCAGGCCTTCGTCACCGTCAGGTGACCCCTTCCGGGCCGGTGCGTCGGATGAGTACCCCGCGCTGACCCGTCACCCCCGCTCCACCGGCGGCCGGCCCTCTCCCTGGGGCCGGCCGCCGGTGCGCGTGCCGGGGAGCGCCCGGCGGGACGGCCACCGGTGACCGCCTCCTCAGCTGGGCTCAGGGTTCGAGCGGGAGCAGCAGGGCGCCCGCGTGGGGCGGCAGGACGACCGACGTCCCCAGCAGCCGCGCCCCGGACGGCGTCGCCCAGCGCAGCTGGTGCCGCCCGCCGAGGTCGACCGTCGCCTCCGTGTCGCCGAAGTTGACCACGACGGCCGGCCCGCCGCGTCGCATCAGGAACCAGCGGGCGTCCTCGTCGACCCGGCAGCTCGTCGTCGCCAGCGAAGGGTTCGACAGCTCGGCGTACTGCCGGCGGAGCGCGATCAGCTCGCGATAGGCCTGGAGCACCACCCGGTGCCGGCCGCGGTCCCGCTCGCCCCAGTCGAGGCGGGCGGAGGCGAGGGTCGCCGGATCCATCGGGTCCGGGACGGTCGCGGGGTCCCAGTTCATCCGCGCGAACTCTGCCAGCCGGCCCTGCGTGATGGACGCGGCGAGGTCCGTCTCCGGGTGCCCGGAGAAGAACGGGAACGGGGTGCCGGCCGCCCACTCCTCCCCCATGAACAGCATCGGCGTGAAGGGCGCGGTCAGGGTCACCAGCGCTGCGCACGCCAGCTGGTCGTCGTCCAGGTGGGCGGCGGGACGGTCACCCGCTGCCCGGTTGCCCACCTGGTCGTGGTTGGACGCGCAGACGACCAGTCGCCAGCCCGGCACCGTCGCGCGGTCCAGCGCCCCGCCGTGCTCGCGCCCGCGGAAGCTCGACCAGCTGCCGTCGTGGAAGAAGCCGCTCTCGCACACCTTCGCCAACGCCGCCAGGGGGGCGAAGTCGGCGTAGTACCCCTCGGTCTCCCCGGTCAGCGCCACGTGCAGCGCGTGGTGGAAGTCGTCGCTCCACTGTGCATCGATCCCCCGCCCGCCGGCCTCCCGCGGGCGCGTCAGCAGCGGGTCGTTCTCGTCGGACTCGGCGATCAGGGTGAGCGGGCGTCGCAGGTGGGCCGACAGGTCGGACGCGACCAGGGCCAGCTCCTCGAGGATGTGCGTCGGGGAGCGGTCGACGATCGCGTGCACCGCGTCCAGCCGCAGGGCGTCCACGTGCATGTCGACGAACCAGTGCCGCACGTTGTCGCACAGCGTGCGGCGCACCTCCGCGCTGTCGGGCCCGTCGGTGTTGATCCGGGTGCCCCAGCCGCTCTCACCGTCCTCGCCGGGAGCCCGCAGGTAGGGGCCGAACACGGGAAGGTAGTTGCCGCTCGGCCCGAGGTGGTTGAAGACGACGTCCTGCACGACGGCCAGCCCGAGGCCGTGGCAGGCGTCCACGAAGCGGCGGTACCCGTCCGGCCCGCCGTACGGCTCGTGGACGGCGAACCAGGCGACACCGTCGTAGCCCCAGCCCCGCTCGCCGTTGAAGGCGTTCACCGGCATCAGCTCGACGAAGTCCACGCCCAGTTCGACGAGGTGCGGCAGGCGCGCGATCGCCGCGTCGAGCGTGCCTTCCGGGGTGAAGGTGCCCAGGTGCAGCTCGTAGACGACGCCGCCGGCGAGCTGGCGCCCGGTCCAGCCCTGGTCGTGCCAGGTGAAGCCGGCCGGGTCGAAGGTGCGCGACAGCCCGTGCACGCCGTACGGCTGCCACCGCGTCCGCGGGTCGGGCAGCGGCTCGGTGCGGTCGTCGACGAGGTACCCGTAGTCCACCCGCCCCAGGGGCTCCGGCTCGGCCGGCGTCCACCAGCCGTCGGCCGACCTCGTCATCGGCACCACCCGGTCGCCCACCTGGAGCCGCACCCGCTCGGGCAGTGGCGCCCACACGTCGAAGCGCCCGCGTTCGCCGGCGCGCCGCTCCTCGCGGACCAGCAGGGCCACCGGGTACTGGGCGAGCACGTCGGCCAGCAGCACGGCCCCCTGCTCGTCCGTGGCCAGCCGGCGCCCCGAGACCAGGTCGCGCCAGCGGCCCTCGGGCAGCGCCAGCCAGGTGCCGCGCCACCCGCCGGACGCCGCCAGGCCGACCGGGAGGCGGGTGGCGAGCGCGATCGCCCCGCCACGATCGAAGGCGACCAGGTGGCCGGCGGCCGGCCCCTGTGCCGCCAGCGGGGTGTACCCGGTGAACAACTCGGGATGGTCGCGGCGCAGCGTGAGCACCTGGTGGCACAGCAGGAGCTTGGCCGCGCCGTCGTCCTCCCGCCCGTCCCCCAGGGGCGGACGGGCGCCCGTGCGCACCTGGTCGAGCAGGTCGGCCCGCGCGGCGAAGCCGACCGGGCGCCGGTTGTCCGGGTCGACCAGGCTGAGCTCCCACAGCTCGCTGCCCTGGTAGAGGTCGGGGACGCCGGGGATCGCGAGGTCGAGCAGCTTGGCCGCGAGCGCATTGCTGCGTCCCGGCGCCGCGACCACGTCGAGCACGCGCTCGAGCACGGCGGTCACGCGCGGGTCGTCGAAGGCCGCGTCGACGCACGCCTGGAGGGCGGCCTCGTACGCGGCGTCGGGAGCGGTCCAGGCCGTGCGCTCCTCGGCCTCGCGCATCGCCTTCTCCGCGTACCCGTGCAGGCGCTCGCGGTCGGCGGGCCACGCGCCGAGCACGGCCTGCCACAGCAGGTTGGCGAAGCCGGGGTCGGGCACCGGCACGAGGGCGAGCAGCTCGGCGAGCGCCTCCTCCCACAGCGCCGGCACCTCGGCGAGCACGCTGATCCGGGCCCGCACGTCCTCGCCACGCTTGGTGTCGTGGGTCGTACCGGCCGTCATCGCCTGCGGCCACTCCAGCTGGCGGCGCTGCATCAGCGCGTGGAACTCGTCCACCCCGACGCTGAACAGGCTCGGGTCTCCCCCCACCTCGTTCAGCGAGGTCAGGCGTGCCCAGCGGTAGAACGCGCGGTCCTCGACCCCCTTGGCCATCACCATGCCGGAGGTCTGCTGGAAGCGTTGCGCCGGCCCGGACGCACCGTCGGCCAGCACCGGATACAGGGCGTCGAGGAGCGCACCCAGGTCGGGACGGTGCTCCCACGCGAACCCGAAGGCCCGGTCGAGGTACTCCCTGCCCTCGGGGAGGTAGGACCGGTACACCTCGAAGTCGGCGAGCAGCTCGGCCACCGCTGCCGCCAGCCGCTCGAGGTCGGGGGGATCGGCGGGATCGAGGACGGCGACCACCTCGCGGGCGATCCGGCGCACCTCCGAGTTCAGGATGCCGTCGGCGACGACCAGCTTGCCGTCGTGGACGAGGCGTCGCCAGTCCACGGGACCGCCACGCAGCCGGTCCTCCAGGGCGGTCAGCGGGGCCTCGCCCGCCGGGTCGACGAGCACCCGGTCGACCAGGGCCATCGCGTCGTAGCCGGTGGTGCCGGCGGTCGCCCACGTGGACGGCAGCTCCTCCAGTTCGACGCCGTCCGCGCCACCCTCGATCGAGAGGATCTTCTCCACCAGCACGTACGCGCCGCCGGTCAGCCCGGCCAGGTCCTCCAGGTAGCGGCCGGGGTCGCGGAGCCCGTCGGGGTGATCGACCCGCAGTCCGTCGACCAGCCCCTCGTCGAACCAGCGGCGGATCTCCGCGTGCGACCGGGCGAACCATTCGGGGTCCTCGACCCGGATGGCGACCAGGGTGTTCACCGCGAAGAAGCGCCGGTAGTTCAGCGTCCGGTCCGCCTCCCGCCAGCCGACCAGCTGGTAGTGCTGGCGGGCGTGCACCACGTTGGGGTCCTCGTCGCCGCCGCGGACGGTGTCCGGGGCGAGCGGGAACCGCTGGTCGTGGTAGTGCAGCTCGCCGCCGAGCACCTGGAGGTGGTCGATCCGGACGGCGTCAGACCCCGGCTCGACGAGCAGGTCGTCGTCCCCCACCACCGGGATGCGGAGCTTGCCGCCCCCGGCCTCCCAGTCGATGTCGAAGGCGGAGGCGTACGGCGAGTCCTGCCCGTGGGTGAGCACGTGCCACCACCACTCGTTCTCCCACGGCCGGGCGACGCCGACGTGGTTGGGCACGATGTCCACCAGCACGCCCATGCCCAGGCGGCGGGCCTCCGTCGCCAGCGCCGCCAGCCCGGACGCCCGTCCCCGCGACGGGTCGATCGCGCGGTGGTCGGCGACGTCGTAGCCGTGCTCGCTCCCCGACTCCGAGGCGAGCAGGGGCGACAGGTAGACCCAGTCGACGCCGAGCTCGTGCAGGTAGCCGAGGATCCGAGCGGCGGCGACCAGGTCGAAGTCCTCGGTGATCTGGAGCCGGTAGGTGCTGGTGGGGGTGCGGGGCATGGGTTCCTCTCAGCGGGCCTGCTCTGCCATCACCGCGACGGACGCGGCGGCCGACATCTCCACCTCCGGCGTCACTCCGGTGTGCTGCATGAGCACGAGCACGCTGTGGCCCGGCAGCTCCCGCGTCGACCCCGCGGGCAGCGGCGCATCGTCGAGGACGTCGGCGGCGGTGTCCACCTCGACGTTCCAGGACGCGGCGTACTCCTCCGCGGGCAGCGTGAGCTGGACGGGGTCGGAGCCGCCGTTGAAGTACAGCAGCGCATGGTCGTCCACGATCCGGTTGCCGGTGGCATCGGTGCTGGGGATGCCGTCGCCGTTCAGGTACATGCCCAGCGCCCGGGCGCCGGGGGCGTGCCAGTCGCCGTCCTCCATCGGCCGGCCGTCCGGGTGCAGCCAGACGATGTCGTTGAGGCGCTGCTCGTCGTCGGTGCGGACGGCTGAGCCGGTGAAGAACCGCTTGCGGCGGAAGATCGGGTGCTCGGCCCGCAGCCGGGCGACCGTCGCGGTGAACTCCATCAGCGGCGTGTCCAGCTCGTCCCAGTGCACCCACGAGATCTCGGAGTCCTGGGCGTAGGTGTTGTTGTCGCCGCCCTGGGTGCGCCCCAGCTCGTCGCCGTGCAGGATCATCGGCACGCCCTGGCTCAGCAGCAGGGTGGCGACGAGGTTGCGCTGCTCCCGCGCCCGCGCCGCGAGGATGTCGGGGTCGGTCGTCGGCCCCTCCACCCCGTGGTTCCAGGAGCGGTTGAAGCTCTCGCCGTCACGGTTGTCCTCGCCGTTGGCCTCGTTGTGCTTCTCGTTGTAGGACACGAGGTCGCGCAGCGTGAAGCCGTCGTGGGCGGTGACGAAGTTGACGCTGGCCACGGGCCGCCGCGCCGAGTGCTCGTACAGGTCGGCCGAGCCGGCGATGCGGGCGGCGAACTCGCCGAGGTTCGGCTCGCCCCGCCAGAAGTCGCGGACGGCGTCGCGGAACTTGCCGTTCCACTCCGACCACTGCGGCGGGAAGTTGCCCACCTGGTAGCCGCCGGGACCGACGTCCCAGGGCTCGGCGATGAGCTTCACCTGGCTGATCACCGGATCCTGCTGCACGAGCTCGAAGAACGCCGACAGCCGGTTCACGTCGTAGAACTCGCGGGCCAGCGCGGAGGCGAGGTCGAACCGGAACCCGTCCACGTGCATCTCGGTCACCCAGTAGCGCAGGGAGTCCATGATCAGCTGCAACGAGTGCGGGTGGCCGACGTTGAGCGAGTTCCCCGTGCCGGTGTAGTCCATGTAGTACTGCTTCTGGTCATCCACGAGCCGGTAGTAGGCCGGGTTGTCGATGCCCTTGAAGCTGAGCGTCGGGCCCAGGTGGTTGCCCTCGGCGGTGTGGTTGTACACCACGTCGAGGATCACCTCGATGCCGGCGGCGTGCAGCGTCCGCACCATGCCCTTGAACTCCTGCACCTGGCTGCCCGGGTCCTTGACCGAGGAGTAGTCGGCGTGCGGGGCGAGGAAGCCGATGGTGTTGTAGCCCCAGTAGTTGCGCAGCCCGCGCTCGAGCAGGTGGGCGTCGTGGATGAACTGGTGCACCGGCATCAGCTCGACGGCCGTCACGCCCAGGTTCTGGAGGTGCTTGATGACCGCGGGCTGGGCGAGCCCCGCATAGGTGCCGCGCATCTCCTCCGGCACGTCCGGGTGCAGCTGGGTGAGGCCCTTCACGTGGGCCTCGTAGATCAGCGACTCGTTGTAGGGGATGTTCAGCCGGCGGTCACCGGTCCAGTCGAAGAACGGGTTGATCACCACAGAGAACATCATCTTGTCCGCGGAGTCGTCGTCGTTGCGCGAGTTCTCGTCCCCGAAGGTGTAGCCGAACAGCGACTGCCCCCAGGCGATCTCGCCCTCGGTCGCCTTGGCGTACGGATCCAGCAGCAGCTTGTTCGGGTTGCACCGCAGTCCGCGTGCCGGGTCGTAGGGTCCGTGGACGCGGTACCCGTAGCGCTGGCCGGGGTCGACCTGCGGCAGGTAGCAGTGCCACACGTACGCGTCCACCTCGGTCAGCTCGACACGGGTCTCGTTGTGCACCTCGTCGAACAGGCAGAGTTCGACGCGCTCGGCCACCTCGCTGAAGAGGGCGAAGTTCGTCCCCCGCCCGTCATAGGTGGCACCCAGCGGGTACGGCGATCCTGGCCAGACTTGCATCGGTCCTCCTCGGGTCTGCGGTGCCAGACTAGCCATGGCACCCGCAGGCGCGGCAGACGGTGCCGACCGCTACCGTTACCGCCGTGGCGACCAGCGACATCATCAAGGCCATCGGCCAGGCGATCATCGACGCGCTCTCCCCCCGGCCGGCCGGCAGGCGCCGGCCCGGGCGGAGTACCCCGCGTCCGCGTGCCCGAAACCCCCGGACGGACGGCTATCCCGGCGACTTCACCGGGCGGTGCGAGCTGTCCTACGACCCGCACCCGGGCCGGCTCGCCGACCCCGGGGAGGTCGTGTGGACCTGGGTGCCGTACGAGGAGGACCACACCAGGGGCAAGGACCGCCCCGTCCTGGTCATCGCCCGGGACGGCCACTGGCTGCTCGCCCTGCCGATGACCAGCAAGGACCACGACCTGGACGCAGGCCAGGAGGCGTCGGAGGGCCGCTACTGGGTGGAGATCGGCCGGGGGTCCTGGGACTCCTCCGGACGGGTCAGCGAGGCGCGCGTGAACCGGATCGTCCGCGTCGACCCGGAGAAAATCCGCCGGGTGTCCGACCGGGTCAGCAGGGACGTGTTCGAGCGCGTGGCCGCCGGGGTGCGCCGGCACTGGTGAGCCGCGACGCCGGCGGGCGACGCCCCCGGACGCGCCCGGCTGCGCACAGAAACCGGCATGGATGGATCCTTTCTGGTCGTGCGGGCCCACCGCCCACCCCGGCCCCGGGGGCCGGGCGTACCCTGAAGGAGCAATTGCGCCCAGCAGAGGGAAGCCGGTGGGATTCCGGCACTGACGCGCAACCGTGAGCCGGCTCGCCGGCGAGTCGGGTCACTCTGCTCGGCGCTCGGCCCTTACCCGCTGTCGCGCACGCACGGGAGGCGGCGAGACCCGTCGTCCGTGCAGCAGCAGAAGGATGACGACGATGAGCGTTGCCCGACCGCTCGGCGTGAGCCACGCCGACACCCCCCGCCGGCTCGAGGACGTCCCGGCCCCCGTCGCCGTGCGCCCGTTCACGGCGCTCGAGCTCGAGGAGGCCTGGTCGGACTGGTCCTGCTACTCCCCCGTCCTCGCCGACGTGATGCTCGTCCTCGCCCGCACCGGCCTGCGCTGGAGCGAGGCCAGGGCCATCACCGTGGCGGACGCCGACCCGGAGGAGATCGTCGTCGACAAGGCCTCCGGGGAGCGCAGCGGCCTGCACGCCCTGCCGCCCGAGCGCGTCCGGCACGTCCCGGTGTCGCCGCGGGTGCGCCCGATCATGCGCCGGATCGTCGCCGGGCGGGACGCCGACGAGCTGCTGTTCACGACCAGCTTCGGGACGCCGCTGAACCGGGCGATCGTGCTGCGCCGGCTGAACTGGCCGGTGACCGGACGCGGCCGCCACCTGCCGGACCTGCGGCACACGGCCGCCTACCTGTGGCTGGAGGAGGGCGTGTCCCCCGGGACCGTGCGGTCCTGGATGGGTCCCACCCGACTGGCTGGCTGATGCCCCCGGGCGGGACCCACCTCAGCGGACGTTGAGCCCGCCGACAAGGACGCAGCGCCGACGACGGGCGAAGGTGCGCGCGGACGTCAGCCCCTCGCCGGTGGGGCCGGCGATGGTGAAGCTGCAGTACCCCTCGCCGCCGATCCCGATACCGGCGTAGGACGGGCCGTTCTTGACGAAGATCGTGGTCTGGATCCGCTTGGCCATCCGGGTGAGGGCGTTGACGTCGGTGGAGTGCATGATCGCGGTGTGGCGGTTGCCGTGCTCGGCGATGACCGCCATGTCGATCGCCTCGGCCACGTTCTTCGCGCGCACGATCGGCAGGATCGGCATCATCAGCTCGACCCGCACGAACGGGTGCTCGAACGGCACCTCGGCGATAATCAGGCGCGTCCCGGGCGGTGGCACGACACCGATCGCCTCGAGGATCCGCCAGGCGTCCTTGCCCACCCAGTCGGTCACCGCGTGGCGTCCGTTGACGACCAGGGCCTCGAGCTTCGCGATCAGGGCGGGATCCCGCAGTTCGTACGCGCCGTTCTTGGCCATCTCGAACTTCAGCAGGTCGGCCACGCACTCGACAGCGATCACCTCCTTCTCCGCGGTGCAGGGCAGGTTGTTGTCGAAACTGGCGCCGTTGACGATGTCCCTGGCCGCCTTCTCGATGTCGGCCGTGGCGTCGACGACCGCCGGCGGGTTGCCCGCACCGGCGCCGATGGCCTTCTTGCCGCTGGACAGCACGGCCTTCACGATCGCCGGCCCGCCGGTGGCCACCAGCAGGCGCACCAGCTTGTGCTGCATCATCGCGTTGGTGTTCTCGATGGACGGCTCCGCGACGGTCACGATGAGGTTCGGCGGCGCCCCGGCCTCGGCGAGCGCGCGGTTCAGCTCGCGGATCAGCCATTGGCTGATCTTCGTGGCCCGCGGGTGCGGGCTGAACACGACGGCGTTGCCGGCGGCGAGCATCCCGATGCCGTTGTTGATGATCGTCTCGGTCGGGTTCGTGGTGGGGGCGATCGCGCCGATCACGCCGAACGGGGAGATCTCCACCGTCGTCAGGCCGTCGTCACCGGACCACGCCTCCGTGGTCAGGTCCTCCGTGCCGGGCGTCAGCTCGGCCACCGCGCGGTTCTTCGCGATCTTGTCCGTGATGTTGCCCATGCCGGTCTCCTCGACCGCACACCGGGCCATGTACTCCAGGTGCTCGGGCACGAGGGCCACGTCGCGGATCACCCGGACGAAGCGCGCCCGGTCCTTCATCGAGCAGTCGAGGTACGCGCGCCAGGCGGCGTCCGCCGCGACGATCGCGCTGTCCATGTCGGGGAAGATGCCGTCGCTCACCGGGGCCGGCGGCTGGTTGCCGAGGACCTCCCGGAAGACCTCTTCCACGACCTTGCGGACGATCTCAGGGGTGATATCGGTCATGAGTGGCTCGCCTCCTGGGCTGTGTTCAATGCGTGCGTGACGATGCGGACGTCCTCGTCGACGGTTCCCCCCGACACCCCGATGCCGCCGGCGATCCGTCCGTCGACGAAGACCGGGAGACCACCGCCGAAGACGACCACCCGGCCGTCGTTGGAGTTCTGGATGCCGTGCAGGTCGCCCGAGGGCGCGGACGGGTCCTTGAGCGCCGACGTCGGCAGCTTGAACGCCGCCGAGGTGAACGCCTTGTTGACCGCGATGTCGATGCTGCCGAGCAGCGAGTCGGCCATGCGGTGCAGCAGCATCAGGTTGCCGCCCTCGTCCACGGCGGCGAAGACGATCGGGACGCCCATCGCCGCGGCCTCGGCCTCGGCCGCCTCGGCCATGGCCTTGCAGGCCGCGAGGTCGAACACGGAAGCCGGTCCCGGCCGGCCGGGAACCGCCCCCGGGGTTGCCGGGGCGGCACCCAGTGCCCTGGCCACCGCGTCGCGGACGAGGGTCTCCACCCGCCCGAGGTCGTGGTGGTGCTCGGTGAGCCGGGCCAGGGCGTAGAGGGTGTCGGAGAGCCGGTTCAGGTAGGTGACCAGCTCCGGGCGGACGGGGTGGGTCTCGGCCATGGTGAGCACGCGGCGCTCCGCGCGCCGCGTCACGGTCCGCGCCTTGTGCAGGGCTGCGGAGGGGATGTCGCGTCCGGGGACGACGAACGCGCGCTGCGGGCCGGTGACCTCCAGGCACATGTCGATCAGGCCCTCGAGGTCTGCGACGTCGGCGTCACTGATCGTGTTGTCCAGGATCGCCCGTCCCCGCTCGTCGCTGGCGAGCTCCGCGGCCAGCACGAACAGGCGCTGCTGGATCCCGTGCAGGGTGGCGCGGACGGCCTCGTCCATCGCCACGGCCTTGGCCTCGCCGATGGCCGAGTTCGCCTCGTCCACCGTGCCGTAGGCCTCCACCGCCATGTCCTGCTTGGGCACGCGCGAGCCACCGAACAGGCCGGTCAGGCCCTTGTCGCCCGTGCGCGTGTAGACGTTCGGCATTACTCGCCGCCGATCTCCACGGAATCGACGATCCCGACGATCGTGGAGTCGATGGGCGAGTCGGGGCGCGAGGACACCCGCGCCGAGCTGCCCCCGGTCACGATCACCGTGGCGCCGACGCCGGCGCCCACGGTGTCGACCGCCACCTGCGGCATGCCCACGTACTCGTCCTCGATCCCGATCCGCTGGATCACGAGGAGCTTGAAGCCGACCAGCCGCTCGTCCTTGCTGGTGGAGACGACGGTGCCACGCACCTTGGCCAGGAACATCTCAGACCTCCCGGGTGATACGGATGGAACGGGCCGCGGCCAGGTCGCGGGCGAGGGCGGTGACGCGGGCGCCGGCGGTGACCCGCAGTTCGACGCCGTTCGGCAGCTGCTGGACGACCTGCTGGCTGATCAGGCTGCGGGCGCACGGCACCACGCCGGGCGCGGGGGCCGGCATGGCCGCCGCTGGCGAGGCTGTCGCCGGTGCGGCGGAGCCGTCGAGGCCGGCCAGCACACCGGCCACCGAGGTGCCGAGCTCGGCGACGAACGGCGCGCGGCGCTCCTGGTCGCGGCGGTCCCAGGCCGCCAGCGCCGTCCGGCACAGGAAGCGGGACTCGGTCAGCCGGACGCCGAACGCCGCCAGGGCGGACAGGTTGCCGCGGAGCAGGTCGGCGTAGGCCGGTGGCATGTGCGGGAACCAGGACTGCTTGGCCGACCCGTCGGGGCAGATCGCGGTGCGCGAGGCGACCACCAGCCGGTTGGCCATGATGAACTCGCTGAACAGGTTGCTGGCGAGGCAGTCGGCGATGCCGTGGGCCACCTTCGCCGCGATGTTGGAGGTCAGGGTGGGCGCGATGAGCATGTCGTGCTCCTCGACCATCCTCTTGGACACCTCCCGCATGCCGAGCGACCGGATCAGGTCCTGGTCGAGGATCCGCTCCGCGCTCGGGGTCTGCAGGTAGTCCAGCTGGACCCCCTGGGCGGCGAGCACCCGCAGCGAGGCGATCGCGTCCTCGAACCCGAGCAGGCCACCGGTGAACACCACCAGCGCCCGTCGCGGGGAGGGCCCCATCACCTCGAGGATCGCCGCGCGGACGATGTCGCGCAGCTCAGCCTCGGTCATCGCCGACCTCCTTCATCGGAATGCCCAGTGGCGTCACGAACAGCGGCTCGATCGGGCGCACGACCGGTCGTCCGAGCCGGGACGCGAACACGTCCGGCGCGTTGGGGAACGAGCTCGACCCGCCGACGAGGTAGACCATCGGCACGTCGCGGCCGGCCAGGGCCGCCGCGGCGATGGACGCCATCTTCTCCAGCGTCGGCCGGATGACCCCGACCACGTCGTCACGTCGGGCCGGGTCCTTCTTCATGGCCTCGGCCTCGTCGTAGTCGATCCGGTACGCCCCGGCGAGCACCAGCGACATGTGGTGGCCGCCGGTCGCCTCGTCCACAGACAGCACGACCTCGCCGTCGTCCAGGATCGAGACACCGGTGGTGCCGTGGCCGATGTCGATCACGCAGCCGTCGGTGATGCCGAGGGTGCGCGCGGCGGCCACCGGCTCGTCGACGACCTCGGCAGTGTCGAGGCCCGCGGCACCGGCCACGTTGCGGAACACCTTGATGTCGCCCTCGCTGATCCCCGGCGGGATCGACACCGACGCCGCGGTGAAGCGGTGGCCGAGGCGCCGCTCGACGTCCTCCTTCAGGCGGCGCACCGCGGTGGTTGCGCCGAGCCAGTCGACCACGACACCGTCGCGGACCACGGTGGAGTGCACCCACCCGCCGGCCACCGGACGGTTCCCGGCGTCGACCACCGAGACCACGATGTTGGCGGTACCGAGGTCGATGCCCAGGCGCATCTCCCCGAGGGGCTCGTCCACCTCACCCGTGCGCACCAGGTGCGCGAAGCGGCGGATGGCCGCCTCGGGCGCCTCGATGGAACGGATGGCCGGTGCCATGGTCGCGGTCACTTCCTGATCAGCTTCCCGAAGTCACCGTCGCTCACGCCGAGGGCGTTCGCCTCGTCGGTGTCGAGGTGGATCTCGGGGACCCAGTCGTCCTTGAGCCGGATGATGAAGTTGTCGAGGACGCCGCCGCGCTGGCCGCCGAACTCGATGCTCACCAGGTCCTGGTCCTTGACGCCGAGGGCCTCGGCGTGGCTCGGGCCCATGTGGATGTGCCGGGCGGCCACCATCACCCCGTGCGGGACGTGGATCTTCCCGCGCGGGCCCTCGATGTCGATCGGGCCGGCCTCGTCCAGGTGCCCCGACTGCGTGATCGGCGCGTCGATGCCGAGGGTCACGCAGTCGGTGCGGCTCAGCTCCACCTGCGTCTTGGCCCGGCAGGGCCCCATCAGGCGCAGCTTGGGGAACGTGGCCCGCGGCCCCGAGACCGACACGGTCTCGACGGCGGCGAAGTCACTGGGCTGGCGGACCCTCCGGTACACGGTCATGGCGTCGAGCCCGAACAGGGTGGCCAGGTCCTCCCTGCTCAGGTGGGCATGGCGGTTCGACACTCCCACCACGATCTGCAATTGCATGTCCTGCAGGCGGCTGAGCACGGTCCGTGTCACCTCCTCGACGAGTTGACGGGTGTCCGGAGCGGCCATGTCAGGCCTTCTTGGGGAGCAACTGCTCCACGTCCGCGTGCGGCCGCGGGATCACGTGCTTGCTGACGACCTCTTCGCCCACCTTCGCCGCGGCGGCGGCTCCGGCGTCGACGGCGGCCTTCACCGCGCCGACGTCGCCACGCACGAGGACGGTGACCAGGCCGGCCCCGACCTTCTGGTAGCCGATCAGGGTGACGTTGGCCGACTTGACCATGGCGTCCGCCGCCTCGACGGCGCCGACGTAGCCCTTGGTCTCGACCATGCCGAGTGCCTCACTCATGGTTGCGTTCCTTTCCTACTTCTTGGGAGTACGGGTGCCGGAGGACCGGCGGCGCGGGGACGCCGGCGTGGAGGCCTTCCTGGGAGCCGGCGGCGCGGGCGCCTCGGCCACGGCCGGCTCGGCGGCGGGCTCGGCCGCTGCCGCCGGCTCCGGCTCGACCAGCGTCGGCTCGGGCTCGGGCTCGACCAGGGTCGGCTCGGGCTCGGCGACCGGGGCGGGCTCCGGCTCAGGTTCCGGCTCGGGGACGGGCTCAGGCTCGGGCTCGGGAGCAGGCGCGGGCTTCGGCGCGAGGCCGACGGTGACGTCGGTGAGCACCACGGGCGACAGCTGGTCGGACGGGCGCGGGATCACCGAGGTGGCGAACACCTTCGTGATCCGGGACGCCGCGGCGCAGGCGGCCTGGACGGCGGAGGTGACCGCGGACACCTGGCCCTCGATCTTCACCGCGACCATTCCCATGCCGTCGGTGGTCTCGTAGCCGATCAGCTTCACGTCCGCTGTCTTGAGGGCGACGTCGGCGGCCTCGACCGCCGCGGGCAGGCCGAGCACCTCGATGGTGCCGAGGCTGAGTTGTGGCATGAGTGCTCCTTCAGGCAGTCAGCTCGATGAGTGGCATTCGTTTGACGAGCCGGGCGGCGTTGGCGCCGGCGGCGCGGTCGTTGGCCTCGGTCGCGTTCAGGCGCGCGGCGAGGTAGGGGGCGGAGGCGGGGAGCTTCTCCGTGGTCACGACCACGAAGTCGAGGCTGACCCCGATGCCGATGCCGAGGCGGGACTCCAGGCTGGCCTCGTGCGCCAGCACGAGGGGGTTGAGCTCGGCGTGGCGGGTCACCTCGACCGGCACGCCCTCCTCCTCGATGCCGTGCAGCACCTCGAGGATCTGGGTGTCGGCGAGGCGCTCGTTCAGCCGCAGCCGGATCGTGGGACGGTTGGCGTTGCTCATCGCTGCGCCTCCCAGGCCAGCACGAGGCCGGTGGCCACGGCGTTGCGGGGGCCCTCGGTGCCGCGGATGTTCGCGCGTCCGGCGACCACGCGGTACTCGGCCAGGGCCTTGGTGACCAGCTGCGGGATCTCGAAGTCCAGCGCCGAGCCGCCCACCAGCACCACGTGCGCGATGTCGCGGACGTTGCTCGTGGGGCTCACCGCGGCCAGGGCCCGCAGGGCGTTGGTGACGAACACCCGCTCCTTGGCGCGGATCCGCACCTGGCGGATGACCTCCAGCGGGTGCGTGATCTGGAGCGGGATCATGCCCTCGGGGTGCAGCACCACGGTCCGGGCGAAGACGTGCGGGGGCAGCGGGGTGTCGAAGAACTGGACGGTGCCGTCCTCGTGGCGGATGTTGAACAGCGTCTCCACCCGCGCCAGCGGGTAGCGCTTCACGTTCTCGGCGTCCTCCGAGCTCTCCAGCCCGAGCTCGGACTGGATCAGCAGGGTCACCATGTTGCCGGCGCCGGCCAGGTGGATCGACCGCGCGATCCCGTCCCCGCGCAGCACCGACGCGTCGGTGGAGCCGGCACCCATGTCGAGGATGGCGATCGGGACGGACGAGCCGGGCGTGGTCAGCGCGCCACGTACGGCCATGTCAGCCTCTACGCCGCCAACCTCGACCTGGATGCCGAACTGTGCGGTCATGTCGTGGGCGATCCGCTGCATCTGCAGCCGGTCGGCCTTGACCATGGCCGCGATACCGACGGCCGCCTCCAGCGAGAACTCGCCGGCCAGGCCGCCGGTAACCTTCTGGGGCACCTGCGTGTCGACGGCGAGCAGGTCGGTCACCTCGATGCCGGCCGGGTCCCGCTCGGTGAGCCGGCCCATGACCACACGGACCTTCTCCATCATGCCGCCGATGTTGGTGCCGGCCTCGCCACGGACGTTCTGGATGCGGCCGACCGAGCCGGCCACGCGCATGATCTCCTCCGCGCCGCGGTCGACGTCCACATCGGCGGTGCGGTCGCCGATGAAGGTCAGGGACCCGGCCGGGATCCGGCGCTCGGTGACGTCGCCCTTGGGGGTCTTGATCACCACGGCCGACCGGTTCCCGACCAGCGAGCGCGCCATCGGGACGACCGATGCGGTCTCGTCGGAGTCCAGCCCGAACAGCGTGGCGATGCCGTACGGGTTGGCGAGGGTCTCGATGATCCGGCCGACCTCGGCCACCTCGATGGCCGCGAGCATGTGCAGCGGCACCTTCTCGATGAGGCCGACCTCGTCGACGATCGGGATCTTGTGCAGCAGGCGGTTGTGCACCAGCACACCGTCGTCGCGCTGCAGGATCGCCCCGGCGACGTCGACCCGGCCGGCAGCGGCGTTGATCCGGGAGGCGACCTCCTCGAACGAGTAGCCGCGGTCGGCCACCACGATGTACGGCGTGCCGGCCGGAGCGTGCTCGAGCTCGGCGAGGGGAATGGTCGTCCCCACGCCGATCCCGAGACCGCCAGGAGTGGTCGGGTTGTGCCCGATCATGGTCGACTCGGTGATGATCGTCTCCGAGATCGTCTCCATGGCCACGTCGCCGATGACCGGCGCCGCTTCGTTGATCCGGATCAGGTCGAGATCCGACAGTTTCCGGGAGGCTGCGTCCAGCGCCATCGTGAGCGCGTGGAACACACCCTGGGTGTTCTGGGCCGTCCCCTTGATGCCGGTCGTCGGCACGATCGAGGACGCCAGGAACACCGGGGTGGCACCCGAGGAGATCTCCGCGAGTGCCACCTCGGTGGTGGCGTTACCGATGTCGATACCGGCGATCAGTGCCATGTCGGTTCAGTTCCCAGGTCGTACGGACAGGTCAGGGTCAGTCGACCTTGAGACGGCCGCGCTTCTCGTAGACGTCCGCCGCTTCCCGGATGAACGCGGCGTTGATCTTGCACCCGTACTTGGTCTCCAGCCCCTCGGCGATGCCGTAGAGCTCGCCCTTGGTCGAGCGGTACGGACGCAGGGCGTTGTAGACCTGCAGGAGCTCGGCGTCGGGGACCTTGATCAGCTCTGCGGCACGCCGCATGTTGCGGGCGAGCGTGTCGCGACCGACGGACTCGGCCACCTGGGCCTGCATCTCGAGGGTCTCGGGCGCGATGCGGAAGTCATCGGCCGTGAGCTCGCCGGACTTCACCTTGTCGAGGCTGAAGTCGGCCAGCACCTTGCCGGTGGCTGCCTTGATCTTCTCGGGCATCCGCTCGCCCAGCGGGTAGCTGGACGCGTCGACCGCACCGGCGGCCGCCGGCTTCTTCGCGAACGACACCTGGTCGGAGCCGAGGTTGGCCATGACTTCGGCCATGATCTGGCGGATCAGTTCTTCGGATTCCATATCCTCGTCTCCTACCGGTACTCGACCCGGAGGGTCTGAGTCTTCTTGTTCGGGTCGCACAGCTGGGTCTCCTTGATGTGCCACAGCGCCGCGATGGCCTGGTACTTCGGCCGTGCCATCTGGTCGTTGCGCACCGGCACGGGGGCCGGCGACTCGCCCTTGGCGTACTTGGCAGCGTTCTGGCCGATGGCCCGGAACGTGTCGAGGTCGACCAGGGGAGCCTGGGAGAACAGCTCGAGGTTGGACAGCGGCGGCAGGTCCTTCTGGTGGATCACCGTCGTGCCGCGGGACTGGATGCCGATGCCGATGCCGGAGCCGGACAGCTTCGCCGCCTCGTGGGCGATGAAGCCGACGTCCGCGGTGCGGAACACCCGGATGAACCGGTAGGTGAGTCCCTGCTCCTCGATGCCGGCACACAGTTCCTTGATGGCGTCGGCGTGCGGGATGCCGACGATCGTGTTGACCATCCGGCCACCGAAGCCCGGTGCCAGGGCGATCACGACCTCGCGCGGGTTGGTGCCGCGCTCGGCCGCCCCGGCCTCGCTGATCTTCAGTTCACCGGCGGTGCCCACCACGCTGGGCGCGGTGGCGACGGCCGTGGCCGCCTTCCCCGAGCCCTCGGTGAACTCCTTGATGACGCCTTCGATGATGCTGCGCAGTGTCTTTTCGTCCATCTCGCTCTCGCCTCACACGTTCTCGGGGCTCATGGCCTGGCGGATGTTCTTCAGCTGCGCCCACTTCTCGTCAGAGATCTGGTAGCCCGTCTGCGGCCCGCGGTAGTCGTTGGGCTGGTTGACCGCACTGACGACCTCGAAGTCCTTGGTGAGGATCGCCGAGGTGTGCAGGTAGTCGCCCGCCACGCGCTGCTTGAGCATTCCGAAGACGGAACCGGCGACATCCTCGAAGCCGGTCTTGGCCAGGGCCTTGACGATGTCCACACCGGTCAGGCCCCGCTTGAGCAGGTCCTCCGCGGCCTTCAGGTCCTCCACCATGTTGCGGTTCGGCATGTCCTGCGAACCACGTGCGTAGGTGGCGGCCTCGACCTCGGCGTCGCTGACGTCGGTCAGCCCGAGCTCACGGAACAGCGCCTGGATCACCTTCGCGGCCTTGTTGCGCACCCGCACCACGTCGTCCTCGAGGACCGGGACCAGGCCACCGTCGACCTTGAGGTCGCGCTGGATGATCAGCCAGTCGTCGTAGTCGTCGGCGTCCCAGTTGGAGCCGGCGAACATGTTGTCGTAGTTCGGGGTGGCCGAGTAGCCGGAGCAGATGAAGTCCGTGCCGGGCACGAACTGCATCAGCGACCGGGCGACACGACGCAGGTCGGAGTGGGTGAAGGTCTGGTCGTTCGACGACGCGCACTCGAGGTCGAGCGCCATCGCGATCAGGTTCTCGGCCAGGATCGCCCGGATACCACCGGGAACCGCGGCCGGGACGCCCACGCAGGAGACGGAGCCGTTCTGGATGCCCTGGGAACCGGCTGCCTTGGTGATGTACAGGCAGCGGGCCTCCAGGTACAGCATCGACTTGCCCTCGGCGTAGCCCATCTGGACCTCGGAGCCGGTACCGGAGGTGAACCGCATCTTCAGGCCGCGGGACGCGTAGCAGGAGGCCAGGAAGGCCTTCGACCACGGGGTGTCGTCGCCGTCCATGAAGACCGGCTCGGTGCCGTAGACCGAGACCGTCTCGGCGTACGCGGTGAAGCCGCGCATGCCCAGGTTCAGCTCGGTGGCCTCCTCGACCGCACACTGGGTGAGGATGCCCGGACGACCGACCTGCGCACCGACCATCAGCGCGATGGCGTTGTACGGCGCGATGCGCGCGACGCCGACGGTGGTCTCCAGCTCGGCGAAGCCGCGCAGGGCGGCCTCTGCGGCGTCAGCGGCGATCTGGACCGGGTGGTCCTTCACGTTGGTGACGTGCGCCTGGTTGGCCGGGGACTTGCGGGCCCGCATCTTGTTGACGGCCATCATCATCTCGAGCACCGTCATCTTGCCCACGACCTCGCAGATCTTCGCGGGGGTCATGGCGGTGGTCAGCTGGACCACCTCGGAGCGCGGGACGTTGATGTCGCACAGCTTCCTGGCCAGGTCGAGGGAGTCCATCCTGCAGACGGCCTCGGCGTTGTCCAGCTTGATGCCGTAGTCGGCGACGAAGGTGTCGATCATGTCGAAGTCGGCGCGCTGCTTGCCGTCCATCTCCACGACCTTGCCACCCTCGATCCTGATCGAGGGCTTGGGGTCGTTCGGGCCGCTCATCGCGATCAGGCCGACCTCAGGCCATTCGGTTACGTACCCGTCCTGGTTGACGGGCCGGGCATCGAGTGCCTCGAAACGCTTGCTCTTCACGAAGAAGCCTCGTCTCAGATGTAGGGGGTCGTGACGGAGCCGGGGTACGCACCGAGCGCACCGAGCAGGCCACGGCCGACCTCACGAGCGGCGATGATCGCCTGGCGGACCGCACCGGAGTCGCCACTGAAGAACGAGATGACCTCGTTGGAGTAGCTGGTGCCGGCGGCGGGGCTTGCGTACCCGATGACGTCGATGGTCGATGCCTTCACCGCGGTGTCGGCCAGGACCACGCCGATGGCGGCGGGGGCGCCGACGGTGATGCCGAAGGACTTGCCGAGCGGAGCGCCGAACGCCTTGTTCAGGGCGTAGGAGGCCCGCGCGGTGTACTGGAACTCCAGGTGTCCGGCGTCGTTGGCGTAGACATCGCCGAAGGTGCGGTCGAGCTCGCTCAGGGCGACCTCGACGGCCCGGCGGGCGTCGGAGACGTCCACGGCACCGAAGACGATCAACGAGCCGTGACCGGCGCCACCCTTGGTGTCGCGCGGGAGCTCGATGGTGACGATCTCGGTGTTGGTCGCCTTGACGGCCTCGTCCGCGGCGAAGATGTGCGGGCCGGCGCCGGTGCGGGCACCCAGGATGCCGATCGACTTGTACTTCGGGTCGATCTTCATCAGGGCGTGGATCTGGGGATCGACGTTGGCGATCACCAGGCCGATGGTGTCGCCCAGCGGGTTGCAGCCGACGTACTCGGTGCTGGCCGGACGGGCACCTGCGGGTGCGGGGGCTGCTGCGGGAGCAGCGCCGCCGTCGATCTTCTTCATGACGGCGGACATGATCTGGTTGACCAGTTCTTCACTTGCCATGGGGACTCACTCCCTCACTTGTCCGCGGACGGGAGGATCTTCTCCACATCGGTGTGCGGGCGCGGGATCACGTGGACCGAGACGAGCTCGCCGACGTTCTGGGCGGCAACGGCGCCGGCGTCGGTGGCGGCCTTGACCGCGCCGACATCGCCGCGGACGAGCACGGTGACCAGACCCGAGCCCACTCGCTGGCTTCCGATGAGAACGACGTTGGCAGACTTCACCATCGCGTCTGCGGCTTCAACGGCGGCGACGAAACCCTTCGTCTCCACCATTCCGAGGGCTTCTTGCATTCCAGACTCCTCCGTTGGGTCGGTGCTTCACCGGAGCCGACACTGGCCCCGGTCGTTGTTGAGGCTAGGTCGCGGGCACGGCACGAAACGGACCTCGGGCGATCCCTTTCGGGTCGCTTTCCTGACCCAAGGACGACCAAAAATTGCACCTGCCGCGACCAATTCGTGCAGGTCAGCACAGGACGGTCCGGGCGGTTGACACTGCCGCCCCTGCTGCTCACGATGGGCTCGTCGGGACGGGCGCCGCTGCCCCCGCTCCGGCCCCGAGGAGAGGTGTCATGTCGGAGAAGCAGCGCATCATCCAGGAGTTCGTCCCGGGCAAGCAGGTGACGCTGGCCCACGTCGTGGCGAACCCCGACGCGCGGCTGTACCCGAAGATCGGCCTGCCGCCCGGCGGCGGTGCGATCGGGGTGATGACCATCACGCCCAGCGAGGCCTCGATCATCGCCGCGGACGTCGCCACCAAGGCCGCGGCCGTCGAGCTCGGCTTCGTCGACCGCTTCTCCGGCTCCCTGGTCGTGATCGGCCGGCTCACCGACGTCCAGTCGGCGGTGGAGAGCGTGGTCAGCACGCTGTGCGACGAGCTCGGCTTCGCGCGTCCGCCGTTGACGCACACGTGAAGCGGATCCTCCTCGTCGGCAGCGTCGGTTGCGGCAAGACCACCCTGCTCCAGCGGCTGCACGGCGACGACCTGGTGTACTCCAAGACCGAGTCGATCTACGCGGAGGGCCAGGTGGTCGACACCCCGGGGGAGTACCTCGAACTGCCGTGGTTCAAGCACGCGCTGCGGCTGGCGTCCTTCGAGGTGGAGCTGGTGGTGCTGCTCGCCTCCGCGACGGTCTACGAGGCGAAGTTCCCGCCCGGCTTCACGACCTTCTTCATGCCGCCCTCGATCGGCGTCGTGACCAAGACCGACATCGCCACCCCCGAGCAGGTCTCGATCGCCGGCGACTACCTGCGGCTCGCCGGGGTCACCGAGACGCTGTCGGTCTCCGCCCTCACCGGGGACGGCATGGCGGCCCTCACCGAGCGGCTCGCCTGACCGCGTCCGTCAGACGATGGCGTGGAGGATGCCGGCCAGGTCGCCCTCGGTCGCCGGGACGGGGTTGCCGGACGTGCAGAAGTCCTTGCGGGCCGTCGCGGCCAGCGTCGGGATCGCTGCGCGGAACTCGTTGGCGTCGATGCCGGCCTCGGTGATGCTGCCCGGCATCTCGAGCTCGCGGCGCAGCCGCTCCAGCCAGCCCACCAGGCCGAACACGACGTTGCGGTCACTGGACGCGGTGAGGCCGATCGCCTTCGCCAGGCTGACGTAGCGGCGGCCGACGTCGGAGACGTAGCTCGGGCGGACACCGAGCACGCCGGCGTTGTACTCGATCACGTGCGGCAGCAGGATGCCGTTGAGCCGGCCGTGGGCCACCTTGAACGACCCGCCGATGGAGTGCGACAGGCTGTGCACGATTCCGAGCCCGGCGTTCTGGAAGGCGATCCCGGCCATCGTCGCCCCGGTGTGCTGGTGCTCGCGGGCCTTCAGGTCGGTATTGCTGCGGAAGCTGCGCACCAGGTAGGTGTCGGCGATCCGGAGCGCCTTCTCGGCCAGGGCGTCGGAGAAGTCGTTGTGCCCCAGCGCGACGTAGGCCTCGATGGCGTGGCTGACCGCGTCCATGCCGGAGTCGGCGACCAGCCGCGGCGGTGCCGTCGCGACGGCCTCGGGATCGAGGATGGCCACGTCGGGCAGCATGTCGTCGGAGAACAGCGGGAGCTTCACGTGGCTGTGCGGGTCGGTGACGACGGAGAACGACGTCACCTCCGAACCGGTGCCGCTCGTGGTGGGGATCACGTAGAAGCCGGCGTCCGTGCGGTGGCCCTGCTCGAGCGCGAGCTTGCGGACCGCCTTGGCCGTGTCGATCGGCGACCCGCCGCCGAGCGCCACCATCGCCTCGGGCCCGAAGGCGAGGAACGCCCGCAATCCCGCGGCGACGGCCGTGATGTCGGGATTCGGGATGACCTGGTCGAACACCTCGACGGTCGCCGCAGACAGCGCGTTGCGCACCTGGCCCATCAACGGCGTCGTCGCCATGAACGAGTCGGTGATGATCAGGACCCGGCGCCCGTCGAGGTCGGACAGTGCCGACAGCGAATCAGGCCCGTAGCAGAGCGTTGTGGTGAGCTGGAAGCGAAACACCGGTCGGTCTCCCGTCGCGCGTAGAAGCCCGACGCCGGTACTCGCTGGGAGACACACCGGTGTGCGCCCGGAACACCCTGGAGAAGTAGTTCACCTGGTTGAAGTCGAGCTCCGTTGCGATCCTCTGAACCGGCATCTGCGTGCAAGCTAACATCAGCTCCGCACGCGAGATCCGCCACGCTGTGACATACGACACGAATGTGTAGCCGGTGACCGATTTGAACAACTTCGACAGGTGGCCGGGCGACCAGTGCGTGGCCGCGGCCGCCTCGGTGAGCGACAGCGCCCGGTTCGGGTGCCGCGCGATGTCGTTGAGCAGGTCGCGCAGGTCGCGGTTGCGGTGGGGCCGTCCGCGCAGGATCTCGTCCAGGACCGTGCCCAGCAGGCGCTCGAAGTAGAGCTGCATCTGGTACCGGTTGACCGACGCCGCCCTGCGTTCCCGGTAGCGCTCCACCATCTGTGACAGGTGCGGGACGAGCCTCGGCGCGCAGTCCCTGGCGATGTCGACGACCTGGTCCTCCAGCCGGGCGATCCCCTCCCTCAGGTCTTCGGCCTCGGCGTAGACGGTGTCCAGCAGCTGGCTCACCTCGGCGTAGGCGCCGGCGAGGTCCTCGGACTCCAGCGCCGCCTGCAGGGCCCCGTGCGGCCGTGCCGGCGCCGGACGGTGCGCGTTCGGGCTGGGCACCACCTGGACGGGGACGATCCGCGGCAGCGGCCGTTCGGGCGTCCCGGAGGCGGGCAGCGGGTGCTGCGGGCCGAGGCGCTTCGGCAGCCGGACGCCCTCGATGCTCTCGCTGAGGCCGAGCAACGTCTTGGCCGCCGCGGCGACGCGCCGCAGGTTCGACTCGGGCACCTGCTTGTACAGCTCCTCGAGCTGGCCGTCGCCGTGCCAGGAGGAGAGGCCGGTGAGGTAGCCCGGTTGCTCGGCCTCGGGCACGCGCACCTGCCCGCACAGGATGGCGCCGACGTACTTGTCGCCGTCGGTGACCGGCACCGAGAAGTCGACCAGGCCCGAGTGGCACCGGTAGATGTGCGGCGCGCCCTCGATCAGCGACTGCAGGCCGCCGTGGGCGTCGCACCCGTAGCACAGTTTGCTGCGGACAGGGTCGCTCCGCATGAGGCGGCAGAAGTCCGTGAACGCGTAGACGCTGGTCACGGGGACCCCGCGCGTGTCCACGGCGACAGTCGCGAGGCCCGTTGCCTCTGAGAAGTCCTCAAGTACTTTCTGGAGCTGGCCGAGGTCCAGCACCGCCCCAATCCCAAGCTCAGCCATTGATGCCTCCGGTTGGATCGGTGCCGACACTAGTCCTGCCGGGACGGGCTGTGAAGGGACGGTCCCACCGATCGGTTTCGGTGCCGTCCGGCGCTCCCCCTTCCGCTGGGAGCGCGAGCGCAGTACACTCCCCGCCCCCTCGCCAGGGACGCCGTTCCGGGGCCTTGCGCGACATCGGCGGACCGGCGCCGGAAAGGTGTACGAACTCGTCCGAACCGACGAAATCCAAAGCCAACTCTCAGGAAATCAGCGTGGTGTCCCCCGCCGTGGGGACTACAATCGCCGACAGGTGTTTTGCTTCACAGCAGTCCTTTAGGGATAGGGGACGCAAGCCCCGCCTCCATCCAAGGCGGGGCTGAACCCTTTTCTGGGGTCCTGTCGCGCGCCTCCTCCACTCCCGCCCCACCCGTCGCCGCGGCGGGTGCATCATGGCCCTGGGCAGAGGAGAGGGACGCCGAGATGGACGCCGACGACATCCGCACCGTGCTGGTTGTGGGGGCCGGGACGATGGGACAGCAGATCGCCCTGCAGTGCGCGGCGCACGGCTTCGCCGTGACGCTGCTGGACACCGAACGGGCCGCCCTCGACCGGGCCCGTGCCCGCCTGGACGCGCTCGCCGGGCACGTCGCGTCCGACCCCGCCTTCGCCCACACCGACGTGGTGGCCGACGTGGCCCGCATCAGCGCGACGACCGACCCGGCGGAGGCCGCGCACGAGGCCGACCTGGTCTCGGAGTCGGTGCCGGAGGACCCGGCGCTGAAGGGCCGTGTGTTCGCCGAACTCGACCGGCTCTGCCCTGCGCGCACGATCTTCGCCACGAACACGTCCTCGCTGGTGCCGTCGCTGTTCGCGGACGCCACCGGCCGGCCGGACCGCCTCGCTGCGCTGCACTTCCACCAGCCGGTGTGGTCGGCCACCATCGTGGACGTCATGCCTCACCCGGGCACCTCCCCGGAGACCGTCGAGACCCTGGTCGGGTTCGCCGGGAGAATCGGCCAGGTCCCGATCCGCCTCCTGCGCGAGAGTCCGGGCTACGTGTTCAACGCGATGTACAACGCCCTCAACCGCGAGGCGATCACCCTCGCAGCCAACGGGGTGGCCACGGTGGAGGACATCGACCGCGCGTGGACGACTGTGACGAAGATGCCGAACGGACCGTTCGGCATGCTCGACCACGTGGGGATCGACACCGCGTGGCACATCACCGACTACTGGGCTCGCACGCTGGGCGACCCGCAGCTCACCCGCAACGCCGCCTTCCTCAAGGGCTACCTCGACCAGGGCCGGGCAGGGGTGAAGAGCGGCCGGGGGTTCTACGACTACCGCTAGCCGCGACTAGGGGGTGACGACGATCTTGCCCCGCGTGTGCCCGGATTCGAGCGCGCGGTAGGCGTCCACCGCATGCTCGAGGTCGTACACCGCGGACACGTGGACGCGCAGTCGACCGTCGGCGACCAGGCCGGCAAGCTCCGCGAGGTCGTCCCGATCGGGGCGGACCCACACGTACTGCCCGCCGAACTCCGACGCCGCCCGCCCGTCGGCGATCGACACGACAGATCCGCCGGGCCTGAGCAGGTCGGGCGTGACGTCGAGGGCCGCGCCGCCGACGCAGTCGAGAACGACGTCGAAGCCGTCCGGAGCGACGGCGCGCGCGGCGGCCACCAGACCCTCCCCGTAGGCGACCGGCTCGGCGCCCAGGCTGCGGAGGAACTCGTGGTTGGCCGGGCCGGCCGTGCCGACCACCCTGGCGCCGGCCAGCACGGCGAGCTGCGTGGCGAACGCCCCGACGCCGCCGGCCGCGGCGTGCACCAGCACCGTGTCGCCCTCGCGGAGCCCGGAGCGGCGGATGCTCTGCAGGGCGGTGAGCCCGGTGAGCGGGAGGGCGGCCGCGTCCTCGAAGCTCACGGTGGCGGGCTTGCGGGTCGCCGTCCGCACCGGCACGGCGACCAGCTCGGCGAGCGTGCCGGAGTGCACGACGTCCGCGCGGGCGTAGGCGAGGACCTCGTCTCCTGCGACGAACTCCGGGGTGTCGAGCCCCGGCCTCACCACCACTCCGGCGACGTCCCACCCCGGGACGGCGGGGAAGATCGTGTCGATCAGCCCGGCGAGGTAGCCCTCGCGCACCTTGTAGTCGACCGGGTTGATGCCCGCGGCGAGCACCTTGACCAGCATGGTGTCCGGGCCGATGTGGGGGTCGGGGACCTCGCCCACCGTCATCACGCCGGGCCCACCGAATTCGTTGTAGTGCAGTGCTCTCACCCCAAGGCCAACCGTTCGCCCGCGCGCGGCATTCCCTCCCCCGGGGCTAGGGTGCGGGAGTGCCGACCGTCCCCGACCCCGAGCCCGCACCCCCGCGCTTCCCGCGCGTGCGGCTCGGCGCGCTGGCCCAGGCGGGGCTCGCGGACGTGGTGGACGGCGACACCGACCTCGACGCGGTCTCGGTCGCCGGGGTGCGGGCGGAGTCGCTGAGCTGGACGGGGCGACGCCGGCTCGGGTCCTCCCGGGTGGAGGACCTGGGCACGGCCAGCTGGAGCGCCCCCGCCGCGTCCTTCGTCGACTCGTTCCTCGAAGGGCTCGAGGTGACCGCACTGGACGCGAGCGGCTCGAGCTGGTGGAACGTCACGGTGACCGCGAGCCGGATCGGCTCGGCGGAGCTGTACGACAGCACGTGGCGCGGCGTGCGGTTCCGCCGGTGCAAGCTCGGCTACCTGAACCTCAGGGGCGCCCGGCTCACCGACGTCGAGTTCGCCGACTGCGTCATCACCGACCTCGACCTCGCCCGCGCGAGCGCCACCCGGGTGGCGTTCCCCGGGACCCGCATCGGACGCCTCGAGCCGACCGGGGCGAGGCTCGTCGACGTCGACCTCCGCGGCGCCGCCGTGGACGACGTCGGCGACGCAGAGGGTCTGCGCGGGGCGACGATCACCACGACGCAGCTGCTCGACCTCGCGCCGGCCCTCGCCGCGCGCCTGGGCATCCGGGTCGACTGAGGCCGGCGGGGCGATCGGACGCCGTCCGCCCGCGGGGGCACCCGGCGTCACTAGACTCCCGAGCGGGCCACCACGAGGAGGGACGCCATGTCCGAGATCGACCTGATCGCCACCATCCCGGTTCCGGCGGACCGGCTGCCGGCCGCGTCCGCGTTGCTGCTGGCCTACGGCGACCTGGTGCGCGCCGAGCCCGGCAACCTCCGCTTCGAGGCCTACCGCGACCGCGACAGCGGCGCCATGGTCGTCGTCGAGCGGTACCGCGACCAGGCGGCTTTCGACGCCCACCTGACCAATCCGGCCAACGCGGAGTTCAACGGAAAGCTCGCCGAGGTGCTGGACGGAGGCGGCTCGAGCCTCCGGATGCTGGAGCCCCTGGGCTGAGTCCCGCTCACAGGGCCAGGCCGTCGTAGCTGACCGCGATGACCCGGTCGATCTCGTCGAACCGGACGGGGTACTCGCTCGACGGCAGTGCCCGCAGGTAGAACCGCAGCGCGTCGTTGCCAGCCGGCTCGATCATCAGGTAGCGCTGAAGCCGGGAGGGACCGACCCGGCTGCGCATGACGTCGTAGACGTCGTGGAGCAGCTCCGTACCGTGGTGCGGCTCGTCCGCCCGTCCGAAGAGCCGCCGTCGGTACCGGTGATCGGGGTGGATGGCGATGTAGGCGAGGTAGTCGTACTGGTCCTCGGGGTGGCTCATCACGATCGCGCCGCCGATGATCCCTTCGGGGAGCCCGAGGGCGTCCGCGTCCGTGGACCGCCTCAGGAACGCCGTGGTGTCGACGAAGTCGCTCCACAGTGTGTGCGACGACCCACCGATCGGGAATGCCGTCTTGAGGATGTCGCGCAGGGCTCGCCGGTCGGGCTTGCGCAGCTCGCCATACGCGTGGTGCTCGTTCACGTACGCCACGCCGAACCCCCTGCCGGACGCCGGGCCGCTCGCCTCACCCGTCCATCCTCCCGGTCCGCGGGCGCCGCGCGGCGAGGACGCGCCCGCGACTCACGACGGCGCGGCGAACCGTTCCTCCGTGTTGTGGTCCAGGAAGTCCGTGACACTGCGCGGCAGCGCCCGTTCGGTGCTCCAGGCCAGCCCGAGCGCACGCGAGCGGCGTGGCTCCAGCGGCACATAAGTGATGTCGGTATCGGCCGGGCGGGTCGGCTCGGGGATGATCGCGATGCCGAGGCCCACACCGACCAGCCCGCGGATGGTGTCGATCTCGCTCGACTCGAACGCGATCCGGACGCGGGCCCCCGCCTCGGCCAGCAACGGGTCGATCACCGTGCGCAGCTCGGTGCTGTGGGCGAACGCGACGACGTCCTCCCCGTCGAGGTCGGACGCGGAGACGCTCGCCAGGCCAGCGAACCGGTGACCGCTCGGCACGGCGACCGTGAGGCGCTGCTCGACCAGCTGCCGCCAGTCGAAGCCGACGCGCGCCGGGCCGGGAGCGGTGACGAAGGCCACGTCGAGCGCATCGGTGGCGATCCAGCCGTAGAGGTCGCGGGCGAACCCCTGGCGCAGTTCGAAGCGGCACTCGGGGGCACCGGACCGGAAGCTGCCGACCAGGCGCGGGACCGCCCACAGCGCGGCGGACTGGAGGAAGCCCAGCCGGACGGTCGCCAGCGGGCCGGTGAGCTGCCGGACGTGCCGGCGCCCGGTCTCGAAGCCTTCCCGCAGGCGCAGCGCGTCCGCACGGAACACCTCGCCCGCCCGGTTCAGCTCGACCCGGCGTCCGCGGCGGGTGAAGAGCTCCGCGCCCAGCTCGGCCTCCAGCCGGGCGAGGGCCCGGGACACGTTCGACTGGTTCACGCGCAGCAGGGCGGCCGCGTCCCTGGTGTTCTCGGTGTCGGCGAGGGTGAGGAAGACCTGCAACGTCTGCTCGTCCACGAGCCCACCCTACTGATGCATGAATCGCATCAGGTATGGGGTCTCGATCATTTCCCGCATCGACGGCTGCGCGCGAGACTGCCGGGGTGACCACCGTCGGACTCCCCGCGCCCGGGCCGGTCGGGGCGCACACCGGCCACATGGCCGGCAGCGCGTCCTACCGGCGGATCGTGGTCGCCCTGATGGCCGGCGGGCTCGCCAACTTCTCGCTGATGTACTTCGTGCAGCCGCTCCTGCCCGCCCTGGCCGCGCACTACCGGGTGAGCGCAGCGGAATCGTCCCACGCGCTCTCGGTGACCACGCTCACGATCATCGCCGGGCTGCTGGTCACCGGGCCGCTCGCCGACCGGGTGGGGCGCGTGCCGGTGATGCGCTGGAGCCTGCTCGCCTCCGGCGTCCTCGGGATCGCGTCCGCGCTGGCCCCGGACTGGACGACGCTGCTGGTCACCCGCGGGTTGCTCGGGTTCGCCCTCGCCGGCCTGCCCGCCGCCGCGCTGGCCTACCTCAGGGAGGAGGTAGCCGCCGGCTCCCATGCCCGGGCCAACGCCGCCTACATCGCAGGGACGGCCGCGGGCGGGGCCGCCGCCCGCCTGCTGCCCGGGCCTCTGGAGGCCCTCGGCGGCTGGCCGCTGGCCGCCGGCGTCGTCGCCCTGGTCACCGTGGTCGCCGGCGCGTTGATGTCGGTCCTGCTGCCCTCGTCGGCCGGCTTCGCTCCCGGGCCCGTGGAGCTGCGCGAGGCCGTCCTCGGCACGCTCGCGGCACTCGGCGACCGTGTGGTCGCGCTGCTCTGCGTGGCCGGCTTCGCCGCGATGGGTGCGTTCGTCGGCACGTACAACGCCGTCGGATTCCGCCTCCAGGCGCCACCGTTCCAGCTGGGCGCCCGGGCCTCTCTCGTGTACCTCGCCTACCCGGTGGGGATCGCCGCACCACTCGTGGCGCGGGCACTGGCCGCACGCGCCGGACGGGGTCGCGCCGTGGGCGGGGGACTGCTCCTGCTGGCCGGCAGCCTCGCGCTGCTGTCGGTACCCGACGTGGCCGCCGTCGTCGCCGGGCTGGCCCTGGTGGGCTTCGCCTTTCTCGGCGTCCACTCGCTGCTCAGCGGCTGGGTGGTCGACCGCGCGCTCCGCCGCGGCCGCGGCACCGCGCAGGCGTCCAGCGCCTACCTCGGCACGTACTACCTGGGCAGCACGATCGCGGGGGCGCTCGCCACCCTGCTCTGGCAGGCCGTCGGCTGGGCCGGGGTGGCACTGCTGGCCGGCCCCCTGACGCTGGTAGCGCTCCTGGCCACCGTCGCCGCCGCACGCACGGACCCGACAACGAGCACCGTTGTTGACCGAGTTCGGTTCACAACGGTGCAGCCTGTGGGACGCGGAACGCCCTAGTCCTCGATCACGTCGAGGCCCTGCTCACGGAGCTGCGCCAGGTGGTCGAGCATGGTCCTGACGGCCTCCGGGGAATGGCCCTCCCAGCCCTCGTGCTCGGCGAGGACGCGGAGGGGGTGGCGGGTGCGGTACGACCGTGTGGGGTTGCCGGGGAACCGCTTGTTCGTCACGTTGGGGTCGTCCTCGAAGGGCCCGGCGGGCTCCACGAGGTAGATGTGGCCCCGCTCGCTGCTGCCCGCGAGGGCGGCCGCCAGCTGCGCTCCCCACGCCGCCGTCTCCACGAGCGTGGTGAAGTAGAGGTGGTTGGAGACCCGTCCCTGCTGGAAGTTGGAGCCGCGGCCCGGGACGAGCTCCGCCCCCGCCTCGAGGACGGCCTGCGTGCCGTGGTAGAACGGGCCCTCGACCTGGGCGAAGTTGTCGACGGTGACCGGCGTGTGGGGTCCCGGGTGCTCGATCATGGTGACCGTCCTTGGTGCTCGGGGGCTGCGGCTGCTCGCTGCCCTGCACCCGCCACCGTACGACGGACGCACTCCCGCCCGGCGCGGCTGGGGTCCGCCAAGACCTGCTGGGAGCGCCTCGCAGGCTATCCCTCCTGGAGGTAGCTGCCAGCACACAACCCGCCTGCCGACGCCCCCCGGTGTTCGGCATGAGTTGCGCCTGCAGAGCTTGGCGGAACTCTGCAGGAGGCCAGGTGCAGAAGGTATCGGGCGCGATCGAACCGGGCCAAGACCCCGTGAGGGTGACTTGGCCGTCGCCATGGCACCCGATCCGGCGCCTCGGCGACCCGGTGGGTCAGGGGACGTTCACGGCCGCGCTGGTCCTGGCGATGGTGGCGTAACCCGATCGGCGGCCGATGACCTGCACGGTGATGTCCCGACCGGCGTCGGCACTGGTCAGGTGCAGGGACGAGGCGGTGGCGCCCGGGATCGGGACTCCGTCCCTCAGCCACGCGTAGCGGAACGTCACGGACGACGTCCACGACCCACGCACAGCCTTCAGGTCCGAGCCGACCGCTGGGGTTCCGGCGATCGATGGGGTCCCGGCCTTCATCACCCTGAGGCTTGCAGCCCCGCTTCTGGCGATGGTCGCGTATCCCGGCTGCCCACCGACGACCCGCACGCTGATGCGCTGTCCGGCGTCGCCGGGGGTCAGCCCGTAGGTCGGGCCGGTGGCGCCGGGGATGTTCTCGCCCGAGCGACTCCACTGGTAGGAGAGGCTGGTCCCGGCCGTCCAGACACCAGGGGTGGCCGAGAGCAGGGACCCCGTGGCCAGCGTGCCGGCGACCGTGGGGGAACCGGCCAGCATCACCCGTAGCGTTTGAGCGGAGGTCCGGGTAGCCGTCGCGTACCCGGCGCGGCGGCCCGTCACGGTCACCGTGAGCGTCCGGTCCGCGTCGTCGGGTACGAGCGTGTAGGACGACCGTGTCGCTCCGGCGATCTCGACCCCGTCCCGCAACCACTGGTAGGAGAAGGACACGTGCGACGTCCAGGTCCCTCGACCCGCGGACAGGGTCGTGCCGACCGCCAATACCCCGGCAATCCGTGGCGTCCCGGCGCGCATGACCCTGCGTGACTTCGCGGAGGTCTTCACCGCCGTCGTGTAGCCCGGCAGCGTTCCGGTGACGCGCACGCTGATCTTGCGGCCGGCGTCGGCGGAGCTGAGCGTGTAGTCGGTGCCCGTCGCCCTCTTGATCGGCGAGCCGTCCCGCAGCCAGCGAAAGCTGAGCGATGCGCCGGAGGTCCAGCTGCCGGCCTGGGCACTCAGGGTCTGGCCGACGGCGAGTGAACCGGCGATGGTCGGGGTCGGGGCAACGAGCAGGCCGCTCGCGACGGCGCCCGTTCGTGCCGATTCGACAGTGACTGCGTCGGTGTTCGGCGCGCCGGCCGTCACGGTCACGGAGATCCGCTTGCCGAGATCGGCCGCGCCCAGGGTGTAGCCCTCGCCGGTTGCCAGCGGGATCGCGACGCCGCTGCGTCGCCACTGGTACGTCAGCTCCGTGGGGGTGGGCTCGCTCCAGGTGCCGGGGGCTGCCGTGAGCGTCTCCCCGACCCTGGGAGTGCCGGTGATCCTGGGAGTGGGCGGAGAAGGCCAGGGGGCGAGCTTCACCACCGGGGTCGGCGCGGAGTCGGCGGTGAGGTCGACGCAGTCCACACGCCGGCCGGTCACCTGGACGCTGATCCGCTTGCCGACGTCGTCTGCCGTGAGCTGATAGGTCGCCCGGGTCTGGTCCGGGATCGGCGTCCCGTCCCGCAGCCAGGTCCAGGTGACGGTGCTCGGGGTCGGCGTCCACTCGCCGGCGACCGCGGTGAGCGTCTCGCCCTTCACCGGGGTTCCGTGGATGACCGGGGCCGGCGCGGTGAAGGTGTCCAGCACATCCAGCCCCGTCATGACCGTGTCGTGCCAGCTGTGGCTGAGCGGCTCGCCACCGCCGCAGCCGGCGTAGCTCACGGTCGAGTCGAGGCGCACCCGCACCTCGTGGGTTCCCAGGAGCGACTTGAACGCGTTCATCTCGAAGACCCGGGTGATGTCCGGACGGCTGGCGCCGTCGTCCGCCTGGCTGCCCTCGTAGACGGTGGAGGTGAAGGCTCCCCCGCGGGGGTCGTACACGTCCATCGACGCCCTCCACGAGAGGCTGGCTGCTTCACAGGCCGCGTCGTCCAACGCCTTCGCGTCGGCGAACACTCGCGGGAGGACCCGGATCCCGATCCTGATCGTGCTCGGGCCCTCACCGTGGAAGACCACCGGCGCGGCGGCCACCGAACCCAGATCGCCGGTACTACGGGGCTCGAGACGGAGGCTCCGGTCCAACGTCTCGTCGAGCCCGATCGTGAAACGGAGGGCTCCGGGGGCGTAGCCGGTGTGTGAGAACACCACCCGGTACTCACCGGGGTGCAGGCCGGAGATACGGAACTTCCCGCCACCCGGGCGTCCCACGGCCGGTGTGACTTCCGTCTCTTCCGCGCCCTGAACGCGCAGGACCTTGATCCAGTACGGCTCGAGCGTCCTTCCCGCGAGCCCGGTGAGGGAGCCCTGGACGACGCCCAGCGAGCCCATCACGGCGTCCGCGACGGCCCAGTCGTCCGTCCCCAGGGTGATGGTCCTTGCCAGGGACCGATCCGGCTCGTCGTCCCACCACTCGGATGCGTACTCGTAGGTCTGGACCGCCTGGAACAAGAGCCGGTACGAACCGGCGGGGACGTTGGCGAAGGAGTAGCGGCCGTCTTGATCCGGGTAGCGAACAGTGGGTTGACCAGGACCGTCAGCGCCCACGGCGGAGAGCTCCACCCGTACCGCTGCGGCGGTCAGGGGAACCCCGCCGCGGTTGGTGACCCGTCCGGTGATCGTGCCGGGCATGGGCTCGTCGGAGGTGACCAGCGCCGTCGGCGGGGCCGAGGCGGTCGTCGTGGCGACCCCATCCCCATACGCCGTCACCTTCACCGTCAGCTTGTAGCCCAGGTCGGCAGCCGTGACCACGTACGAGGGCCCCGTCGCGCCGGCGACCACCGCACCGTTGCGCAACCACTGGAGCTCCAGTCGCGAAGGCTCGGGAACCCAGACGCCCGGGTCAGCGGTCACCGTCGCGCCAACCTTCGCAACACCGGAGACCGACGGCCACTCGGCGATGTCGAACCCCATGTCTCCCGCCGCCCGGGCGGCGGGAGCGCCGACGACGGAAACCAGAAGCCCGAACACCACGGACAAGACCCACGTCGACCACGCCGGCCGGACGATGCGCATCAAGGGAGAGCCTTCGTTCGATATGGGCCCACCCGCGTGAACCCCCGAGCATTCTTCCAGCGATCCAGGAGTGGGAGCGACGATCCGCGATTCTCACCGAAACGTCGACGCGGGAACAGGGATTGCGCGTCGCTGCCCGACGACGGCGCGAACCGCCGCAATACCCACGTCAGCCGTGAATTCCGGATCGATGTGCACACTTCGTGCCCCCCTGCGGGTGACAACGATGCGCGATGGGGACGAGCTGGATCAGCCCGAGCCGGACACGACGTTCCGGGAACCGGGACGTGCCTTGTCGACTCCGAATGCGATCCCGAGAAGGAACCACACATGGAGCGGATGACGGGAATCGAACCCGCACTGTCAGCTTGGGAAGCTGATGTTCTGCCATTGAACTACATCCGCAGGGCACCCTCTGACGAGCGTGCGTGGAGCAGTCTAGCCGCAGCCCGACACGGCTCGCGAACTCGCTGCGGGGAGCGCGACGCGACGGCGACTCGGACGAAACCGCGCCAGTCCGCGCCGCGCGTCTGACAGACTGCTGCTGGACAGGTACGTGGCGGAAGACCGTGCGTTGGGGCATTGAGGAGCGGAGGCGGGTGACCAGACAGGATCGGGCCATCACCATCGTTGAGCTGATGACGCAGGCCATGGCCGCCATCGACGGCGGCGAGCGCGCCGAGCAGCTGGTGTGCACCACGTTGGCCAAGGCCGGGAACGCCGAGACCGCTGTGCTCATCGGGCTCGACGTGGGACGCCGCCTGCACGTGCACGCCGGCTTCCCCGACCAGCGGAGGGCGGGCGTCCTGGCCGAGGCCGCCGCCCACGGCGGCCGGCACTCGGAGGGCAACGTCCACCTGGCGCAGCATCCCGTCCTCGGCGAGATCGTCACCATCGGGCCGGACCTCGAGCAGCACCAGGTGCACGACCTGGGCAGGGTGCTCGCGCTGTCGCGGCGCGGTGGCTTCAGCCCGGAGGCGCACGCCCTTTTCGCCGAGTCGGCCACCGCACTGACGCTGCTCATGCCGCACGTCGCGGAGTCGTGCCGCCGGGAGCAGCGCGCCCGGTCCGCGGCCGACGCCGCCGCAGCGCTCAACCTCACCGCGCGCGAGGTCGAGGTGCTCCAGTTGCTGTCCGAGGGCCTCCTGGCCCGGACGATCGCCGCCCGGCTCGGGCTGTCGCCGCGCACGGTGCACAAGCACCTGAGCAACGTCTACAGCAAGCTCGGGGTGCACGACCGGCTGGTCGCGGTCAGCATCGCCCGCGCCCAGGGCCTGATCGCAGCCTGAGCCGACGGGACCCGTCCCCCGCCGTCAGCGCGTGCGGACCTTCTTCGCCGTCTTCTTCAGAAGCCACAGCGGAAGCAGCCAGCTGCCCAGTGCCGTGACCAGCCACACGACCAGCGTGCCCAGGACCCAGGCCGTCGGCCCCTGGATGGTGATGCCACCCTCGAAGGAGCTGGCGATCGCGAGGGCGAGGCCGGTCGACAGGAGCCCGACCCCACCGACCAGCGGCGGCGAGAACTTCGCGGCGAGCTTGGTGGTCAGGGGGGTGAGCAGGCTCTGGGTGATGGTGAACACGGCAACGGCCACGATGAAGCCCCCGATCCCGACGCCGATGCCGGGAACCAGCAGGCCGGCGAGCAAGAGGCCGACGACCGAGGAGCCGAAGAAGATCGCGGCGAGGATGAGGATCTTCCGCATCCCCGAAGGCTAGCGCCTCCCCGCACCGCCGGCGGCGTCCGCGTCCACCCGGCGTCGACCCGCTAAGGGTTGGCACCCACTGCACCCCCATCGGCCCCCGTCCGGGGTGTCTCGGGGCACCCGCCGGGCTTAGGTTCTTCCCATGTCCAATCCCCTTGAGCCCAGCGATGTCGGCCCGGCCGCCGGTGGCGACCTCACCGCGTCGGACGCCGACCGCGGCCACGTGATCTCCCTGTTGAACGCCGCCCAGGCCGAGGGCCGGCTCACTCCCGTCGAGCGCGACCAGCGGATCGCCGCCGCCCGCCTGGCCGAGACCTTCGACGACCTCGTGCCGCTCACCCGTGACCTGGTCAGCCCGACCGGCCCGGCCGCGCGCCCGGTCGTCACCTACGACGAGGCCAACGCCACCGACGCCGCCGACCAGATCGTCGCGATCTTCGCCGGCACCACCCGCAAGCACACGTGGCGGGTGCGCCGGAACACCTCGATCCTGGCCATGTTCGGCGGCGTCGAACTCGACCTGACCAAGGCCACCTTCGAGGCGCACGAGCTGACCTTCAACGTGTTCTGCCTCTTCGGCGGGGTGGAGGTCGTCGTCCCGCCCGGCACCGAGGTCGACAGCCAGGTGATGGCCGTGTTCGGCGGAGCGGACGTCCGCAAGCTCACCCCTCCGGACGGCTCCGCGCCGCGCCTGGTGGTGAAGGGCTTCTGCGGATTCGGCGGGGTCGAGGTGCGCAACCCGAAGGCTCGCGACCGGCGCCACTAGATTCGTCGGTATGAGCGACCTGTTCACCCCGACGGCCGAGTGGCGGCGGCTGCCCGACCGCTACGCCGTGGTCCGCCGCCTGGGCGCGCTGCTGTACAACGTCGCGGCCACGATCGTGGTCACGGTCGGCGTCGGCCTGTTCGTGGACTGGGCCTGGGCGGCGGCGGCCGCGGCCGCCGGCCTGGCCTGGACGACCTGGCGGGTGGTGCGCGCCGGACGCTGGGTGCGCTCCTTCGGCTACGCCGAGCGCGAGCAGGACCTGCTGATCACCCACGGGCTGTGGCACAAGCAGCTCACCGCGATCCCGTACGGCCGGATGCTCTCTGTGACCGTGGAGTCCGGGCCGATCGACCGGGCCTGGGGCTTCGCGCGGGTCGAACTGGTCACCGCGAGCGTCCAGTCGAGCGGGAGCATCCCGGGCCTGACCGCGTCAGAGGCTGCGGCACTGCGCGACCGGCTGATCACCGCCGGGGAGGCACAGGCGCTGCCCCTATGAGCGAGCCCGCCGCCACCCTGCCGCCGGGCGGTCCGCCGCCGGGGCAGAAGCTCACCGAGCGACCCCACCCGCTGACCCCGTTCATCCGCGGGTGGATCGTGCTCCTGGCCGTCGCGTTCAGCTTCGGGCGCGACTACCTGCCGATCGGGCAGGAACCGCGTCCACTGCCCCCGCTGGAGTGGATCGCCCTCGGGGTTGCCGCCATCGCCGCCATCAGCGGCGCCGTGGGCTTCGTGTCGTGGCGCTTCACCCGCTTCGTGATCGACGCGGACGAGCTGCGCATCGACACCGGCGCCCTGTTCCGCCGCTCGGCCCGGATCGCCTTCGACAAGGTGCAGTCGATCGACGTCGTCCAGCCCTTCGCCGCCCGCATGTTCGGGCTGGCCGAACTGCAGATCGACGTCGGCGCCTCCGAGCGGTCCACGCTGCGCTACCTCCCGCGCGGCCGCGCCTACGCGCTGCGCGACTACCTGCTGGCTCGGGCGCGCGGGGTGCAGGCCGAGGCGGTGGCCAACGCGCCCACGGACTCCCTGCTGGTCGACCTCGGCGCCGACGACGAGGTGCTGGTGCGCGTCTCCCCGCAGACGCTGGTGCTGGCCGCGGTCACCTCCCACGAGTTCTTCGGCATCGTCGCGCTCGGCGTGGTCTCCGCCGTCGCCGGGCTGGTGTTCCGCCAGCCGTGGGTGCTCTTCGCCCTGGCGATCCCGACCGTCAGCATGCTGTTCGGCTTCACGGTCCGCCGGGTGGCCGGGCAGTTCAACTACACGCTGTCGCGCCGCGCCCACGGGCTGAGGGTCTCACGCGGGCTCACCAGCCTCACCAGCCAGTCGCTGCCGCCGCGGCGCATCCAGGCCGTCCAGCTCAGCCAGTCGCCGGTGTGGCGCAGGCTCGGCCTCTACCGCATCGACATCGAGGTGATCGGCTGGGGGGCAGTCACCGACGACGAGAACAAGACCGGCGTCTCGACGATCCTCATGCCCGCTGGGACGATCGAGCAGGTGCGTGTTGCGCTCGGCGCGATCTGGCCGCGCGCGGACTTCGAGTCGGTCGAACTGCACCGGGCGCCGTCCCGGGCCCGCTGGCTGCACCCCCTCGCCCAGCCGTTCCTGCGCTGGGGCCACGACGAGCTCCTCGTGGTGTCACGCCACGGGTGGCTGGTGCGTCGCTGGCAGCTCGTGCCGCACGCCCGCGTCCAGTCGGTGCGGATCACCCAGGGGCCGGTCTCCCGGCGCCTGGGCCTGGCCGACCTCGAGTTCCACACCGCCGGCGCACAGATCGACGCCCACGCCGCGGGGCTGGACGCAGGCCAGGTGCTCCAGCGCCAGGCGGAACTGTTGCGGCTGGTGCACCACCTGCCCGTCCGTGACCTGTCCGAGCAGGACCCGCTGCCGGCCGGAGACGAGGACGCCGCAGCGAAGGGCGGGGAGACTCAGGCTGCGGGGCCGGAGACCCTGCGCGCCGACCAGGCGGAGGAGACCATCTCGTCCACCGAGTAGCTCATCCGCCAGCCGAGGTCGGCGGCGGCAGCCGTGCCGTCGGCGACGATCCGCGCGGGGTCGCCGGCGCGGCGCGGCGCGATCTGGGGGACGAAGTCGATGCCGGTGACCCGCGCCATGGCGTCCATGATCTGCCGGATGCTCAGGCCCAGGCCGCTGCCCAGGTTGTACGCCGTGCGCAGCTCGCGTCCTTCGGCCAGGGCGAGCGCCGCGGCGACGTGGGTGTCGGCGAGGTCGCCGACGTGGACGTAATCGCGCACGCACGTCCCGTCCTCGGTCGGGTAGTCGTCGCCGTTGATCCGCGGCGTCCGCCCGGCGAGGAGGGCCTCGATCACCAGCGGGAAGAGGTTGTGCGGGCTGGCGTCGTACACCTCGTCGGTCGCAGAGCCCACCACGTTGAAGTAGCGCAGGCTCACGCCGCGGAAGCCCTCGGTGGCGCGCGCCACGTCGTTGATCAGCCACTCACCGATGAGCTTCGACTCCCCGTACGGAGACTCGGGCGCGTTCGGGGACGCCTCGGTGACCAGTTCGGTGTCGGGCGTGCCGTAGACGGCGGCCGAGGAGGAGAAGACGATGTTCGAGACCCCCGCGTCCACCATGGCCGAGAGCACGCTGGCCGTCCCGGTGACGTTCTGCGCGTAGGTGTGCAGGGGCCGCTGCACCGAGACGCCCGCGTACTTGAACCCCGCCACGTGGATGACGCCCAGGCAGTCGTGGTCGCGCAGGACGTCGGTGACGGTCGCGGTGTCGAGGATGCTCGCCCGCACGAACGGCACGCCCTCGGGCACGAAGGACGCCATCCCGGAGGACAGGTCGTCCAGCACCACCGGTTGCAGGCCTTTCGCCTGCAGCGCCCGCACCACGTGCGCCCCGATGTAGCCCGCCCCGCCCGTCACCAGCCATGTCGTCACAGTCGTCGAGTCTAGGCGGACGGGGTCGGCGCGCCTGCCGGTTCCGCCGGCGAGGGCCGGCGCGGCTTCCCGCGGGTGTCGGCGGCCCGGCCACGACTTCGCGCTTCACGGTCACGGACGCGCCCGTGGCGCTCGACCTCTAGGGTGGTGCCATGCAGAACCAACCCGTGCTGGGCATCGACATCGGCGGATCCGGGATCAAGGGCGCGTTGGTCGACCTGGCCGCCGGAGACTTCGTGACCGACCGCGTGCGGATCGCCACCCCCGAGGAGTCAACCCCGGCCAACGTCGCGGCCATCGTCGCCGAGATCGTGTCCGGGTTCGCCGACCAGATGGGCGACGGGCCGATCGGCATCACCATCCCCGCCGTGGTCACCCACGGCATCAGCCGGTCCGCGGCCAACATTCACAAGTCGTGGATCGACGCGCCCGCGGAGCAGATTTTCAGCGACCACCTCGGACGCCAGGTCGTGCTGGTCAACGATGCGGACGCCGCCGGCGTCGCGGAGGTGAAGTTCGGCGCGGCCAAGGGCAACGAGGGCCTCGTCCTGGTGACCACGCTGGGCACCGGCATCGGCAGCGCCCTGATCTACCGCGGCGTGCTCATCCCGAACACCGAGCTGGGGCACCTCGAGATCGACGGGCACGACGCGGAGACCCAGGCCGCCGCGTCGGTGAAGACGGCGCTCGGGCTCTCCTACGAGGAGTACGTGCCGCGGCTCCAGCGCTACTACGAGACGCTCGAGGCGCTGTTCTGGCCCGACCTGCTCGTGGTGGGCGGCGGCGTCTCCAAGGCGTCCGACAAGTTCCTGCCGAAGCTGAACCTCAAGACCCCGATCGTCCCGGCCCACCTGCGCAACCGCGCCGGCATCATCGGTGCCGCCTGGCTGGCCGTGGACAAGGTCGAGAACCCCGACCGTCCGTCCTGACCCCGGGCAGCGGGCCCCCGCGGCGTCACATGCGCTCGGGGGCCTCGATACCGAGCAGGTCGAGGCCGATCGCCAGCACCTTGCGGGTGGCGGCGCACAGCGCCAGGCGGGACGCGCGCACGTCGCCCTCGCTCTTCAGCACCGGGCACTGCTCGTAGAACGAGCTGAGCGCTCCGGCGGTCTCGTAGAGGTAGCCGCACAACCGGTGCGGCTGCAGCGTGTCGCCGACGGCGGCGACGACCTCCCCGAAGCGGCTCAGCTGCAGGGCGAGCGCCTGCTCGGTGGGCTCGGCGAGCACCGTGACGGCGTCGAAGGCGAACCCCTCGGCCTCGGCCTTGCGCAGGATCTGGTTCACCCGGGCGTGCGCGTACTGGAGGTACGGGCCGGTGTCGCCCGTGGTGGCCACCATGCGCTCGGCATCGAAGGTGTAGTCCTTCTGGAGGCCGTTCGAGAGGTCGGCGTACTTGATGGCGGCCAGCGCGATGGACGGGGCCGCCTCCGCCTCCGCGGCGTCCAGCAGCGAGTTCAGCGTGACCGCCGTGCCCTCGCGGGTGGAGAACTTCTTGCCGTCCGCCCCGAGCACCTGGCCGAAGCCCACGTGCTCCGCGCTGACGGTGTCGGGAAGGTAGCCCGCCATCCGCGCGACCGCGAACACCTGCTCGAAGTGGAACGTCTGCGGGGCGCCGACGACGTAGACCAGCCGGTCGGCACGCAGGTCGCCGACCCGGTGCCGGATCGCGGCGAGGTCGGTGCAGGTGTAGCCGAAACCGCCCTGGGCGTTGCGGATGATCGCCGGCGCGGTGAACCCCTCGACGAACACGACCAGCGCGCCGTCGTCCACCACGGCGATCCCGCGGTCGGCGAGGTCCGCGGCGACCACCGGGAGGTCGGCGTTGTAGATCGACTCCCCGGCCAGGTCGGTGTTGGACAGCAGGACGTTCATCCGCGCGTAGGTGGCGTTGAAGCCGGCCAGGGAGATGTCGATCAGCTGCTGCCAGATGCGCCGGGTCTCCGCGTCGCCGGACTGGAGCAGGACAACCCGGTCGCGCGACCGCGCGGCGAACTCCTCCGACTCCTTCAGGTGGGTGTTGGCCCGCTGGTAGAGGGCCTCCGCCGCCGGAAGGTCGAGCGACGCCGCGTCCAGGCCCTCCTCGAGGATCTGCTCGACGAGCATGCCGAACTGGCGTCCCCAGTCGCCGATGTGGTTCTGCGGGATCACCCGGTGGCCCTGGGCGCGCAGCACGCGGGTGAAGCAGTCGCCGATGATGGTCGAGCGCAGGTGCCCGACGTGCATCTGCTTGGCGACGTTGGGCGAGGAGTAGTCGATCACGACCGTCCGCGGCTCGGCCGCGGCGGCGATGCCGGCACCGGGCTCGGCCAGCACCTCGCTGGCCACCCGCGCGAGCACGTCGGCGCGCAGCCGCAGGTTGATGAAGCCGGGACCGGCCACCTCCAGAGGCTCGCACAGGTCGGACAGGTCGAGCTGCTCCACGAGCCGGGTCGCGACCTCCCGCGGCGGGCGTCCCTCCGCGTTGGCCAGGCGCAGCGCCACGTTCGTCTGGAAGTGGCCGAACTGCGGACGGGTGGCCGGACGCAGCTCCGGGTCGACTCCGGCGACGGACCGGATGCGTTCACTCAGCAGGGACGGCAGCGACAGCATGGCCGCTATCCTCCCACGCCCGCGGCGCGCTCCCGTCCCGGCGTCAGTGGGTGTGCGCCCGAGGGGGACGGCGCGTGGCCACGTCCCAGACGAGCTTGAGGTTGGCCGCGAGCTCCCGGCGTACCCCGTGCGCCCAGGTGCGCGAGTGGGGACGGACGGAGTCGTCGCCCACCCCCCAGGCATCGAGGCCGAGGGCCCGGCAGATCGCGAGCGCCCGGGGCAGGTGGTAGGCCTGGCTCACCACGACCACGCGCCGCAGCCCGAAGACATCCCGTGCCCGCAGGCAGGAGTCGTAGGTGTCGAAGCCGGCCGGGTCGAGCACGAGGTGGGCGGCGGGCACGCCGGCGTCGAGCAGGTAGTCGCGCATGCCAGCGGTCTCGTCGTAGAACGGCGACAGCCCGTCGCCGGACAGCAGGACGCGGCCGACCAGGCCGCGGCGGTACAGGTCCGCCGCCACGTCCAGCCGTGCCCGCAGGAAGCGGGACGGGCGCCCGTCGGAGTAGACCTCCGCCCCCAGCACGAGCGCCACCGGCAGCGGCGGGAGCCGGTCGGGCGTGACGATCCGCCCGCGGGTGAGCAGGCGGACGGCCAGCCCGAGGGCGAGGACGCCACCGAGGCCGCCGGCCGCCACGGCGGCCAGCGCAGCCAGCGGGCCGCGCACGCCTGAGCGGCACAGGAGGTTCATCGTCACGGGGCCAGCGTAGGACGGCCCTCGCGGAGCCCTTCCACGACGCCGGAGAAGGTCACCCCGGCGGGTGCGCGGGGGGAGCTCCGACGGCCGGTGACACCCTCGGCAGGACTGGCTCGCCATGGTAGATTTCACGCGTCCGCAACGCGGGCTGGCGAGGCCACAACGGAGGGGTTGACGGCCGCCGGAAGTGCTGGGAGGTCGCGTGGGCACGCGGAGGGGTCGGTTCGTCCGGCTGCTCGCCATGCTCGCCGGCGTCGGCCTTCTGGTGGGCAGCGGCCCGACGGACGCAGCGATCGCCGAGCCCGTCCTTCCCGCGCCGCCTCCGGCCGTGAGCGTCAGCCAGCGCTCGACCATGGCGATCCTCACCTGGCCCGCCGCGGAGCACGCCGCCGGCTACGCCGTCGACTACGACACCTCCCCGAGCTTCCTCACGGCCGCGCGGGCGACGTCCGACGACACCGTCGCCGTGCTCACCGGGCTGATCCCGGACACCCCCTACTTCGTCCGCGTCGCGGCCTGGGATCCCTCGACCAACACGACCGGGGACTGGGGCTCCACGATCACCTTCACCACGGGCGACCGGGAGTATCCGCTCGCCGCCCCGCTGGTGAACCTCTCCGCGCAGACCAGCACCTCGATCAGTGCCGACTGGACGGAGCCCGAGCCCGATCTGAACTACCAGGTGATCATGGGCACCGACCCGGCGAACCTGTCCGGGCAGACGGACGTGGACGGCACCCACGTCACCTTCAAGAAGCTCGAACGTACGACGAAGTACTACGTGAGCGTGCGTGCGGTCGACACGGCCGCCAACCCCGTGTCGGCGTGGTCGGAGCCGACGTCCCTGACCACCCCCGAGTCGCTGCCGCTGCGCGTGGGCAGCTACAACATCCTGTGCGAGAACTGCTCGCGGGGGAAGGCGACGTGGGCGAAGCGGCGCGGCCCGCTGGTGGCCCAGATCCGCGCGGAGGACCTCGACGTCCTCGGCGTCCAGGAGGCCTCGATCGGCGGGATCCCCGGCGGCGGCACCCAGTACATGGACCTGATCCGACGACTCGGCAGCCCGTACAAGCTCACCGAGTACCGCAGGGGCGCGTCCCCCGACGTGCGGACGATCTACAACTCCGACCGCCTCAAGCTCATCAAGCAGGGCACCATCGCGCTCCCCCGCGGCGCGTCGAAGCGGTTCCTCGGCTGGGCCATCTTCGAGCAGAAGTCCACCGGCAAGCGGTTCTTCTTCTCCAACACCCACCTCGAGCCCAATGACGGGCGCAAGGGCTGGACGGCGCGCAAGCGCCAGGCGAACGCCATCGTTGCTGCGACCGCCCGGTTGCGGGACGGCCTGCCGGTGATCGCCGTCGGCGACTACGCCAGCACCAAGTGGGAGAAGTGGGGCAACGCGCCCTACGACATCATGCAGCGCGCGGGCTACCTCGATCCCCTGGGCAACGCCTACCGGTCCCACAACTCCGCGCCGGGCGCGTTCGTCGAGAAGCGGATCAACACCTCCTACGCGAGCCTGAACATGTACAAGCGCAAGGCCCGCAACTTCCCCGGCGACGTGAACGGCTCCAACACCGACTACATCTTCATGACCAAGATGCGGGTCAGCGAGTACGAGGTCGTCGTGCGGGTGGATTCGGCCGGGCGGTTCATCGGTGTCATCCCGTCCGACCACAACCTGATCCGGGCCACCGCCTACCTGCCATAGGCGCGCGCCGCCCGCACAACGCTGCGACAAGGCAACACGCTCCCCTTGAGCGTGCCTTGAGAGTTCCACTCCTGTAACTCCCGGGTTCGGCGGGCACGCTGCTAGCGTCCGTCACGCCCGCAGCATCCGTCCCAGGAGTCCCCCCATGTCACGTGTGCGTCCGACCTTCGTCCGGAACGCCGTGGCGACGGTGCTCGCCGTCCTGCTCGCCCTGACCGGCGCCCTCGCCAACCCGGCCCCCGCGCAGGCGGCCTGGTCACGCCCCACCGGGCTGACCGCCACCAGCACCGCGACCACGTCGGCACGGCTGGCGTGGAAGGCCGTGAGCAAGGCGCCGGCCTACCGCGTGAAGTACGACGACAACTCCTCGATGCGCTCCCCCGCCTACCTCAAGGCGACCAGCGCGGGGATCGAGGTCACCGGCCTCACGCCGGGCCGGACCTACTGGTTCAAGGTGCGCGTGATCAGCGCGAAGTCCGCGAGCCTCAGCTCCTACAGCTCCACCATCAAGGTCACCACCCGCAAGACCGGCGACTTCGGGCTGCTCAGCCCCTCCGGGCTGGCCGCCACCGCCGTCGGCGACTCGACCCTCACCCTGGCCTGGGCGCCCCGGGGGGACACCGACAACTACCGGGTGCGCTGGGCGACCAGCTCGAAGCTCACCGACGAGTCGTTCGTCCGGGTCACCGGCCCCGGCGCGGAGCTCACCGACCTCAGCCCCGGCGTCACCTACTACGTGAGTGTCCGGGTGATCACCCCCGAGGGCACCAATCTCAGCCAGTACTCCCCGATGCTCGCGGTGAAGACGACCGGGAAGGCCAGCTTCAGCCCGCCGTCCGGCCTGTCCGCGTCGGCGACCAGCACCACCACGGCGAGCGTGAGCTGGACGGCGACGCCGGGAGCGACGCGGTACCGGGTGAAGTACGCGGCCACCCCGTGGACGGACGCCGAGTACGTCTCGGCCACCTCGAACAGCGCCGTGCTCAGCGGCCTCGCGCCCCAGACCACGTACTCGGTGAAGGTGCGGGTCCTGGACACCAACGGCGACTTCGCGTCCGACTACTCCCCGACCGTGACCATCACCACCCCGTCGGTGGCCAAGCCGCTGCGGGTGGCCAGCTACAACGTGCGCTGCGCGACCTGCTCGTCCAGCCGCATCGACGAGCTGCCCTGGTCCGAGCGCAGGGGCGCGGTCGTGGCGACCGTCAACGGGGCCGACCCCGACGTCATCGGGTTCCAGGAGGCCCAGCAGTCCTGGCTCACCGAGGACGGGACGTTGCTCAACCTCGCCCAGTTCGAGGACCTGCTCAAGCGCCTCGGCGAGCCGTGGGCGATCACCAACGGCTACCGCAACAACTGCGTGAAGAGCACGACGCCGACCAACTGCGAGTACAAGGACCGCGGAGCGACGAACGGCACCCGGATCATGTACCGCACCGACCGGCTCACGATGCTCGCCCACGGCTCTGTCTCGCTGCCGGTGAGCCCGCTCCACGACTACCCGCGCTGGCTGGCCTGGGCCACCTTCACCCAGAAGAGTTCGGGACGCAGCTTCTTCTTCGGCAACATCCACTTCGAGCCGAACAACGACACCAGCGGCTCCACCACCTACTACACGGTGCGCAAGCAGGAGGCGGAGACCGTGGTGGCGGCGATCGCCCGGCTCAACACCGGCAAGCTGCCCGTGGTGCTGGTCGGCGACGCCAACTCCAGCAAGTGGGACGTGCCGAGCAACGTGCCCTACGACACCTTCGTGGCGTCCGGGCTGGTCGACCCCCTGGGGAACACCTACCGGTCGTCCACCGCGGTGGGCGCGACCGTGGAGAAGCGGATCAACACCAACTACTACAGCTACAACAACTTCGAGCGGTACGCGCGGCGCTCCGGCAGCGTCAACGGCAGCTACACCGACTACATCTTCACCACGCCGATGCGGGTCTCGGAGTGGGAGACGGTCGTCGACGTCGACGCGAGCAACAACTTCGTCGGCGTGATCCCGTCCGACCACAACCTGATCCGGGCCACGGTCTGGCTGCCCTGAGCCCGCACGGCCTCCCTGCGGCCGCTACCGCCGGGGCAGGGCGAACAGCCGGTCGATGACGCGCTCGGCGGAGTGCCCGTCGTCGTGCGCGTTGAACATCTGCTGCCAGGCGGCGTACTTCGCGGCATAGCCCGGCGCCTCGGCGTCGAGCGCCCGGACGGCGGCGACCACCGCGTCCTGGGTGAACAGCACCGGGCCGGGGGCCAGCTCCTCCAGGTCGAAGTACACCCCGCGGGTCTTGTCGCGGTACTTCTCGAGGTCCGGCACGAAGAAGATCATCGGCCGGCCGGTCACCGAGTAGTCGAACATCACCGACGAGTAGTCGGTGATCATGGCATCCGCCGCCAGGAACAGGTCGGTCACGTGCGGGTAGCTGGTGACGTCGATCACGCCGGGCACCCGGACGTTCGACCCGCTGCGCAGCGTCCGCGAGTGCCCCCGCAGCAGCAGGACGTAGTCGCCGCCCAGCAACCGCGCCATCTCGGGCAGGTCGAGGAAGTCGACCATCGTCTCCTCGTGGTCGTCCCGCCACGTCGGCGCGTAGAGCACGGCCTTCTGGTCGGGACGGATGCCGAGCAGCTCCCGGATCGCCTCGCCCGACGAGGTCGACATGGCGTCGTTGCGCGGGTAGCCCTCCTCCCAGATCGGCTTGTCCCACGCGTAGGCGGAGCGGAAGATCTCGGTGCTGTGCGCGTTCTGGCTCAGCAGGATGTCCCACTTCGCGCGCTCGAGGGCCAGGAAGTGCTGCTCGTCCTTGCTGAAGTTCGGACGGTCGAGGCCGATCCGCTTGAACATCGACCCGTGCCAGGTCTGGAGCACCACCTGGAACGGCTGGTGCCGGAACTTCTGCCGGATCCACTCGTTGATGATCACGTAGCGGCAGGTGCTGCGGGCGTCCCACCACTCGAGGGTGCCCTTGAGCACCGGCACCGCGCCCTCGGGGACGGCGACCGACAGGTCGAGCACCCCCCAGTACCGCGTCATCTCCGGGAACCGCCGGGCGACCTCGCGGTCGAGGGCGTAGGTGTTGCAGGTGGCGGCGCGGCCGTTGAAGCTCTCGAAGTAGATGGCCTCCTGCGGCTCGAACGTGCGCGCGTGGTACTCGGCCTTCAGCCGGGCCTGCTGGTAGTCGCCGACCAGCTTGTCCTCCAGCGGAGCGCTCAGCAGGCAGGTGACGCGGCGTCCGGTGGTGACGCCGATGCGCACCTTGAGCCACGTCCCGGTCGTGCGGATCGGCGTGCGCTGGATCAGGCCGGACGCGGCCCCGACGCGGAACCAGGCGCCGCCGGCGGTACGCCCGCGCAGCACGTAGGAACCCGTCTGCGGCGGCAGCTCGGGCTGGCCCCAGGTGCTGATCAGCAGCGGCGCGAACGCCTCGAAGCGGTCACCGTCCAGCGTGAGGGCGACCTCGAGGTCCTGCCGGGGGCCGGTGAGCACCAGGCTCGCGCCGTCCAGGTCGCCGAGCACCCGCCCGCGGTAGCGCAGTCCGAACGGCTCGTCGGTGAGCTCGACGTCCTCGACCAGCAGCATCGCCGTGGTGTCGCGCACGCACAGCGCGCCGCCCTCACCGGTGTAGGCGTAGCGGACCTCCCCGGCCGCCGGCGCGGCGTCGTGCTCGTCGAGCCCGCTGGCCACCACCGCCCTGTTGCCGGCGGTGTCGGTCACCTCGATGCGGTGGTCGGCAACGGCGAGGGACGCTCCGAGGTCCTCGGGGTTGTTCGCCTCCTCGCGCTCCTCCTCCGGGTACTCGCTGATCGCGGGGAGCCCGGGCGCGGGCAGCTCGCCCGCCAGCCGGTAGGTGCCGTCGGCCTCCGCCGCCACCGCGAGGGCCACCCGTCCCCCCTCGGACACCAGGGCGGCGTGCGCGACCGGGAACTGCGGCGCCCGCACGAGCACCTCGACCCGGTCGCCGGCGAAGCTGGTCGACAGGCCCAGCGCCTCGGGCACCCGCAGCTGGAAGCCCAGCCCGGTCTTCGCGTCCCACACCGGCAGCACCTGACGATCGCCGGCGGTCCGGGCGACCAGGTAGCCGGCGGTGCCGGTCTTCGCCCGGGTGCGGAAGGTGCCGGTGACCACGCGGTCGCCGCTGTCGACGCGCACCGAGACCGTCCACGCGTCACCGGCCCGGCCGGCCAGCAGCGGCGCGAGGTCGAGGGTGGCGACGAAGGCGAACTCGCCGTAGTCCACGGGCATCAGCCGGGCACCGATGTTGGCCGCGCTGTCGTAGCGCAGGGTGGCGGGCACCTCGGTCCTGCGCCCCGTGCGGTGGTTGCGGAGGACGAGCGTGATCGTGGGCGCGACGTCGTTGCTGCCCGTCCCGCGCTCGAAGGCCCAGCCGGACAGCTCGAAGCGGGTCTCGTCCACCCACCGTCCGGACTGGAGGCGCGCCACCCAGCCGACCTGCTGGTCGGTGAAGCGGTTGACCACGCTGCGGTAGGCGCGCCGGCCCAGCAGGTAGCCCGAGTAGAGGAAGGAGAACCGGGACCGTTTCGCCTTGCGAACCAGCGTCTCGACCCGGTTGAACTTCTGCGCCATGCGTTCCTCGTCGATTCAGCGGTGTCCTGCCCGGTCCCTTGTGACCGGGCTGCTCACTCGAAGATAGCCGCGCCGGCCCTCGCCTGCTCGATGATGTCCGCCATGGCGATCGATTCGGCGGCCCTCAGCTTGAACGACTCGGGAGTGCGGTTGCGGATCATGAAGGCGAACTCGGCCAGTTCGTAGCGCAGGCCGTCGCCGTCGAACTTGTAGTAGTACTTCTTGTTCTTCGACTGGTCCTCGAAACGGGTCTCGAAGTACTCGGTGAGCCACCACGGCGCAGGGACGTAGACGTAGCCGGCCGAGCCGGCGACGATCAGCTCGCCCTCGGCCTTGACGCCGATCCCCGTCCGGGCGGACGCGGTCCCGTGCGGGTAGTCCACGTCGATGCGGCTGAAGACCTCCACCGGAGCGCCGGCCGGCTTCAGCGACCGCGTGGTGACCTTGGTGAAGTCGGTGCCCAGCAGCTTGACCACGGCCAGCAACGGGTAGGTGGCCAGCTCGGAGATGCTGCCCCCGTCCGGACCCTCCAGCTCGCGGCCGGACTTAACGATCTTGGTGAAGGTGGCGTCGACCGAGCGCACCTGGCCGATCGAGCCGCTGCGGGCGACCGCGACCATGCGCTGGAAGCCGGGGGCGAAGGCGGTCTTCACTGCCTCCAGCAGCACGACCTCGTGCCGGGTCGCCAGCTCGAACAGCTCGGTGGTCTGCGCCTTGGTCAGCGTCATCGGCTTCTCGCACAACACGTGGACGCCGGCCTCGATCGCCTGCCGTGCGTAGGCGTAGTGGGTGTCGTGCGGGGTGGCGACGTACACCGCGTCCACGTGCTTGAGCAGGTCCTCGACGTTCTCGTTGGCCCACTCCAGCTCGAGACGCTCGGCGAACGCCTTCGCCGACTCGAAGCGGCGGCTGTACACGGCCTCCACCGAGACCCCGGACACGTAGCGCGCCTCGGCGACGAAGCGGGCGGCGATGCGCCCGGAACCGATGACGCCCAGCCGGATCACGCCCGCGCTCTCGTTGCGGAGCTGGGTGCTGGACACGCCCTTGGTGCGGTCGAGGTAGATGACCTTGCAGTAGTCGTTGAGGTAGTCGAACTTGCCCAGCCAGTCCGAGCCGATGGCGAAGATGTCGACGCCGTGCTTCTGGATGTCCTGGACCTTCTGGCCCTCGTACTCCTCGATGATGATCTCGTCGGCCAGGCCGCTGTCCTGCACGTTGCGGATGCGGTCCATCAGGCTCTGCCGCACGTTCAGCTTGCCGCGGGAGTCGTCGTAGTTCTCGGTCGTGACGCCGACGATCAGGTAGTCGCCCAGCGCCTTCGCACGTTCCAGCAGGCGCCGGTGCCCTTCGTGGAACAGGTCGAAGGTTCCGTACGTGATCACCCGCATGCGCGTCCTCCCGCTGGTCGTCGTCGCCCGGCCCCGCCCCGGCCTGTGGAGTCGGAGCCCCCGTGGCGCGGGGGCCGCCATGCTTAGATTGTCGCAGATCCGCACCCGAGGAGTTGCGACGTGAAGCTGCCCGGCCCCCTGCGCCGTCTCGCCCGCAAGGCCCGCACCGTTGTGCAGGGACCGCCCGCGAAGAAGGTCGCGCCGAAGCCCGCCGTCCGTCCACTGGAGCCGGTGCCGGAGCTCACGCCGTTCCCGAAGGCGCTCTACCTCTACGCGGTCAACGCCCTCCCCCGCGCCTACGCCGGACGCAGCGCGTCGATCATCGCCAAGGCCCGCATCTTCGCCGAGCAGGCGGGCGTGGAGTCACGGTTGGTGACGTTCCTGCACTCGACGGAACTCGCGGACATCGAGCACGACCTGCGGGAGCGCGGGGTGATCGGGGACACCCTGCGGCTGGAGTGCCTGCACGACTACTACCCCGACGACACCACCTGGGACGGCCCGGACGTCGAGCACCCCCTGGAGGAGCCGGGCCTGCACTGGGTGAAGGACCCGGACTGGGAGATCTACCGGTTCTTCGACGCCGAGGGCGTCTACCGCTTCTACAAGCGCTACGACTACGCCGGACGGATGATCGTCCGGGACTTCTTCAGCCCGAACCGGGCCCGGACGCTGCGGGAGGAGTTCCGCCCCAACGGCACGCTGCGCCGGCGGGTGTACATGGACCTCCACCACAACCTGCCACGGCAGGAGATCCACTACCGGGCCGACCAGACGCCGTCCTTCACGGTGTGGTGGGTGATCGACCCGGAGACCCAGCAGCGCAGCGTGGAGCGGGTGACGGTGTTCGACCGCGAGGCCCGTCCGGTGGAGGTGCACGACAGCCTCGACCCGATCAACCACCTGTGCCTGGACCGCCTGATCGGCGACGACCACGCCTTCATCATGTGCGAGGACCGCTACCTGGACCGCTACCTGCTCAGTTACTCCCGGGCGAACGCCAAGCCCATCTACGTGTTCCACAACGCGCACATCAAGGAGCCGTACAACGACATCACCGCCATCCGCCCCGGCTTCCGTCCGGTGCTGGAGGCTCGCGACCGCGTGGACGCCGTGGTCTTCCTCACCGCCACCCAGCGGGCGGAGGCCGAGGCGAGGTACGGGCGCGCCGACTCCTTCAAGGTGCTGCCCCACTCGGTGCGCCCCCCGAAGGAGGAGCCCGGGATCGAACGCGACCCGAACCTGGTCGTGATGATGGCCCGGCTCGACCGCCAGAAGCAGGTCGACCACGCGATCGAGGCGTTCGCCATGGTGGTGGCGAAGCTGCCGAAGGCCCGGCTGGAGATCTACGGCAAGGGCCCCGACCTGCCCGCGCTGAAGAACCTGGTCTCCGATCTCGGCCTGGGCCGGCAGGTGAAGCTGATGGGGTTCACGAAGCAGCCGAACCTGGCCTACCAGCGGGCGTCCCTGTGCATCATGAGCAGCCGCTACGAGGGGGCACCACTGACGCTCCAGGAGTCGATGAGCTACGGCTGCCCGGTGATCAGCTACGACCTGCGCTACGGCCCGGCGGACATCATCGACGACGGCGTGAACGGCCTCCTCGTGCCCTACGGAAACCGCAAGGCGCTCGCCGAACGGATCGTCGCGACGCTCCAGGACCCGGCGCTGCTCCAGCGGCTGTCGGCGGCAGCCCGCGTGCGTGCCGCGGACTTCAGCGAGGAGGCCTTCGCCGCGCGGTGGGGGGCCCTGTTCACCGAGCTCGACGCGAAGGGCTGGGAGTAGTCCCACGCAGGGTGGCCCTTCCACCCTGCCGCGCCCCCGCACTAGGGTGGGCGCCCGGGCGTGGCTCCACAGGCGGGTGCCCGCACGTCTCGGGGAGGGTCGCGTGGTCGAGGAACTGATCGTCCGGACACGGGCCGAACCCGGGCGGAACGCCGTGGACGTCCTTCCTGGCGGGCACCTCTTCATCGAGACCGACGCCCCGATTGACACCTCGCTCACGCCGTGGGTGCCGTTGCTCACCCCGATCGCGATGCGCCGCGGCGCCCGCCTCCGGTTCGACGGCCCGGTCGCCACCGATGCCTTGCCCGCGAGCCGCGCCGCCCAGGCGATCCTCGCCGAATGGCACGCCAACCTCACGGAGGTCGACGTCGAGGCGACCTGGGTGGACCCGGCGCCCCGCGGCACGGGGGTGGGGCTGTTCTTCTCCGGGGGCGTCGACTCGTTCTACAGCGCGCTCGACCACAGCAGCGAAGTCACGCACCTGATCTTCGTCACCGGCTTCGACATCGGCCTCAGGAAGGACTGGCTGGATGAGCGCGCGCGTGCGGCAGTGGGCGAGATCGCCGAGGAACTCGGGGTGGAACTCCTCACCGCGCGCACGAACCTTCGACGACTCTCGAACCGCTGGTGCAGCTGGGGCAAGCAGTACCACGGGGCCGCGCTGGCGGGAATCGCCCACCTCTTCTCTCCGGTGATCGGGACGGCGATCATCCCGTCCAGCCACGCCCACCCGTGGGGCTCCGATCCTGAACTCGATCCCCTGTGGTCCAGCACGGTGCGCATCGTCCACGATCGACCGGCCAGTCGGCTGGCCAAGACGGCCCGTGTCGCGGACTCCGATCTCGCCATGCGCCACCTCCGGGTCTGCTACTGCACCCATCCCGGCGAGTACAACTGCGGGCGCTGCGAGAAGTGCCTGCGGACGATGATCGCCCTCTACTCCGTCGGCGCACTCGAGCGATCGCACACCTTCCCCCACACAGTCAGCCCCCGAGCCATCGCGCGGCTGGAGATCAAGGCCGGGGGAATCGTCTTCGCGCGTGAGAATCTCGCGAAGCTGCGGGCAATGCCCGTCCGCAACCGCCCGGTCGAATGGGCGCTCGCGCTCGCCCTCGCCCTTGCTCCCCTTCGCGGAGGGTTGCGGACGTGGAGGAGATCGCTGCGCCGCTCACTCCAGGCGATACGCCGATGGACCGGCCGCGTGCGACGCGGGCTCGGACGCCGCCTGCGCCCCGGGCAGTCGGCCGCCCCGGTATAGGCGGAGTTCCCCGTACCGCCGGCTCCTGGCGAGCGGAGCCGGGGAGAGCCGTCTCAGGACCGGCGTCGCCGGGCGAGCCAGACGCCGGCGCCGGCCGCACCGAGCAGCAGCACGCCGCCCGCGACGAACCATCCCACGGCCACGGACCCGTCACCGCTGCCGGTGGGCTCCGGCGTGGTGCTGAACGACGGCCCCCCAGGAGTACCGCTCCCCCCGGTGGACGGGGTCGGCATCTCGCTGGCCGACGTCGTGGGGGTTGCCGTCGGCGTGGAAGTGGCATTCGGATCGGGGTTGGCCAGCACGGGTGGCTGCTCCTCCTCGCCGATCCAGACCTCCTTCTGTGACTGGCTCCACGTGCCCTTTCCGTAGGCGAACTGGAAGGAGCCACCCCGGACGCGCCCATCGGCGCCGCTCGTGCGGTACATCACGGTATAGGTGCCCTTGGGCAGGTCGAACGCGAGCTGGGTGGTCACGTTTGTTCCCTCGACGATGAGAGCACCAGAAGTGACGTTCCGACCGTCGGCGTCCAGCACCAGGATCTTCGCCAGTTTGGCGTTCGCCTTGGTGCGAAACGCGAGCGTGACCCAGCCCGGCTCGGCCTTCAGTTCCTGTCGCGCGGCAGGCTCGCTCGCCACGAGGTAGTCATCGACGGCGGCGGCCGGAGTGGGCACGGCGAGGGCCATCATCAGGGCAGCGCCGACACCGGCGACGATCCGCGTCCACAGCATTCCCCAGCCACGACCTTCCCTACGAAATCCGCTGCCAACCCTACCCCTGCACCCCAGGAAGGCCATTCCTCTCAGGTTCGTGGGTTATGATCCCTGAGGAAATCCTTAAGAAAAACGCTGTCTCCCAGGACCCGCCCGCCCGTCGCGGCGCAGAGAAGGACCCTGCGTGAGCCGCGTCGACAGCAGGGGGACGGATGCCGAATACGGCCCGGAAGACGAGTTGGCTCCAGCGCGCAATCGCGGCGGTGGGGACACTGGCGCTGGTGACGGGACTCTCCATCTCCCCGGCATCCGCGATCAGCTTCACGATCGACGGCACCACCGAGGAGGCGCAGGCCGTTCCCCAAGACCTGAGTGCATGTCCGACGCTCACGTCCACCCCGCGGGCATTCGAGGCGTGGTTCAACACCGACGACATGGAGTACCGCGGCTACCTGGACGCGAACAACCAGTCCCCCTGGAGCTACGCCAACAAGATGGCCCAGGTCATCTGCGGCGCGAAGCAGGGCTCCTCGATCATGATCGGGATGTACTTCATCCGGGCCATCGGCACCACGGCCCGTCCCGAGTCCGACGCAGAGATCATCTGGCGGGCCATGGACTACGTGCGCAGCAAGCGGGGCGTGAGCATCGGCTTCGTCATGGACGGCGGGAGCATCACCCCCTCCTCGGCAAAGTCCAACATCTACAAGCGCCTCGTCGATTCCGGTATCGCCAAGGTCTACTGGTGCTACAACGGCTGTTTCAACACCAACTCAAAGAGTGTGTTCCCCTACGCCATCAACCACGAGAAGTTCCTGACGATCTCCGACACCATCTGGCAGAACGACGGCAAGACGCACCCCGTGGTCTTTTCCTCGTCCGGCCAGTTCGCCCGCAGCCAGGTGCGCACCTACTGGCAGGAGGCGTCGCTGATCTACGGTGACCAGAAGCTGTACGACTACTTCGTCTCCCGCTACAAGAACATGAGGGTCTGCACGGGGTCCTACTCCGGCGGTTCGGACTGCAAGGCCGGCAGTGCCTGGTCCGGTTCGGGCGACGTGGTGCCCACCCTGCGCAAGGCTCGCGGCATCTGGGTGGACAGCCTGTACCGCCACGGGACTGATTCCGGGCGCGGCACCTTCGTCTCGTTCAGCCCGCAGCCCCAGGGCGTGGACGACTACTACACCGCGCAGTTCAACGATGTGGACTGCGCGGTCGACAGCAAGATCCGGGTCGCGATGTACCGACTCACGATCACGCGCGCGACGATCTTCGTGAAGGCGCTCGCCAGCCTGAAGAACCGCGGGTGTGACGTGAAGATCCTGCTGTCGCAGAAGGGTGGGGCCCAGACGGTCTCCAAGGACGTGGTCAAGGTGCTGAAGAAGTACAACGCGACCACCATGGTCCGCTGCACGCGCATCCCGATCCACACGAAGATGATCCTGATCACTCCGTCGACCAGCAGCGCCGGACGTGCGCTGTTCGGCACGGCGAACATGACCACCTCCGGCCTTCGCTACAGCGAGGAGCACGTGATCACCGTGGACAGCAGGCGGGCCGACGCGGCAACGTCGGCCGACATCGAGCGGGTCATCGCGGTGTACCAGGCCGGCTGGAACGAACTCAACCAGGGGAACCGGGCATGCCACTGACGACCAGCAACACCATGAAGTCCCGCCCGCGCGGCCTGCGGCACCTCTCCGGGCTCCTGGCCGCCATCGCCCTCCTCGCCGGACTGCTCGTTCCGGTCTCCGCGGCACGCGCCGAGCTCACCTACGGCAAGCCGACCAGCGTGAGCGCGGTGAAGATCTCCGGCTCCAACGGCATCAAGGTCACCTGGAAGGCCCCGAGCGGAACTCCCGCACCCGCGGCCTACAAGGTGTCGTGGGGCACGAGCTCGAAGGCCACCAGCGCGTCGTTCAACACCTACGTGACCGGCACCTCCGCCACGCTCTCCTCGGCGAGCATGCTCACGAAGACGGCCTACTACGTGTGGGTCACGCCGTGGAGCGAGGCGAAGAGCAGCGGGACGGCCACGGGCGCCATCAGCTCCGCCGACAAGGTCACCACCTCCGGGTACGCCTACAAGGCACCGCTCGAGATCCATGCGGTGAACCCGACGAAGACCTCCATGGAGATCACCTGGCGAACCGTCACCGGCTCGCCAGGCTACGTGCTGCGCGCGTACAACTACACGACCGGCAAGTACTCCTACCAGATCGGGTATGACGGCAGCGCCATCTTCACCGGGCTCACGCCGAACACGAAGTACAAATTCACGGTGGCGAACCGCCTCCTGATCAGCGGCTACGACACCGTCCCCGGCGTGCGGGTCAGCGGGTGGTCCTCGGCAAGCTCGACGAAGTCGACCAACCCCACGACCGTGACCCTCCCCGACGCGACGACGTCCCCCATGCGCGACGTTCCCACCGACCTGGCGATGACCGATCGCGACTCGAGCAGTGTCTCCCTGTCCTGGACGCCTCCGGCCGGCTACGACCCCGCGACCGACAAGTTCCGGGTCTACTGGGCCGAGGACCAGGAGATGACCGACAACGACGGGTACACCAAGACCAGCCTGACCGGCACGAGTGGCAAGGTCACTGGCCTGGAGTCCAACACCAACTACTACGTGCGCATCCGGATGGTGCGCGAGACCATCGTGAACGGCGTGACGGTGGTCACCGCGATCTCCGACCGCACCCAGGCGATCATGGTGAAGACCCGCTCACCGAAGGGATTCCTCACCGGAGCCATCACGGGTCTGGGGTCCAGCGACCTGAACGACTACGTCGCGACCGCGTACGGGCGCTCAAGCACCGGCGTTCCCAACGATGTGAAGGGCACGGCGAACGTGTCCGGCTCCGGGACGTTCAAGCTGGAGCTGCGACCAGGGACGTACCTGATCCAGCTGGCCTACGTGGGGACGGGCAACTTCACCACCGTCTGGCTCACCAACGATGGGTCGACGGCCTATTCGAGCGCCGATGCCGACGCCGAGACGGTGACGCTGGACGCCACGACGGCCGCGGGCACCGTTCCTGTCGGGACAGGCGCGACCATCACCGGGACCGTGACGAGTTCCGCGACCGGCAATCCGATCCGCGACGTGAACGTCTCCGCCCGCCTCAGCTCCAACAAGGAGGTCGTCGGCCAGGCGTCGACCAACTCCACGGGCACCTACACGCTGAAGGGGCTCCCGCCGTCCACCTCCGTGATCGTGCGGTTCAACAGCTCGACCGGCGTCCACAGGACGAAGGACCTGAGTGCTCTGACCACTCCGGCCGCGAATGGCTCCAGGGACCTCGACACGACCATGGTGCCGGCCTGACCGATGGGCGTGGGTAGGATCGCCGGGTGACCCCCCGCACCTGGCTCCGACGCCAGTACCGCCGTGCCCGACGCCTCGCCGGGCGACTGGCCGGACGCGGCGTTCCCTCCTCGGATCTGCCCGCGGCGAATCACCTGCTGATCGGGACGACGTCGTTCGCTGCACGGGTCGAAGCCGGAGAGGCCGTCACTGCGGCAGCACTCGCTGCGGCGCGCGAGTGCCTTGCGCAGGACAATCTGCCGGCCGCGCTGCGCCTGGGTCACGAGTTGGTCGGGGGTCGTGACACGGGGCAGGTGGGTGCGGCCGTGATCGGGCTCTGCAGACTGCACACCTCGGGGCCGGAGCAGGCCTGGCTGCGGTTCGCGGGCATCACGGACCCTGTTGTCGTGGCCGCGGCGGCACCCGAGTACTTCGAAGCGGGCTTCGTGATGGATGCCTCGGCTGCTGAGAGGGAGGCGCGTGCGCTCCCCGGCCTGCGCAACGCCGACCGGCCGACACCGTCCGGGGTGCTGAAGGTGGCGCGAACCGCCTTCTCCGTGGGCCGAGACGACTGCGCCGGCATGCTGATCGCCGATGGGCTCTCCGGGACCTTCGGTCCCCTCACCCCGTACCAGGCCTACGAGTTCGACCGGCTCGCAACCTGGCTGCCCGACGGGGTGCGTCGGCGTCCGCCCGAGCTTCCGGACGCCGACCTCCGCTTCGGCGTGATCGACTACAAGCAGCCGGACAACAGTTCGCGGAACGTCGGTGACTTCATCCAGACCCTGGCCTCCCTGGGGCACCTGGTGCGCCATGCGAACCTGACGTTCGTCGGCGAACCCGAATTGCTCGCGTTCGTCGAGGACCTGCGCACGTCGGTCAAGCCCGAGCGCCTGATCACCGACACCGCCGCTGTCGTCCACCTGGTCGAGGTCCAGCGTGACGGCAACGTGTACCAGACCCTCCCGGAGCCGACCTGGGCGGTGATGTTCGGCTGGTACCTGCACCCGACGTTCGCCGGCGGCTACAACCTTCCCTTCAACCCCGCCATCCGCCCGTTGTTCATCAGCTTCCACCTGAACAAGCCCGAAGCCCTCACCCCCGAGGCCGTCGCCTACCTGCGCCGGTACGGGCCGGTGGGGTGTCGGGACTGGCAAACGGTGGCGCTGCTGGCCGGGGCCGGCATTCCGGCGTTCTTCTCCGGGTGCATCACCACCACGGTCGACACCGTCTTCGCACGCACAGGCCCGGACACGCGCACAGCGACCGGATACGTGGACGCCCGCGAGGAGGTCGAGGGCGACGACAACATCGAGCAGTCCGTGGGCGACATCCGACGCGACCCGCTTCCCACCAACCTGCGGCTCGCCCATGAGTGGGTCAGCCGCTACGCCGATGACTACCGGGAGGTCGTCACCAGTCGGCTGCACAGCTACCTTCCGGCTCGATCGGTGGGATGCCAGGTGACCTTCGACCCGGCGAACAGGTCGGACCCACGCTTCGGCGGCCTGATCGACATCGACGATGCCGCCTACGAGGCGATCCGCCAGGGAATCCTGTCCAAGCTGGCCGCCATGGTCGCGCTGCTCTCCTCCGGCGCGAACGAGGCCGACGTGTACCGCCGCTGGCACGAGCTGTGCGCGCCGGACGTGGCACGGGCCCAGGAGTACCTCGGATCCCTCACCATTGCCGCTGAGGCTCTCCCGGACGTCTCGGAGGGCCTCCCCCGCGCCGACCGGGTCGTCGTGATCGATGCCGGCCGCAACCAGCCGGCTGTCGCCCGCGCCGTGGCCGGCCTCGAGCGCTGGGCGCCCGGGGTGCCGGTAGTGGCGGTCGGCGCCGCCGCGACCCGGCTCCCCGCGCGGGTGCATTGCGTGACGGATCTCCCCCTGGTCGAACGCGGCTCCGCTGCACAACGCCACAACCTCCTGGTGGCATCGGTCCTGGACTCGCTCCCCGAGGGAACCCGGGTACTCACGCTGCCGCCGGACGCGCTCGTGCGCGGTCCCCTCGAGACCCTTTTCGAGACCGACCTCGGAGGGGCTGTGGTCGCAGCCCGTGCCGACGTCCGCCGCAATCGGCGCAACGTCGCGGTCCTGCTGCGCAGGATCAGCTCCCGGCAGGGGCCGGCGTGGCGCGATGCGCTGACGCTGATCGCCGAGGGCCATCGTCGGATCGGCCACGGGCAGGCGCCCTTCGACCCGCGCGTCGCGGTGCTGGACATCTCGGCTCTCGCGGGCTCCGACTGGGGACGCCTCGCCCGTCCGCTGATCGAGACCTACGGCGCCAGCTGGGTCGAGGCGATGAACGTGCTGCTCGCCGGAGCGAGCGAGCCGCTCTCCCCGCAGATGGTCGGGAACGCTGCGCTCGAGGACGTCGAGGGCACGGCCGCGGTGGTCATCGGCCTCAGCCAGTCCCGGCTGCCTGCGGCCATGTTCACCCGCGCCTGACTGGCTCGCTCCCGATCGGGCGTCCGCTAGCTTTGGGCGCATGGACAACACCCCGCCCAAGGTTGCCGTCGTGGTGGTCAGCTACAACGCTCTCGACTACGCCCGCAAGATGCTGGCATCGGTGCGCGCCACGCGCGGTGTCGACTACGAGATCGTCGTCGTCGACAACAACAGCACCCGGGCGACCAAGCTGTGGTGGACTCTTCAGCGCTTCCGTGGTCGGATCAATCGCCTCGCGCTGCTCGACCGCAACACCTTCTTCGCCGAGGGCTGCAACATCGGGGTGTCGATGGCTCCCCGGGACGCCACGCACATCCTTCTGCTCAACACCGACTGCGAGGCGCTGAGCCCGGACTGGCTGGCCCGTCTGATGGCTGCGCACGCCGGCGGTGCGACCGGCCTGCGGTACATCACCAGCGGCCCCTGGCCGCGCGCCGACGGGTTCTGCCTGCTCGTTGATCGCGACGCCTGGGAGGACGGGCTGGACGAGTCGTTCCAGTGGTGGTGGTCCGTCACGGCCCTCGAAGCCCGCCTGCTGCGCCAGGGCCACCGGGTTGCCGCCGTGCGCGACTACGAGGACGTGCTGGTGCACCACGGCGGAAAGAGTGGCAAGGCCTTCAAGAAGGCACGCTCGGGCGATGCAAGCCGCGAGACGGTCGCCGGGTGGTTCGAGGGCCACCACGTCACGGTCATCGACAGCCTGCCGAAGGTCTGAGTACTCCGCGGCCGGTGCAGCCGCGGTCAGGACTTCACGCGGAACTCGTTGACGATCGACGCAGCGTGCGTGATCGCCTCCGCGGTGATCCGGTCGCCCTCGGCGACGAATGCCGCCACCGGCCCGGCAGGGAGGTCACCCAGCACGTACTTCTTCATCGCGAGCCGCTCGTCCCGCAGGCTGTCCTGCCCGAGGGCGTCGTCGAGGATCGCGGCGAGGTTGGACAGGTCGCGCTCGAGGATGTAGGACGCCCGCTGGGTCGGGAACGTGTTGAAGTAGGTCTCGGCGTCGAGCTCGCGCGGGTTGGACGTGACCAGCGGGCGCTCGGTGTAGAGGAAGTCGGTGACCACGCTGGAGATGTCGGAGATCAGCACGTCCGCGGCGTCGAAGCACTCGTACAGCGTCATTGTCGACTCGGGCCCGACGTAGAGGTGGCCGCCCTCGGCCGCGGCCAGCATCTCGACGATCTCGACCCGTGCCGCCGCCATGCCCGGGCGCTGGACGCCACTGGCGGGGTGCGGCTTGAAGATGATCCGGACGTCCGGCAGCGCCTGGAGGATGCTGCGGATCATGTCCGGGCCCATCCGCTCCAGCGAGGAGTAGTTGGACTCCTCGTAGTAGCCCTCGAAGGTCGGGGCGTAGAGGATCGTCTGCCGGTGGTCTCCCGCGATCGGGCCCACCGTGAGGGCCTCCACCTGGGGGCGTCCGATGATCGCGTACTGGCTCGTCGGCATGTGGATGCCGGCGGCCTCGTAGCGGTCGATCGCCGCCTGCCCGGCCACCCACACCCCGTCGTACACCCGCGAGACCGGGTTGGCGGAGGTGGACTTGTCGGAGTCGCCGTGGTTGAGGAAGACGTGGCGGATGCGCGCCTCGCGCAGCAGGTGGACGTTCTTGCCGGCGTTGGCCAGGTAGTACGCCACGCGGGTGGTGGGGCGGATCAGTTCCTCGACGTGCCGGGTCTTCGGCGCGTACACCACCGGGATCGGCGTCGGAGCGATCGGGGCGAGGTGGCTGGCCTCGCGCACCATGATGAAGGACTTCTGGTGCAGCGCCTCGATCGGCGGCACCCACTGGTTGAGGATGTACAGCGACTGGCCCGCGTCCGCGGACATGTACACCACGGCCTCGGGGGCGAGCTCGTCGAGCTCGCCGGTGATCTCGGACTGGATGCGATCCACCGTCCGCTCGGAACCCAGCCGGCGCAGGCTGAGGGCGTACCGGGCGGCCAGCACGCCCAGCCACAGCACGAAGGTCGCCCCGACGGCGACGTTCCCCCACAAGGGCCAGCCGAGGGCGTGCCCGAGGGCCCCCCACACGCCGAGCAGGCTCTCGGCGAGGACGATCACCGGTGTGGGCCAGGCGGACGCCCGGTAGGCCTTCGCGTAGGACACGCTCGCCGCCGGCTGGGGCGAGCCGTCGGTGCGGTAGGCCAGCGCCGGCTGGCGGCTGCCCAGCCACGCGGTGCCCACCCACAGCACCTGCTGCGCCAGCTGGAGCGCGAGCACCGCCGCGGCCACCGACACGGCCAGGTTGGTGATCTCGCCGCGGACCAGGAGGCTGATCAGCAGCACGCCGCGAATCAGCTGCCTGACGTGGGGCGGGGCGCCGAGGCGGCGCAGCAGCAGCGTGTCGCGGACGCAGGCCCGCGACGCCAGCCAGTCGACGACGACGGCGAGGACGAAGATCGCGGCCCCCACCTCGACCGCGCCGGCGAGGACGCACAGCGACAGCGCGCCCCACAGCACGCCGGTGACCAGCAGGTAGTGGGACGCGAGCAGCCGGTCGAGCCAGCCCAGCCAGGACGGGGACTGCGGCGTGCCGAGGATCGCGCGGGCGAAGTCGAAGGACTGCGGCATCCGGACGACCTGCGCGGCGTCGACGGACTTCGGGTCCTCGGGCTCGTTGTCGGACTCGAACTGGTCCTCGTCACTCACCGGACGACCCCTCCTCCGCTGCGGGACTCCTCATAGGCGCTGACCACCTCGTCGGTGGGACCGTCCATCATCAACTCGCCCTTGTTCAGCCAGATCGTGCGCGAGCAGGTGTCCCGGATCGAGGTCATCGAGTGCGAGACGAGGAACACGGTGCCGGCGTTGTCGCGGATCTCCCGGATCCGGTCCTCGCTGCGCCTCCGGAAGCGGCGGTCGCCGACCGACAGCGCCTCGTCGACGATCAGGATCTCGTGGTGCTTGATCGTGGCGATGGCGAACTTCAGCCTGGCCTGCATGCCGGAGGAGTACGTGCGCATCGGCAGGTCGATGAACTCCTGGAGCTCCGCGAACTCGACGATCGGGTCGCGCAGCTCCTCGACCTCCTTGCGGGACAGTCCCAGCGCCAGGCCGCCGAGCACGATGTTCCGCTCGCCGGAGAGGTCGGGGATCAGGGCCGCGCCCACGCCCAGGAGGTTCGGGCGCGAGGCGGCGTAGACCGCGCCGGACTCCGGCGGGGTCAGGCCGGTGATCGCGCGCATCATGGTCGACTTGCCGGAGCCGTTGGCCCCGATCACGCCGATCGACTCGTTCTCGTACGCGGTGAAGCTGACGCCCTTGAGGGCGTGCACGACACGGATGCCGCGTCCACTGTTCTGGAACAGGCTGCGGCCGCGGCGCTTGATGGCCTTGCCGCTGGCGAACACGCGGTACTTCACGTGCAGGTCGTCCACGATCACCACCGGACGCCGTCCCGCGGCGTCGGCGATGTAGGGGGGACGCGTGATCTCCTCGATCGGCGGGGTCTGCTCAGTCACGGCCGTACCTCTCCTCCGCCACCCAGAAGAACAGCAGGCCGACGACGAAGGTGACGACCGCCCACGCGCTGAAGTACACCCAGTACATCGGGTCGTAGGTGTGGCCACCCATCAGCGCGGCGCGGGCCATCTCGAGCACCTGGTACAGCGGGTGGAAGTCGTAGAGCCTCAGCAACGTCGGGTTTCCGGCCAGGACCCCGTTCACGTTGAACAGCACGCCGGAGGTGTAGAAGAGGATGCGCGAGATGAACGGCAGCAGCTGGGTCAGGTCGCGCACGTGGACGGTGAGCCGCGCGGCGATCAGCGCCACCCCGGTGTTGAACAGGGTGAACAGCACCAGCAGCGGCACCATCAGCAGCCACTCCACGCTCGGCAGGTGACCCATCAGCGGCAGCACGACCGCCAGGAGCGCCATCGACGGCATCAGCGAGAGGAACTGCTCGATCACCTCCCCCACAGGGAGCGTGACCCGCGGGAAGGCGAGCGACTGCACGAGCGCCTGGTTGCCGGTGATCGACTTCGCGCCCTGGGAGAGGCTCTTGGAGAAGAACTGGAAGAGGAAGACGCCGATCACGACGTGGGCGGGGTAGTCGGCTCCGCGGCCCCTCTCCCCCACCAGGAAGTAGAAGATGACGCCGTAGATCAGGGCGTTGATCATCGGCTGGAGCACCAGCCAGATGATGCCCAGCCGGTTGCCCTCGAGGTCCGCGCGCATGCGGTAGCGGGACATCGCCCAGACGAACTCCCGGCGTCCCCACGCCTGCTTCAGGTACTGCCAGAAGGGTGGCCTCGCACCCACCCGGTGCAGGCCGTGTTCGGCGGCCAGGTCGGCCAGACTCATGCGGTGTGCATTCCCATCGCTACGCGGCCGGAGCGGCCTGTGGACGCCGAGATTCTACCGGACCCGCCGTCCACAGCCCGCACCGGGTACGTCAGGCGCGCTTTCGGTTGGCCAGGTAGTAGCCGACGAGCGCCCGCGTGGACGGGTCCTGGGCGGCGAGGGCCGCGGCGTCCCCGGCCACGGCCGGCGCGATCTGCAGCGCCAGCTGCTTGCCCAGTTCCACGCCCCACTGGTCGAAGCTGTTGATGCCCCACACCGCGCCCTGGGTGAAGGTGATGTGCTCGTAGAGGGCGATCAGCTGCCCGACGACCGACGGCGTCAGCGCCGGCGCCATGATCGAGGTGGTCGGCCGGTTCCCCGGGAACACCCGCGCCGGGACGATCTCCTCCCTCGTGCCCTCCGCGCGCACCTCGTCCGCGGTCTTGCCGAACGCCAGCGCCTTGGTCTGGGCGAAGAAGTTCGACAGGAACAGCTCGTGCACGTCCGCCTCGCCGTCGGTGATCGGGTGGGCGGGGGTGGCGACGGCGATGAAGTCGGCCGGGATCAGCTGGGTGCCCTGGTGGATCAGCTGGTAGAAGGCGTGCTGGCCGTTGGTGCCCGGCTCGCCCCAGAAGATCTCCCCGGTGTCTGTCACGACGTCCGACCCGTCGGTGCGCACGCCCTTGCCGTTGGACTCCATCGTGAGCTGCTGGAGGTAGGCCGCGAAGCGGTGCAGGTACTGCGCGTACGGGAGGACGGCGTGGCTGCGGGCCTTCAGGAAGTTCACGTACCAGACGTTCAGCAGGCCCATCAGGGCCGGGACGTTCGCGGCCAGCGGCGCCTCGGCGAAGTGCCGGTCGATGGCGTGGAAGCCGGCCAGGAAGTCGGCGAAGCTGTCCGGCCCGAGCGCGACCGCCAGCGAGGTGCCCACCGCGGAGTCGACGGAGTAGCGTCCGCCCACCCAGTCCCAGAAGCCGAAGGCGTTCGCGGGGTCGATGCCGAAGTCGGCGACCTTGTCCAGCGCGGTCGAGACCGCGACGAAGTGCTTGCTGATCGCGTCCCTCGCCTGCTCGTCGGAGGCGTCGATCGCGCCCGACGCTCGCAGCTGCGCGAGGAGCCAGTCGCGGGCCATCCGGGCGTTGGTCAGGGTCTCCAGCGTGGTGAACGTCTTGGACGCGACGATGAACAGCGTGGTCGCCGGGTCGAGCCCGACGGTCTTCTCGTAGACGTCGGTGGGGTCGATGTTCGAGACGAACCGGCACTCCAGGCCGGGCTTCACGTACGGCTTCAGCGCCTCGTAGACCATCACCGGGCCGAGGTCGGAGCCGCCGATGCCGATGTTCACCACGGTGGTGATCGGTGCGCCGGTGACGCCCTTCCAGTCCCCGCTGCGGACGCGGTCGGCGAAGGCGTAGACCTTGTCCAGCACCTCGTGCACCTGGGCGACCACGTCGGTGCCCTCGACCACGAGGCTGTCGCCCCGGGGACGGCGCAGCGCGGTGTGCAGCACCGACCGGTTCTCGGTGACGTTGATGCGCTCGCCGGCGTACATCGCGTCCCGCCTCGCCTCCAGGCCCACCTCCTCGCCGAGCGCGACGAGGGCGGCGAGGATGTCGTCGTCGATGAGGTTCTTGGACAGGTCGACGTACAGGTCGGCCGCGGTGAAGCTGAAGCGCTCCGCCCGTCCGGGGTCGTCGGCGAACCAGCCCCGCAGGTCGGGTTCGAGGGACGCGGCGAGCTCGGTCAGCTGCTCCCAGGCAGCGGTGGCGGTGGGATCCACGGGTGCACTCATGGTGTCAGCCTATGAGTTCGTCGCCGCGGTTGGCCCCCCTTTCCGCCGCAGCAGTGATACGGGCGACATTGGCCGCGAACGCCGCCTGCGGGCCGCCGGGCGGGTCGCCCAGCACGTACCGCTTCATGGCCACTCGCGCCGCGCGCAGCGGGTCGGGGCCGAAGACGTCGTCGAGCACCGCGTCCAGGTCGGCCAGCCCGGGCCGGAGCAGGTAGGACGCCGCAGCGGTGGGGTACGCCGCCACGAAGTCGGCCGGCGGCAGGCCGGCCGGGTCGCACGTGAGGATGGGGCGCTCGGTGAACAGGTAGTCGGTGGCCACGCTGGAGATGTCGGAGACCAGGACGTCCGCCTCGGCCAGGCACTCGGGCAGCGTCAGGGCGCGGTCGGCGGCGACCACGTGCCCACCGGGGGTGCCGCGCAGGAGCGCCTCGATCTGGCCGATGGCCGCCAGCATGGCCGGGCGGGATACCCCGCTGGCCGGGTGCGGCCGGAACCAGACCTGCGTCCGGCCGTCCGTGAGGAGCCGGCGGACGAGGTCGACGCCCATCGTGTCCAGCGAGCTGTGGGAGGTCTGGTCGTAGTAGCCCTCGAACGTCGGGGCGTACAGCACGACGGGACGCTCGTGGCCGCTCGGACCGACCGGCAGCCCGGCCACCTGGGGGCGCCCGATGTGGACGAAAGCCTCGTCCGGCACGTCCACCCCTGCGGCCCGGTACCGCTCCCGGGCGGCCGGCCCGGCCACCCACACCTCGTCGAACGCCCGGGCCATGCCGTTGGCGCTGGTCGCCTTGTCGGAGTCGCCGTGCAGCAGCATCACGTGCCGTAGGCGCGGCTCGCGCAGCAACTGGCCGTTCCGCTCGCCGTAGGCGAGGTAGAACGCCGCGCGCACGCCGGGCAGCAGCAGGCGTTCCACGTCCCTCTGCCCCGGGGCGTAGACCACCGGGTGGCGCGTCGCCGCGAGCGGGGTGAGCTGGCTGGCCTCGCGCACGACCAGCAGGCCGTCGGCGGGCAGCGCGTCGAGGGCGGGCAGCCACTGGTTGGCGATGTACTTCGACTGGCGGGCCGCCAGCGAGATGTACACCAGGAACGACGGACGGCCCCCGGCCAGGGCGGAGAGCAGGTCGGTGGCCCAGCCCGGCTGGGCGCGGCGCAGTGCCACGACCGCGAGGCCGGACCGGACGAGCCAGGCCAGGGCGCCCAGAGCCCCGGCCGCGCCCGCGCCGAGCGCGAGGGCCGGTCCGCCCGTCCCGGTGGCGGCGGCCAGTGCTCCGGCCAGCGCCACGAGCTCCAGGGCGACCACCGTCCCCGGCGTGCCGACCGCGCGGGCGTAGGCCCGGGCGGAGTCGGCGAAGGGCCGCGGCTGGACGGCCGCGCCGGGGACGTAGCGCAGCGGCGGTGCCGAGCGGGAGAGCCAGGTGGCGAGCACCGGCTGCGCCGTCCAGGCGAGCTGCACGAACAGGACGGCGGTGACGTAGGCGAGCACCGACACGGCGTCCCCGCCGGCGGAGAGGACGAGCGCGACGGAGGGGAGGGTCCGGAGCAGCGCGCGCACCTGGCCCCGCAACCCGACGAGGTCGAGCAGCCGCGTCACGGCCGGGTCTGCGGGGGTGGCCAGCCAGTCGGTGCCCGCCCCGAGCACCCACGCGGCCAGCCCCAGCCAGGGCAACCCGAGCCAGGCGGCGACGACGGCCACGAGGAGGGAGCCGACCAGCACCGGCAGGTAGGCGCGCGCGGCGAGGGACGCGAGGGGGGCGGGCAGGCGTCCGGGCCAGGCGGACCTGGCCACTTCCTCCCACTCGGGGACGGGCGCCCTGCCCAGCGTCTGAATGCCTGCGCCACGCTTCACGCGGCTCAGCCTAACGGTCGGGGCGCGCCGGCTCCGGGCGCGCGGCGACGGCCGCCGGTCGTGCCGGGCGCGGGACGGATCAGGCGCGGATCGCCACGTGCACGTGGTTGAAGTGGTTCGCGTTCAGGCTGCCGCGATCGGCCATCTTGCGCCAGTGCGGCGTGCGCGGCGTCCAGATGTGCTGCTCGAAGATGATGTGGTCGATGTTGAACACCTTGGCGTGCTTGATCAGGTAGTTCGCGATCCGGTGGCCCAGCGCGCTCTCCGCGTGCGGGGTGAGCATGATGTCGAGGGCGCGGCCGTTCTTGTGGAACGGAAGGCCACCGGCCCGCCAGCCGCCGTAGGAGTTCACCGCGGGGAACAGCGCGCACACCGAGCGGTAGATGTGAACGGTGTCCTTGCGCAGCTTGCTCTCGACCGCGGAACCCCGGTTGCAGGGGTTCCAGGTGGTGCCCGCGGCTTCGATCGGGGCCGCGTCCGAGAGCTGGTCCTCCAGGACCCAGCCGTAGCCGTCGTCGAACTCGACCTTGCGGTAGGAGCCCTCGATGTCGGAGGTGGCGCTCACCCGCACGCCCAGTTCGAGCCGACCGAGCAGCGCCGACTTCTCGTCGGCCTTCTTGCGCACGTTGAGCGAAGCCTTCGTGTACAGCGGCGTCAGGCTGACCAGCGCGACGGCCTCCTTCGCCCTGCTGACCGCCGGCACGGCGAGTTCCTCTGCGAGCAGCGTGCGCGTGGGGGGAGCGACGTCCTCCTGCGCGGCGGCGGCACGAGCGAGGGGGGCTGCCGCCGGTGAGGTGCCGAGGGCGGCGGCGGAACCACCGCTGCTGCCGACGACCACGGCTCCGGCCGTCGCGGTGGCCGTCACGACGGCCAGGGCGATCCCACCACGGGAGACCATGCGGTCGGCCAGCGTCGGGGCCGCGTAACGGGGCGTGTGCGGCGCTTCAGGCGTGGGGACGGCGGGGCCAGCCGGGGCGACCGGGTCAGCGACCCGTCGGGGCTGGTACATGCGCATCCGTCCTGAAGATCCTGAGGTGGATTCTCAGGCTACCTTAAGGAAAGCCGTACGAACAACCCTTCTGCGCCCCTGAAGGCTGCGCTCCGGCCCGGCTCTGGCGATACTGGCAGGAGCGCGTCGGGGCGCGTGGGTGATCGGGGGGACGATGAGGTCGGTGCCGGGACTGGTCGCGGTGGTCGTGTTCGCCCTGTGCCTGGGGGTGCCCGTCGCCGGAGCAGCCGCCGTCGCGACGCCGGCGTTCGCGGGCGGCGCGCAACCCGTCCCCGAGGCGACGAAGAAGAAGACGCCCAAGCCGACCGTGACGCCGTCGAAGACCATCGTCCCGCCGACGCCGGTCTCCACGGCCAAGACCGCCGCCCAGCTCGAGGGCGAGCGGTGGGTGCAGCTGGCGGTCATCGCCGGAGGCGGGATCCTCGGCGCAGTGCTCGTGTTCTTCGCGCTCGGGGCGTTCCTGCGGCGGGGTCCACGGCGTCGCCGGTGACCGCGTCCGCCCCGGACCGGCGGCTCAGTCGCCCAGGCGCCACTGCTGGAGCGTGACCCGCAGCTCGTCCAGGCTGTCGCCCAGCACGGCGTCGGGCTCGACGAGCTGGCGCGGCCACACCGCGATCCCGCCCGACTCCAGCCACAGGTCTGCCTGGTAGCGCTCGAGGCGCCCGCTGGCGATCAGCGGGTGCTCGACGAGCGCGGGGAGGGTGCGGGCGTAGCTCGTGCCGAACGCCTCGGACGGGACGAGCTGCACCGCGGCCGCCCCGGCCACCATGCCGGCGTGCAGCTCCGAGGGCGTCATGCCGCCCAGGATGACCGGCAGCCCCTGCGCCGCCGGCACGAGCTCCGGCAGCAGGTACGGGGACGCCACGAAGGCCGCCCCCGCCCGCGCGGCGGCCGTGGCGTCGTCCGGGGTGGTCGCGTCCTGGACGCCGATCCGGGCGCGGCGTCCGAACACCCGCAGCAGCGCGGCCAGCTGCGGCAGCTGCACCATCCGTACGCCCCACGCCGTGAAGCCCTCCTGGCACAGCACCTCGCAGGCAGGCAGGAGCTCGTCGGCGTCCAGGTCGGGCAGGCTGACCACCACGGCGTGCACGCCCAGGTCGGGGAGCTGGGGAACCACGGGCCCCATCCTGCCCGATCGCAGCCGGTGACACGTGCACGGGCCGAGTGGTTAGCTGGGCTCAGCCACGCCGAGGAGGACCGATGGAGATCACCAGCGACGGCATCCCTGCCGACTCGTACATCGACCAGCGCTTCGCCGAGCCGGGCGTCGGGGGCACGAACATCTCCCCGGGGCTGGCCTGGTCGGGAGCCCCGGAGGGCACCCGCAGCTACGCGATCACCTGTTTCGACCCGGACGCGCCGACCGGCAGCGGCTGGTGGCACTGGGTGGTGACCGACATCCCGGCCGACGTCACCGCGCTGGCCGAGGGGGCCGAACTGCCCGCGGGCTCCCGCACGTGGACCAACGACTACGGCTACCCGGGCTGGGGCGGGCCGTGGCCGCCGCCCGGACCGGCGCACCACTACGTGTTCACCGTGTTCGCCGTCGGCGTCGACCGGCTGGACGTTCCCGACGAGGCGAGCAGCGCGGTGGCCCGGCTGACCCTGAGCTTCCACGTGCTCGGGACGGGCACGTTCACGGCGCTGTTCCAGAACCCGGCGGGCTAGCCCCCCGGTGGCGGTGCTGATCGACCCGCCCCGCTGGCCGGCCCACGGGACGCGTTTCTCGCACCTGGTTTCCGACCAAAGCCTGGCGGAACTGTTCGCGTTCGCGGACGCCAACGACGTGCCGCTGCGCGCCTTCGACCACGACCACTACGACGTGGCGGAGCGCCGGTGGGACGACCTCGTCGCGGCCGGCGCCCGGCCGGTGGAGGGGACGGAGCTGGTGCGGCGGCTGGTCGCGTCCGGGCTGCGCGTGCGGACGCCGCTGCGGACGCCGAAGCCGGAGCAGGTGGTGGGCGTCCTGGAGGGTCGGTGGCACGACCTCCTGCCGCGGGCTCCTGTCCTCGGCGGCGACCTCCTGCGGCGCTGGCGCGAGCCCCACCGCCACTACCACGACGTGCGGCACCTCGCGCAGATGCTGGACGCCCTCGACCTCCTCGCCGCCGGACGCGTGCCCCGTCCAGTGGCCCTCGCTGCGTGGTTTCACGACGCCGTGCACGACGGGCGGGCCGGCGCGGACGAGGAGCAGTCGGCGCTGCTGGCCGCCGCGGAACTCCCCGGGGCGGGAGTCGGACGGGCGGAGGCCGACGAGGTGGCGAGGCTCGTGCGGCTGACGGCCACCCACACGCCGGCCGGCGACGACGCGGACGGCCTGCTGCTGGTGGACGCCGACCTCTCGGTGCTCGGCCTGCCCCCGGGGCGTTATCACATGTACTCACGCGGCGTCCGGCTCGAGTACCCGGGACTGCCGGACGACGTGTTCGCGGCGGGGCGCACCGCGGCGCTGGAGGGTCTATCCTCGAGGGCACCGCTCTTCGGCCTGCCGGTCGCCGAGCGGACGTGGTCCCGGCAGGCCCACCAGAACCTCGCCGTGGAGCGAACACGCTGGTCGAGAATCGCCGACCGGCACAGGTAAGGTTGTCTCAAGAAGCACGAGCCACTGCTTGCGGGGGGTACGCGATGGCGAAGGCAGGTATCTGGCTTGCCGCGGCAGCATGCGTTGCCGCCGGCGCCCTCGTGGCGCCCCCGCGATCCGGCGCCCCCCTCATCACCACCGGCGACCAGGTGCAGCCCACGGCGAGCGCGTCCAGCCCCTCCGCGGGGCCGACAGCACCGACGCAGAGCCCGTCCACGGTGAGCCCGACGCCGACCGTCACCGTGACCACCGCGGCGCCCACGCCCAGCGCCACCGCGACGGCGACCAGCACGGCCACCGCGACGCCGACGGCCACCACGGCTCCGGAGCCCACCCCGACGGCGACCTCGACGCACACGATTCCGCCGTTCGAGCCGCCCACGGGCAAGCCGACGATCACCCTGTCGCCCACGCCCACGGTGACGCCCACCGCGACGCCGACCGCGACCGCGACGCCCACCGCGACCGCGACGCCCACCGGCACCCCTACCGCAACCGCCACACCCACCGGCACCCCTACCGCAACCGCCACACCCACCGGCACCCCTACCGCAACCGCCACACCCACCGGCACCCCTACCGCAACCGCCACACCCACCGGCACCCCGACCGCAACCGCGACCCCGACCGGGACGCCCACCGCAACCGCCACACCCACCCGGACGCCCACCGGGACCGGGAGTCCGACGGCGACGCCGACCGCGACCGAGTCGCCGAGCCCGACGACCACGCCGACCGGCATCCCCACGCCGACGGGGACGCCCACCGCGACCGGGACTCCGACGGCGACGGCCACGGCGACGGGCACGCCCACCGCGACGGAGTCGCCGACCGCCACGGCCAGCGGGACCCCGTCCAGCACCCCGACGGCGACGCAGAGCCCGACGCCGACGCCGTCCCCGACGCACACGCCGAAGCCCATGCCCTCGCCGACCCGGCCGACCATCCGTCCCTGGTCGACAGGGGGGACGACGACCCTCGCCGTGGTGAGCACCACCTCGTCCTCCGACGGCAGGAAGGCGCCGGCACCGAAGCAGGGCAAGCCCGAGCAGCCGCCCGCCGAGCCCGCGCGGCGCGCATCCGCCGAGGCCACCCGGCACAGCGAGAGCGCCGCCGGGTCCGGAGCGAAGGGCCGGACGGCGTCCACCTCGGTCCAGTCGTCGCAGCGGCCGGCGGGAAACCCGTCCACCGCCGCGGGGAACAACGACGACCGGCACGAGGGCGACCGGCACCACGGGAAGCACGAAGCCTCCGGATCGCCGCGCTCGTGAGGGTTCGCCACGCGCTGTCCTGCGTGACGCTCGCTGCGGCCCTGCTGGCCGGGTGCAGCATCGCCCCGCCCGCGGCCGTGCCGACCGCCCCGAGCACGTCCGCCCCGACGCCGACGCCCACACCGACGCCCACGCCCGCCGCGAGCAGCGCCACGCCGACGCCGACCCCCACCACCACCGCGGAGCCGACGCGAACCACGCCGCCGAAGGACACCCGCAAGGGGCGCCAACTCCGCACGCCGTACGAGGTGGACGGCATCATCGTGGTGTCGAAGAAGCATCGGATCTCCGCCGGCTACGCGCCCCCGCGGCCCACCGGGCCCTATGGGCTGGACGCGCCGGTCGCGGCGGCGCTGAAGAAGATGACGTCCGCCGCGGCGAAGGCGGGCGTCCGGATCCGCGTGCGCAGCGGCTACCGCAACTGGGCGACGCAGAACGCGATCTACCAGAGAGCCCTGCGCAACTACCCGCAGAGCATCAGCTTCTACGCCCCCGCCGGCGCGAGCGAACACCAGACCGGGCTGGCCGTCGACCTCTGGGACGGGGTCACGTGGAGCCTGCCGATGGCGAGAACCGCGACCGGCAAGTGGCTGTTCCGGCACGCCCACGAGTACGGGTTCGTCCTGCGCTACCCCGAAGGGAAGTCGAAGATCACCGGCTACCACTACGAGCCCTGGCACTACCGCTGGATCGGCCGCGAGGACGCGCTGAAGTTCCGGGGCAACACGACGACCCTCGAGGAGTACCTCGGCCTCGCCTGAGCCCGGGCGATCACCCCGCGCTTCGCCGCGACCCGCCCCGCGCGGCCACCCGGCGCGACAGAATGTCGCCATGACCAGCGAGCAGCAGGTGGAGCCGGCCGCGCTTCCGGGCCTGGGCAAGAGGATCGGGATCCTGACCAGCGGCGGCGACGCCCAGGGGATGAACGCCGCGGTGCGCGCCGCGGTCCGCACGGCCGTGTCGCTCGGCGCCCGGGTCTTCGCGGTCTACGAGGGCTACCAGGGGATGGTCGACGGCGGGGCGGGGATCCGCGAGCTGGCCTGGGAGGACGTCGGCCGCATCCTGCACAGGGGCGGGACGATGATCGGCACGTTCCGGTCCAAGGACTTCCGCGAGCGGGACGGCCGCAGGAAGGCGGCGCGCAACCTGCTCGAGCACGGCATCGACCGGCTGATCGTGATCGGTGGGGACGGGTCGCTGTCGGGACTGGACCAGTTCCGCGCCGAGTGGCCCGAACTGCTCGCCGAGCTCGTCGCGACGGGGGAGATCGGCCAGGACGTGGCCAACGCCCACCCGGCCCTGATGTTCGCCGGGCTGGTCGGCTCCATCGACAACGACCTCGTCGGCACCGACATGACCATCGGCGCCGACACCGCCCTGCACCGCATCGTGGACGCGATCGACGCGCTGGCCAGCACGGCCGCCAGCCACCAGCGCAGCTTCGTCGTCGAGGTGATGGGACGCCACTGCGGCTACCTCGCGCTGATGAGCGCGATCGCCGGCGGCTGTGACTACGTCCTGCTTCCGGAGAACCCGCCCGAGGCCGGCTGGGAGGAGCGGATGTGCACCGCGCTGCGCCGGGGCCGGGCCGCCGGACGCCGCGACTCGCTCGTGGTGGTGGCCGAGGGGGCGAAGGATCGCGAGGGCCGTCCGATCACGTCGGCGTACGTGCGGCAGGTGATCGAGGACACGCTGCACGAGGACGCGCGGGTGACGATCCTCGGCCACGTGCAGCGCGGCGGGGCGCCCAGCGCCTACGACCGGTGGGCGTCCACCTGGCTCGGGTACGAGGCCGTGCAGGAGGTGCTGGCCGCGACGCCCGACACGGCGGGCCCGGTGATCGGCTTCCGCGGCAACCGGGTGACCCGGGTTCCGCTGGTGGAGGCCGTGGCCCAGACGCGCTCGGTCCCCGACCTGATCGCCGCCGGCGACTACGAGGCGGCGATGGCGATCCGGGGCGGCTCGTTCCGCGAGGCCGCGCGGATCCTCGCCGAACTGGTCGAGCCCAGCCGCATCGACGCGCCCGAGGAGGCGAAGCGGATCGCGATCATCCACGCGGGAGGCCTCGCACCGGGCATGAACGCCGCCGCGCGGGACGCCGTCCGCCTCGGCATCAGCCGCGGCCACATCATGCTGGGCGTCCAGGACGGCTTCCCCGGGCTGCGGGACGGCCGGGTGACAGAACTCACCTGGAGCGACGTCGAGGGCTGGCTGACCGACGGCGGCGCCGACCTGGGCGTGCGGCGGACCATCCCGACCGAGGAGGAGCTGTACCGGATCAGCCGCTCGATCGAGGACAACCGCATCGACGCGTTGCTGATGATCGGCGGCTGGAACGGCTACCAGGCCGCCGAACTGCTCCACCGGGAGCGGACGCGCTTCCCGGCGTGCGGGCTGCCGATCGTCTGCGTCCCGGCGTCCATCGACAACAACCTGCCGGGGTCGGAGCTGGCGATCGGCGCCGACACCGCCCTGAACGTGATCACCGAGGCGCTGGACCGGATCAAGATGTCGGGCAGCGCGGCCAAGCGCGCGTTCGTGGTCGAGACGATGGGCCGCTACTGCGGCTACCTCGCCCTGATGAGCGCCCTCTCCGGTGGCGCCGAGCGGGTGTACCTCCACGAGGAGGGCATCAGCCTGGGCGCGCTGGAGCAGGACCTGGACTGGCTGCGCCACAGCTTCGCGTCCGGCCGCAAGCTGTTCCTGGCGATCCGCAACGAGAACGCCAACCCGCTGTACTCCACCGATTTCCTCGCCCGGCTGCTCGAGCAGGAGGGCGGCGGGCTCTACGACGTGCGGCAGAACATCCTCGGCCACATCCAGCAGGGCGGCTGCCCCACGCCGTTCGACCGGCTGCTCGCCGTCCGGCTGGTGTCGCGGGCGCTCGACCTGATCGGGACGGAGTTCGCCGCCGAGACCGGCGAGAGCCACTACCTCGGCCTGGTGCAGTCGAAGGTGACCGCGTTCCCGATGAGCCAGATGATGACCGAGATGGACCTGCGCTACCGCCGTCCCAAGGACCAGTGGTGGCTCGCCCTCCGCCCCGTCCTCAAGGCCGTCGCGGACGCCGCCGTGTAGCTGCGTCCCCGCCGGTCGGCCTTCGTCGTCCCGATGCCGACCCCAGTCGAGGGCCAGCCCCCCACACCGAGGGCCAGCCCCCACACCGAGGGCCAGCCCCCTGCGTCGAGGGCCAGCCTTGTCGCCGAGGGCTCGACCCCTGGTGCTGGCCCTCGGCCGTAACGCTGGCCCTCGACGACGAATGCCTCCGCTCGACGGCGGCGGAACGCGGCCCGCGTCCAGCACACGTGGTGCCGCTCTCCAGCACGAGTGCCGGCCCCGTCCGCGACGCGTGCCGTCGCCTTGCGCGGACGAGACCGTCGCCGTACGCCCGACGGCGACCACCCTCCATCGGCGAGGGCCAGCCTTGTGGCCGAGGGCTCGACCGCTGGTGCTGGCCCTCGGCCGTAAGGCTGGCCCTCGCCGTAGGGGGCTGGCCCTCGACGTGGGGGGCTGGCCCTCGACGTGGGGGGCTGGCCCTCGGCCCGTGCGGGCCGTCAGAACGTGGACGTGTCGATCACGAAGCGGTAGCGGACGTCGGAGGCGACGACGCGGTCATAGGCGTCGTTGATGTCCTCCCCGCCGATCAGCTCGATCTCGGCGGCCAGGCCGTGCTCGGCGCAGAAGTCGAGCATCTCCTGGGTCTCGGCGATGCCGCCGATCTGCGAACCGGCGAGGACGCGCCGCTGGCCGACCAGCCCCGACAGGCTGAGGGTCACTGGGTGCTCGGGCAGTCCGACGTCGACGAGGGCGCCACCGGTCCGCAGGCAACCGATGAGGCCGTTGAGGTCCTGGGCGCCGGAGACCGTGCTGACAATGAGGTCGAAGCGCTTGCGCAAAGACCGCAGCGTCCCCGGCTCGGAGATCGCGTGGTACTCGGACGCGCCGAAGCGGCGCCCGTCCGCCTCCTTGGACCGGGTCTGGCTGATGACCGCGACCTCCGCGCCCATCGCCGCCGCGATCTGGACGCCCATGTGCCCCAGCCCGCCCATGCCGACGATCGCCACCCGCTTGCCCGGGCCGGCCCCCCACCGCTTGAGCGGGGAGTACATCGTGATGCCCGCGCACAGCAGGGGCGCGGCGTTGGCCAGCTCGATGGCGTCGGGGATCGAGCACACGTAGTCCTGCTCGACCGTGATGCAGGTCGAGTAGCCGCCGGCGGTCGGCAGCCCGTCGCGGCCGGTCGCGTTGTAGGTCCACACGGTGCCGCCGGGGCCGTCACAGAACTGCTCCTCCCCCGCGCGGCAGGAGTCGCAGGTGCCGCACGAGTCGACGAAGCAGCCGACGCCGACGCGGTCGCCGACGGAGAACTTCGTCACCTGCGCACCCACCTCGCGGACGACGCCCGCCAGCTCGTGGCCGGGTACGAGCGGGTAGGTCGCGGGCCCCCACTCCCCGCGGGCGGTGTGGATGTCGGAGTGGCAGATGCCCGCGTGGGTGACGTCGAACAGCACCTCGGTGGGCCCGGGCTCGCGGCGCTCGATCGTGGTGCGGGAGAAGCGGCCGGTCGGCCCGTCGATGGCGTACGCGAGTGCGTGGGGCATGGAGGAACTCCTCGAGATGGTGGGTGTGTGTCCGTAGCGCATTCTGCCACCGGCCCGGGGGCGAAAAACGGTCGGCCGCGTCCGCTCCCCTGGACACGGCCGACCGCCCCCTCTTCGGGGCCTCCGCAGCGGACAGGATGGGGACCGTCACGGTCGCCCGCTGAGCTTCCTGGCGGGACTACTCTGCCACCAGCCACGATCGCTTGAACAGTGTGTGGCGCCGACGTTGCGTGCGTCCTATCCCCGCGCCCCCGCCAGCACCTCGCGAAGACCCGCGAGCACCTTGGCCCCGTCGAGACCGGGGATCGGCAGGGCGTTGAGCAGCGCGAGGAACAGGCTGCTGAGACCTCCCACCCACCACACGGAGGTCTCGGCCTGCACCACGGCCAGGCCGCCGTCGGTGCCGGCGACGGCCACCGCGAGCAGCGGGACGGCGAACAGCAGGTGGGCCACCGGCCCGGCGATGCTGCGCAGCACGCGGTGCCAGCCGTGCGGACGCGGCTCGATCACCACTCCGAGGCCGCTGCCGTTGAGGACCGCCATCGTCCAGCGGTGCCCCACCGCCACCCCGGCGGCGACGTGGCCGAGTTCGTGCAGCAGCGTCCCCAGCAGGATCAGGACGGTGACCGCCGCGCCCCAGTTCAGCGCCTCCAGCCAGGACACCGGGGTACCCGCGCGTCGGGACGCGAGGACGTGGAACGCGCCGTACACCACGACGAGGGACACCATCGTGACGGCGAAGCCCGGCCGCACGACCACTTCGAACCCGCGCGCGGGCCGGCTGTCCACACGCGCCTCCTCAGGTGTCTGCCCGGTGAGCGTGGCGGCGCTCTCCGTTCGAGGCTACCCGGCGGTGCGGACGCGCTCCGCTCGCGGCGGCGGGCGCAGCGGGGCGACGGCTACAGGCTGCCCAGCCAGAACCCGAGGGCCGCGAGGGCGACGCCGAGGACGAGCATGCCGGCGGCGTGCACGAGCACCGACCAGCCGCGACCTGCCCGCGCGAGCCGGGACGCCTCGACGCAGGCGGTGCTGAAGGTCGTGTAGCCGCCGAGGAACCCCGTGCCGAGGATCGCGCGGACGGCGGGATCGCCGGTGTGGAAGGACCACCAGCCGGTGACGAATCCCAGCAGGAAGGAGCCGGTGACGTTGATCAGCGCCGTCCCCACCGGCAGGCGCAGGGACGCCCGGCGCCCCACCTCCGCGTCGACGACGAACCGGGTGACGGCGCCCAGCCCGCCGGCGAGGGCCACCAGGAGGCTGATCACCGGATCGCCCCCCCGGCACGCCGGAACCGCTGCATCAGCCGTCGCACCAGCCGTCCGCCCGCGAAGGCGGCCACCAGCCCCAGCAGGACGCTGGCGACGGCGTAGCCCAGGCCGGTGAGCACCGCCGGGGATCCGAGCAACTGCACGGTCTCCACGGCGAACGTGCTGTAGGTCGTGTACCCGCCCATGAAGCCGGTGCCCAGCCCCAGGCGCAGGCCCCGGATCCAGCCGCGGTCCGGGCCGAGTTCCGCCAGCACCTCCAGCAGGACGCCGAGCAGCAGCGCGCCGGTCACGTTGATCCAGAACGTCGTCCACGGCCACTGCCCTGCGGCGGCCGGGAAGGCGGACTCCAGAGCCGCCCGGACGGCGGTGCCGGCCGTCCCGCCCACGAGGATCACACCCAGCCAGGCGGGCCGGACGGGGATCCGGATCATCCGCAGGCCCGGGATCGCGTGCCCCGGGTCGGCCCTCACCACTTGGTCGGTGCCTTCCAGTCCACGACGGCCAGCGGCACGATCAGCACCGGCCGGTGCTGGTGTCGCGTGAGCCGGACGGCGACGGAGCCGGCGAGGAACTCGCGGAACCGCTCGGTCGAGGACGGGTGCTTGGCGCCCACGACGATGGTCGACGCGTCGACCGCCCTGGCCAGGTGGGTGAGCGCCCGGTCGGCACGGCCCGCGAGGTAGCGGAACTCCCAGGGGCCGTCATGGCCTTCCAGCACCTCGGCGAGGAAGCTGCGGATGAGGCGCTCGCGGTCCTCCCAGGAGTCGTCGGCCTGGTCGGGATCGATCCCGGAGTGGCGGACGGTGCCGTCGGGGTACTCGACGTCGACGATCCGGTGCGGGTCGGAGTAGGCGAAGTACACCTTCACCCCGCCCAGGGCCTCCGCCCACGACGCGGCGGTGAGCGCCACGAGTTCCGGCTGGCCGGGCACCACGCCGACCACCAGGGGATGACCGGGTACGGGCACCATGCGCTGCGGGCTGGGCTGCGGCACGTGGCGAAGGGCCATGTCGACCTCCGGGTCCGGGCGTGCGGAACGCCCGGGGACGATGCGCAGGAACCATCAGCCGGACGGCGGTTCGGGACGAGCCACGGGCGGGATCCATCGCCCGCTGGTCACCCTAGCCGACGCTGCCCGACCGTCCCGGCGTGTCCCGGGGGGACGGACGGCCACTCGGGCCGCCCGCCGCACCCAGGCACCTCGAAGCGCGTCACGGGACGGAGGCGCAGCCGGTCCTCAGCGCACCGGCGTCGGCGGCAGGTCGCCGTGACCGTCGTCGTCCGGGCGCACCGCCGGGTCGTCCACCGTGCCCGAGTCGCCGCGCGACGACGCTGCGTCCTCGACGCCGGGCGTCCCGACGCCGGAGCCCTCGCGGATCGAGCCCCGCCAGCCGCCGGTCGCGTACCCGGTCGACTCGACGACGTCGCGGAAGCGCTCGAGGTCGCCCTCGGCGCGCTTCTCCACCACGTGCAGCTTGTCCGCGACGTTCTCAAGGAAGCCCTCCGGCTCGTACTCCAGCTCGAGGTGGATCACGGCGCGGCCCGCGCCGGCGTCGGCGAAGGTCACCGCTCCGGCGTTCGTCGCGCCCTCCTCGGCCGCCCAGGCCACCTTGCGGTCCGGCACCTGCTCGAGGATCCTCGCGGTCCACTCCCGGCGGACACCGGCGATCTCCGCCACCCATTGCAGGCGGTCCTCCCCGAGCTGGGTGACGCTCTCGACCCCGTCCATGAACCGCGGGAACTCCTCGAACTGCGTCCACTGGTTGTAGGCGGTGCTCACCGGCACGCCCACGGTGACGGACTTCTCGACCTTGGTCGTCATCTCATCTCCTCTCGCGTCCGGACCGCCGGCGACGCCTTCCGTCGCCCTCACGGCACCGGCACATGGGTGCCCGTACCCACTCGCCGGCGGGCGCTACCCGCCGCCGGACCGAGGTGGGCAGGGGCGTCCGGGTGGGTAACGGCCGGTCGGGGCAACCGGAGGGAGGACCTGGCGGATGCGGATCGGACTGGTGGCACCACCGTGGGTGCCGGTGCCGCCACCGGCGTACGGGGGCACGGAGGAGGTCGTCGACCTGCTCGCCCGCGGCCTGCGCGCCGAGGGCCACGAGGTGCTGCTCGCCGCGTCGGCCGACAGCACCTGCCCGGTCGCCCGGGTGGACGGGACGCAGCCGTCCGACCCCGGCCTGACCAACGATGCCACCTCGCTGGCCGCCCAGGTCGTGACCGCGTACGCGGCGATGGACGAGGTGGACCTGGTGCACGACCACACCGTGGCCGGGCCGCTGTACCGCGGCCGGCCTCCGGGGACGCCGGTCGTGGTCACCCAGCACAACGCCTTCAGCCAGGACGCGATCACTGCCCTCGCCGCCGCCGCTGCCGACACCGCCGTGGTGGCGATCTCGCACGACCACGCCGCCCGCGCCGGGGACGTCCCGATCGCCCGGGTGATCCACCACGGGCTCGACCTCGACCGCATCCCGGTGGGTGACGGGCAGGGCGGGTACGCGGTGTTCCTGGGCCGGATGGACCCCGACAAGGGCGCGGCAGAGGCGGTGCGCATCGCGCGGGCGGCGGGCGTCCCGCTGCGCCTCGCGGCGAAGATGCGCACCCGCGACGAGCACGACTACTTCGAGGCCGAGGTGCGCCCGCTGCTCACCCGCGAACACGAGTACGTGGGCGAGGTGTCCGGCGCCGAGAAGCTGCGGCTGCTCGGTGGCGCCATGGCCCTGCTCAACCCCATCCGCTGGGCGGAGCCGTTCGGCCTGGCGATGGTCGAGGCGCTCGCCACGGGCACCCCTGTCGTCGGCACGCCGAACGGCTCCGCGCCCGAGATCGTCGACCACGGCGCCACCGGCTTCCTCGCCGATGCCGGCGAGCTGGCGTCCCTGCTCGCGCGGGTGGCCGAGCTCGACCGCGCCGCGTGCCGCAGCGCCACCGAGGAGCGCTTCAGCGCCGGGCGGATGGTCCGCGACCACCTCTCGCTCTACCGGACGCTCGTCGGCGGCTGACCTGGGCGTCCCGGATCGTCGCGGAGCCCAACGCTGTTCCACGCCGGGACGGGCAGCGGACGGCGCCCGCCGGGTCTAGGGTGTCCTGCGGAGTGTCGGGAAGCCTGGTCGACGACTCCCCCGGCGACCCGGCCGAGGGGTCCGGACGGTGGAGAGGTCCCATGGCAATTCCCCTTCGTCCCGCCACCGCGGCGGCGGGCTCCCTGATCGGCCCCTGATGGCCGTCGACCTCGCGATCCGCTCACGGGACGTGCGCAAGGAGTACGGCGCCGTGCACGCCGTCGACGGCCTCGACCTCGCGGTGCACCGCGGCGAGATCTACGGCTTCCTCGGGCGCAACGGCGCAGGCAAGACGACCACCATCCGCATGCTGCTGGGGCTGATCCGGCCGACCGCCGGGGTGGTCGAGGTGCTCGGCCACGACGTCGCCGGCCCCCGCCGCGAGTGGCTGCGCCGCGTGGGCTTCCTCGTCGAGAGCGCGTCGGCCTACCCGAACCTGACGGTGAGGGAGAACCTCGAGCTCCATCGCCGGCTCACCGGCGCCCCGCGTCGGTCCGTCGAGGAGCAGATCGAGCGGCTGGACCTGGGCGCCTACGCCACCCGGAGGGCGGGCACCCTGTCGCTGGGCAACAAGCAGCGCCTGTCGCTGGCCCGGGCGCTCCTGCACTCCCCCGAGTTGCTGGTGCTGGACGAACCGGCCAACGGCCTCGATCCCGCGGGCATCGTCGAGGTGCGGGAGCTGCTGCGCTCGGCGGCCCGCGACGACGGCGTGACCGTCTTCATGTCGTCCCACATCCTCGCGGAGGTGGCCCACCTCGCCGACCGCATCGGCATCGTGCACGCCGGTCGCCTGGTCGAGGAAGCGCCCCGCGACGTGCTCGCCCAGCGGGCCCGGGACTACCTCGCCGGCGCGTTCACCGAGCAGCAGCGCCAGGACGCCCTGCTCACCGCCGATCTCGAGCGCTACTTCCTCGCCCGGACCGGCGCCGACGCCGAGGCGGTGGACCGTGGCTGACGTCATCGCCGCAGAGTTCGCCAAGCTGCGCCGCTCGTCCGTCCCGTGGGTGACGGCCGCGGTCATGGTGGTCGCCGTGCTGGGCGCCGCGCTGCTGATCTGGATCGTGCGGGACCCCGAGCGTGCCGCGTCCCTGGGACTGCTGGGGACGAAGGCCAACCTCGCCGGACTGGAGGCCACCTGGACGGCGTTCGGGACCTACGTGACCGCGATCGCCGGCGCCGGCGGGCTGCTGCTGCTGGCGTTCGTCGTCACGTACCTGTTCGGGCGGGAGTACGCCGACGACACCGCCAAGAACATGCTCGGGCTGCCCACGCCGCGCTGGCGGTTCGTCGTGGCGAAGCTCGCCGTGGCCGCCGCCTGGTGGCTGGCCCTCGTCGCGCTCCTGCTGGCCGCGGCTTTCGGGACGGGCGCCCTCCTGGACCTCGACGGCTTCTCCGGCACGGCGGCCGCCGGGATCGTCGGCGGGACGCTGTTCGCGGCCGGGGTGAGCTTCCTGCTGGTGCCCGTGTGCGCGTGGATCACCATCGCCACCCGCAGCTACCTCGCACCGCTCGGCTTCGCGCTGGGCATGCTGCTGCTGGGCAACCTGCTCGGCCACACGGGGTGGGCGAGCTGGTTCCCATGGTCGATCGTCGCGCTGCTGGCGACCGGCGCCGGGGGCCCCACCGTCATGCCGTGGACGAGCTACGCCGTGCTCGTCGCCACGTTCGCCGTCGGGATCGCCGGCGCGATCCACCGACTCGCCCACGCCGACAACCCCTAGGGAGACCACCATGAACGCCCGCGCAGGAGGACCGGCCGCCGCACCGCACGCCGACGCCCGGGGCAGGGAGGCCGGCCGCCGTGCGCGCCGGTGACATCGCCGAGCCGTACCCGGTGGTGGGGCTTTCGACGTCCGCCCTTGTGGCGGCCCGGCTGATGGCCCGGGATCGCCTTCCCGGCCTCGTGGTCACCGACGACGACGGGGTGCCGCAGGCGGTCCTGCCGGCGTCGCAGGTGGTGCGGTTCATGGTGCCCGACTACGTGCAGGACGACCCCGCGCTGGCCGGCGTCCTGGGCGAGGTCCCCACCGACCGGATCACCGCGCGACTCGCGGCGACGCGGGTGGCCGACCTGCTGCCCACACACACGGTGGAACTGCCGGTGCTCAAGCCGGAGGACACGGTGATCGAGCTCGCGGCGATGATGGCGCGCCTGCGCAGCCCGCTGTGCGCGGTCTTCGACGGCACGCGCGTCGTGGGCGTGGTCACGGCGGCGCACCTCCTCGCGCTCGTGTGCGGGGAGGGCCCCGCATGATGATCGTCGCGATCATCGTCTTCAGCGTCGTCTACCTCCTGATCGCGTCCGAGCGCGTGAACCGCGTCGCGGCAGCGCTGGCCGGGGCCGGAGTGGTGCTCGCGGTCGGCGTGGTGGGATCGCACGACGCGTTCTTCTCCGCCGAGACCGGCATCGACTGGAACGTCGTCTTCCTCCTGTTCGGGATGATGGTGATCGTCGGCGTGCTGCGCCAGACCGGGGTGTTCGAGTACGTGGCGATCTGGGCGGCGAAGCTGGCCAAGGGGCGCCCGTTCCGGGTGATGGCGCTGCTGTGCGTGATCACGGCCGTCGCCTCTGCCGGGCTCGACAACGTGACGACCGTGCTGCTGGTCGCACCGGTCACCGTCCTGGTCTGCGAGCGGATCGGCGTCCGCCCGGTGCCGTTCCTCATCGCGGAGGCGCTGGCGTCCAACATCGGCGGCACGGCGACCCTCGTCGGCGACCCGCCCAACCTGATCGTGGCCAGCCGGTCAGGGCTCACCTTCAGCGACTTCCTGGTGAACCTCGGCCCGATCGTGATCGTGATGCTGGTGGTGTTCATCGGGCTGTCGCGCGTGCTGTTCCGCAAGGACTTCGTCGCCGATCCCGCGCAGGTGGCGCAGGTGATGGAGCTGGACGAGCGCGAGGCGATCCAGGACAGGGCGCTGCTCGTGCGCAGCCTGGCCGTGCTCGCCCTGGTGCTGGCCGGGTTCACGCTCCACGGGGTGCTGCACCTGGAGCCGTCGGTGGTCGCGCTGCTCGGCGCGGGCCTGCTGGTGGCGATCAGCGGGCTGCCGGCCCGGTCGTACCTGGTGGAGGTGGAATGGGAGACGCTGCTCTTCTTCGCCGGGCTGTTCATCCTGGTCGGCTCGCTGGTGAAGACCGGCGTGATCGACCACCTCGCTTCCGCGCTGGTGACGGCAACCGGCGACAGCGTCCAGGGCGCCATGATGCTGCTGCTGTGGGGGTCCGCCGCACTGTCGGCGATCATCGACAACATCCCGTTCGTCGCCACGATGACGCCCGTCGTCGACCAACTGGTGAGCGGCACCGGCCCCTTCGCCGGCCAGAACGGGCTGTGGTGGGCGCTGGTGCTCGGCGCCGACCTCGGCGGGAACGCGACCGCGATCGGGGCCAGCGCGAACGTGGTGGTGGCCGGCATCTCCAAGCGCAACGGCCACCCCATCTCGTTCTGGGAGTTCACCCGCTACGGCTCGGTCGTGGCCCTGGTCACCCTGGCCATCGCGACGCCCTACCTGCTGCTGCGGTACTGAGGCGCCTGCGCAGAACTGCTCACGGCGCCCCGGGTCATCGACGGGCCCACCTACGCTGGGGCCACCAGTTCTGGAGTCGCCACCCGGGTTTCTTGCACGGACCGGTAGAGATGCGATGCCATGACGCTCGTCGACCCCCAGCCCCACACCCGAGGTTCCGCGGTGCGCGAGGAGCTGGCCCGCCGTACGCGCAGCTTCACCGAGCTGGCCCAGACCGTCCGCGAACGCGGGCTGAACACCCGGACGCGCTGGTTCTACGGCCTGCTGTTCACCGGGCTCTCGCTCGCCCTCGCCGGTGCCCTCACCGGCTTCGTCCTGCTGGGGCACTCCTGGTTCCAGCTGCTCATCGCCGCGGCGCTGGGCGTGATCTTCACCCAGTTCGCCTTCGTCGGGCACGAGGCGTCCCACCGGCAGGTGCTGGGCTCGGGGCCGGCCAACGACCGCCTGGGACGGGTGCTGTCGACCTTCTTCGTCGGCATCAGCTACTCGTGGTGGATGACCAAGCACACCCGCCACCACGGCAACCCCAACCGGGTCGGCAAGGACCCCGACATCGCCCTGGGCAACGTCGCCTTCACCGTCGAGGACGCCACCTCCACCACCGGTTTCCGCGCCTGGGTGGTCCGCCGCCAGGGCTGGCTGTTCTTCCCGCTGCTGCCGCTGGTGGGCCTCGACCTGCACCAGGAGTCGATCCGCTCACTGTTCGCGCGTCGGCACGTGCCGGGCCGGGCGGTGGAGCTCGCCCTGATCGGGGGGCGGTTCGGGCTCTACGTCGGCGCCCTGCTGTGGCTGCTGCCGGTCGGCATGGCGTTCGCGTTCCTCGGCGTCCAGCTCGCCGTGTTCGGGGTCTACATGGGCCTGAGCTTCTCGCCCAACCACATCGGCATGCGGATCGTGCCGGCAGAGGCGCGGCTGGACTTCCTCGACAAGCAGGTGCTCACCTCGCGCAACGTCTCCGGCGGCTGGTGGATGACGACGCTGATTGGCGGGCTGAACTACCAGATCGAGCACCACCTGTTCCCGAGCATGCCCCGTCCCCACCTGCATCGGGCCGCGGCGCTCGTCCGCGAGCACTGCCGCGAGCACGGCGTCGAGTACACCGAGACGTCGCTGGCGCGGGCGCTGGGCATCGTCGTGCGCCACATGAACGACGTGGGGCTGGCCGCGTCCCGCACGTTCCGCTGCCCGACGTCCGCGGCCCTCGGGCGTCCCTGAGGCACCCCTCCCGACCCGTCCGCGGACCCCGCGTTCCGGGGTTCGGGGCCGGGTGTGGGATACTGGACGCCAGGGCGCGACTGTCGCAGCCCGGCATCGCACCACATTCCGCACCGCGCCGGTGGCCAATCATCGAGGACGCGAGCGGACCTGGACCGTGGTGATCACCTTCGTGAAGGAAGCATCCTTTTGTTGCACGCACTCCCCGACCCGGTGACGTTCGCGTCTCTGGGCGTTCCCGCCCGCCTGTCCGAGACCCTCGGCCGCGGCGGCATCACCGACCCGTTCCCGATCCAGTCGGCCACGTTGCCCGACACCCTCGCCGGCCGCGACGTCCTGGGACGCGGACGCACCGGCTCCGGCAAGACCCTCGCCTTCGCGCTGCCGCTGGTGGCCCGGATCGCGCGCCTGGTGCCGTCGGCTTCCGGCCTCGCGCCGTCCAGTCGTCCCGGCGCCCCCCGCGGGCTCGTGCTCGCGCCGACCCGCGAGCTCGCCAGCCAGATCCTCGCCACGATCGAGCCGCTGGCCTCGGCCGCCGGCCTGTCCGCCATGACGATCTTCGGCGGGGTGAGCCAGGCGGGGCAGGTGCGCCAGCTCCGCGCCGGGGCCGACATCGTGGTGGCCACGCCCGGCCGCCTGGAGGACCTCCTGGCCCAGAAGCTGATCCGGCTGGACGCGGTGGCCGTCACCGTGATCGACGAGGCCGACCACATGGCCGACTTGGGCTTCCTGCCCGGCGTCACCCGGATCCTCGCCGCCACCCCCACCGGTACGCAGCGCCTGCTGTTCTCGGCAACGCTCGACCACGGCGTCGACAAGCTCGTGGCCCGCTTCCTCGCACACCCGCTGGTGCACAGCGTGGACACCGCAGAGTCGCCGGTCGCGGCGATGACCCACCACGTGTTCCTCGTCGAGGACGCCTCCCAGAAGCGGCGCGTGGTGCACCAGCTCGCCGGCGGCTCGAGCCGCCGGCTGCTGTTCACCCGCACCAAGCACCAGGCCCGCAAGCTGGCCCGCGAGCTCACCGCCGGAGGCATCCCCGCGGTCGAGTTGCACGGCAACCTGTCCCAGAACGCCCGTGAGCGGGGGCTGAAGGCCTTCGCGGACGGACGGGTGAAGGTCATGGTGGCCACCGACATCGCGGCGCGAGGGATCCACGTCGACGGCATCGACCTCGTCGTCCACGTCGATCCGCCGGCCGAGCACAAGGCCTACCTGCACCGTTCCGGCCGCACCGCGCGCGCCGGCAACGACGGCGAGGTGATCACGCTGGTGCTCCCGGAGCAGCGCCGCGACTTCACCGGCCTGGCCCGCGCGGCGAAGATCACCGCCCAGCCGACCGCCGTCCGCGCCGGTGACCAGCGCGTGGCCGACCTCGTCGGCGCCCCGGCCGCGGCCGTCGACCCGGGACAGGCCCCGTCCGCCGCGGCACGCCAGGGCGAGTCGCAGCCGGCACGCCGTCCCCGTCCGTCGTCGGGAACCGCCCGCAGCACCACGGACGGGCGCCGCTCCACCGCCGGTGGGCCGCGCCGCCCGGGCTCCTCGGTCGGCCGGGCCGACAACGTCGTGGCGATCTCGCGCCAGGGCACCCGGAGCCGCCGCCACACCGGTGGCGGCCGGCGGCGCAGCGCCTAGCCCGCCTGCGGTCGCCCGCGGACCTTCCGCGCACTCCAGACGTTCCCCGCGGCGTCGTGGCGGTAGGTCAGCTCGTCGACCATCAGTTCGATCAGGGCGAGGCCCCGGCCGCTCTCAGCCTCCTCCCCGGGCATCCGTGGCTCGGGGCGCCCGAGGAGGGGTTCCCCGGTGTCGGTGGTCTCCAGGCGCAGCTCGTCCGCGGTGATGGTGAGCGCGACCTCACAGAACACCGGACGGTGCGGGTTGTTCTGGATCACGTTGGTGACCAGCTCGCTGAGCACGGTCTCCATCACCATGCGCTCGGGGACGCTGACGTCACCGCGCTCGGCCCAGACGCGCTCGAGGAAGTCGTGCGCGTCGTCCACGGTGTCCGGCGGGCTGTGGACGACGGCGCTGTAGCTAGTTCCGGAAGGCGTCATCGGCATTCGCATACGGCTTCAGGATCCGGTCGACATTCGACAGCTGGAGGACGAGGGCGACCTGCTCGCCCACCCCGGCGAGCCTCAGGTCGCCTCCGGCCTGTCGCGCGGTCTTGAGCGAGGCGATCAGTGCCCCCAGGCCGGAGGAGTCCATGAAGTCGACCGCCGACAGGTCGACCACCACCCGTGGGCGACCGGACTGGACCGCCCGCGTGACGGTGTCGCGCAGCTCGGGCGCCGCGACCATGTTGAGCCGGCCGTCCGGCCGGATGACGGCGATGTCCTCGCCCACCGGGTCGGTGCGGAATTGCGTCACTTCTCCTCCTCGTGTTCGGGGTACCCCCGGTAGCGGACGGCACCGACCAGCACGGACATGGCGACCAGGTCGAAGCAGACCCAGCCGATGTTGACCAGGGTGCCGACAGGCTCGGCGCCCCACACGGCGAGCCGGACGACTCCGGCCACCACCGCGACCACCAGGGCCGCGGCGGTCACGATCTGCCAGCTGACCTCGCGCAGCGGGCGCCGCTCGGACCGCGTGCCGTCCTTCGGCGTCACCGCGAAGCTGAGGGGCCGTCCGCCCCAGACATTGGCGGCGGCGGTGACGCACGCCGTGATCCACACCGGGAACAGGGCGATGGTGTACTGCTGCCCGCGCCAGGTCGGCAGGCCCCGGGACGCGATCAGGAACAGGAGCTGGTTGGCGACCATGAACGGCAGGAACCGCCAGAAGAACGGCCCGGCGTAGCTGTTCACCGGCAGCACCCCCGCGGTCAGGAACAGCACCGGGGCCACCAGGTAGACCAGGGTCGCGAAGCCGGCCAGGTAGCTCCACATCGTCGAGAAGTACATCAGCCGCTGCGCCGGGCGCAGCCCCTTCAGCGCGAGCGGGTTCTCCCTGAGCAGCACCTGGACCGTGCCCTGTGCCCAGCGCAGGCGCTGGGTGAGGGCGGCCGCGAGGCCCTCAGGGGCGAGCCCCTCGACGAGGATCTCGTTGTGGTACACACTCCTCCACCCGTTCGCGTGCAACCGCATGGAGGTCGCCATGTCCTCGGTCACCGAGATGGTGGCCATCGGCAGCAGGGCCTGGGCCTCGTCGGAACGGCCGACGTCGATGGCGTCGATCGTGGCGCGCACGGCGTCGAGGGCGTTCAGCGGACTCAGCTCCTGCGTGGCGAGACTGCCGACGGTCGTCGCCGACGCGGCGTCGATGCCGTGGTCCTCGATGCCGAGGTCGTCGAGGTCGGCCGCGATGGCCGCCAGGTCGCCGGCGACCGCCGCACGGGACAGCTCGGAGATCCGTTCGCCCAGGACGAACGTGACCTCACCCAGGGGCGCGCCGTTGCCCACGGCCGCGAGCGCGTCACCGACGGCCTCGTGGGTGGCGACCAGCGCCGCCCGCTCGGCCGGGGCCACCGCCCGGCGCGCGGCGCGGCGAAGGATGCCCCGCGCGTCCTTCAGACCGGTGACCACCGCATTCTCCGTCGCGCTGACGTAGCCGAGGATGCCCAGTTCCATGAGCGCCTCGCGCCGCAGGACGGCGTTCGACCCGCAGAAGAAGGATGCGCCCCACCCGTCCTTGCCCTCCTGGATCGGGCCGTAGAACAGGGGCGCCTGGCTGCCGAGCGGGTCGTCGTCGGGGACGTTGTTGAAGTACTGCGGGGTCTGGACGAGGGCCAGCCGCTCGTCCTGCGCGAAGTAGCCGAGCGTCCGGTCGAGGATGTGGGGGTAGGGCACCATGTCGGCGTCCAGCACCAGGATGAACTCGCCGGTGGTCTGCATGAGTGCGTTGTTCAGGTTGCCCGCCTTCGCGTGGCGCGGCTTGCCGGCCCACTCCTCGCCCCGCGTGAGGTAGTCCACCCCGAGCCGGGCCGCGCCGGCCCTCAGTTCGGCCCGGTCGCCGTCGTCGAGGATCCAGGTGCGGTGCGGGTAGGTGATGTCGCGCGCGGCGCGGGCGGTGTCGAGCACCAGCCCGACCGGCTCGTTGTAGGTGGTGATGAACACGTCGACGCCGAGCCCGGCGGGGGCGGCCGGCGGCTCGCCCCGCTGGCGTGACCTCCACACCGTCGTCCCGAAGAGGCTCAGGTCGATGATGCTGTAGGTCTCCGCCAGCACGAGAGGGACGGAGATCCACCAGGCCGACCAGTTGACCGATGCCCACCACCGCCAGACGACGTAGTTGAGGCCGAGCAGGATGGTCAGGGCGATCCAGACCCGGAGGAGGGCGAGCCGCCGCGTCTCGGCGGCCTCCCCCTTGTAGGCGCGCGATCCGGGCGGGGTCATCGGCGCTCTCCTTCCCTGACGAGGTCGCGGTGGATGACCACGGCGGTGGCGTCGTCCACCGGCTCGGCGGACGGGTCGGAGCCGTGGCACAGCGCCTCGGCGAACGCCTGGGGGGTGTCCAGCGCCGGGTCTGCCCTCAGCGCGCAGATCGCGGCCTCCACGTCGGGCACCGATCCTCCCCACCCTTCGAGCACGCCGTCGCTGACCATGAGCAGCGAGTCGCCCGGGGCGAGGGTGAGCCGCTGCTCGGACCAGTCGCCGCCCAGGCCCACCGGGAGGTCGTTCCCGGCGAGGCGCTCGACGCGGGTACCCGCGGCGCGCACGGCGTAACTGAGCCCGTGCCCGGCGTCCGCGAGCCGCACCTCGCCGGTGACGAGGTCGACCGTGGCGTAGCCGAGGGTGACGAAGGCGTTGCTGCGGCCGAGCTCGGAGTCGACGATCCGGGCGCTGTCGGCGAGCGCGTCCGCCGGCCGGCTGGCGGGGTTCACCGAGCGGAGGGCGGTGCGCGTCGCCGCGGCGAGGATGCCGGCGCCGACACCCTTGCCCATCACGTCACCGAGGAACATCACGGCGTAGCGTCCCTCGATGCGCAGGTCGTAGAAGTCGCCGCCGACCTCGCGCGCCGGCACGGCGGACGCGCCGTGCTCCCAGCCCGCCCGCGACGGCAGCTCGGCCGGGGAGAGCGCACGCTGCACCTCGGCGGCGCGCTCCAGTTCCCTCGCCGCCTGCTCGCGCGCCCGGACGGTGTCGGAGACGTCGAGGAACTGGACGGCCAGCGTGCCCGGGCCGGCGTCGAGGTCGAGCGGCACGACGCCCATCTGGAACTGGCGGCCGTCCGCCGCCTCGAGCTCGAGCCCGAGCTGCCCGGACCGCCCGGCGAGGACGGTGGAGGTCGCGCGCGCGGCGGCGACGACCCCCAGCAGCCGCTCGAGCGCCCGCTCGCCGTCCGCCAGCGCAGGCAGGAGGCTCTCCGCTGCGGCGTTGTGGCGCTGCACCAGCCAGCCGGAGTCGTCCCTGGCGAGCACGAGCATGCCCGCCAGCGAGGACTCGAAGTTGGTGCGGTAGACCTGCTCGCTCGCGACGAGCCGCTCGGTCGCCTCCCGCTCGCGCTGCACGGTGATCGAGATCACCAGCACGATGGCGACCATGGCCAGTTCGAAGGCCTGGAGGAGGGTCCCGCCGACGGTCGGCCCGAAGCGGGGGAAGGAGAAGGGACCCGAGCCGCTGGCGCTGCCGTAGGACGCCACCGCCGCGATCCCGAGCATCTCCACCAGCACCCAGCGCAGGGGGAGGGTGAGCGCAGCCCACACGGGCGGCACGATCACCAGGAAGGAGACCGGGAGATCGTGGTTCGCCACGAACACCAGCAGGCTGACCAGGAGTGCGAGCAGGAGCTGGAGCGCCAGGTGCGCCCTCCGGACCGGGCGCGACACGACGGGGAGCCGGAGGAAGAGCGGCGCGACCATCAGCATGCCCGCCGCGCGGCGCGGTCCCGCGGAGAAGAGCTGGGCGACCGCGCCGGGGACGTCCCCGGTCGCGAGCGCGGTGGCGGCGATCGTGACGTCGTAGGCGGTCGCTGCGGCCATCACCGCCAGGAGAAGCATCGCGAGGTCGGCGTAGGAGGCGAGGCCGGGGGACTCGATCCCGCCGGCGCGCAGGATCATCGCCCCGATCGCCACCTCCACGCCGGCTGCCACCGACGCGGCGACACCGAGGGTGACCGAGGAGTACTGGACGAGGTTCACGCCCAGGAGCACGAGCGCGACCGCCACGCTGACGAGCCACAGGTGCCGGCGCGGCGTGCGCACGGCGAGCCCCAGCGCCAGCCCCGAGGCCGGCCACCAGATCGCGGCCACCGCCTCGGCCGGCCGGGTGAGCACGGAGAACCACCCCAGCGCGAAGATCCCGAGCAGGATGGCCGCGGGCACGACGACCGCCGGCGGCGCGAGTCGGCGCACGGTGGCCGGGAGGTGAGCTCTGGGGGTGACGAGCACGGGAGAATCATCGCGCACACAGCCGCCGGCCGCGACGGAATCGACGACAATGGAACACACGCCTGACCACGCCGTTCACCTGTGGCGCAGGCGCGGGTCCTGTCAGCCGGCGGTCCAGCTCTCGACGTTCAGGATGTTCCCGTCCGGGTCGTCGAACCACACCGCCCGGTACTGGTCGTCGCCGAAGGTCGCGACGCCGTCGTCCCAGGTGATGCCCTCCATCTCGAAGGTCTGGAAGGAGACCCCCCTGCTGCGGAGTGCGCCCACCTCAGCGTCGAAGGACGCCACCGGCACCTGGATCGACATGGCCGTGGCCTTGTTGGTGCCGGCGTAGGCGGACGGGTAGACGAAGAACGAGCCCGATCCGGCGGCGTAGAACACCCCGTCGGGCACCTCCGAGCGGACCGGGAAGCCGAGGACTCCTTCGTAGAAGTCCCGGGCACGCTTCAGGTCAGTGACCGCGAGCGTGGGTACCGGGGCGTAGTCGGCGAGCATGGCACCTCCCACGCGGACCGGGCGACCGTCGTCCGGTCGGCACTTCACGGTAGGTGCGGCGCCGCCCGCCGCCAATGCGACCTCTTGCGTAGCGGCCTCCCGCCCCGGGACGGGGTCAGTCGCGTCGCGCGATCGGGTCGCCGGGCGCGCGCTCGCGCCGGGCCAGCAGGACGAACGGAAGCGCGAGGGCCTGGATCGCCGCCGAGGCCACCAGGGACGCGGGGTAGCCGGCCACGTCCGCCACCCGTCCCAGCGCGGGCTGGGCGACGACCCCGCCGGCCGAGCCCATCAGCGAGTCGAAGGACAGCACGGTCGCGCGCTGGGCAGACGGGATGGCGGCGTTGATGTAGGACTGCCGTGCCGGGGCGGCCAACGCCGTGACCAGCGACCATGCGGCGATGAGGCCCACCGCCGCCCAGAACGAGCCGACGAGGCCCACCAGGGCGAGCAGGCCGAGCCCGACGAGACCCGCGGCGAAGAGCGCGTCCGTGCGGCGCCGGAACACCCATCCCAGATGGGGCACGAGCAGGCCGCCGGCGATCTGGGCGGCCGCCACCAGCGCCGTGGCGACGCCAGCGACGCTGTAGGCGGTCGGGTCGCCGTAGAGCTGGAGGAGCAACGGCTGGAGCGCGTAGAACACGTAGACGCCGGTGCCGGCGGTGAAAGGCGCGGCGAGCATCAACCAGCGGACCGGCCTGTTGCGCAACCCTCCCTCGACCGCCCCTGCGAGCACGGTGCGGACGGCGGCCAGCGGCCGCTGGCCGTGCCGGGTGAAGCCGAGGTCGCGCATGAAGCGCCAGGCGACGACCAGCGTCACGCCGAGCAGCCCGGCGCGCACCAGGTAGGGCACGCCGAGGTCGGTGGCCTGCGCCACCACCCCGCCCAGGGTGGAACCGGTGAGCATCGCCGCCCCCGCCACCACCTGCGCGCGGCCGAACACACGGTCCAGGCCCTCGGTCACGCCGTGGGCGTGCAGCGCGTCCACCAGCCAGGCCTCGGTGGCGCCGGAGAAGAAGGTGAAGCCCAGGCCGATCAGCAGCGACGACACCGCCCAGCCCCACAGGGGGGCCCGCAGGTCCCACATCAGCAGGTAGAGCAGGGTGGAGGCCAGCAGCATCGCGGTGCCGAGCAGGAACGAGTAGCGGCGGCCACGGGTGTCGGCGACCACGCCGGTCGGCACCTCGAAGACGACCATCCCGAGGGTGTAGAAGGCGTTCGCGACGAACGCCTCGGTGTTGGTGAGGCCGGCGTCGAGCAGGAAGAGCGTGTTCACGCCCCAGATGAAGGACGCGGCGAGCGTGGTCAGCAGCGTGAGTACGAGGTAGAGGCGCTGCACGCCCCTCGCACCCCCGCTCATCGGGCAAGGCTAACCCGGGCTCCTGACGAAGGCACCCCGGGACGCGTGCCTCAGCGCTCGTGCCGGAGGTCGGACGCGGCGAGCAGCCCCACCTCGAAGGCGCGGGAGAGCAGGTCGTTGCGCCCGTGGACGTCCAACTTGCGCCGCAGTTCGGCCTCCTGCTTGCGCAGGGTGTTGACCGAGACGAAGTCCGCCGTCGCGATCTCCGCGAGGGAGAGCCCTTCGGCCAGGCGGTGGAGCAGCGCCTGCTCCCTCGGCGTCAGGTGGACCGGGAAGTTGCCCCACCAGCGCTTGTCGACGAGCGCATCGAAGGCGCCGTCCGCGACCGCCCCGGCCAGCAGGCACCCGCCGCCGAGGTGGCCCGGGTCGTGGTGGTCGAGCAGCCGCGCCCGCAGGTCGGCGGGCAGCATCGCGAACGGGAGCAGGCTGTTCGCCTCCTGGCAGACCAGGCAGGCCGCCTCGACGAGGGCGTCGACGGTGCGCGCGTCCGCCTCCCCCAGCAGCCGGGCCGCGGCCTTCACCACCTCCAGGTGCGCACGCTCGTGCAGCGGGACGCGGAGCGAGTACAGGCCTTCGTCCGCGACGGCAGCGGCGGCGTCCACGTCGCGGGCGAACAGGTTCAGCCGTGCCTTGGGCACGAGGGCCAGCAGGGGCTCCTGCTCCTCGAGGTCGGCCAGCCCCCGGCGCGCCCGGTTCACGGCGCCGAGGCTGAGCAGCAGCTCCACCCGCGCGCGCAGGATGAGGGGGCCCCAGCCGCCGCGCAGCATCCCGGCGTCGTCGGCGGCCGCGACACCCGCGTCGAACTCGGCGAGCGCCCGCTCGGGCTGGCTCCACAGGATGCTCCAGAAGCTGCCGACCCACAGCTGCATCGGCGCGTAGCCGAAGCGGCGCAGAACGGGGCTCGCGCCGGGGCCGTCCCACCGCAGGACGGCCGGGTCGCCGCGGCGCAGGAGGCGCTGGTCCTGGAGCAGCCGGGGCAGCGCCGCCATGGGCAGCACCCACTCGGCCGCCGGGCACCGGTGGTCGCCGTGCTCCTCCACGAACCGCATCGCCCGCCGGTACTCCTTCGGGCTGCCGACCATCAGGCCGGTGATCGCCAGCGCGAGCGCGCTGATGAACCCCGACACGTCGCACTCGGGGCTCCAGTGCATGCCCAGCTGCGCGTGGCGCTTGGCCTCGTCCCAGTCGCGCCGCAGGACCGCGGTGGAGCTGGCCGCGGAATGGAAGAACGAGGCCACCAGCGGCGAGGGGGGCGTGGCCTCCCGGATGCTCCGCACCAGGAGGTCCTCCACATCCAGCGCGGTGGCCCACGCCACGTCGAGCCCGGGGTCGCGGAGCGACCCGGCCATGCTCATCTCGGCGAAGAGCCTCATCGCCCCCGCTGCGACCGCGTCGTCGACGGTTCCGCGCCGTCGCCACTGGCCGTGGAACGCCCACCCGTCGGCGATGACGCAGCGCACCTTGGCGTCCAGTTCCGCGTCCACCCCGCCGTGCCCGGCGGACGCGCAGAACGCCGCCGCCTGGCCCAGCACGGGCCGCTCGGCCCGCACGCCCTCCGGGAGGTCGCCCAGAGCGCGTTCGGCGAGCGGCGAGGTGAACAGCGAGCGGGGCGGGAACCGCAACCAGACCCGTTCCAGCGCCTCCCAGTCCGAGGCCTCCCGCGCCCACACCGCCAACTGCCCGGCCAGGCCGGTCAGCCCGGCGGAGACCCCGGCACGGACGAGGTCGGCCCGCACGGCGTCCACGCCGCCGGGACGCTCTTCCAGCGCGGCGACCATCGCGTCCTGGACGGCCGGGTCGAGGCGCAGGGTGGTGCCCGCCGGCGCGCCGGGAGACCCCAGTCCGGACGCCGCCAGGCGATCGATCACGCCTCCCCACCCGCGCGGCGGGACGCTCTCGCCCGCCGTGGCCGCCGCCGCGGCCAGCACCTCGGGCGTGACCTCCACGGCCAGCGCCGTCCGGTCGAGCCACAGTCCCAGCCCCCGGGATGAGGCGATCTCCGGCCAGGTGGGTGACGGCACGCGCCCACTCTCACCCAGACCACCGGTGAGCGCAAGCAACACACGCGTCACGCCCGCGAATGAGGTGAGGCATTCCTTATTTCCATCGGTGCGCGAATGAAATAGGTAAGGCATTCCTTCGTGGAAATGAAAGAGGAATTCCGAAATGATTGTGTGGTGAACGTGATCGGTGCGGTGCGTCGTTATCCGGTGGTGGCGGCCACGCTGGGCGTGGGTGTGACCGGGTTGCTCCTGCTGGCTCTGGGCCAGCCGGTCGCGTCCGCCTGGCTGGTGGGCGGGTACGCGCTGGTGGTCGCCGCCTGGCAGGCGTGGTCGATGGTGCGCGACCTGCTGGCCGGGAACTTCGGGCTGGATGTGCTCGCGGTGACTGCGATCACCGCGACCGTGCTCGTCGGGGACCACTGGGCCGCGTTGATCGTGGTGCTGATGCTGACCGGCGGCGAGGCGCTGGAGGACTACGCGAACGCCCGCGCCCACCGCGAAGTGTCGGCGCTGCTGGAGCGTGCGCCGCGGTTCGCCCACCGCGCCACCCCCGGCGGGGCCTTCGTCGAGGTCCCGATCAGCGAGGTCGTGGCCGGCGACCTGGTGATGGTGCGTCCCGGCGAGGTCGTGCCGGTGGACGGGGTGCTGGAGGGCGAGGCGGCCTCCTTCGACGAGTCCTCGATCACCGGTGAGCCGTTGCCGGTGGAGCACGCGCACGGTGACCAGGTGCTGTCCGGCACCGTCAGCCAGCAGAAGGTCGCCCTCGTGCGGGCCACCGTGCCGGCGAAGGACAGCCAGTACCAGCAGATCATCGACCTCGTGCAGGCCGCGGCCGAGAGCAAGTCGCCCATCGTGCGGCTCGCCGACCGGTACGCGGTGCCGTTCACCCTGGTGTCGCTGGCGATCGCGGGGGTCGCGTGGTGGCTGTCCGGCGACCCGGTGCGTTTCGCCGAGGTCCTCGTCGTGGCCACGCCCTGCCCGCTGCTGATCGCCGCCCCGGTCGCGTTCCTGGCCGGCATGAGCCGCGCGGCCAGCAACGGCGTGATCGTCAAGTCCGGCGGGGTCATGGAGACCCTTTCCCGCGTCCGCACCGTTGCACTGGACAAGACGGGCACGCTCACCCACGGACAGCCCGTCGTCGACCTGGTCGAACCCGCAGCGGGCACCGGTGCCGACGACCTGCTCGCCATCGCCGCCGCGGCAGAGACCTTCTCGGCCCACGTCCTGGCGAAGACCATCGTGAACGCCGCCCGGCACCGCCACCTGCGCATCCCGACGGCCACCGGTGTCGAGGAGACCACCGCCGCCGGCATGACCGCGACCATCCTCGGCCGGCTCACCGCCGTCGGCAACGCCACCCACGTCGCCCGCACCACCGGGCACACCCCGCCCGAGGCGCCCGTCCCGCCCGGCCACATCGCCATCCACCTCGGCACCACCGACGGCTACCTGGGCCGCATCCTGCTCACCGACCAGGTCCGCAACAACGCCCCCGCCACGCTGCACGCCCTCCACCACCTCGGTGTGCGCAGCGTCGCCATGCTCACCGGCGACGCGGTCGTCACCGCCCGCCACATCGCCGACCAGATCGGCATCGACGACGTCCGCGCCGGCCTGCTTCCCGCGGACAAGGTCGCCCACGTCGCCTCGCTGCCGGTCCGGCCGGTCGCGATGGTCGGGGACGGGGTCAACGACGCCCCCGTCCTCGCCGCCGCGGACGTCGGGATCGCCATGGGCGCCAAGGGCGCCACCGCCGCCAGCGAGTCCGCCGACGTCGTCATCATGCTCGACGACCTCAGCCGCGTCGCCACCAGCATCGCGATCGCCCAGCGCACCGTCCGCATCGCCCTGCAGGCCATCTGGCTCGGCATCGCCATCAGCATCGCCCTCATGCTGGTCGCCGTCTGGGGCATCCTTCCCGCCATCGTCGGCGCGGCGCTCCAGGAACTCGTCGACCTCGCGGCCATCCTCACCGCGCTCCGCGCCGTCCGCCCCGGACCCACCGAGCGCGAACTGGCCCACCGGCTCCGCGCCGCCGTCCCCGCGCACGAGGACGTCCCGCAGCCCGACCTGGTCGCCTGAGCGGCGCCGTCCCGCCTGGGAAAAAGGACGCGACCGGGTGTAACAGAACCGCCCGGGGCGTCGTTCTCCATGGTGGAAAGGTGGTCATGGGCATCGACGAGACGCAGGAATCCCGGCTTCTGGCTCGGGAGGTACCGCACGATGACCCGACCTGGGGGGAGGTCTCCGCCTTCCTGGAAGCCGTGGACGCCACGTACGCCGGCGTCCCCACTTCGCAGTACGAGGCGGCACACCTTGCCGCCGTAGCGAGGGAAGCGCGTCTCCTCGGAGACGGGCTCCAGACCCACAGGAGGAAGACCATGAAGGACAGGTTCCCTGTCGCATCCCCCCGCGTGCTCATCGCCTCCGCGGTCGCTGCGCTCCTCGCGGTGACCGCCGGCGTCGGTGCGGCGAGCGCTCTCGGCGGCGGGCCGCTCGCCACGCTGCTGCCCACCGCGACCACCGCTCCCGCGGTGGATCCCGCGCCGTCGGTCGCCACCCCGGAGCCCACGCCGACCGAGGACGGGGACGACCAGGGCGAGGACGCGGACGACCCGACGCCGACGGCCACCCCGACCTCGACCCACGACGACGACGAGTCCGAGGGCACCCACTCCCGCTCCGACGACGGGGACGACGAGGACGACGACAAGGCGACCTCGAGCCACGACGAGGACGAGGGTGACGAGGACGAGGCCGACGAGGCCGACGACGAGTCCGACGACCAGCCCCGCAGCGATGCCGGCCACCACGACGGCGGCGAGGACGATGGCGACGACGGTGGCGACGACGACTCCGAGGACTGAGCGCCCCCGCGCGGCGACGCCCGGACGGCCCCTCGTGCCGGCCGGCGCCGCCGCGTCCGGAGTCCCAGTCCCCGCGCGGGTACTTCCGCGCCGGTCCCGCTAGCCGGGAGCATTCACCCCATGCCACTCGGCGAGCGTTTCCCCGAGGTCCTCGCGGCTGCGGCCGGCGGGGCGGAGTGGGCGTGGGCCGAGGTCTACCGCGACCTGGCCCCGGGCCTGCTCCGTTTCCTGACCGGTCAGGGAGCGGCCGATCCCGAGGACTGCCTGGGTGAGGTGTTCATCCAGATCGTGCGGCAGCTCGGCGGCTTCCACGGCGACGAGCCCGCCTTCCGGACGTGGGCCTTCACGATCGCCCGCAGCCGCCTGATCGACGCCTGGCGCAAGGACCAGCGGCGCCCGGCCAAGGCCGGCGAGGACGTCTCGGTGGCGGCCGACCGGCTCGCGCCCGCGCCGGCGCAGGAACCCGCGACGCTCCAGCGCGCTGCGGTGGAGGAGATCCTGTCCACGCTGAGCCCCGACCAGCGCGCCGTCCTGATGCTGCGCTACGTGCACCAGTTCTCGAGCGAGGAGACCGCGGCCATCATCGGCAAGCCGGAGGGCACCGTCCGGGTGCTCCAGCACCGGGCCCTGCGGACGCTGCGCCGCACGCTGCCCGGGCGATGGGCCGGGCTCCAGGGGGCGGGGCAGGGCGCCTGCGCCTGACCGCCGGAGGCGTTCCCGGCGTGGCGTGTCGCCGCGGAGTGGGCGTGCCACACCGCGTCCCTCCACCTCCAAGCTATAGCCCAGGAGGGGGCTTGCCGCAAGGCCCCCCGGCGGGCGCACACTCGTGGGCGGCGCCGCCGGGGAACCGGCCCTGACCCGGTCCTCCGGCCGCCTCCACCCGTGGACGACCCGGAGGTCCCGTGACACCGCACAGCACCGTCTTCGCCCTGCCCGAGCGGCTCGCCGCCAAGGCCGCCCCCCGCCTGGTCGGGCGAGACGAACGACACCTCGGGCTGGTCCAGGCCACCGTCGAACGGCAGGTGGCCGCGCTGGCCGAGCGCCTGGCCGACCTGCGTCGCGCCCCGGGGGGACGCGGGCGGGGCGCGATGGACCGGGACCTGGAGATCCACCGGCTGAGCGGCCGGCTGGGCCTGCTCCGCCGGTTCGGCGTCGACCTGTGCCTGGGCCGGATCGTGCCCGCCGACGGCGGCGAACCCCTCTGGATCGGCCGGCTGGGACTTACCGACGACACCGGCGATCCCCTGCTCGTCGACTGGCGGACGCCGGCCGCCGAGCCCTTCTTCGCCGCCACCAGCGCCCACCCCCTGGGCCTGGCGAGCCGGCGACGCTACCGGTGGAGCGGCGGGCGGATCGTCGACTACTGGGACGAGGCCTTCGGCTCGTCCGCCCCGGGTGACGACGTGGCCCTCGACGACGACTCCGCGTTCATCGCGAGCCTCGGCGCGAGCAGGTCGCCGCGGATGCGCGACGTCCTCGCCACGATCCAGGCCGACCAGGACGCGATCATCCGGGCCGGCTCCGGCGGAGCGCTCGTCGTCGACGGGGGGCCCGGCACCGGGAAGACTGTCGTCGCCCTGCACCGTGCCGCCTACCTGCTCTACGCCGACCCACGCCTGGGCGGCCACCGCGGTGGGCTGCTCTTCGTCGGGCCGAACCAGCACTACCTCCGCTACGTCGCCGACGTCCTGCCCGGGCTGGGCGAGGAGGGCGTGCGCACCTGCACCCTGCGTGACCTCGTGCCCGAGGGCGCCCTCGCCGTCGCCGAGCCCGACCCGGAGGTCGCGCGGCTGAAGGCTTCGGCTCGGCTGCTGGACGCCGTCGGCCCCGCGGTCGCCCTGTACGAGGAGGTGCCCACCGCGACGATGGTGGTCGAGACCGCCTGGGCCGACGTCCGGATCACCCCCCGGGACTGGGCGGAGGCGTTCGAGGCGGTCGAGCCGGGCAGCCCCCACAACGAGGTCCGCGACGAGATCTGGGAGGCGCTGCTCGACATCGCCGTCGACGGCGCCGGCGACGCGGGCGTCCCGCCGCCGGTGCTGCGGAAGGCACTGGCGGCGAACGAGGAGTTCCGCGACACCTTCCGTCGGACGTGGCCCATCCTCGAGGCCCCCGACCTCGTCGGCGACCTGTGGGCCGTGCCCGCCTACCTGCGGCGCTGCGCGCCGTGGCTCTCCGGCGAGGAGCGCCAGGCGCTCCGGCGTCCGGAGGGATCGGGGTGGACGAGCGCCGACCTGCCCCTGCTGGACGCCGTGCGGGCGCGGTTGGGTGATCCCCGCTGGTCGCTGCGCCGGAGGCAGGCACAGGCGGTGCTGGCGGAAGACCGCTCCTACATGGACCAGGTGGTGCAGGACCTGCTGGACGCCGACGACGACCCCGAGAGCCCGCTGCCCCTGCTGCGCAGGGCGAGCCTGCGCGCAGACCTCGTCCATGACGAGGCGGTCCCGGCCGACGACGGTGACCCGCTCGCGGGCCCGTTCGCCCACCTGATCGTCGACGAGGCGCAGGAGCTCACCGACGCGGAGTGGCAGGTGCTCCTGCGGCGGTGCCCGTCGCGCAGCATCACCGTCGTGGGTGACCGGGCGCAGGCGCGGCACGGCTTCCCCGAGAGCTGGACGGAGCGCCTGTCCAGGGTCGGGCTGCCCGAGGCACGCCTCGAGACCCTCACCGTGAACTACCGGACGCCCCGGGAGGTGATGGCGGTCGCCGGACCGGTGATCCGGTCGGTCCTCCCCGACGCCAACGTGCCGGTCTCGATCCGCACCTCGGGGTCGCCCGTCCACCACGGCTCGACCGCCGACCTGCGCCCGCTCGTGGACCGGTGGCTGGCCACCCACCCCGACGGGATCGCCTGCGTCGTCGGCGACCCCGGCTTCGCCGGGACCGACCGGGTGGCGTCGCTGTCCCCCGAGGAGGCCAAGGGGCTGGAGTTCGACCTGGTGGTGCTGGTGGACCCCGACTCGTTCGGCGACGGCGTGGAGGGCGCGGTGGACCGCTACGTCGCGATGACCCGCACCACCCGCGAGCTGGCGATCCTCCACCCGGCCGGGCAGCCGGCGGCGGGCCGCGTCCGGGCCGCCGCGGCTGGGTAGTTTGGGCCCTGACGACCCGCCGGCCTCCCGTCCTAGGCTGCCGACGTGGATCTCAGCGTGATCCGCGACGCGGACGTCGTGGTGATCGGAGCCGGGCAGGCAGGTCTGGCGGTGAGCAGGGCGCTCGCCGGCGCGGGCGTGGACTGCGTCGTCCTCGAACGGGACCGGGTCGCGAGCGCCTGGCGCCACCGGTGGGACTCGTTCACCCTCGTCACCCCGAACTGGACCATCCGTCTGCCGGAGGGTGGCTACCAGGGGGACGACCCGGACGGTTTCCTGCGCCGCGACGAGGTGGTCGCCCACCTGGCGGCGTACGCGGCGAGCAGTCCCGTGCCGGTCCTGGAAGGCGTGTCCGTGACCGGGCTGGAGCCCGCGCAGGACTCGCGGATCCTGCTGCGCACCTCGATGGGCGACGTCACCGTGCGGACCGTCGTGGTCTGCACGGGTTCCTTCTCCCGGCCGTACCGTCCCGTGGCTGCTGCGCTCCCGTCGGCGATCCAGGTGCTCGACGCGGTCGACTACCGCCGCCCCGACGATGTCGCCCCGGGCACCGTGGTGGTCGTCGGGAGTGGGCAGACCGGCTGCCAACTGGCCGAGGAACTGCACCGCGAGGGCAGGGACGTCGTGCTGGCGTGCGGGCGCGCGCCATGGATCCCCCGGCGGCTGGACGGGCGGGACACGCTCTATTGGCTGGCCGAGGCGGGCTTCCTGGACGCGCCCTTGTCGTCGCTGCCGGCACCGTCCGCGCGCCTGGTGTCGAACCCGCAGGCCACCGGCCGCGACAGGGGCCACGACCTGCACTACCGCACCCTGCAGGCGATGGGGGTCCGGCTGGCCGGGCGGCTGGTGGCCGCGGACGAGGCGGAGCTGCGCTTCGCCGACGACCTGGCCGCCTCGGTCGCCTTCGGTGACGCGCGGTGGGCCGACCTCTGCGAGCTGATGCGGAGGACCCTGCCCGGGCGGGGCCTGGCCGTGCCGGAGTTCGAGCCGCCGCCGGCGTTCCGCGCGGAACACGTCGCGTCCGTGTCGACATCGGAGGTCTCCGCCGTCCTGTTCACCACCGGCTACCGCCCGGGCTTCGCCGGCTGGGTCCACGCGCCGGTGTTCGACGACCTCGGGTTCCCCATCACCGAGGACGGTGCGACCGCGGTTCCCGGCCTGTACTTCTGCGGCACCCACTTCCAGCGGACGCGTGGCTCCGGGATCCTCTACGGCGTCGGAGCGGACGCCCTCCGGATCGCGACGGTCGTTGCGGACCGGGTTCATGGGCGGCGGCGGCCGCCCCTGGCGGAGGCTGCCGCGGGGCGCCGGTCCGGCTAGGTCGCCGGGCAGCGGATGCCGCCCGGTCCCGGAGCAGGGGAGAATCTCCGCATGGAACCGGACCCGATCACTGCCCACTCCCACGGCGGCCCGAGCGGCGCGAGCCCGGCGGTCACGAGGGTCCTGGCCGTGGTGATGGCCATCCTCGCGATCGCGACCGTCGTCGGCGTGGCGTGGCTGTGGCCCAGGGACGCGCCGCCGCGACAGCCCTGGATCGACGACAACGCCGCCCTGGTCGTGGGCACGATCGCAGAGCTCGTCCCCGGCGACGGGCAGGGCGGCCACATGGTCGTCCGGCTCGACGACGGCACCACGCTCGACGTGCCGGCCGACCCGAGCGCGCCCCTCGCCGAGGCACGGGTCGGCCAGCGCGTGCAGGTCATGGTGGTGGACGGCCAGTCGGGCGGCACCTTCTTCGACTACGAGCGGGGCGGCCCGCTGCTGTTCCTGGCCGTGCTGTTCGTGGCAGCGGTCGTCGCCGTGGCCGGCTGGAAGGGCGTGGCCGCTCTCGCGGGGCTGGCGGTCGCGCTGTCGATGGTGTGGCTCTTCACGCTGCCGTCCCTCGCCGCAGGGCGGGACCCCCTCCTGGTGGCCCTTGTGACGTCGTCGGTCGTGATGTTCGCGGTGGTCTACCTCGCGCACGGCATCTCTGTGAAGACCACGACGGCCCTGCTCGGGACGTTCGCCGGGATCGCCGTGGTGGCCGCCCTCGCGTGGTGGGCGATCCCCGCGACGAGCCTCACCCCCCGGCAGGACGAGGTGATGGGGCAGCTGCCGTACCAGTTCCCGGGGATCGACGTCCGGGGGATCCTGCTGTGCGGCATGGTGCTGGCCGGGGTCGGCGTGCTGAACGACGTGACCATCACCCAGGCGTCCGCGGTGTGGGAGCTGCGGCGGGCGGTTCCCGGCGCGTCCCGGTCAACGGTCTTCGGCCAGGCCATGCGCATCGGCCGCGACCACATCGCCTCCACCGTCTACACGATCGCCTTCGCCTACGTCGGCACGGCGCTCGCGCTGCTGCTGCTCGCCTCGCGGCTGGACTTCACGATCCTGGAGTTGTTCACGTTCAACACGATCGCCCAGGAGGTCGTCGCCACCCTGGTGGCGTCCATCAGCCTGGTCGTGACGATCCCGGTGACCACCGCGCTGGCCGCCTGGCTCGCCGCCCCGCGGAGGACGGGACCCGGCGGGCCTGCCCGGCGAGCCGTGGCGGCGGACTCGGCGGACTGACCGGAGTCCGGCGCGCCCGCAGGGGCTCAGGACGCGGAGCCCTGGCCGGACAGCCAGGCGCGGACGACCTCCCCGAAGGTCGACGGGTCGGCGTGGTCCACGACAGCCTGCACCGGCGCGGCGTCGCCGAGGCGGGCCAGGACCAGCTGCAGCGCCCCGACCTGCTCGTCGGGGCGGGTGATGCACAGCAGGACGACGACCTGCGCGTCCAGCTCCTCCCCCGTCCCGCCCATGCGGCCGAACGCCACCGGCTCCTCGAGGGTCGCGACGGCGAGCCCCGAGTGCAGGACGTGGACCGCGTCGGTGTGCGGGATCGCGGAGGGCACCGGGGTGGGCAGGCCGGTGGGGAACCGCCGCTCACGCTCGAGGAGCGCCTCGACGAGGGACGGGTGGCCGTGGCCGTTCTCGACCACGGCCGTCCCCATGAGCGTGAGGAGATGCTCCCGGTCGCGCGCGGCCACACGGTGCAGCGCGCAACCCGGGAGCAGCTCCAGGCCTCCGACCGGGGTCATCGCACCGCCGTCCGGTCGGCGCGTGCCCGGTGAGGATCAGGCCGCAGCATCCGCGACCTCCCGCTGCGCGGCCTGCGCGCGGGCGCGGCGGTCGAGCACGACCTTCGTCCCGACGACGAACCCGAGGCCGGCCACCGAGATCGCGACGATGCCGGCGGCACCGCCGCTCGAGGCCCACATGAACAGGCCGGTGAGCGGGTTCGCGCCGTCGACGAGCGAGGAGATGACGGTCTGGCCTTCGCCCAGCTCGAACCCGGAGGCCACCGCGACCTTGGTGAACGCCGGGGCGATCCAGGTGGCGATGAACAGGCCCATGCCGATCAGGATGCCGCCGCCGATGATCGAGCGCACGATGTTCCCGCGGAACACGGCCACCATGATGGCGACGATGAACGGGATGGTGGCCAGGTCGACCAGCGGCAGGACCTGGTTGCCGAGCGGGGCGAGGGCGAGGGCGAGCAGCAGGGTGACCGGGACGAGGATCAGCGACGTCGCGATCACGGCGGGCTGCCCGACGGCGACCGCGGAGTCGAGGCCGATGTAGAACTGGCGTCCCGGGAAGCGCTTCTGGACGAACGTGCGGGCGGCCTCGGAGATCGGCATCAGGCCCTCCATGAGGATGCCGACCATGCGGGGCAGCAGGAACATGGCCGCCGCGAGCGACATCGCGAGGGTGAGGATGGAGACGATGTCGGTGGCGGGGTTCCTGAACGGGAACGCGAGCACGCCGATCACGAGGCCGAGCAGCAGGCCGAGCATCAGGGTCTCGCCGAACAGGCCGAACCGCTTCTGGATGCCCTCGGGCGTCGCGTCCAGCTTGTTCAGGCCGGGGATGCGCTCGAACACCCAGTCCAGGGGCATGGCGAGCAGGCCGTAGGCCGCCGAGGTGCCGTGCGGGAACGAGATGTCGGGCAGCTTGAAGTACTTCTGGACCACGGGCGCGGTGATGTCGGCCATCGCGAGGATGATCGCGAGGTGGATCGCTGCGGCGAGGATGCCGAGCCAGAAGTCGCCGGTGAGGGCGGCGACGAGGGCGCCGATCAGCGCGGAGTGCCAGTAGTTCCACAGGTCGATGTCGAGCGTCCGGGTGAGGCCGGTGAAGAGCAGGACCACGTTCACAACCAGGCCGAGCGGGATGATCACCGCGCCGATGGACGAGCCGAACGCGATGGCGGCCGACGACGGCCAGCCGACGTCCACGGTCGAGAGGTGGACGCCGAAGTTCTCGGCCATCGCCTTGGCCGCCGGGCCCACCTGGCCACCGAGCAGGCCGATGACCAGGTTGATGCCGATGAAGCCGACGCCGATCGTGACGCCGGCCCGGAAGGCCTTGCTGAACGACAGCCCGAGGACCAGGCCGAAGATGGTGATGATGATCGGGAGGACCACGGTGGGTCCGAGGGTGGTGATGTACTGCGAGATCGCAGCAAGGACTTCCTGCATGAACTCTCTCCTTTGAGGTGTGCTACGGCATCCGGCGTCCGCCGGCGGTCAGCTCAGGTGCTGGTCGATCTCCTCGAAGACCCGCTCCTCCCCCATCCCGATGAGGAGGGGGAGCGCGGCCACGACGGGCACCGTCACGGTCGAGGGCACGTCGGTGGTCGCGACGATCAGGTCGGCGTCGACGTCGCCCCTCAGCAGGTCCATCACCTTGCCCTGGTCGACGATCGCCTCGATGCCCGCTGCTGCCAGGTGCTCGCGGACCTTGATGGCCACCACGGTGGACGTGGCGATCCCGGTGCCGCAGATGATGAGTACGCGCTTCATCGGTCTTCCTCTCTCTGCACGCCACATCGATCGTCGTGCCTTGTCAGGGCGCCCGGCAAACACGGAATTGCCGCCGGGGCGGCAAGCCGGGCTTGCCGGGGGGCTGGCAACGCCGCGGTTGCACGGGCCGCGAGGGTCATGGACGATGGGCCCCGTGCCGAACTGGTCGGCCCGCCGCGCCCGCCTGCCGCGGAGGACCGCGGCCGACCGGTGGCCGGGAGGAGGAACACGACGTCGTGGGTTTCTCTGAGCGCGAGTCGCTGATGCTCGAGGTCCTGAGGGAGGCGGGGCGCCCGATGGTGGGTGCACACCTCGCCGACCTCCTCGGCGTGAGCCCGCGCACGCTGCGCTACGACATCGGGCGGATCAACCGGACGCGGGGCGTCCCCCTCGTCGAGTCGGACGCCGCCGGCTACTCCCTCAACCTCGCCTCCTACCGGCAGGCGCTCAGCCAGGAGCTCCCCGTCACCAGTGCGCTGGGCGACGACGAGCGGCTCCTGGTGTACCTGCTCGACCACGAGCAGTGCGACGTGTACGACATCGCCAGGGACTGCTTCGTCAGCGAATCGGCCGTCCGGTCGGCCACGGCGCGCCTGGCCCCGCGCCTGGAGGCCCACGGGCTCACCCTCGTGCACTCCGGCGCGAGGATCAGTGTCGAGGGCTCCGAGCTGGACCGACGACGCGTCCTCGGCGGCCTGGTGCGGGAGGCCACCAACGTGGCGATCGGCAGCCAGTGGCGTCTGCGGCGCCTCCTGCCCGACATCGAGCTGGACGCCGTCGACGCCGCGATCGAGAAGGCGCTCCAGGGCTGGGACGAGCCCCTGGACGACATCTCGCGGCAGAACCTCGTGGTGAACCTCGCGATCTGCCTCCAGCGTTCCGGGCACCCGATGGGCCCCTTCCCCGGACAGGGTGCCGCCGGGCGTCCCGACGAGCGTGCGGACGCGGTCCTCGCAGAGCTGCTCGGGGCGTTCCCGTCCCGGACGGTCGGCGAGAACGATCGCGCCTACCTGCGGCGCCTCGTCGGTGTCGCGCTCGCCAACGCCGCGTCCGACGAGCCCGGTGACGACGACGGGCAGGACGACGTCATCGGCGAGGTCGTGGGCGACGCCGTGGACGACTGCATCGCCCACTTCGACCTGAAGGTCCAGCGGGACCGGCTCGTCACCAGCATCAGCCAGCACACGCGCCGCCTGGTCGCCCGCAAGGCCACCCTGGTGTACTTCCGCAACGGCCTGCGCGAGTCGCTGCGCACCCGGTCGCCCTACCTCTACGACGTGGCGGTGTACCTGGCCCACAAGATCTCGAGCGCGCTGGAGGTCTGGGTCACCGACGACGAGATCAGCCTGTTCGCGATCTACCTCGGGCTGTACACCGACACCGGGGACGAGGCGCCGGACACCGTCCGCGCGACGATCGTCTGCCCGCGGTACCAGACGCTGCGCGAGTGGCTCCTCTCCCGCTTCGTCGAGCACCTCGGCGAGAAGCTGTCGATCGTCGACGTGGTCACCACGATGCAGTCCGCCGACGCCACCGACTGCGAGTTGATCGTCACCACGACCGGGGGCGGCAACACCTCCCGGCCCGTCGTCGAGATCAGTGCGCTGTGCTCGGAGATGGACCTGGACTCGGTGCGCGCAGAGGTTGCCCGGATCCGCGACGAGCGCCTTCGGCACCGGGCGGGCTCGGCCCTGGCACGCTTCCTCGACCCCCGCCTGTTCTTCGTCGACGCGCAGTTCAAGGGGTCCGCGGAGACCATCGACTTCCTGTGCGCGGAGATGATCGCTGCGGGCAGGGTGCCGGCGTCCTACACGGCCAGCGTCCGGGTGCGTGAGGACTACTCCTCGACCGCCTTCGCCTACCGGTTCGCCGTCCCGCACTCCATGGACTTCATCGCCCACCAGACCACGATCGCCGTCCTGATCCCCCCGGCGCCCATCCGCTGGGGCGAGACCGACGTGGTCATGGTGCTGATGCTGGCGCTCAACCAGGACGACTACATCGACTTCACCTGGTTCTACGAGCAGCTCGTGCAGCTCCTGTGCGACCCCGAGCTGTTCTCCGAGCTGCGATCCAAGAGGGACTTCCCGGCCTTCCGGGAGTACCTGGCCGCGCAGCTGTCGCGTCCCCGCCGTCCCGCCTAGGCCGTCCGGACGCCGCCGGGCGTCACGCCGGGTAGATGGTGACCGTGGCCGCCTTGACGACGAACATGACGTCGCGACCGGGGTACAGGTCGAGTTCCGCGACCGACACCGGGGTCACGTCGGCGGCGATCGAGTGGCCGTGGTGGTCGTCGCCGCGCACCCGGACGAGCTCGCCGTGCGGTTCGACCTCGGTGATGGTGACCGGCAGGTGGTTGCGGGGGCTGCCGGCCGGAGGGCTGAGGTAGATCGACACCTCTGCCGGGGCGAAGGCCGCCGCCGCCGGGTCGCCGTCGCGCAACGCGGGCGCGTCCCCGGCGGTGCCGTCGATGCGGACGCCGTCCCGGCCGACCACCCCGCCGCCGTCGCGGGTGCCACGGATCAGGTTCAGTCCCGCGAGCCGGGCGGTGAAGCCGGCCCGGGGATGCCGCAAGGTCTCCTCCGTGGGCCCGGACTCGGCGACCCGGCCCTCCTCCATCACCACCAGCCGGTCCGACAGCAGGAGCGCGTCCAGTACGTCGTGGGTGACGATCATCGTCGTGCGCCCCGCCAGGACCCGGCGCAGCACCCGCCGCAGCATCGGGGCGACGGCGACGTCGACGGCGGCCATCGGCTCGTCCAGCAGCAGGAGCGCGGGCTCGGCCGCGAGCGCCCGGGCCAGCGCCACCCGTTGCGCCTCGCCGCCGGAGAGCTCGTGGGGACGCCGCCCTGCGAGCGGCAGCACCTCGACCTCCTCCAGCCAGCGCTCGGCCCGGTCGCGCGCGTCCGCGCGCGGGGCGCCCCCGACCCGGGGAGCGAAAGCGACGTTGTCCAGCACGGTGAGGTGCGGGAACAGCAGCGGATCCTGCGCGAGCAGGGCGATGCCGCGGCGGTGGGGCGGCAGCCAGAGCCGGCGGCCGGGCCCGAGGTCGAACAGCACGCGCCCGTCGAGGGATGCCCGCCCCGCGTCCGGACGCAGGGTGCCGGCCAGCACGCCGAGGAGCGTCGACTTGCCCGACCCGTTCTGCCCCAGGACCGCGACGCGCTCCCCCTCGCCCACCTCCAGGTCGATGTCGAAGCCCCGTGCGGCGAGTGTCGCCGCGCACGCCAGCGTCATCGGTGTGCCCGCTCACCGAGCCGCGCGGTGGCCACGGTGATGCCGATCGCGACCGCGACGAGCACGAGCGACAGGGCCATGGCCGCGTCCGGGTCGTCGACCTGGCGCAGGTAGATCTCCAGCGGCAGGGTGCGGGTGACCCCCTGGAGGCTGCCGGCGAAGGTGATCGTCGCGCCGAACTCCCCCAGCGCCCGGGCGAAGGACAACACCGCGCCCGAGAGCAGCCCTGGCAGCACCAGCGGCAGGGTGACGCGCCACAGCACGGTCGACGGGGGCGCGCCGAGGGTGGCCGCCACCGCCTCGTACCGCTGCCCCACGCTGCGCAGCGTCCCCTCGAGGGAGACCACGAGGAACGGAAGGGCGACGAACGTCTGGGCCAGCACGACGGCCAGGCTGGTGAACGCCACGGGGAACCCCAGCACGTCGAGGGTCTGCCCGAGGAGGCCACGCCGGCCGAAGGTGTAGAGCAGGGCGATGCCGCCCACGACCGGCGGCAGGACGAGCGGGAGCAGGGCCAGCGAGCGCACCACCTGGCGCCCGGGGAAGCGCCGCCGGGCCAGCACCAGCGCCATCGGTACCCCCAGGACGAGGCACGCCAGGGTGGCTGCCGCCGAGGTCTGGAGGCTCAGCGTCAGCGCGGCGAGCGACGACGGGCTGCCGAGCAGCTCGCCGAACCGCGACCAGTCCACCCGTAGCCCGAGCGCCAGCAGGGGCACGACCACGAACGCCGCGCCCGCCGCGGCCGGCACGAGCACCCAGCCCGGCAGGCCCGAGTAGGCCGGATCGCGGGCGACCCGGCCCTGTCGCGGACCCGGAGAGCGCACTGGACTACCTCGCCGTGCCGAAGCCGGCGTCCGCGAGCACCTGCCGGCCCTCGGCGCTGCGCACGAGGTCCACGAACTCCTGCCCCAGGCCCGCCTGCGGGCCGCCGGACAGGGCGGCGATGACGTTCCGGTTGACCGCCCTGGACGACTCCGGGAACGCGATGCCCCTCACCGAATCGCCGGCCGCGATCACGTCCGTGGCGTAGACCAACCCCGCGTCGGCCTCGCCGGCCCGCACCTTCGCCAGCACGTCGGTCACGGCCTGCTCCTCGCTCACCGGCGCCAGCGTCACCCCGGTGGCCTCCTCCAGCGTCAGTGTGGCCGCGCCGCACGGGACGGCCGGCGCGCACACCACGAGCTTCAGCCCCGGCCTGGCCAGGTCGGCGAACGTGGCCACCGCGGCCGGGTTGTCCGGTGGCACGGCGATCGTCAGCGTGTTGGTGGCGAAGGGCCGCGCCTGGCCCGCCGCGAGGCCCGCGCCGGTCACCGTCGCCATGCTCGCCTCGTTGGCGGAGGCGAACGCGTCCGCCGGGGCCCCCTGGGTGATCTGCTCGGCCAGCGCCTGGGAGCCGGCGAAGTTGAACACCACGGCGGTGCCGGGATGGGAGGCCTCGAACGTCCTGCCCAGCCTGGTGAAGGTGGCCTTCAGCGAGGCCGCGGCGAACACCGTGACCGTCGTGCCGCCGGCGTTGCGGTGCGCGGCCGGCCCGCTGCAGCCGGACACGGCGACGGCCACCGTGACCAGCACGGCGGTGACGGCCGCGGGAAGGGAGGGGCGCACGGGTGCCCCTCAGGCCCGGTGGGGGGTCTCGACGATGACGGTGGTGGCCTTGATCACCGCGACCGCGACCGAGCCCGGCTCCAGGCGCAGTTCGCGGACGGCCTCCGTGCTCATCAGCGACACGACCCGGAAGGGCCCGCACTGCAGCTCCACCTGGGACATGACCTTGTCCGACTCGACGTGCGTGACCAGTCCGACGAACCGGTTCCGCGCCGAGCGGCCGACCGCTGAGCGGTCCTTCGCCGGGGAGGCCTGCGCGACCGCGAACTCGGCGAGGACGCGGCCGTCGACCACCATCCGGTTGCTCGCATCGGTGCTGTGCGCGAGTTGCCCGGAATCGATCCAGCGGCGCACGGTGTCGTCGCTGACTCCGAGGAACCCGGCCGCCTCACTGATCCGTATCCACGTCACAGCCAGGATGCTATTGCCGCAGATGCGGAGAAGCCAGCGTTGCCCCGAACCGTTGAGGACGCCGGCGACCGCCCCGGAGGGGAGCGGCCGCCGGCGTCCTCGTCGTCGGGCCCGGGGCCTCAGCCGCGCAGGTTGAGCGGACGGAGAACCCGCGTGATGCCGTGCGCGACCTGCTTGTTGCCCTCGTTGAGGTCGGTCTGCCACGGGTTCACCCGGGGGTTGGGGCTGTTGTAGTCACGGTCGCGGAGAATCAACTCGGGGACGTTCCTGCCCTTCACCTGGACAGTGATCGAGGCGCCCGGCAGCCCGGTTGCCAGCTTCGCGCCGTCCGCCTGAAGGGCGTCGGCGGCCATGATCGTCGACCCGGGCACCACGTGGTAGAGCAGGACATTCTCGATCGCGTCGACACCCAGCTTCTTCACCAGCGCGGCGAAGACCTTCTCCTCCGTGGGCTGCCACTTCCCGGTGAGGGAGTGCGCGAGCACCCGGAACGCCCGGTCGTTCGGGATGAACGCGGTGAGGGCCACCGTCCCGTCGGTGAGGAGCCCCACGTTGCTGGCGGGCTTCGCGGCCACGACCGCGAGGACCGCCTGGGTGACGATGTCGTAGTCGTACCAGTTCTGGTCGAACGTGCCGTTGCCGTCGGCGGTGAGGACGGCGGCCAGGCTCTGTTCGCCGGTGGGCGCCGCCTGTGCGGGCGCGACGGCGAGTCCGGCGGCGAGGGCACCGCTGAAGACCACCGCGGCGAGGCGGGAGAGAGTTCGTCGGAGCGTCATCGTGCTTTCCCTTCCTGCTGAGGGCTGCCCTGTGCAGCACACACACCGCTCCTTCCGCGCAGGACCCCCTGCCGGATGCGCCCCTACGCAATTCCTCCACGCCGTCCCGAGGGAGCGACGGGCTCTGGTGGCGCCAGACTCAGCCGACGTATGATTCAGGAAAAATCGTTCTGCTGACTGAGGAGCGGGAGGAACTGTCCCAGCGTCACCCCCGCTTCCAGGGGGTGCCGGAGGTGGGCGCCCGCGACGATCTCGTAGCGGTTCCGCCGCCCGGCCTTGGTCCGGACGACGAAGCCCTGGCCGACGAGTTCGGCGATGATCTGCTGGACGGCCCGCTCGGTGATGCCGACCCGCTCGGCGAGGTCCCGGACCCGGGCCTGCGGGTCGCGGGCGATCGCGACGAGCACGTGCCCGTGGTTCGACAGGAAGGTCCATCCGTGGTCACCGGCCATGGCGGAATGATAGGCGAACGGTGATTCCGGAAACAGGAGGACATGGTGGAGCAGGATGACACGGCGCGGTGGGGCGCGTCCCTCGACGACCTGCTGCAGGCGGACGTGGCCCTGCTGACCGGGCTGCACCGCGACTCGCTGGTCGAGCGGGGTGCTGCACGCATCGCCGGCCTGATGGCGTCCCTCGGCGATGCCGGCGACGCCGCGACGGACATCGTCGGGCAGCTCGACGTGGCGGACGCCGCTGCGCTCGCCCAGGCGCTCACCGTCCACTTCCACCTCGTGAACCTCGCCGAGGAGCGCCACCAGTCCCGGCTGCACCGCCGGCGGCAGGACGGCGACGACGGCCCCGGTTGGCCCGCCGCGTCCGGCCTGGGCGCCGACGCCCTGGAGCGCCTGGAGCGGCTGCGCATCCACCCCGTCCTGACCGCCCACCCCACCGAGGCCCGGCGGCGCGCCGTGACCGCGTCCCTGTCGCGGATCGCCGAGCACCTCGACGCCTACGACGACCCCCGCAACGGCGCCCTGCAGCGGGGCTTCGCCCGGCGCCGGATGCTGGAGGAGATCGACATCCTCGGCCGCACGGCCCAGCTCCGCCGCACCGCGCCCGCTCCCACCGACGAGGTGCGCACCGTGATGGGCGTGTTCGACCAGACCCTCTTCCGCGCCGTCCCCGCGGTCTACCGCGCGGTCGAGGCCGCCGTCCCGGGAACCGACGCCGGGCGCCAGCCCAGCCCGGTGCCGGCGTTCCTGCGGTTCGGCTCCTGGATCGGCGGCGACCGGGACGGCAACCCGTTCGTCACCGCGGAGGTGACGCGCGAGGCGGTCGCGATCCAGGCCGAGCACGTGCTGCGGGCGCTGGGGGTGGCCACGGAGCGGATCGCGCGGACGCTCACGATGAGCGAGCAGACGACACCGCCCTCCGCCGCGCTCCGGGACGCCCTGGCGCTGGCCGCGGTGACCGCCCCGGACACCGTCGCCGCGATCGTCCGCTCCTCCCCCGGCGAACCGCACCGCCAGCACCTGCTGTTCGCCGCGGCGCGCCTCGGTGCCACCCTGCGCGGCAGCCTCGACCTCGGCTACCGCGAGCCGGCGGAGTTCGTCCACGACCTGCGCCTGGTGCAGGACAGCCTCGCGGCTGCGGGCGACGCGCGAGCGGCCCATGGCGAGCTCCAGCACCTGCTGTGGCAGGCGGAGACCTTCGGCTTCCACCTCGCCGAGCTCGAGGTACGCCAGCACAGCGCGGTGCACGCCGCAGCCCTCGAGGAGCTCCTGGACCAGCTCGACGACGACCCCGGCGCGCCCGGCAGCCCGGAGCGCCTGGCCGTGCTGGACCGGCTCGCCGTGCACGGCTGGCCCGAGCAGGTGCGGCCGCTGACCGAGGCGACGGGCGAGGTGCTGGACACCTTCCGGCTGATGGGCTGGCTCCAGCAACGCTGGGGCCGGCGGTGCTGCGGGCGGTACGTGGTGAGCTTCTCCCAGTCCGCGGAGCACCTCGTCGCGGTCCGCGCGCTGGCCCGGCTCGCGGTCGGCGAACGCCCGCTGAACCTCGACGTCGTGCCCCTGTTCGAGACCGGCGCCGACCTGCGCGCCGCGGGCACGACGCTGTCGGCCTGGATGGACCTGGCCAGCACCCGCGCCTGGCTGGAGGAGCGCGACCGCCAGGTGGAGGTGATGGTCGGCTACTCCGACTCCGCCAAGGACATCGGCCCGGCGGCGGCCACGCTCACGCTGTACCGGACGCAGGCGGAGCTCGTCCGCTGGGCCGGGCGCGCGGGCGTGAAGCTGACGATCTTCCACGGCCGCGGCGGATCGCTGGGACGCGGCGGCGGGCCGCTGCACCGCGCGGTGCTGGCGCAGCCGCCGGGCTCCCTCAACGAGCGACTGAAGGTGACCGAGCAGGGCGAGGTGATCTTCGCCCGGTACGCGGACGTGACGCTCGCGCAGGCGCACCTGGAACGGCTGGCGTCCGCGGTGCTGGTGGCGGGGACGCCCCAGGTCACCCGGCACAACACCGCCGCGGAGCACCGTTTCGCCGGCCTCGCCGCCACGGTCGAGCAGGCGTCCCGCGAGGCGTGGCTCGCCCTGGTGCGCACGCCCGGCTTCCCCGACGTCCTGGCCGCGTCCAGCCCTCTGGAGGAACTGGGGCAGCTCCGGCTCGGGTCGCGTCCGGCGCGGCGCAGCGGTGCGGCGACCGGGCGCGACCTCAGCGACTTCCGCGCGATCCCGTGGGTGTTCGCGTGGTCGCAGGTGCGGGCCAACCTGCCGGGGTGGTTCGGCCTCGGGTCAGGGCTGGCGGCGGTGGGGGACGTCGACGAACTCCGCGCGGCCTACCGGGACTGGCCGCTGTTCGCCAGCCTGGTCGATATCGCCGAGATGAGCCTGGCCAAGGCCAACCCGCGGCTGGCCGCCCGGTTCCTCGCCCTCGGCGGGCGTCCCGACGTGACCGACCGGGTGCTGGAGGAGTACGAGCGGACGCGGCGCCTGGTGCTGGAGACCCTCGGCCAGTCCGACCTGCTGGAGGGCAAGCCCGAACTGCGCCACCGGCTGGCGCTGCGGGCCCCGTCCATCGACGCCCTCAGCCACATCCAGTTGCGGGCGCTGCGGGTGCTGCGCTCACCCGAGGGCAGCACGGCCGGCGACGGGCACGACTGGTCGGAGGTGCTGCTGCTCACCGTGAACGGCGCGGCCGCCGGCCTCCAGAACACGGGCTAGCGGCGACGTCGCCCGCCACCGCGCCCCGCGCACCGGCTTCGCGTCACAGCGAAGCGGGACTGGCGGGGCGCCGGACAGGCTGACGGCCGGCCACCCCTGGGTGACCGGCCGTCCCTCGGCTCAGCGGCCCATGCCCCTGCCCATGCCCATGCCGCCGCGCATCGCGCCGGAGGCGTGGGCTGCCAGGATGGCGTCTGCCTGCGCCCGGGTGATCCGTCCGTCCTTCACCGCCTGGTCGAGGGTGGCTTCCAGCTGCGCGGTGCGGTCGGCCTGGCGGGTCTCCTGCCGGGTCGTGAGCGCCTGGAGCACCGTCGCCCGGTCCACCTTCAGCTCCCCGGCGAGGAACGTGGCCAGCTTCTCGTGCTCTGCGGCCTGCTGCTCGGCGGTCAGCCCGGCGCCACGCACCGTCGTCGGGTTCGCCGCGTGGTACTTCACCAGCGCGGCGGAGACCGCGTCCTGGCTCACGCCGAGCTTCGCGGCCAGGTCGGCCGCGTTCGCGGTGGCGCCGTAGCCGGCGCCGTTGCGCATCCCCGCCATGCCGCCGCGTCCGCCGCCCCAGCCGACCTGCGCGGTGGTGGGGGCCGGCGACGGGGCGGGTGTCTCCGCACTGGCCAGGGCTGCACCTCCGAACGTCGTGGCCAGGACGACCAGCGTCCCGCCGACGCCCAGGGCGATCTTCTTGTTGTTCATATCCACTCCTCGTGGCTCGATGACCTGATGCCACGAGTCAACCGCCGGCGCATGGGACGGCCGTGAGGCGGGTGTGAAGCTTCCGTGAAGCCCGACGGCCGGACGGGCGTGACCCGGCTCAGCCCTGGTCGCCGGCGTCGCGGGGTGGGCGCCGTGGTGGTCGTGCCCGCCCGCGCGGTGGTGCTGCCCGTGCCCGCCCGCCGGAACGGCCGGCGTTCGCCACGGCGACGTCCGGTCGTCGCTACGCTGGCACGCGCAGACAGGGCCCGCGCCTTGTGGACGAGGAGGATTCCATGGACCGGGGCATGGCCGGGCCGGACCCCGCCTACGACGATCCGGCCGACCGCCAGCGGGCCTCGAGGGAGGCATGGCTCGTCCAGATCCTCGGCTCGCTCCACGAGGGTGTCCTCGTCTTCGACACCGACGGCCTCGTCGTCGAGATGAACCAGGCGTTCGTCGACCTCTTCGGCTACACCATGGCCGACGGCCCGATCCTCCCGCCCTACCCGTGGTGGCCGACGCCCGAGGAGGACGCGGCCGCGCACGCCGCGATCGGCGAGCGGCTCCTCGATGCGGTCAGGGGACGCGAGGGCACCACGGAGTTCGAGTACCGCGACCGGGCCCGGCGACCGATCTGGGTGTCCTCCGCCGACGCGGTGATGCTGGACGACGCCGGAGCCGTCACCGCGGTCGTCCGCTCGTACCGCGACATCACCCGGCAGGCGCACGCGCAGTCGCGGCGTGCGGCGGCGGCCCGGCTGAGCGTCGACTTCGCCACCACGGAAGACCTGGAGAGCCTGCTGAGCATCGGCGAGCAGGGCTTCGAGACCCTCTTCGACGGCGGGAGCACCACGCAACTCGACCTCGACCAGCGGTACCTGTTCTCCGGACGCCGGCAGGTCACGCCGGAGGAACTCGCCGACGGCGCGCGAACCGGCCTGGCCGGCACCATCAGCGCGGACGCCACCAGCCTGCGCCCCGGCATCCTGCTCGTCCCCCAGACGAGCACCACCGGCTGCCGCGTGTGGGTCCAGTTCCCGCGTCCCCGGCGCATCCTGCCGGACGAGATGATCGTGGCCGACCTCCTCGCCCAGGCCTTCGGGCTGGCCATCGACCGGCTGCTCACCCGCCAGCAGGCCGCGGAGCGGGAGAGCCACCTCGAGCAGGCCATCCAGGCCCACCGGCACATCGGGCAGGCCATCGGCATCCTCGTCGAACGGCACCGGCTGCCACCCGATGCCGCGTTCGACCGCCTGCGCAGGGCCAGCCAGGACCGCAACCTCAAGCTGCGGGACCTCGCCGCCCGCGTGATCGAGACCGGCTCAGAGCCGGAGAACGCCTGACCGCCGGCGCGGTGGACGGCCCTCCGGTCACCCGGCCGGGGTCTGTGCGCCGCCCCACGACGTCACTAACGTTGTTCAGGACCTCTTCGGGTCGCAGGAACCGAAGCCGTCGACTGAGTGCTGGTACGGAGGGGGCGCCGGCAGGGACGGTCGCGGGCTGGGAGTCGGGCCGGCAGTGGCGGCTGGCGCGAAGACTCCCAGCGGGCCGCCCGTGGTCCGGCCGGGAAGCGTCTGCCCCGGCGTCCTGCCTCAGTCCAGCAGGCCCGCCGTGCGGGCGCGGCGGATCATCTCCCCGCGGGTGGGAGCCCCGAACTTCTCGCGGAGGGTCACGACCTGCTTGCGGATCGTGTTGGGCGAGACGCTGAGCTTCCGGGCAATGACCGGGACGGGGTCGCTGGTGGCCAGCAGCGGCAGGAGGACCAGTTCCCGCTCGGTGAGGCGGAGGGGGCGCGTCGCTCCCCCGTCCTGGTCGCTGAGGTCCGAGAGCCGCTGCCCCAGGAGCGCGAGTCCCGGGTCGTCCGTACCCAGTTCCTCCTCCGCGACCTCGAGGATCAGCCTCCGCGCGGCCAGCGGGAGCAGGGCGAGGTAGAGGACGCTGCCGGTGCGGATCAGGCGTGCGACCTCCCTGGCCACCTCCCGGCGCACCTCGGGCGTCGGCCCGGCCTCCAGGATCGTCGCGGCGATCCGGATCGAGGCCAGGCGGTACCGCTGGACGATCTCCAGGCCCGGCTTGTGCGGACCGAGGTCCGCCAGGCGGCCCGCGTCGTGGTAGCGACCGGCCCACAGGTGCACACGGGCCGTCGAGACCAGCCGGACGGGCTCGGGCAGGGTGTCGGCGACCTCGGCGGCCGACACCAGCGCGCCGCTCTTGGCCAGGAGGAACGCCTGGGCGCGTCCGAGGAGGTTGGCGCCCATCGGCTCCGCGTGCTCGCGTCCCCGGATGGACAACCGGGCGATCTCCTCCGACAGCTCGGCCACCCCTGTGGAGAGGTCGCCCCACAAGGCCGTGCGCCAGGCCGCCAGCGAGACCCGCACCGCCCACACGCCTGCGGCGGTCGCGGCCTCCGTCGTCACCGCGGCAAGGCACTGGTCGACCGATACCCGGTCGAGCCGGCGGATGGCCTCGTAGCCGTCGGCCAGGAGCTCGTAGACCTCGCCCATGCCCCGCAGCCCCCGCGCTCCCAGCCCGCCGCAGACGGCGACCACCGGCGGGCTGGAGTAGTGCGCCGGACCGTCCTCTGTGGCGATCGCCGTGGCCAGTGCCTCGACGCCCTTCGCCATCACCGCCAGCGGCTCCCAGTCGGCCAGGACGGTCGACCACCGTGCCTCGTTCACGGCGGCGTGCGGGTCCCCACGGAACAGCGACAGCCGGGCCGAGAAGGCGCGGAAGACCGCCTGCGGCATCCTCGTGGGGCCGGCTCCGGCCCGGGCGCGGGCGTCGATGAGGTGGTCGATCGCGTCCCTGGTGCGCCAGGCGGCGTCGAGCTCGCTGTCTCCCCGGGGGGCGGTCATCCGGCGTTCGCCGATCATGCGGAACGTGCCGGCGGTCACCGCGGCGTCGGTGTCATCCCGCACCGCCCAGTCGCTGTGGAGCATGGCGGAGTCGTGCATCAGCCGGTTCCACAACTCGCCCGGGCCGCGCGGGGGGTCGTTGCCCAGGAGCGAGGACGCAGCGCCCGAGGCCCAGGTCAGGATGGGGTGGGCGCGCCGCGCCTCCTCCGGAAGGCTGGCGAAGTGGTCCAGCGTGGCCGCGTCGATTCCGTCGGTGCGCTCGGCAAGGAGGATCCACAGCGACTCCATCGCGTCCCAACGGCCCAGATCCGCCGCCCACCCGGCGAGCGGGTCGAGCAGGTCGAGGTCGGGCGCGGCAAGCCAGGTGTCGATGAGCGCCGAGCGGATCGCCCTCGCGTCCTCGGGGTCGGCGAGTTCGCGTTCTACCGTCGCTCGCCCGCGTCCCGCGATCACGAATCGGTCGGTGTCGCCCCGCCGGAGCAGCCGGGCGCCGAGGAGCGCGGAGACGAAGGAGGCATGGTCGTGGTCGCCGCCGGCCGCACACCAGCGGTGGACGAGTTGCAGCGCGGCCGGACGGAGCTCGCCGAACAGCCCGAGGGTCGCCACCGCTGTGCGCAGCGGGCCCTCGGTGAGCTCGGGCCAGCCCTCCGGCCCGCCCGGGTGTGACCCGGCGGGGACGGTGGACGACTCGCTCGCCGCAGCCACGGAGGCCTGGGGGACGCTGCCGCTGTACGCCAGACGCACCACACCCTGGCCGAATTCGTTCGGAGCCGTCGCCATTCTCCTTGCCTCCCGTGCCGAACGCGGGCACCCGGCGACACGATCGTCACCTGCCACCCGCCGCCGACGTCCCGCCGGCCCACGCAATCGTTTCACCACGCCGCTCACGACGCCGCGGCGGGACGGGGAGGGGTGCCCGGGTTACTACCGCGTTTACCCCCGTGGGTAATCACCCCGTTGCCGCGGGTCCACCCGATCGGTACCCGTAAGGCGAATCCCTGTCCCGGCGACGCCTCCAGGGCTGACAATGTCCACGTGACCACCTCGGGGGAGAGTGGCGGGACACCCCGGGGGGCGGGCCGGAACAGGACCGGCGGCGCCTCCCCCGCCCAGGGCCTGGCGGGCCGCGACGCTCTCTCCCTGCCACCGGACTCACCCTGGTGGCTGCCGATTCTCAGCCTGTGGCCGAGCATCACTCCCGGCAGCCACGCGGCGGTGGCGGTGGGCTTCCCCGAGGGCGGGACGATGCCCTGGGGAGCCTTCGAGGCGTGGCTCTCCCGGACGGGACTGGCCGAGCCGGTGCCCGGCTCACGTCCCTCCTCCCTGCTCGTCAGGGCGGCGTGGCTCCCCGTCCTGGACCGGGCCCTGGACGAGCTCCTGGAGTCCGAGGACGTCCGGGCGCGACTCCTCCGCATCACGCACGGGCCGCGCCACCGCATCGTCACCCGGGTGGCCCGCTGGGCACGCGGGGCCGGCCGATGGTCGGTGCTGCAGGAGATCTGGCTCCTGGTGTCCGAGGACGCGGCGAACGTCCCCGCGGAGCTGCTCCCGGTCCTGGCCGACCTTCCCGAGGAGGCCCGCAGGGAGCGGCCGATCCTGACGTGGGCGGCAGCAGTCGCAGAGGCGGACGCCGCGCCCGCCGCCCGCCGGGCGGACGCCATGTTCGGCCGGCTCCTGCTCGACGCCGCCTCCGTGCACGCCGACTGGGCGCTGCGGGAGGACACCGACACCGCCGTTCTGGCGGGCACGTTGCGGATGATCGCCGAGCGCAGGCTCCCGTCCTCGGGCCGCCCGCTGGAGACCTCGTGGAAGACCAAGTCGGAGATCGACGGCCTGATCGACGAGCGCTCGCGCGCGGGGCGACCGCCCGGGCGGTTCGCCCTGTCGTTCTTCCGCGCCATGTCGGCACGGCTGGCCCTCTTCCGGGCGGACTTCCGCGGCGCCATCGAGGAGGCGCGCTGGGCGGCCATCCTCTCCGACAGCGCCTCGGTCTCCGCGCTGGCCGCCGCGGTCGAGGCGCTGGCCCGGAGCCTGGGCGGGGAGGTCCGGTACCCACTCCCGGCAGCGGCGGAGTGGCCCGCGCCCGAGCGGTTCCGCTTCGGCGGCCTGAGCCAGATGGCCGCGGTGCTCCGGGCACTCTCCTACGGTCGCGAGGCCCTCCAGACCCTCGATCGGGACGGGGTGGAGCGCGCGCTGGCCACCACGAAGCAGGACATGTCGGCCGTCGCCGGCGTCTGGGCGGTGCGCGTGGCGATGGGCGCGTTCCACGCCGCGTTGTGGGGTGATCCGCCGCAGGGACTGAACCGGCTCTTCGCCGAACTCGCGGACCAGTCGCTGGGCGGGCAGGAGCAGGACGAGCCGATGGGCGAACTCCTGCTGGGTCGCGCGCGGGAGCTGCTGCTCAGCAAGATGGGAGCGTTCGGCGCCGCCGCCCTGTGCTCCGACTCGCTGTCGGAGCCGTTCCGGGCGATCCCCCAGGCCCGGTCGCGGCTGTGGGCCGGCCAGTTGGGCGCGGCCGTCCGGATCATCGAGCGCGCCCTGCCGAACCCGGAGCTCCTCCACCCCGAACGGCTCCAGCTCCAGGTGATGCGCGGCGCCGCCACGGAGCTCGAGGGCAGCGGGTCCGCGGACATCCGGACAGCCACCGTGAGCGCGTTCGAGGACCTCCTGCGGGCCAGGAACTATCTCGCGATCGCCACGCTGCCCCGCCCTGCGCGGGAGGCCGTCCTCGGCCTGTGCGCCCCGCTCGCCGATGATCCCGCCGCCGGCGCGTCCTTCGCGCTGCTGCGCGACCGCCTGGGGCCGGAGCCGGACGACGCGTCCGGCGGCCCCGGCCTGTTCCGCCTGACCGAGCGCGAAGCCGTGCTCCTCCCGCTGCTGGCGACGACCGCCTCGGTGCCCGAGATCGCCCGGCGCCTCCACGTGTCGGTGCACACGGTGCGCAAGCAGGTCGCGACGTTGAGGGAGAAGTTCCAGGCGCCCACGCGCGCGGAACTCGTGCGCAAGGCCGGCATCTACGGGGCGCTGAGGTAGCCGCGCCCCGGACGGGGGGCGACGAGCCGCCGGACGCTACCGGGGCGGCCGGGCCACCGGGACCACGAGGATCGCGAGCGCCGAGACCGCGCCCACGACGAGCAGGGAGTTCAGCACTCCGAAGTGGTCGCCGAGGAAGCCCAGCAGGGGCGGCCCGGCCAGAAAGGCGGTGTAGCCGAGCGTGGAGACAACGGAGATGCGCATCGGTGCCCGTGCCGGGTCGTCCGCGGCCGCCGACATCCCGACCGGGAAGCCGAGGCTGGCGCCCACGCCCCAGATCGCACAGCCGACGAACGCCAGCCAGGTGTCGCCGAACACCACGAGCAGGCACCCGAGGGTGGCCGCGGTGAACAGCACCCGCAGGACCACCACGCGGCCGTAGCGGTCGAGCAGCCGGGTGCCCAGGATCCTTCCGGCCGTCATGAACGACAGGAACACGGCCAGGGCGACCACCCCGAGCGCGTTGTCCAGGTCATGACCGTCGACGAAGGCGACCGCCATCCAGTCGTTGGCCGTGCCCTCGGCGAACGCGGCGGCGAGCACCATGACCCCGATCAGCAGGGTGCGCGGCTCGAGCCAGGCCGACCCGGCCCGGCGGGCGGCGGCATCCACGGCCGGTCCGGCGTCGTCGAAGGCCGGCAGGAACTGCCCTGTCCCCCACAGCGCGACGACCACGGTGAGGAGCGCGACCACGCCGAGGTGGGCCACCAGGGGCACCCGCAGCCACACCAGGCCCGCACCCACCAGTGCGGCCAGCACCGTGCCGCCGCTGAACGCGGCGTGGAACCACGGCATGATCGCCTTGTCCAGCGCCCGCTCGATGATGGTGCCCTCGAGGTTCTGGGCGACGTCCCACACCCCCGAACCGAGCCCGAGCAGGAACAGGCCGGGCATCACCCAGTACATGCTCGCGTGGGCCTGGACGGCGGTCCCGGCCAGCACGATCCCGGGCGCGAGCAGGGACAGGCCGAGGCGGACCGTCCGCGCCGCCCCGAACCGGTGCGCGATCCGGCCCGCCACCGGCAGGCCCAGCAGCGAGCCGACCGACACCGACAGCAACAGCACGCTCAACATGCCGGGGGTCAGGGCCAGCGCCTCCTTCACGTCCGGCACCCGCGACATCCACGAGGCGAAGGCGAAGCCGTTCACGGCGAACACCGCGAGGTCGCCGTTGCGGGCCGCGATCACCGTCCGGTCGCTGCGGAGGGTGGGGCTGGTCACGCGTTGCATACCGTGACCGTAGGTGAGTGAATGATCACGTGCAACGATCAATTCGCCACAAGTTGATCATCCAGGCGCTCCAGACCGGCGGCCGGTTGCGGGTCGAGCAGCTGGTGGAGCTGACCGGCTCCTCCGCCGTGACGATCCGGCGCGACCTGGCCCATCTCGAGGCCCACGGAGCGCTCCGCAGGGTGCCCGGCGGGGCCGCGCGGACGGTGAAACACGGCGAGAGCATCCCGTTCAGCCTCCAGCTCGCGGAGGACCGTGACCTCAAGGCCCGGCTCGCGACGGCGGCCGCGGCCCTGATCGCCGACTACGAATCCGTGATCATCGACAACGGCACCACCTGCCACGCGGTCGCCCAGGAACTCGCCGGACGCCCGATCACCGCCCTGTGCCTGTCCCTCCACGCCGCGGTGGTCCTCGGCTCGACCCCCGGCGCCCGCGTGATCGTGCCCGGCGGCCCGGTGGAACCGGACACGCTGGCGTTCCTGGGCAGCCAGGCGGTGGACGCCGTCCGCAACATGCGCGCCGACGCCCTGGTGCTCGGCACCTGCTCCGCGTCGGCGACGAGGGGACTCACGTCCACCCTGTACGAGGACGCGCAGATCAAGCAGGCGAGCATCCAGTCCTCCACGCGCCGGATCCTGGTCACCGTGGCGGACAAGCTGAACCGGTCCTCGAACTTCCGCTTCGGCACTCCCGCGGACCTGACCCACCTGGTGATCACCGACGACGCCCCCGCCGAACTGCTCGACATCTTCCGCGACGACGGGGTGGAGGTCATCCTGGTGTGACCGTGACCGCCCGGCGTTCCGCCTAGAAGGGCACCCCGCAGGTGAGGATCACGTTCGCGTACGGCGTCGCCTCTCCGGAGCGGACGAGCAGGCGGGCCTCGCGCGTGCGCCGCTTGAACACCTCGTGGTCCACCGTGTCCGGCCGGACGAACAGCGACGCCACCAGGTCGGCCACCCGCGGGTTGCGGTCGAGCGCCTCACCGGCGATCAGGGCGTGCTCCACCACGAGCTCCGTCGACAGCGCGCGCAGCACCTGCTCGAAGGTCGGCACGCCGAACACGAGGGAGAGGTCGACGACCTCCACGCCCGGGGGCCGGGGAAGGCCGCAGTCGGCCACGACCACGGTGTCGGTGTGACCCAGCTGCGACAGCAGCAGGTTGAGCCGGGGGTTCAGGATGCCGCCGCGCTTCATGCCCGGCCCACCTCGGACGCCCTGGGGTAGGACGACTGCGCACCGGGCCGCTGCACCGACACCGCAGCGACGTCGGTGGCCCGTGCGAGACCGGCGGCCAGCGTCCCGCCGGCGGCCAGCTCGACGGCCAGCGCGCCCACGAAGGCGTCGCCCGCCCCGGTGGTGTCGACTGCGGTCACGCGCCGGGCGGCCTGGTGGTGCACGCTCCCGTCCGCCTCGAGGGCGAGGGCGCCGTCAGCACCGAGGGTCAGCACGACGCTCCGGGGGCCGAGCAGCGCCAGCCGCCGGGCGAGCTGCTCCGGATCGGCGGTGGAGCCAGGGTCGTCCCCCAGCAGGAGCAGGGCCTCGCTGCGGTTCACGACGAGCGGGTCACAGGCCCCCAGCACGGCGGAGGGAGGGACGGCAGCCGGGGCAGCGTTCAGCAGGAACCGGGTGCCCGCGCGGGCGCAGGTGGCCGCGACGCACTCGACCGTGGCCATCGGCACCTCCAGCTGCATCACGACCAGGTCGGCGGTCGCCCACCCGGGTTCGCAGGCGGCCACGTGGGCGGGAGTCACCGCGCTGTTGGCGCCCGGTGCCACCACGATCGAGTTCTCGCCGTCGGGGGTGACGAAGATCAGGGCGACCCCCGTGGCCGCGTCCGCCGTGCCGAGCCGCGACACGTCGACGCCGGCGTCGGCGAGCGAGCCGCGCAGCAGGTCGCCGTTCGCGTCCGCGCCGACGGCACCCACGAATCGGACGTCCCCGCCCAGGAGCCCCGCGGCGACCGCCTGGTTGGCGCCCTTGCCACCCGGGGTGATGACCAGGTCGGAGCCGAGGATCGTCTCCCCGCCCGCCGGGCGCCGGTCGACCTGGACGACGAGGTCGGCGTTCGCCGAGCCGATCACGGCGATGGTGCCCATGGTCCCCTCCCGGTCCGCAGCGGTGCGTCAGTAGGCCAGGCCGCGCGGCTCCGGACCGAGCGGCGCCGAGGCGGGGTTCGGCACGCGGAAACCGTTGGACCGGTACGCCTCGTAGTCGAAATTCTCACACTCGTCGTAGCCGATCCAGTGGTACTCGTAGAAGCCGTCCCAGTCCTCGTAGCCCTCGCCGAGGGAGCTCTCCAGGAACGCGTCCGCCATCGCCTGCGCGAGCCGGGGCGCCGTCCAGAACGCGCCCATCGCCAGCAGGTTGGCGTTGTTCGCGGTGGCCGCCCGCTTGGCGGACGGGAGCGTCTCGGCCACGGCGGCGTGCACGTGGGGGCACTTGCTCGCCGCGATGTGGATGCCCATGCCGGTGCCGCAGAAGGCCAGCGCCTTCTCGAACTCGCCCTCGGAGATCTTCGAGCCCACCAGGAAGCCGACCCGGTGGTACATGTCGCAGTCCTCGAGCGTGGGGGTCACGTCCTCCACGTCCCAGCCGCGCGCGACCAGGTGCTTCTTCACGGCCTCCTTCAACGGGAAGCCCGCGAAGTCAGCCCCCACGACGACATGCCTGTCCTTGACCGTCTTCATTTCGTTTGTCCTTTTCCCTTCGAGGTCCGGTGTGATGAGCGCCTTCCGGAGAGGTGGTTGGCGGTGATGACGGCGAGGAGCACCCCACCCCAGATGAGGGGCCGGTAGAAGTTGCTGATGTTCGGGAACATGTTCAGGCCCGAGGAGAGGATCTGCAGGATCAGGATCGCCAGCACGACGCCGAGCAGGCGCCCGTTGCCGCCGTTGGGGTTCACCCCGCCGAGCACGACGATCAGCACCGCCAGCAGCGTGTAGGTCGACCCGTAGTCGGCCTTGGCGGAGTTGTAGTTGGCGAGCATCACCAGGCCGGCCAGCGAGGCGTACAGGCCCGACAGCGTGTAGGTGCGCACCAGCAGGCTCGTGGTGTTGAGCCCACTGAACCGGGCGGCGGTCGCGTTCGTCCCCAGCATGTAGATCTTCGTCCCGAAAGCCGTCCGCGTCATCAGGAGCCAGATCAGGACGGTGGCCACGGCGAACACGATCAACGGCACCGGGATGAGCCCGAACAGCTTGCCGGCGAACACCTCCCCGTACAGCGCGGGCAGGCCGCTCTTCGGCTTGCCCCCGGTGATCAGGATCGCGATGCCGGTGAACAGCTCGAAGGTGCCCAGGGTGGCCAGGATGGGCGGGATCCGCACCTTGGCCACGAGGAATCCGTTGAGCGCGCCGGCGGCGGCACCGGTGGCGAGGGCCAGGCAGATGGCCACCGCGATGGCGCCGGTCGCGGTCGCGGGGTCGGCTCCGCGCGGGGCCATGCCCAGCATCACCACGGCCGCGCCGATCGCCGCCATGTTCGCCACGCCGACGACCGACAGGTCGATCCCCGCGGTGATCATCGTGAGCATCACCCCGAGCGCCATCAGGCCGAATTCGGGGAACTGGATCGCCATCGACTGCCAGGTGAGCAGGTTGAAGAAGCCCTCGGTCTTGACGATCGCGAAGAAGCCGACCAGCACGGCGAGCATGACCAGCAGGCGGGTGAGGTGGGTGTCGCGCGAGAGGGCCCGCAGGGAGCCCGATCGTGACAGGAGTGTCTGCACGGCAGCGCCTTTCATCGCAGGACCGCACGGAGTCCGCTGCCGGACCGCGCGATCTGTAGGGCCGAGATCCCGGTGCCGACGATGATCAGCAGGCCGAGGGAGAACTGCTGCCAGAACGTCGGGATACCGAGCAGGATCATGCTGTTCTGCACGATGACGATCAGCAGGGTGCCGAGCATCACGCCGGTGAGGGAGCCGGTACCGCCGGTGATGGCCGTGCCGCCGAGGACCACGGCGGCGATGACCATCATCTCCATGCCGAGCAGGTTCGTCGGGTGCATCTGGCCCATCCCGGAGGTGCGGATCAGGCCGGCCACCGCGGCGATCACGCCGACGATCACGTAGAGCCAGAACTTGGTGCGGCGGACGTTGAAGCCGGCCCGCGAGGCCGCGCTCTCGTCCCCGCCGATCGCGAAGATCCCGCGTCCGAACATCGTGAAGCGCAGGAGGAAGAAGACGATCGCCGCGACGACGACCAGAATCAGGAACGACACGGGCATGCTCGAGGTGAGCCCCGACACCGGGTTGGTCGCGACGAACAGCGAACTGCGTCCGAACTCGGCCATCGCGGGCGGGATCTTCGCGATCTGCACCGAGTTGAGCGCGCCCTGCATGACCCCGGAGAAGACGTTGGCCGTGCCGAGCGTGATGATCAGGGACGGCACCGCCAGCCGCGAGGTGAACAGGCCGTTGAACGCGCCCAGGAGCGCACCGAGCCCGATGACCATCGCGAACGGGAGCAGGATCCCGCCCTCGTAGTGGGAGTCGACGAGGAACCGGGTGACGGCGTACACCGCGAGGGAGGCCAGGGCGGGGAAGGAGACGTCGATGCCACCGGAGACGATCACCAGGAAGGCGCCGATGGCGAACAGTCCCGGGACCACCATGGCGTTGGCGAGGTCGACAAGGTTGTTGGCCGTGAAGAACTGGCCGCTGCGCACCTGGATGAGCAGGCAGACCGCCACGATGACGAGGAAGACGTAGAACTCGTTGGCCCGGATGACCTTCTGGAAGAGGGCGCTCATCTCAGTGCTTTCCTTCCTGGTCGGACTCGCCGGTCATGAGCGCGGCCAGCTGCCGCTCGGTGACGGTGCCGGGGTCGATCTCGTCGGTGATCCGGCCCGCCTTCATGAGCAGGACGCGGTTGCAGTTCTGGATCACTTCCGGGATGTCGTCGGAGATGATGATCACGGCCATCCCGGAGCCGGCGAGTTCCCGGAGGATCTCGTGGATGTCGTGCTTGGAGCCGATGTCGACGCCCACGGTGGGCCCGTTGAGGATGAGGACGTCGGGCCGGGTGGCCAGCCACTTGGCGAGCACGATCCGTTGCTGGTTGCCGCCGGACAGGGTGTTGGCGGCGTTCTCCGGGTCGGGGGTGGCGATCTTCAGGTCGCGCACCCACTCGGCAGCCGACGCGGCCTTGCGCTCACGGTCGAGGAGCCCGCGCGTGACCAGCTGGTCGATCTGGGCGATCACGATGTTGTCGCCGATCGACCGCTCCAGGAACAGGCCCTCTGTGAGCCGGTCCTCCGGGACGTAGCCGATGCCGCCGGCGATGGCGGCCCGGATGCCGCTGAAGCGCACCGGGCTGCCCTTCACCAGCAGTTCGCCGGCGTCCGGACGGTAGGCCCCGAACAGCGTCATCGCCAGCTCGGTCCTTCCCGACCCCAGCAGCCCGGTGATGCCGAGGATCTCGCCCGGGCGGAGGCTGAAGCTCACGTCGGAGAAGGCACCGGTGACGGTCAGCGCCCGTGCTTCCAGCGCGGGCTCGGGGGGCAGTTCGCCGACCTGGAAGTGCGCGTCCTCGAAGTCCCGTCCGGTCATGTACTGCGTGAAGGTCCTGCGGTTGAGCTCCTCGGGCAGGCAGGTGGCCACGGCCCGTCCGTTGCGGATGATCGTGAAGCGCTCGCTGATCTCGAAGACCTCCTCCAGCTTGTGGCTGACGAAGAGGATGGCGATGCCGCGCGCCTTCAGGTCGAGGATGATCCGGAACAGCGCGTCGACCTCCTTCTTGGTCAGCGCCGTCGTCGGCTCGTCCATGATGATCAGCTTCGCGTCGCTCATCAGCGCCCGGCTGATCGCGACCAGCTGCTTGTCCGCGACCGAGAGCTTGCCGACCAGCTGGTCGAGGTCGACGGAGAAGTCGATCTTCGCCACCGCCTCCTCGGCGATGCGCCGGAAGCGGCGCCAGTTCACCAGCTTCCGCTTGCTGGCCAGCTCGGTGTTGAGGGCGAGGTTCTCCATCACGGTGAGGTTGGGGAAGACGGAGAAGTCCTGGTAGATCACCTGGACGCCGGCGGCGATCGCCTCGACGGGCGTGAGCCGCTTGTGGACGACGCCGCCGATCTCGATCGTGCCCTCGTCGGGGTCGTGGACCCCGGAGATGACCTTGATCAGGGTCGACTTGCCACTGCCGTTCTCACCGGCCAGGCAGTGGATCTCGCCGGGCCGGATCTCGAGGTTGATGTCGCTGAGTGCCTGGACGCCAGCGAAGGACTTGCTCACCCCGCGGACGGCGAGGACGCATTCAGACATGGGTTTCCTTGAAGGTGGTGCAGCCGGTGAGGAGCGGCGGCAGGACGCCGCCGTCCCTCCCCGGTCCAGGGGGGCGGTGACGGCCGGACGTGGAGCCGTCCGGCCATCACCGGATCACGTCAGAAGCCGAAGCTGTCGACGTTGTCCTTGTTGATCACGATCCAGCCGTTGCCCTCGAGCACCTTGTTGCTGCCCTCGGCGAACTTCATCTCGGTGTAGCCCTCGACGCCCAGGTCGACGGTGCCCTCGATCTTGTCGCCGTCGAGGATCTTCTTGGCCAGGGACGCCATCGCGTAGCCGGCCTTGGCGGGATCCCACAGGGTGAGGGCGGAGACCGACCCGTTCACCAGGATCTCCTTGTTGGCCGCCGGCATGCCGGTGCCGCTGGTGCAGACCTTGCCCTTGAGGCCGAGCTCGTCGATCGCGCGGGCGACGCCGGGGGCGTCGAAGGAGGAGGTGCCCATGATGCCCTTGAGGTTCGGGTACTTCTTCAGCAGCTCCTTGGCCGTCTGGTACGCCTGCTCGCCGTCATCCTGCGACTCCACCCGCGGCTCCTCCGCGAGGAGGGTCATGTTCGGGTAGGCCTCCTTCTGGTGCGCGACACCGCCATCGGCCCACTCGTTGTGGGAGGCGTTGGTGACGTGGCCCACCATCGTGGTGTACACGCCCTCCTTGCCCATGCACTCGGCGAGGTTGTCCATGATGAACGCGCCGTAGGCGGAGTTGTTGAAGGCCTCGATGTCGTACATCGTGTTCTGCTGCGAGGCGCCCTCGTGGGTGACGACGACGATGCCGGCGTCCATGGCCTGCTTCAGGACGGTCTCGAGGGCGCCCGGATCGACCGGGACGACCGCGATCGCGTCCACCTTCTGCGCGATGAGGTCCTGGATGACCTGCGCCTGCATGGTGGCGTCGGTCTCCGAGGGCCCCTTCTGGTAGACGTTCAGGCCGGTGTCGGACGCGAACTGCTTCACGCCGGTCTCCATGCGCACGAACCACGGGTTCGTCGCGTCCTTCGGAACGACCGCGATGGTGTAGTTCTTGTCCTTGGCCGACTCGCTCGGGCCCGCGCTCGGTGCGGTGCCGCTGCTGCAGGCAGACAGCGTGAGACCGAGTGCGAGGGCCAGGCTGGCGGCCCCGGCGGTAAAGCGCCTTTGCATCATTGCATCCTCCTTGTTTGGCGTCCTTCGATAGCTGCCGGCGACGTGCCGGTGATCAGCCCTGAAGCGTGTGGTGTGGTGCGCCGTCCAGCAGCGCGGTCATCAGCGAGTAGGCGGGCTGGGCCGTGTCGAGGCGGCTGTACTGCAGCTGCAGCGCGCTGGTGGACGCGATCTCCAGCCCGTAGGGGACGCCGCGTTCGAGCTGCAGTCCCCCGAGGGCGTCCGGCACGTCGGTGCGCAGGTGCACGGCGCGCCGACCGGCGATCGTGATCGGGCCGGACTGCGCGGGCTCGCGGTCGGCGAAATAGGCGGTGACGGTGAAGACGGCCGGCTCCGGCCCGGCGTTGAGCACGCAGATCGACTCGTGGGAGACCTCGGGATCGGTGCTCCTGGGCGGGATGTAGGCGTCCGGCACGAACCAGCGCCGGACGGCGCGGGCGGTGGGGACAGCTGTGGTGTCCGACATGGGCTCTCCAAGCGACGATGCTCTTTGAAGCGCTTCATGTATTGAAGCGCTTCAGACAGTATCCTCGTCCACGACGACCTGCAACCGGGCACGGTCGGCCGTTATCAAGTTGGTACCGAGGGGACGCCGGGCGGAGCTCCATTAGGCTCTGCCTGCAACATCGGCGGGAGGGGCGGATGGCCAGGACGCAGAACGGCACCGGCGTCCGGATCCAGGACGTCGCCGCCCGGGCCGGAGTGTCCGTCGGCACGGTCTCGCACACGATCAACCATCCGGAACTGGTCAGCGCGCGCACGCGACGCGCGGTGGAGCGCGCCATCAAGGACCTGGGCTTCGTCCCCAACCAGCAGGCCCGGGTGCTGACGGGCGCCGCCAGCCAGGTGATCGGCCTGGTCGTGCTCGACGTGGTCAGCCCCTTCTTCATGGAGGCGGCCCGCGCGGTGGAGCGGGCGGCGCGCGAGGCCGGCCACGTGGTCATCCTCTGCAACTCCGACAACGACCCCGACCGCGAGTCCCAGCTGCTCCAGATCCTGGGCGCGCAGCGCGTCCGGGGGGCGCTGCTCACGCCGGCGCGGACGGGACAGGGCGGCGACCGGGCCCGCATCGAGGCCGGGCACCTCCCTGTCGTGTTCCTCGACTACCAGACCGCCGGGGACGACTGCTCGGTGTCGGTCGACGACGTCGCCGGCGCCCGGCTCGCCGTCGAACACCTCCTCGAACTCGGTCACGAGCGCGTCGCCTTCGTCGGCGGTGGCCAGGGACTGCGCCAGCACGTCCAGCGCGCCCAGGGGGCCCGCGACGCGATCCTCGCGGCGGGCCTGGACCCGTCCACGGCCCTGGTCGAGATCACCCAGGACGGGCTGGGCATCCAGGACGGCGTCCTGGCCGCCGAGCACCTCCTCGAGGGGGAACTGCCCACCGGCATCTTCTGCGGCAACGACATGATGGCGTTCGGCGTCTACCGGCGACTCAGCCGGGCCGGCGTGAAGGTGCCCGACGACGTCGCCCTGGTCGGCTACGACGACATCGACTTCGCCGCGGACTGGGTGGTGCCCCTCACGTCGGTGCGCCAGCCCACCGACCAGCTGGGCTACCTCGCAGCCCAGCTCCTGTTCGAGCACTCCGCCGGCGACGAGGCCCACGTCCACCGGCAGACCGTCCTCCAGCCCGAGCTGATCGTCCGTTCGTCCAGCACCCGGGGGGGTCGCACCGGGGTTACGATCGTCGGGTAGGCACCGGCGCCCCTGGGCCCGCCGTCGGCGCCCTGCCTCCAGGGGGTCGCTCCCATGTCGAAGGTCACGGTGACGCCGGAGTCGCTCGTCGTCCTCGAGGACGTCGTGAAGACCTACCACATGGGCGAAGTGGACGTCACGGCCCTGAACCACACCGATCTCGTGCTGGACCGCGGTGAGTTCGTCGTGATCCTCGGGCCCTCCGGCTCGGGCAAGACCACCCTGCTCAACCTCATCGGAGGGATCGACTCCCCCACCGCCGGGCGGATCATCATCGACGGGGAGGACATCTCCCACTACGGCCAGCGCGAACTCACGCTGTTCCGGCGCCGGACGGTCGGTTTCGTCTTCCAGTTCTTCAACCTGATCCCGACACTGACGGCCAGGGAGAACGTCGACTTCGCCCTCCAGCTCTCCGGTCGTGGTCGCGGGGGTGGCGACCGCGACCGGGAGGACTCCGCCCACCTGCTCGCGAAGGTGGGCCTCTCCGAGCGCCTGGAGCACTTCCCGTCCCAGCTCTCCGGAGGTGAGCAGCAGCGGGTCGCCGTGGCCCGGGCGCTGGCCAAGAAGCCCGCCCTCGTGCTCGGCGACGAACCGACGGGCAATCTCGACTTCCGCACCGGGACGCTGGTGCTGTCGGCGATGCGCGAGGTGAACCGGCTGCTGGGGACGACGGTGGTGATCGTCACCCACAACCAGCCGCTCGCCGCAGCCGCGGACCGGGTGCTGCACTTCCGGGAGGGACGGATCTCGCGCATCGAGGTCAACGCCCACCCGATCCCGCCCGAGGACGTGGAGTGGTGAGGCGCGATGAGAATGCTCCTGCTGAAGGTGTGGCGCGACGTCCTCGCCCGCAAGGGCCAGTTCGCCGGCCTCGTCGTCGTCGTCGGCCTCGGCATCTCGACCTTCGTCGCCTTCCAGGCGGGCTACCTCGACCTGACGCGATCGGTCGAGCGGGCGAATCGTGAGCTGAGGTTCGCCGACTTCTCGGTCTCCGTGAGCGACACGGCCGGCGTCAAGGTGGCGGCCGTCCGTGCGCTGCCCGGGGTCCTCGCGGCCGAAGGACGGCTCGTCCAGGACGTGCCCCTCCAGCTGGGCGGTGCGTCGGCCCAGACCGCCCTGGCCAGGGTGGTCGGCCTGCCCAACAAGGGGCGGCCGGCGGTGAACGACCTGCTCCTGCTCGCGGGGGCGTGGCCCCGCCGGGGCGGCTCGGAGGCGATCCTGCACGTCAAGTTCGCCCAGGAGACGGGGACCCGTCCCGGCGACGAGCTCACCCTCGGAACGGAACGGCAGCACAAGCACGTGCGCGTCGTCGGCATCGCCGCCAGTCCGGAGTACATGTACGCGGTGCCCGAGAAGGGCGCGCTGCCGTCCCCGCGCGAGTTCGCGGTGCTGTTCCTCAGGGCCGACGACGCCGAGCGGCTCGTCGGGCGGCCGGGGGTGATCACCGACGTCGCCGTCATCACCGAGCCCGAGGCCGACGTGCGCACGGTGCTCCACGCCGTCGAGGACGAGCTGGGCCGGTCCCGGGTGGTCGCCTCGACGCTCCGCGCCGACCAGCCGTCGAGCTTCATGCTCGCGGAGGAGATCGACCAGAACCGGGTGATGGCCCTGTTCCTGCCGGCCGTCATCCTGGCCATCTCCTCCAGTTCGCTGTTCATCGCCCTGACCCGCCTCGTGACGTCCCAGCGGCGCGAGATCGGGCTCGAGAAGGCGCTGGGCTACAGCGACGCACAGGTGCTGTGCCAGTACCTCTCGTTCGCCCTCGTCGTCGCCGCGCTCGGAGCCGCGCTCGGCTTCGTGCTGGGGGACGTCCTCGCCCGGCTGATCGCCCAGCAGTACGTCGACATGCTCGGCGTGCCCTTCCTGGAACACCACGTCTATCCCGAGATCGTGGCCGGGTCGGCCGCCATCTCGACGGCGGCCTGCCTGCTGGCCGGCATCGTCCCGGCCCTGCGCTCGTCGCGCCTGCCTCCCGCCCAGGCGATGCACGCCGACCCGAACGCTGCCCTCGCCGGTGGCCGGATCCCCCTCCTCGAACGCGTGCTCTCCCCGGTGCTGCCGGCCGCCCTGGTGGTTCGCATCCCGCTGCGCAACCTGTTCCGCCAGAAGCGGCGCAGCTTCTACACGGTGGTCGGCGTGGCGTTCGCGATGCTGCTGGCGGTCACCACGCAGTCGATGTTCGACGCGATGGACGAGATGCTGGAGCGCTTCGACAGCTTCAGCGAGCGGTGGGACGTCCAGGCGGTCTTCGCCGAGCCCTTCGGACGCAGCCGGGCCGCAGAGGTCGCGCACTGGCCCGGCGTGACGGACGTGCAGACGGCCCTGGTCCTGCCGGCGGAGTTCCGTACCGAGGGCAGGACCTACCAGGGTTCGCTCACCTGCGCCGAGCCTCCGGCGGGGTTCCACGGCTTCCAGATCGTCGAGGGACGCTCCGCGCAGGAGGCGCTGGCCTCCGGCGGAATGGTGATCACCGGCACCCTCGCCGAGAAGCTCCAGCTCGGCATCGGCGACGTCGCGAGGGTCCGCACGCCCGTGCGCGACCAGTGGATCGACCTCCCGGTCGCCGCCATCAGCACCGAGACCCTCGGCGCCCCGGTCTTCGTCAATCTCGACGTCGGCAGGCGGCTCACCGGCCTGTCGGAGCGCTACAACACGCTCTACGTGACCACCGCCGCCACCCACGCGTCCGGGGTGAAGGACCGGCTCGCGGACACCCCGGGCGCCCTCTCGGTCTCGGTCAAGGCCGAACTGCTCGCACGCTTCACCGAGATGATGGGCTTCATGGACTTCTACCAGGGCCTGCTGCTGGCCTTCGGGCTCGCCATGGCCTTCGTGGTCGTCTACAACACCCTGAACGCGAACGTCACCGAGAGGACCCGCGAGATCGGCACCATGCGGACGATCGGGGAAGGGCCGGGACGGATCGCCTGGATGATCACCATCGAGAACCTCCTGCTCGGCCTCGTCGCGGCTCCCCTGGGCGTCCTGCTCGGGCTGCGGACGGCCGACCTGCTGTACGCCCAGCTGTCCTCCGAGGCGTTCACCCTCACCGCGTACATCAAGCCCGAATCGGTCGCGATCATCCTGGGCGGGCTGCTCGTCGTCATGCTCCTGTCGGAGATCCCACCCGTGCTGCGCATCCTCCGGCTCAACCTCGCCGAGGCCACCAAGGTCATGGAGTAGGGCCGGCCCGGCTGCCCCGCCGGGGGAACCGTGGCAGGAGGAACGGCGTGGTTCGCAGGTACTCCTCGTACTCCTCACCGAAGCGCAGGCGCAGCTCCTTCTCCTCGACCAGCTTCACGTAGGTGACAAGGAGCACCCCGAGGAGGAGCACCATCGCCACCGCGGAGGCTGAGCCGAGCCACACACCGATCCCCAGGTAGGCGAGGACGGTCCCGAGGACCATGGGGTTGCGGCAGTAGGCGTAGGGCGGCACCACGACGAGGCGCCGGGTCGGGATCATCGGCACGGGTGACCCGCCGCCGAGCCGTGCCTCCGCCCGAACCGACCAGAGCGCCACGAAGCCCCCGACGCCGAGCAGGACGAGGCCCGTCACGGCGTTGACGGGGCCCAGGAGCAGCCGCGGCAGGGCCAGCGCGTGGTCGAGCCGGCCCGCCAGCACCACGATCCCGGCGGGCAGCGCGACGAGGAAGAGGACGCCGGCGGGGAGCAGCGTGGCCACCACCTGCGCAGTGGTCGGTTCCCGCTGGGCCCACTCCAGGTACTTCCGCATGCCGGCGCTCCCCCGAGGGCGTGCTGCCGCTGACCGGCGAAGGCGGGTGGCCCGATGGCTGCTCGGCGACCGGGCAACGCCGTCACCCACCGCCTCGCTCGTCGCACTCCTCTCCCTCAACGCTACGCCGGTCCGTCGCCCGTGGCAGGCGACGGGCAGTCGCGCCTACAACCACAGCGCGGCGAGCCAGCCGGTGACCATCGCCGTCACGACCAGGGTGCCGACCACGAGGGCGACGACGCGCCAGCGCGCGATGACGAGCATTCCGCTGATCGCCCCCACACTGGTGCCCGCGCCGGTGATCAGGAAGGCGATCCCGGCTCCGGGGGCCATCCCGCCGTGGAGGAGGCTCGCCACCAGCGGCAGGGACGCGTCGGTGTTGAGGTAGACCGGGATCCCGAGGAGGGCGGCGAGCGGGACCGACCACACCGGGTTGCCGGTGCCGAGCCAGTCGGTGATCAGGCCGGTGGGAAGGACGCGGATGACGAGGTAGCCGAGGGCGGCGAAGGCGAGGAAGTAGAGGGCCAGCGTGCGGGTGTTGGCGAGGAGCGCCTCGCCGAACCGGCGCAGCCGCGTCGGCTGCGCGACGACCACGGCCGGCCGCTCGACCACGGTGAGCAGCCGCGTCCCGCCCGGCGTCCCCGATGCGTCAGGGCCGGTCGCCTCCGCGGCCGCGCAGGACGGGCCGCAGTCCGTGGCCGCGTTCGTGGACATGCGTGCCTGGCCGGCGAGGAGGCCCTTGCGTTCGAGCAACCAGGCCGCCCCGCCACCGACGAGGCCGACGGCGACGGCAGCGAGGAAGAAGGTGGTGGCGAAGGCGGGCCCGAAGAGGCCGACCGACAAGACGTACTCCTCGGGGCTGGTCAGCGGCGAGGAGGCCATGAACGCCACGATCGGCGCCCACGGGACGGAGGAGGCCATCGCCCCGAGGACGACGGCGGTGGTGCCGCACGAGCAGAACGGCGTGAGGGCGCCGAGCGCGACGGCGCCGAGGATGGCGACCCAGGTGCGGCGACGCAACCAGGCGGCGAGCCGGTCCTGGTTGATGTACACCTGCACGACCGAGGCCACCAGGACGCTGGCCAGCAGGTACGGCCAGTTGTGCACGAGGGTGGTCCAGACGTCGTTGGCGACGGTGGCGGCGAGGGTGGCGAGGTAGTCGACCACGGCGAACTCCAGTTCCATAGACAGCCATCGATTGTTTGATGGCAGTCGATATGATAGACATACCTCTATGAGTTCTCAAGAGGTTCCCCGGCGGCTCAACCTGGTGGGCGAGCTGTGTTGCTCACCGGTCCTGCAGGCCCCCCTCGAGCCGGACGACGCACTGGCCCTGGCCACGGCGCTGAAAGTGCTGGCGGACCCGGCGCGGCTGCGGCTGTTGAGCCTGATCCGGTCGGCCGACGGCGGACGCGCGACCACCGGGGCCCTCGCGGAGCAGGTGCGCCTGACCCAGCCGACGGTGACCCACCACCTGGGCGCGTTGTTCGACGCCGGCTTCCTCGAGCGCGAGCGGGACGGGCGCCAGACCTGGTACTGGGTGGACACCGACGCGCTGCAGGCGATCCGGCAGCTCCTCGATCCCGCACCGGCCAGGCAACTGTTGACGATCGAACCGAGGAAGTGAGCACGGCGATGAGCACGAACGATGTGGTGGAGCAGGTCCGGGACCGGTACGCGGCCGCAGCCCGGGCGGCGATGGGGACGGGGCGACGGACGCTGGACGTCCTGGACGACCTCGACGGCGGCGGGAGCGGCTGTTGCGGCGGCGACGCCTGCGGTGAGGTGTTCGGCTCGGCCCTGTACGACGGCGGGCAGGCCGACCAGGTTCCCCAGGAAGCGGTGACGGCAAGCCTGGGCTGCGGGAACCCCACAGCTGTCGCCGATCTGAACCCCGGTGATCGGGTCCTCGACCTCGGCTCCGGTGGCGGGCTCGACGTCCTGCTCTCCGCCCGCCGGGTCGGCCCCACCGGGTTCGCCTACGGCGTCGACATGACCGACGAGATGCTGGAGCTGGCCCGCGCGAACGCGGCCAGGGCCGGGGCGACGAACGTCGAGTTCCTGAAGGGACGCATCGAGCAGCTGCCGCTCCCCGACGGCGCGGTCGACGTGGTGATCTCCAACTGCGTGATCAACCTGTCCGTCGACAAGCCGAAGGTCCTGGCCGAGATGTTCCGCGTCCTCACCCCCGGCGGACGCGTCGGCGTCTCGGACGTCGTCGCCGAGGACCACCTGAGCGTCGCCGACCGCGAGGAGCGCGGCAGCCACGTGGGCTGTGTCGCCGGAGCGCTGTCGCGGCAGGAGTACGTGGACGGCCTGACGGCGGCCGGCTTCACCGGGATCGACGTGGTGTTCACCCACGAGGTCGCCCCGCAGATGCACGGCGCCATCGTGCGGGCGGTCAAGCCGGCCTGAACCCGGCGCGGGTCACGTTCTCGCGAGCACGCGGACGCGCGGCGGCACGCCCCGTGCCGTGACCGAGAGCTCGCCTGCGGGCGTGGGGATGGCTGAACCGAAGTTCGCCCTGCCCGTGGCGAGCTCCAGCACCGGCCCGTCGACGATGATCCGCAGGGCGTCACCTCCGGGGACGGTCCAGGCGAGTTCGCCGACCCTGACCGACGTCTCATCGCCGGCGCGTTCGATCGTGGCGACTTCGCGTGCGCCCCGCGCGATCACGAGCCGGTCGCCGTCTCCCGGCTCCCAGGCGACGTCGACGGCCTGCGCCGCGTCCGGCACCACGCCATCGGCCGACTCCTGGTGGTACCGCTCGACGTCGGGGTGGGGCGTCGCGACGAGGCGGTCGCCGGCGAGTTCGAGCAGGTGGGGGACGCTGTGGGTACCGGCCCAACCGGCCACGGGGTCGGCGATGCCGCGCATCCAGAAGGACAGGCACGGACGCTGCTCGCCGTCGAGGAACAGCGAGGGGGCGTAGTAGCTCGGCCCGTGGGTGAGCCGCCCCCAGGTCTCGGCATGGAACCTGCCGTCCTCGTACGAACCGAGCGCGTACGCCGCGTAGTGGAGCCGGTCGTCGTCCCAGATCGAGGAGACCATCACGTACCGGTCCCCGAGGGGGAAGACCTGGGGGCACTCCCACAAGGTGCCCGTCCAGACCGGATCGGTCTCCCTGGTGGAGCGGGAGAGGGCGACACCGTCGTACTGCCACGCCAGGGTCGCGTCGTCGGACACGTAGGTCAGCGCCATGGCGGTTCCGTCCCGTCCGGCGGCGCCGACGAACATGCGCCACCGGTCGCCCTCGCGGCGCACGAACGGGTCGCGGTAGGCGATCAGGTCGAGGCCTTCGGGGGCATCGGCGACGACGGGTCCCTTCTCCCACGCCGTCCAGCGATGGTCGGTCGGGGTGGCCGACCGGATGCGCCCGATGCCGAAGTCCGGCACGCGCGTGGCCGTGTACAGCACGCTCGCACGCCCGTCGTCGTCGACCACCAGGCAGCCGGTCCAGATGCCGTCGTCGCCATCGCCCGGCGCGATGGCGATCGGAAGCTCCTGCAGCGACAGCAGGTCCGCACCGCGCGCGTGCCCCCAGCGGCAGTCCGGTCGCCACACCGTGGAGTCGGGGACGTGCTGGTAGAACACGTCGTACCCGTTGTCGCGGAACGTGATGCCGTGAGGGTCGTTGATCCAGCCGCTGGTCGCCGTGAAGTGGAAGCGAGGGCGGGCGTCGCCGGACGGCATCATGAGCCGGCCTTCGGCGTCGGCCTCACCGCGTTCGTGGCACGGTCCGCGAGGACCTCCGACTCGGTTCCCGAGTCGAGGATCGTGTTCTGCACCGACGGCGGATCGACAGCGACCGTCGTCACCCGAAGGCGCTCCGGGGCCGTGGTGGCGAGCAGCGCGTCCACCTGTGCCGAGAAGGCCGACTCCCCCGTCGTGGCGCGGGCGTCCAGGGCCACCACGTGGTTGCTGGAAACGAAGTTGCCGGTACCCTCGCGCAGCCGGATGATCGTCGGGGTCGCCCCCGCGGGCCGGATCCCCTCGCTGTGGAGGACCTCGGAGAAGTGGTTGCCGATGACCGAGTTGTTGCTGCCACAGATGGAGACGAGTCCGAAGAGGTCATCCCTTCCGTTGTCGACGCCGTCGAACGGGGTCCACGGCTCACGATCCCTCAGGAAGTGGTTGGCGCCCACGAGGTTCTCGGAACTGTCCCGGTCGAGGACCACCATGCCGGGGTAGAACGAGTGGAGCCGGTTGTTGGTGAGGCTCGACCTGCTGACGCCGTCGAAATGGACGCTGCTCGCCCCCCGCGGGAAGACGTTGTTCGCGGTGACCAGCAGGCCCCCGTGGTTCTCGGCATAGATCGAGTGGCCCTTGAAGCCTGCACCGATGAGGTTGTCGGTGATCTTCGATGCCTGGCCCCACCCGCGGAGCTCGATGCAGTTCCCGCACTCGGCGATGAAGTTGTCGTGGATCGACAGCGCGTCGGCGTGGTAGACGGTGACCGCGTGCTCCAGGTAGACGAATCCCATTCCGTTGATCCGGAAGGAGTCGTTCGCGCTGGCGACGTGGATTCCGGTCTTGCCGTTGACGTAGGTGTTCTCGGGGTGCACCCCCGAGCCGTCCGCGACGAAGTGCAGCCCGTCGATGCAGAAGCCGGAGAACTCGACCGAGCTGATTCGCGGGCTCCCCGTCCGCGCGACGAGGAACGCGGCTCCCGCCGACCCCTCGGCCTCACCGAGCAGCGGCGCGTCCACCAGGATGCGACTGCCGCCCGGCCACACCTCGTGCAGGGCGGATTGCTCGTCGTCGGGGACATTGAACCGGATGCTCGAGGAGGTGAAGCCGTGGCCCGACCCCTCGATCCGGAGGTAGCTGATGTCGACCAGCACCTGGGTCCGCAGGCGGAAGTCCCCCGGCGGGATGGAGATGACGGCACCGGGCTTCCCCCGGTCGCTGTCGTCAGTGACGGCCTGCCTGCTCCTGACGTCCGCGATGATGCTGTTGATCACTTCGCCGATGTCCTCGGCCGGATCGCCGACGGGCCAGGTGGTGACGTCATAGCGGTTGTCGGTGCAGGGGTCCATGTTCTCTCTCGGTGGTGTGGAGGTCGGCGGAGGGGGGTTCAGCCCTTGACGGCGCCGAAGGTCATGCCGGCCACGATCCGGCGCTGGAGGGCGAGCGTCACGGCGATGACCGGGAGCGAATACATGACGGCCATGGCTGTCATCGAGCCCCAGTCCAGGCCGAACTGTGACTTGAAGTTGGCGATGGTCAGCGGGACGGTCACGGCGTTCACCGAGGTCAGCATCAGGGCGAACAGGAACTCGTTCCAGGACGACAGGAACGCGAAGATCGCCGCGACCGCGATACCCCCACCGGCCACCGGCAGCGTGACGCGCAGCATCGCCGTCAGCCGGTTGCAGCCGTCGATCAGGGCAGCCTCCTCCAGCGCCTGGGGAATGGACTCGAAGAAGGCTGCGAGGAGCCAGATCACCAGGGGCAGGCTGATGACCGTCTGCGCGAGCATGAGTCCGAGCTGGGTGTCGATGAGACGCAGCTGGCGGAAGGCCTGGAAGATCGGGATCGCGAGGGCGACCGGCGGGAGCATGCGCACGATGAGCGCGACCATCAGGAAGGCCTTGCCGAGCTTCGTGCCGTAGAAGGCTGCGGCGTAGGCGGCCGGAATGGCGAGAACGAGGGTGAGCGCTGTGCCCCCGACCGCCACGAGCAGGCTGTTCACGAAGGACCGGGTGATGCCGGGATCGCTGAGCGCGCTGACGTAGTTGGTGAGCTCGAAGCGGCTCGGGATGAACGTCGGCGGGATGGCGAGCACTTCCGTGGGTGGCTTGAACGAGGTGAGGAGCAGGTGGGCGTAGGGCAGCACGAAGGCGCCCACGATCAGCACCATGCCGAATTGCGCGGTGATGGCCCTGCCCAGGCCGGGAGGACGGTTCTCAGGAGTCATTGGCGGGCTTCCAGATCACTCGGTAGGCCATGGCCGCGAAGAACGCCATGACGAGGAGGAACACGGCGGCGGTCGCCGAGGCGCTGCCGACATTGCCGTAGCGGATCATCGTCCGGTAGATCTCCAGGCTGAGGACCTCGGACGCGCCCTGCGGACCACCTTCGGTCTGGATGAAGATGAGGTCGAAGGTCTTGGCCACGTCGACGCCCCGGATGATCACGATGACCGCGATCACCGGACGGAGCAGGGGCAGGATCACGTGCCACACCCGCTGCCAGTAGCCGGCACCGTCCACCTGCGCGGCTTCGAGCACGTCGCCGGGGAGGCCCTGCAGGCCGGCGTAGGCGATGAGGGCCACGAAGCTCGTGGTCAGCCAGATGTCGGCGAAGGCGACCGTGAAGATGACGGTGTCGGTGTTGCCGAGCCAATTGATCGGACCGGAGGCCGGGGTCAGCCCGACGAGTTCGAGGACGCGGTTCACCATGCCGGTGTCGAGCGAGAGCAGGAACTTCCACAACAGGCCGGCCACGATCGGTGGGACGAGCAGCGGGAAGATGAAGACCGTCCTGGCCCATCCGGACCGCTCACGCATGGCGTAGAACAGCAGCGCGGCCCCGAAGCCGAGGAGCAGTTCGAGGGTCATCGCGAACACGGAGTACTGCAGCGTCCTGAGGGCCGCAGACCCGACCTCGGGCGAGGTCAGCGTGTTCACGAAGTTGTCCAGCCCGACCCAGGTGCGGCGGTTGGGCGTGAGGAGCTTCACGGAGAAGAACGCGTTGAAGATCAACGTGCCCAACGGGTAGGCCACGGTGGCGATGAGGAAGATGATCGCCGGGAGCATCAGCAGCGACGCGAAGCGGCGGCGTGCCATCGGGACGTCCTTTCGGCCAGGCTGGAGGGGCGGAGCCGGGTGGGCACGTGGCGGCGTGCCCACCCGCGGGGGTCACTGCTTGAGGATGGCCTCGATCTTGGTCCTGGCCTCGGCGAGGACGTCGGTGGGGGACGCCTTGCAGGTCAGGGCCTTCTGGACGCTCGGGGTGAGCACCTGATCGGTGATCTGCTGCCAGTGGACGTCCATCGGGCGGCCGGTGGTCGCCGGTGCGTTGAGCGTCGTCAGCAGTGGCGTGAACGCCTCGTAGCCGGCCTTGTCCTGGAACTGCTCGTAGGCCGAGGTCCGTGCCGCCAGCCCCAGCGGGGCGTCGATCCCCATCGCGTTGTGCTCGTAGGCGTAGGCGATGTACTGCTTGGCCAGGTCGGCGTGCGGAGAGTCGTTCGGGATGACGTTGTACCAGGGACCCGGGATCGCGGCGATGCCGCCGGGCCCGGCGATCATGGGAGCCACGCCGACCTTGTCGCTGACCTTGCTGTCCTCCGGCGTCATCCGGTAGGCGTGCGCCCAGAAGAGCATCATGGCCGACTGCCCCTGGTAGAAGAGGTTCTGCGCCGCCGCCCAGTCGGTGGTCGCGGGGTCGGGGCCGACCTTGTCGGTGCAGTAGGGCGCGATGTACTCCTCGAGTGCCTTGACGTGGTTGGCGTCGTCGATGATGACGGCCCCGGACGTGTCGAGGACGACCGACGGCGAGCCGGCCTGGAGGACGTAGGCGAGCCATTCGGTCTCCACGGCACCCTTCACCGCGGTGCCGTAGAGCTTGTCCTTGGGGCGGTTGAAGAACTTCGCCACGTCGCGGTACTGCTGCCAGGTCGTCGGCGGGACGAGGTCGTAGCCGAACTGCGCCTTGAACGCCTTCTGCTCCTTGGCGTCGGCGAAGAGGTCCTTCCGGTAGAACAGGATCTCGGCGTTCGCCCACTGGGGCATGCCGATGAAGTGATCCTCGAACTTGGCGTCCGCGACCAGGGCCGCGGGGAGGTCACCCGCGACGTCCGCGGTCATCAGGTCGTCGATGGGCGCGAGGGACGGGCCGAACTCGGTCATCCAGATCACGTCGATCGTGGCGAGGTCGTAGGCGCCCGCACCGGTCGAGATGTCGGCGGCGAGCTTGTCGTGGACGTCGGCGTAGGGGACCTCGACGAACTCCACCTTCACGCCGGTGTCCTTGGTGAACTGTTCGGCGATGCCCTTCTGCAGGCCGACACCCCCGCCCTCGGCGAGGATCCGGATGGTCTGGCCAGCTGCCGCGGCGCTGCCCGACGACGACGCAGGCGCGGAGGCGGTCGCTGATGCAGAGCATCCCGCCAGTGCGAGCGAGGCGGCGAGGGCTGCCGTGCCGATCTTGAGTCGCACGCTCTCCCCTTTCATAGGTACTCCCGGCCACCGTTGGCGGGATGGTACAAACGTAAGAGAACCGACATATGTGTGTCAACGTTGTCAGACGCCCGTTATCAAGTTGAGACGTTGATCGCGACGGAGTCGCGCTGGATCAGGTTGCAGCGGAACTGGCCACCCGTTGTGTTGTGGTGGTGCAGGGCCTCGATGGCCCATCGGCCCATCTCGTAGTACGGGAGAGCGACTGTTGTCAGCGGCGGACGCATGTGCGCGGCGATCACCTCGCGGTTGTCGAAGCCGACGATCGACACGTCCGTCGGCACCGCCAGGCCCATGGTGCGGAGTTCGTCGTAGACCCCCATCGCCATCCAGTCGTTCGAGGCGAAGATGCCGGTCGGCGGCTGCGCCAGCGCCATGAACGCCCGGGCCGCGGCCGCGCCGCTCTCCTGCCACCAGTCACCGACGAACTCAAGCCCCGGGTCGGCGGGGACGCCGGCATCGTCGAGTGCCTTGAGGTAGCCCTCGCGACGCAGGTGGGACGCCGGGAAGCCGGCCGGCCCACTGATGAACCCGATCCTTCGGTGGCCCGCGTCGAGGAGGGTCCTCGTGGCCACGTAGCCACCCTCGAACTCGGCCGGGACGGCCGAGGCGGGGCCGGGTTCCTCCGGAGTGCAGTTGACGAGGACGAGCGGCGAGAACGGCAGGAGTTCGCTCTGGTGGATCACCCTGTGGTGCGGGGAGGTGTAGGCCACACCCTCCACCTGCCATTGCCGCAGGTGGTCCAGGACCTGGGCGCGTGATGTCTCGCGTCCGTCGATGTAGGTGATGACGAGCACCTTGCCGAGGTCGCTCGCCGCGTCCTGCGCTCCGCGGATGATGTCCGACGCGTACGGGAACGCCTCGCTGTCGTCGATCACCAACCCGACCGTCGGTGAACTGGCCGACCGCAGGGTGCGGGCGACGGCGTTGGGCGAGTACCCGAGTTCCTGCATGGCCGCCTGCACCCTCGCCCGCAGTTCCGCGGTCACGTGCGGGTGGTCGTTGAGCACCCGGGAGACGCTCTTGAAGGACACCCCGGCGCGACCGGCGACCTCCTTGATCGTCGGCGCCGCCCGGGGCGCCGGGCCGTGCTCGGCCGTCACCGGCGACGGCTCGATCCCGGCATCGGCGTCGGCGTCGCGGCCCGGCTCTTCGAAGGCCTCGATCAGGTCAAGGACCGCCTCGATCCGTGCGGGACGCTCCTCGGGCACCGTCGCCGCGAGGACCCGCCGTATCTGTTGCACCATCGCCAGCACCCGCCGGCTGCCGCCCTCGTCGCCGCGAACGTCGCTCCACACCTCCAGGAGCATCCGCTCCCACCTGTCGCTGCCCTCGGCCACGACGGCCCCCGGCCGGCCGGCGGCGGAGGCGTGGGCCCAGTGCGCCACAAGAGCCTCGAGGACCGCCAGCGCCAGGCTCTCCTTCGACCCGAAGTGCGTGTAGATCGTGGCCCGCTGGCACCCCGCGTGACGGGCGATCTGCTCGACGGAGGTCGCGCTGACCCCGTCGGCGACCATGAGCTCGCTCGCTGCCTCGAGGATGACGTCCCGGGTGGGCCGTCGCCGCGCTGTCCGCGTGGGCGCCGGTGTCGCTCCTGTGCCTGCCATCCTCACTCCTCTCGGCGTGCGGCACTAGTACACCATCAGCGGAAGAGGTTCCACGCCAGGCGGAGGAGCCGATTCGGCGCCGACGCGGCGCGGACGACCACGCAGACGAGGGGCCGCGCGCAGGATCAGGCCGGCCGGTCCGCCGGACCGTGCCGGCCACGGCCCGATGCCGGCTTGCCCCTGAGCCGCCAGCGGGGACGCGGGAGCATCGCAAGGGCTCGCTTCGGTGACCATGCGTACGGTTCGGGGAGCCGCCAGTCGAGCCGGCGGGCCAGCAGCGTCATCAACATGCCGACGACGCTCGCCGCCAGGGTGGCCACAGCGCCGCCCGCGAGCGGCTGGAGCACGACGAGGACGAGCGACGCCAGGATCGCCGAGGTCGCGTAGAGCGTGTTGCCACCGAAGACCGCCGGGGTCTTGCGCAGCACGATGTCCCGGAGCATCCCGCCGCCGATCGCCGTGATGGTGCCCATCATCACCGCCGGCAGCCAGCCCAGGCCGGCGGCGAGGGCCTTCGACGCACCGGCCGCCGACCAGCACCCGAGGGCGAGGGCGTCCAGATACGGGAAGCTGAGGTCCCACAGCCGCCTGCTCACCGGGACCATGAAGGCCACGACCGTCCCCGCGATGGCCACGAGCAGGTAGGCGGGATCGGTCAGCGCGAGCGGCGGCCCGACCTGCAGCAGCACGTCCCGGATCATGCCGCCGCCGAGCCCGGACATGATCGCGAGGGTGAGGAAGCCGACCGGGTCGAACCGCTTGGCCCGGGCGATCACCCCACCCAGGATCGCGTTCATCAGAACACCCGTCAGGTCGACCACCCGGACGAACAGCTCGATCGGCTCAGGATTCATGATGTGCCCAGCCTGCCCAATGGCGGGCACAACCCCACGCGCGGATCGCCGGGAAGGGTCTCCTCAGTGCTGCCCGGCCGGATCGTCGACATCGTCCACGGGGAACCGCGTGAGGATCGCTCAGGCGTTCTCCGCCGAGGGCTCCAGACCGAGCGGGCCGCGGACGAGGGTGGCGAGGAAGCCGCCGACGAAGGTGTCCCCGAGCCCGATCGTCGTGGGAGAAGGCACGTCGAGGAGCCGTCCCGGCACGCACGCGACCCGGTTCCCGAGCCGCTCCACGATGCCGGCGGCGAACGCGAGCCCGCCGGGGTGCACCGGTCCGCCCCGGATGCCGGCCAGGTCGGCGGCGGTGAAGTCGTCGCCGTGGCAGTAGCGGGTGCTGGCGAGATCGACCCCACCGGCGAGGGCGGCCGCGACGTCGCTCGCACGCTCGCCGTGCGCGAGCGACCAGTACTTGGTGTGCACCACGACGGTCGGCGCGATGGCGTAGGGAGCGAACTCGGCCAGCGCGGTGACGACGTCCTCGACGTCGAGGAGGTCGATGCGGCGTCCGAGGTAGGACTGCAACTCGTCCTCGTTGAGGCTGTGCACATCGATGCGTCCGCGGAAGTCGCTGCTCACGATCTGCCGCATGGCGTTGTCGTGGAACCCGGCGTCCTCGTAGAACACCACGGCGTCGGCCGGGAGTCGCGTCATCGCCGACTGCAGGGACGCCAGCCGGTCCCGGAGGAGATCAGGGTCACGCATCACGTTGAACCCGGCCGGCAGGAAAGCGCGCGCGCCGTCCAGTGCCTGCGGCAGCTCGGCGCTCAGCACGAGGTCGCGGTTGGGCGGGTCGTTGACGTAGATGATCCGGTTCGGGTGCTCCGCGCGAACCACCCCGTCGCTGAGGGCGACGGTGGCGCCGGCCGGGAACTGCACGATGAGGTGCGGGTCCAGGGTGTCCCGGGTGGCGCTGCTGATGTAGTCGATGCCCGGCGACAGCAGGCGCCGGACGTTGTCGTCGATGCTCACCAGGTGCACCAGGCTCGGGACGCCCAGCCGCGCGATAGCCAGGGCAGCGCGGACGCACGTGCCGCCGAGGGTGACCTTGCAGGGGAAGCGGGACGCGAACGCGATCGCGATGTCGGAGGAGGGGATGAAGCGCTCTCCCCCGACACCGTCCCGGACGAAAGCGAGGAGCGAGCGCATCAGGGAACGCTCGTCCTCGACCGCGATGCCCGAATCCAGGTCGGCAACCCCGATGTGGTGCTTCGCCGCCAGCTCCTCGAGCGCCCGGGCATCCCAGGCGATCTCGAAGTCGACGCAGCCACCGAGGCCCAGAACCAGTTCGTGGCTCATCGCTCCCACTTCCCCTGCAGCCGGCTCAGCGGTACAGCGATGCCTTGCCGGCGGCGCCGAACAGGTCGATCTTCTGCGCGGCCACGACATTCATCGCCTCCACGCACGCCGGCTGGATCATCAGCGGCTCGCGCAGCTTCGGGTCATCACCCAGCACCTCCCGCATCTTCGAGTGGTAGGCGACCTTGATGTCGGAGGAGATGTTGATCTTGTTGATGCCGGTGGCCGCAGCGATGCGGATCTCGTCGTCGGGGTTGTTCGAGCCGCCGTGCAGCACCAGCGGGATCGGCACGGCCGCCTTGATCTCGGTGAGGAGCTCGAGCTTGAGCTTCGGCGTCATCCCGGCGGGGTAGAGGCCGTGGAACGTGCCGATCGCGATGGCGAGGCTGTCCACGCCGGTCTGCTCGACGAAGGCCACGGCGTCCTCGGCGGTCGTGTAGATGACCTCGGTCGCCCCGGACTCGCCGTAGGAGTCGTTGGCGCCGATCGTGCCCAGCTCACCCTCGACCGAGAGGCCCACGGCGTGCGCGCTCTCGACCACCTTGCGGGTGATCGCCACGTTCTCGTCGAAGGGCTTGACCGAGGCGTCGATCATCACCGAGGTGTAGCCGTTCTGGATCGACGTCAGCACCTGCTCGTACGTCCCGCCGTGGTCGAGGTGGATCGCCATGGGCACCGACGAGCGGTGGGCCCGGGCGATGATCGCCTTGAGCAGGTCCGGCCCGATGTGGGCGTACTCGTCGGGGTGGATGGCGACGATCCACGGCGCCTGCAGCTGCTCGCAGAGGTCGGAGATCCCCGCGAACATCGCGTAGTCGCTGATGTTGAACGCCGGGACGGCGAAGCCCGCCTCGTTGGCGACCTTGAGTACGCCGTCACCAGTGGTAAGCATTGAAATTCTCCTTGATTGTTCTTCTTTTGGGTGGGTCTGTGGGTGGTCAGTTCTTCACGGCGCCGGCGGTCATGCCGCCGATGAAGAAGCGCTGGAAGAAGAGGAAGAGGAGCAGGACGGGGATGCAGCCGAGGATGCTCATCGACATCATCTGGTTCCACTCGTAGGAGTGCTGGCCCATCAGCAGCTGGATGCCGATCGGCACCGTCCGCATCTCGGGCGTCTTGGTGAGCGTGAGGGCGAACAGGTACTCGTTCCAGGCGATCATGAACGTGTAGATGCCGACCGAGACCATGCCCGGGACGGCGACCGGCACGAGGATCCGCCACAGGGCCGTCCAGGACGAGCCGCCGTCCACCTTCACCGCCTCGTCGAGTTCCCGCGGCAGCGTGTTGAAGTAGCCCGTCATCATGATGATCGCGTAGGGCAGCGTGAACACCAGGTAGGTCAGGATCAGGCCCGGGTAGGTGTTGTACAGCCCGAGGAACACGATCAGCCCGAAGTAGGGGATCAGCAGCGTGATCGGGGGGACGGCCTGGACGCTCACGATCACCACGTTCAGCACCCGCTTGAACGGGAACTCGTAGCGGCTGAGCGCGAAGGCAGCCAGCACCGCGACGAGAAGGGTGAGTGCGGTCACGGTCAGGGAGACGAAGTAGCTGTTCAGGAAGAACCGCACCTTGACCGGATCGGTGAAGATCGTGGTGTAGGCGTCGAGCGTGAAGGTCTCCGGGATCAGCCGGGGCGGGTACTGGAAGATCTCGGTGTTGGGCTTGAACGAGCTCGACAGCATCCACAGCACCGGGAGCCCGGCGTACAGCGCTCCGAGCACGAGCGCGAGCACGAGCCCGATCCGGGCGATGGCGCGACGGCGGCTGCGGGTCATGTCAGTCCCTCGCCTTCTGGGCGCGGACGTAGAGGACGGCCAGCACCATCGAGATGGCCAGGACGATCACCGCCGACGCGGACGCCGTCCCGAATTGGTACTTGGTGAAAGCCAGCTTGTAGGTGAAGGTGCTCAGCATCTCCGTCACCCCGAGCGGCCCGCCCCCCGTCGTCATCCAGATCAGCGCGAACTGCTGGGTGGTGAAGATGACGTCGAGCAGCGCCATGCTGATGATGATCGGCTTCAGCTGCGGCAGCGTGATGCGGGTGAACTGCTGCCAGCCGTTGGCCCCGTCGACCTGCGCGGCCTCGTAGTAGTCGGCGGGAATCCCCTGGAGGCCGGCCAGGAGGCTGACCATGTAGAACGGGTAGCCCGACCAGATGTTGATGAAGGTCACCGCGAACAGCGCCGTGTCGGGCGAGCCCAGCCACTCGATCTGGCTGCCGGCGAGGTTGGACGCCGTCAGCAGGTAGTTGATCACCCCGTTGGGCTCCAGGAGGAGCCGCCACAGGACGGCGATGATCGCCACGGTGAACAGCCAGGGGAGCACGTAGATGGTGCGGAACACCGCCTTCGTGCGCCGGCCGAGCAGTTGGCTGTTCAGCATCATCGCGAACGCGAGGCCGAGCACCAGGTGGGCCACCACGCTCACCCCCGTGAAGAACAGGGTGTTGAGGACCGCTCCCCAGAAGGTGTCGCTGGCCAGGATGTCGACGTAGTGCGTGAACCCGACGAATTGGGGGTTCTTCTTCATGATCACGTTGTCCATCAGCGAGTAGCCGATGACCATCACGATCGGGATGACCATGAGCACCACGAGGAGCACCATGGTCGGCGAGAGGTAGCCGTACGGGACCAGGCCCCGCCGGGCGCTCGCTGCGCGCTCGGCGGGCGCGGGCCGTCCGCTCGTCCGGGATCGGCCGGCGTCAGCCTGCACTGAGAGGTGGCTCACGGCTACGCCTCCTTTCCGTTGTGGGGTGGGGGCCGCAAGGGTGACCTCACGACCCCCACCGTTCGAGCGATGGGTGTCAGCCGGCGAACGCGGCGTCCCACGCCTTCTGGGAAGCGGCCAGGGCGTCGTCCACCGACTGCTTGCCGGAAAGGTACTTCTGGAACTGCTCGTCGAACGAGCGCATCAGGTCCTCGGCCACCGGCAGGCCGGTGAACTCGTTGGTCGCGTTGCTGTTCTTGTAGATCTCGAAGGCCTGCTTGAACGCCTCGTCGTTGTTCACGAAGTCCGGCACCGCCTGGGTGTTGCCCGGGAAGGCATGGGCGGCGGAGCAGAGCGTGGCGTTGACGTCCTTGCCGAGCAGGAACGAGACCAGCTTGAAGGCCTCGGCCTGGTGCTTGCTGTTGGCCGCGACGCCGATGCCCCACGAGGCGTAGGGCAGCGCGCCCTTGCCGGTGTAGCTGTCGGCCGGCGGGATGGCCGCCACCGTGAACTTGAGGTCCTTGTTCTGCTCGCGGATCAGGTTCACGTGGGCGAGGGAGTCGATCATCATGCCGACGCGGCCGTTGGTGAACTCGTTGACCTTGTCCTGCTCCTTCATCGTGAAGGTGCCCTTGGCGATCGCACCCGCGTCATAGAGCTGCTTGATGAACTCCATCGCGTCCTTGACGTCCTGGTTGCCGACGAGGTACGGCTTGCCGTCCTTGAGCATCGAGCCGCCGGAGGCCCAGACCCACGACATCACGTCGTTCTGGATGCCGTTCGGGGTGGCGGTGTCGAGCGGCAGCACCCAGCCGGAGGTGTTGTCGCCGAGGGCGCTGATCGCCTTCGCCGCGGCCATGAACTCGGTGCGGTTCTTCGGTGCGCCCGACAGGCCGGCCTTCTTCAGGAGGTCGTCGTTGAGGAACATCGGGTAGACGAAGTTCGCGACCGGGATCATCCAGGTGGAGCCGTCGAGCTTGACCTGCGCGGCGAGCTGGCTCTCGTCGAAGCCGGCCGACGTCATCAGCTCGGTGAGGTTCGCCAGCGAACCCTGCTTCACGAAGTCGTTGACCCAGGCGCCGTCGAGACCGACCACGTCGGACATGGTGCCGGCCGCCGCACCCGCGACGACCTGCTCCTTGGTGGAGGCGTACGGGCCGCTGATCAGCTTCACCTTGATGCCCGGGTTCGCCGATTCGAACTGGTCCATGAGACCGCGCAGCGACCCGGCCGGCAGCTCCGGCTCCCACCACTGTGCGAACTCGAGGGTCACGGCCTCTCCGCCGCCGGCGGCGGCGGACGAGGCGGCGGTGGTGCCACCAGTGGCACAGCCGGTCATCGCCAGAGCCGCTGCTGCCACCGCAGCGGTCCCTGCCAGGAACTTCTTGCGCATCTCACTCCCTTGTCGTGCGTGGCGCGTCGGAGGAGCGGCGACTCCGCTCTATGACTCACGATCGCACCTTCAACTCCATCCTTGCGCGGGTTTCCTCGGACAGTCAAGGCATTTCTGCGGTTTCTTGCGATAACAGATCGATAACTTCCGCGCACTCTTGCCAAAGATGCGGCAAAGGTGGCAGGATGATCGCAGAAAGCCGCAGAAAGGTGACCAGGGTGAGCAAGGAGAGCCTCTACCCCGCACGGCGTCGCGCCGAGATGCTGGACTTCCTCCGCGATCGCGGGCAGGCGTCCATCCACGAACTCGCCACCGAGTTCGGCGTCTCGGAGGACACCGTCCGTCGCGACGTGGAAACCCTCGCCTCCCAGGGTTCCGTCGAACGGACCCACGGTGGAGTGACGATCTCCCCGGACGACCGGTTCACCGAGATCGTCCCGTTCGTCAAGCGGATCGACGCGCAGGCCGCGGCGAAGGACGAGATCGCCAAGGTGGCCGCGTCGTTGATCGACGAGGGGCAGAGCCTGATCATCTACGGTGGCACCACGACCCTCGCCCTTGCCAAGTACCTGGCCGCCAAGCGCGGGCTCACGGTCGTGACCAACAACCTCGCCCTCCCCCAGGAGCTCTACTCGCGCGGGGTGCGCGAGATCTACGTCCTCGGCGGCTCCTTCCGGCAGCGATCCCAGGTGACCATCGGGCCGGTGGCGCTGTCCGACGGCGCAGGCAAGCCCCGCTCGATCCACACCCACTGGGCGATCATCGGCGTCGGTGGGGTCTCCGACGAGGGCACGGTCTGGACCAGCAGCCTGCCGGAGGCCGGGATGATGCGCGAGATGATGGACTGCGCGGCCCACACGCTGCTCCTCGCCGACAGCACGAAGTTCGGCAGGCGGGAGTTCGCGGAGGTCGCCGACCTCTCCGCCAACACCACCCTGATCACCGACAAGCGGCCCGGCCCGGTTCTTCTCGAGGTGGCCGCCGACGCCGGCGCACGGGTGATCGTCACCAGCGAGTACGACCAGGCCGCGCCCGAGGCCTGAGGACGCCCGTCCGCCAGCACCACTGCCGAATCGAGGACCACGCCATGCCGTCCACCACCGGGGCCAGCGTCACCGCGGCCGCCGCCGATCGTTGCCTGGACCAGGGTGAGGGCGTGCTCCGGCTCGCGCCGACTTGGGTTCCCCGCGTGTTCTCCACGCCGGGACGCCGCCTGCGCCTGCACCCTGACGACTACTACGCGTTCGGCAAGGACCGTGGCGGGATCGACGAGCGGTGGCTGGCGTCCCCGATCCGGGCCGACAACGGGCCTGCCGCCGGGGAGTTCGAGGGACTCAGCCTCGTGGTCGGTCCCGATGGCGGCCTCCTCCCGTTCGACCAGGTGATCGACCACCTCGGCGCGGCCCTGGTCGGGGAGCGGATCTGGCGGGCGCACGGCACGTGGCCGGTCTTCGCGAAGTTCTTCGACAACGAGCAGGCGCTCCCCTTCCACGTCCACCACCGCGACGAGCACGCGCTGCCCCTGGGCAAGGTCTCCAAGCCGGAGGCCTACTACTACGCGCCGCAGATGAACAACCACCTCGCCGCGCAGCCGGTATCGTTCCTCGGCCTGCAACCGGGCGTCACCCGGGAGCAGGTGCGCGAGCGGCTCGTCGCCTTCAGCCGCGGCGGCGACAACCGGATCACCGACCTCTCCTTCGGGTACCGAACCGAGCTGGGCACGGGCTGGGACGTGCCGGCCGGAGTCCTGCACGCCCCGGCGAGCGCCTGCACGTACGAGCCGCAGGCGGCCTCCGACGTGCTGTGCATGTGCGAGTCGTGGAGCAACAACCGCGAGGTTCCCGACGAGCTGCTGTGGAAGGACGCCCCGGCGGACCGCGTGGGCGACCTCGACTACATCCTCGACCTGATCGACTGGGAGCGGAACACCGATCCGGCGTTCGCCGAGAACCGCCGGCTGGTCCCGTTCGAGACCGCGGAGTCGGCGGCAGACGCCCATCCGGGCTACACCGAGCGGTGGATCGTCCACAAGTCGCCCGCATTCAGCGCCACCGAGCTCGTCGTCCGGCCGGGAGCGGCCGTCACCCTCACCAACACGGACGCCTACGGGGCGATCGTCATCCAGGGACACGGGACCTTCGGCGCGCACGACGCTGCCGCGTCCACGCTGATCCGCTTCGGCGACCTGACCGAGGACGAGTTCTTCGTCTCCGAGGAGGCCGCACGCCGGGGCGTCCGCGTCACCAACCGCAGCACGGTCGAACCCCTCGTCCTGCTGAAGCACTTCGGGCCGGGCAACGCCGCCCTCGAAGCCCTGGGCTGAACGGGGGCCTCCACGGCCCCTTTCTGCGTCAGGGCACCGCGGGGTAGTCGACCACCGTGACCGGGGTGCTGGGGTTGGCGATGGTCGAGGAGCCTCCCGTGCCGTTGACGACGTGGGTGATCCCGCCCTTCCCCTTGGCGGGGTCGAGGAAGATCGTGAGCAGGTTGTGCAGGCTCCCCGGAGCGAGCGTGGCGGGGACCTCGAAGGCGTTCTCGGCGAAGATGTCCACGCCCTGGTTGAAGAAGCTGTAGCTGCCCATCCCGTAGCCGTTGAACCTCGTCACCGAGTCGGCGACCTTGAGCGCGGACCAGCCGTTGACGCCGGGGGCCTGCATCCAGGCCTTCTGGCTGGGCGGGTCGTAGGCCAGCTCGTTCTGGAACAGGACGACCACACCGTCGTTGCCGTTCCAGATGACGTTGTGCTGCTGGTAGTGCTCGACGAAGAAGCCTGTGGCGGTCACGTGGTCGCCGTTGACGACCACGCCGTTCTTCGCCGTGTTGATCTTCCAGCCGACCGTGCCGGCGTTCCCGTGGTCGGCCCGCCAGGCCCAGATGTCGTCGAGGATGACGTGGTCGCTGTTCACCTCGAGGCTGACGTCGGCCTTGCCGACGTGGGGGCCGCCGATCCTGAAGAACACGTCCTGCAGGGCGGTCGGGTTGGCGGGATCGCTGTTGTGGTTGCGACCGGACTTCTTGCCGATGCGCAGCAGGACGGGCGAGTTCTTCGTCCCCGCATCGATGGTGATGCCCGCGATGTCCACGCCCTCGACGTCGGCGACCTCCATCACCACCGCGCCGTTGACGGCGGTCAGCGCCGGCAGCCCGATGCCCAGGACGATCGTGTCCGCCCGCTTGACGGTGATCGTCCGGCCGATGTCGTACACCCCGGGCGTCAGGAGCAGGTTCCTGCCCCGCGACAGCTGGTTGTTGATCGCCTGCACCGAGTCCGTCGGCCTGGCGATGAAGAACGTCGAGAGCGGGATCGAGCGGCCCGGGGTCGGGCCGTCGTCCCACGACGCGCCCGAGGAGTTCACGCGGGCAGCGGGGACGAAGACCTGGTAGGTGCCTGCCGCATCGACGTACAGGTAGGGCTTCTCCCTGCTTGCCGGCGTCCTGGCCAGGGTGGTGTAGGGGCCGCAGCCACCCGGGACCGCGGGGAAGCACTCGTCCGGGGCGCCGACGACGCCGGAGAAGACCTGGTTCCAGACGCCGTTCGACCAGCCACCGACGTTGCTGTTCCGGACGATGTACTGCTGCTGGGAGCCGTTGATGACGAATCCGGTCTTCGAGTCGGCGATGAAGCCCCCGCTGGCGTACTGGGGGCCGTCGGTGCAGTAGTCCATCAGGGTCAGGTTGCCGCCGGTGACGTTGACCCGTCGCATGGGTGAGGCCTGCGACGCGGCCCAGAAGTTGGCAGAGCTCCGGCAGCCGTCGAGACCCATCACGTTGATGGTGAGGTTCGACACCGTGCGCCAGAAGTTGTCCAGCGCGATGCATCCGGACGCGGCGCGGCACCGGTTGTAGACGTCGACGTGGCCGTTGATGGTGACATCGGTCGGATTGAGGCCCAGCCCGGCCACCTCCGTGTAGTAGCCCACCTGGATGATGAGCGGCTCGGCGGCCGAGCCGTACGTGCCCGGCCTGAACAGCAACGCGTACCGGTCCGTACCCATCTCGTTGTCGACCTGCCGGTCACGGACGGCGTCCACCGCGGCCTGGATCTGGCTCACCGGCATGCTCGGGTCGAAGACCATCACGTTGGGCCCGAAGGACGGTTGCGCTCCGCCGATCGGGGCTGCCGGAGCGGCAGGGGCCGCGTCCGCGGACCCGACCGAGGGTGCGGCCGTGAGCACCACGCTGAGGCAGAGGACGGCGACGAGCACGCGGCGAAGAGACGCGGCGGGGGACGGGCTCGGAACGTACGGGACGGGGCGCTTCATTGGGCTCAACCTTCCGGTGACGAACGGCACGGAGGCCGCGATCTGCCCTCATCGGACACCCCACACTGCGGCGGGTCAATGGGGACTGCTGCCGCCACGGCCCCCGCGTCCCCTGCGACTCCTGCCGGTGTCGCGGTCGGCCCGATCCCTGATCGGCGCCGCGAGCCGCGTCGGTCAGGCGACCGGGGCGCCGGGGGCGAGGACGGGCAGCCGCCGCTCGGCGGCGAGACGGATCAGCATGCCCACGACCGCACCGATGATCGCCGGCACCGTCGCCGCCGGCCCGGCCGTGACGGTGAGCAGCACACCGATGAGCACGCCGGTGAACGGGAAGCGCATGCCGGCGGACGTGGCGGCGGCGATGGCGGCCGCCACCAGCGCCGTGCTCGCGCCCTGCCCGACGAGCGGGGAGGCCATCGCCGCGAGGATGGTGCCGATGGCGATGGCGGGGAACATCGGACCGCCCCGGAACCCGCCGCCCATGCATGCTGCGTAGGCGATCAGCTTGGCCACCAGCACGACGATGCCGGTGCCGAACGCGGTCAGCCCGAGGTACTCCGTCATCGCGGTCTGCCCGGAGAACAGCACCAGTTCGTACGACCTCCCCGTGAGGGCGGTGGCCGCGAGCGCGCACAGCCCGGTGACCCCGGCGGCCAGCAGGATCGTGGGCAGCGGCGAGCGCCGGGCGAAGCCCTCCACCCGCAGCGCGCCGAGCCGGGCGAGAATCGCCAGCGCGGCCACCGCGATCGCCAGCGGAGTTGCGACGGCCAGGTCGACCAGCCGGACGTTCGGGTAGGCGGCGAGGGCGGGCAGCGCCATCTGGGTGGCGCCCAGTCCCGCCCACTGGCCCAGACCGACCTGAAGAACGTAGCTGGCGCCCAGCCCGACCAGGGACGGCAGCAGGATCACCGGCGAGGCCATCGTGGCGCCGGCGGCGAGGGCGACCTCGAGCATGAGGATCGAGGTGATCAGCGGGTTTCCGAACAGCGCCCCCGCAGCGGCCATCGCGCCGACGATCATCATCACCTGCCGGCCAACCGGCTGGTTGGCCCGGAACGCGAGAGCGCCCGCCGCCGTGCCCACGGCCAGCAACGGGGCCTCCGGGCCCAGCACCGCGCCGAAGGACAGGCTGGCGAGGGCCGCAGCGAGCGCCGAGACGAGCTCCCGCGGACCCACGTCGAGGGACAACCCGACCAGGGGCGAGTGCCCGCCGTGGCCCGGCAGCCGGAACGTGGCGAAGGTCAGCAGCGCCCCGACCACCGGCAACAGCAGGACCATCCACCACGGCGCCTCGGTGAAGCCGGCATAGCCGGGCAGGACATGCCAGATCCAGTGAGTCACCTCGTGCTGCAGCGCGACGTAGGCGTAGGCTGCGGCGCCCGCCAGGACTCCCACGCCCAGGGCCAGCGCGCACAGGCGCGTGGTCATGGCCAGCGGGACGGCGCCCGCCACCGTCGGGGGAGTCGCTCGTGTGGCCATCGGTCCTCCTTCGTGTGGCCCGAAGATATCGCCCCCCGGCCACCGCCTTGGTGGGTCGACAACCGTTTCCGGACCGACGAGACCTCGCGTCGCGTCGCCGTCGGCACTCCTACGTGCTCCCCGCACGCTCCGGTCGGGTCGGCCGGTCAGGGGCCGGGACGCCCTCGACAGGAGCGACCCCCATGATGTCGGCGGCCGTTCGGCCGTTGCGGAGCAGCCGGGCCATGGCCTCGACGGAGGGCTGGGCGTGGGTGAAGAAGCGGTAGTAGCCGGCGCACAGGTAGTTCAGGCCCGGCTCACCGGCGGCGGTGGTTGCGAACCTGTCCTTCGGGCAACCACCGTGGCAGGCCCAGCGGACCGGGCACTCCACACACTGCCCGGGCAGCGACGTCCGCTTGCCCCGCCCGAACGCCTGCTGCTGCGGAAGGGCGAGGAGTTCGGAGAAGGGCGACTCGGAGACGTTGCCCAGACGGTAGTCCGGCTCGACGTAGTGGTCGCAGGAGTACACGTCGCCGTTGTGCTCCATCGCCACCGCGCGCCCGCACTCCGGGGAATGGACGCACAGCGTGTACTGCCCGAACACGGCACCCAGCATCACGTCGAAGTGCTGGACGAAGACCTCGCCGACATCGCGGCGGATCCACTCGTCGAAGATCGCACAGAGGAACTCACCCCACGCCTCCGGCGCGACGGTCCGCGACGTGGTCCCGCTGCCCGACTGCCGGTAGAGGACGGAGTTGCCGTGCTCGTCGCGATATCCGCGCTCGGCGTCCGCGTCGCAGCCGGGTTCGACCCGCTCCACGATCGGGATGAACTGCAGGTAGCGCGCACCCAGCTCGTCGCGGAAGTGACGGTAGACGTCCAGCGGGTGGGCCGCGTTGCCCGCGTGCACGGTGCACAGGATGTTGGTCTCGACGTCGTGACGGCGCAGGACGTCCCAGCCGCGACGGACCTGGCTGTAGCTGCCCCGCCCGGCCTTGTTCACCCGGTACCTGTCGTGGAGGTGCGCCGGGCCGTCGACCGACAGCCCGACCAGGAAACGGTTGGCGGCAAGGAACTCGCCCCACGCGTCGTCCAGGAGGGTGCCGTTGGTCTGGATCGTCTGGCTCACCCGCTGGCCCGGACGCCGGTGCCGCTCGGCGAGCCGGACCGCCTCCTCGAAGAACTCGAGCCCCCGCAGCGTGGGCTCGCCGCCCTGCCAGCTGATGGTCACTTCCCCGTCGGGTTGGGACGCCAGGTAGTCGTGCACGAAGCGGTCGAGAGTGCCGGACGTCATCCGCTGGGACTCGTGGCCCCACAACACCTCCTTGGAGAGGAAGAAGCAGTACGAGCAGTCCAGGTTGCACGCGGCGCCGGTCGGCTTGGCGATCACGGAGAAGGGCAGGCGCAGGCCCTCGCGCGCGGTGGACTGGTTCGTCATCTCAGCCTCCTCGGTGGTCTGGAAGTGCGGCCGCACGGGCTGATGTGGCCATCATCAAGGTGCCCGCAGCCCCGGTCAACCGGTGCCGCCGCCCACTCCGGCACCCGAACGACGCGCACGAGCGTCCCGCCGTGTCTGGATGACCACTTCGGGTTAGGGTTCTGCCATGGCCGAGGGCGGTCCGGCGTCACGGCGGCTCCTCGCAGCCGCGAGGAACGTCCTGCCCGCGCGCCTTCTGCCCGGCGTGACCCGTCGGAACCTGGCCCGGGAGTTGCTCGCGGGGGTCAGCCTGATCGCAATCGCCGTCCCCCTGAACGTCGGCTACGCGCAGATCGCGGGGCTGCCGGCCACGGCGGGCCTGTACGCGCTGGTGGTGCCGACCCTGGTCTACGTGTTCCTGGTGTCCTCTCGACAGCTCGTCGCCTCGCCGGACGCCGCGGCGTCGGCGCTGGTGTTCTCCTCGTTGCTCGCCCTGGGCGCCAGCGAGGGCAATCTGCTGGTGCTGGCCTCCGCGCAGGCCATTGTCGGAGGACTGATCCTGCTGGCGGCCGGCCTGCTCCGCCTCGGGTTCCTGGCCGACTTCCTGTCGCGTCCCATCCTGATCGGGTTCGTCTCCGGTCTCGCCGCGGAGATCCTGGTGAGCCAGGTCGCCAAGATGCTCGGCGTGTCCCTCGGGCACGAGCTCGGGTTCTTCGAGAAGCTCCTGGCGCTCGTGACGCTCGTCCCGCGGGCCGATCCGTGGTCGACGGCCGTCGGGGCGTTCGCGCTCGCCCTGCTGCTCGTCGGCCGGCGGTTCCTGCCCCGGGTGCCGTGGGCGCTGGCGGCGATCCTCGTGTGCACCGCGGCCTCGGCCTGGCTGGAGCTGCCCGCGCGCGGCGTGGCCGTCCTCGGCGCGGTGCAGGCCGGACCGCCGGTGTTCGCGGTGCCCCTCCTGTCGTGGCGGGCCTGGCTGTCGCTGGTGCCCTCGGCCATCGCCCTCGCCATGGTGGCGATGGCGGAGGGACTCCTGCTGGCACGGTCCTACGGGGAGCGGAACGGCTACCCCACCCGACCGAACCAGGACCTTGTCGCGTTGGGGCTGGCCAACATCACGGCCGGCTTCAGCTCCTCGTACAGTGTCGGGGCATCCGGGTCGCGCACCGCCGCGATGGACGCCGCCGGCTCGCGGACGCAGCTGCCCGGCGTCGTCCTGGCCGTCGGGTCGTTCCTGCTGCTGGTCGCCGGGACGGGCCTGCTGGCCAGCATCCCGTCCCCCGCGATCGGCGCGATCGTCGCGGTCGCCGTGTGGGGGCTCCTCGGCGTCGACGAGTACCGGCTGCTCTGGCGTGAGTCCCGCTCGGAGTTCGGCGTGGCGGTCGTCTGCGCGCTCGGCGTGCTGGTGGTCGGCGCCATCGGCGGCATCCTGATCGCCTTCGTCCTCTCCCTGGTGAACCTGGCGCGGCGCGCCGCCAACCCGCCGGTCGACGTCCTCGTCGGGCCGGACGACCCGCACATCTCGCTCACCGACGCCGCCGGAGCGGGCACCCAGACGGCCCCCGGCGTGATCGTCCTCCGGTTTGCGGCCCCGGTGTTCTTCGCCAACGGCAACCTGCTCCTCCAGCGCGCCAAGGAGGTGGTCACCGGCGCCCCCGCGCCCGTGCGTGCGCTCGTGCTGGACCTCGAGGGAGTCACGGACATCGACGTGACCGGGGCCGGCAGTCTCCGGCTGCTGCGGAGCTGGCTGGCCGACCGGGGCGTCGATCTGGCCTACACCCGGGTTCGGGCGGACCTGGCCACCCGGCTGAAGCTGTTCGAGCTGTGGAGCGGTACGGCGGTCCTCGCCACCAACCGGGAGGCCGTTGCGCGCTACGCGGACACCGCCCGCGACGGGGCGGACGCACAGGAAGGAGACGACCGATGAACCCGGACGACGAACCGAAGTCGGACGACGCAGCCCTGACGCGGACGGGCTCTCCGCTGGCCGTCCTCGCCCGGCTGACGAACCCGCTCACCTGGGCCTTCGCGGGAACGATCGGAGTCCTCCTCGGGCTCGCGATCGGGAGCGCAGCGGCGTCGTTGAGCGCGATCTTCCTGACGGTCGTGATAGCGCTCTTCCTCGCCCTGGCCCTCGACCCACTGGTCCGTCGGCTCCAGGGACGCGGATACACCCGTGGGCGCAGCATCGGCCTGACCTTCGCCGGGCTGGCGGTGATCGTCGTCACCGTCCTGGCCTTCGTCGTACCCGCGACGGTGGAGCAGGTGGTCGCGTTCGCCCAGGCCGTGCCCGGCTACATCGCCGGCATCCAGCAGGCGCCGTGGTTCCAGAGCCTCACCGGCTCGGTCGGCGGACGAACCGCGTACACCAGCACCCTGGCCCAGCTCGGGAGCTGGCTCGCCGACCCCGCGCACCTGCTCGCGGTCGGCACCGGCATCCTGTCGCTCGGCTCCGGCCTGATCAACGGCGTGTCCGGCACCATGATCGTGCTCGTCCTCACCCTGTACTTCCTCGGCTCGCTCGACGGCATGAAGCAGGCGCTCTACCGGCTCCTGCCGGCCTACCGCCGCGACAAGGCCGCAGAGGTGACCGAGCGGATCACGTCCGCTGTGGGCGCGTTCATCGGTGGCGGCCTCCAGCTGTCCTCGCTCAACGCAGCATTCTCGTTCCTGCTCCTGATGATTCTCGGCGCGCCCTATGCGGTGATGCTCGCCTTCACCTCATTCCTGATCACGCTCATCCCGATGATCGGCTCGGTCCTGTTCTGGGTGATCGGCACGGCCGTGTGCCTGCTGAACTCGTGGACGACCGCGATCATCTTCGCCGTCGCCTACTTCGCCTACATGCAGGTCGAGGCCTACGTGATCACGCCAAGGATCATGAACAAGGCGGTGGAGGTGCCCGGGCCACTCGTGCTGATCGGCGCCATGGTGGGGGCGACCCTTCTCGGCCTGCTCGGAGCGCTCGTCGCCGTCCCCCTCACCGCCTCGCTGCTGATCCTTCTGAACACCCTGTTCATCCCCCGCCAGGACGCGAGGACCGCACCGCCGGCGACGGGTTCCTAGCCCCGCGGGTATCCCCCTTCACGTGCTCGCCGTTCACCGTCCACCGACAAGGACGACGCTGCCGCCGAGCACGAGGGTCACCCGCACGTCGACACCCTGCAGGCCGGCCCGGTCGAGCCGCTCCCGCAGGCCGGCCTCCTGAATTGTCGGCGGGGGTCCGAGCGCGACGATGCGAAGGCTCCCCTGCCGCACGCTGATGTCCTGGATCTGCCAACCCTGGGCGCTCGCCCACTCCGTCGCGACCGGGGCGGCCCTGGCCGCGATCAGCTCCTGTTGGAGGACCACCCAGCTGCCCAACCCCAGGGGGACGGCGAGCACGGCGACCGCCGCGATGACCACGGCCACGGTTGCCCGATGCAGGACGCCGATGCCGGCCCCGAGTTCACTCGCCGCCTGCCGCACGCCGTAGGCGAGGAAGACGACCGTGCCCGTCGCGATGATCGCGGTGACGTTCGTCCCGAACAGCAGCAGGGCGCCAACCGCCTGCTGCGGGGCCCCCGACTCCAGGGTCAGGCCCACCACGGCGAGGGGCGGTACCAGTGAGATCGCGATCGCCACCCCGGGAAGGGTGTCCGAGATGTCGGAGCGCACCATGGCGAAGGCACCCACCACCCCCGTCGCCAGGGCGGCGAGCAGGTCGATCAGCCGAGGGGACACCCGCGCGGCGATCTGGGCGTTCGTGTCTGCGACCAGCAGCGTGTGGTTCGTCATGCCCAGCAGGTAGGCGATCACGATCACGCACGCGGCTCCGGCCACCACCATCCCCAGGTTGACCAGGATCAGACGCCGCCGGGAGAGCACCACGGACAGCGCCGTGCCGAGGATCGGGGTCATCAGCGGGGCCACGATCATCGCCCCGATCACCGTCGCCGTCGAATCGGCCATGACGCCGGCGCTGGCGATGACCGTGGCCAGCGTGATCAGCACCCAGAACGCGGAGAGCTTGCGGTGCCGGGTGGCCCCTTCCGTCATGAGCAGGCGGTCCATCATTCGCTCGACGTCGCTGGGGGCAACGCTGCCCAGCATCCTCACTGTCAGCACCTCCTTTTCGGGCCACCGGGCCGTCGTCGGGGGCCGCGCCCAGGGCGCTAGCCGAGAATCTCCACGACAACCCTGCGGATCGTCGCGGTGAACCGGAACGGGACGTCGTAGTCCCGCACGACGGGTGTACCGGTGTCCTCGCCGATGTCCAGCGTCTCGTCCGCGGAGAACCGCACGGGCACGGTCTGGTCGATCCGGCCCCGCGCCACGACGTCCCCGTCGACGATGAGCATCAGGTCGCCTCCGCTGCCCGGGGTGCCGCCGTCGTAGGAGAACTCGGCGACGACGGTGTGGTCTCCGGCGCCGAGGGCGTCGGGGGCCGTGGTCACGTACTTGTGCTCCGGGTAGTGCGATCGGGCGTAGGCGAACGTCGGGCGTCCCTGCATCAGGTACAGCGCGAAGCCCCCGAACCAGCCGCCCTGGGTGATGATCACCCCCTCGGCGCCGATGTCGGGGAGGGTCACCTGTGCCGAGATCCGGAACGACGTGTTCTTGACGTCCGGCGCCATGCCTTCGGTGATCCGGGTGACACCCGGGAAGTAGGTGTAGGTGGTGCGGCCTGCGTTGTGCTGCGGGCGGTTCTCGGGACGGAGCCGCTCGATGTAGCGGTCGTCCAGCGGCAGCACCTGGTTGCGCCGGGCCTCGCTGAGGAAGAGCTGGCGCAGCTCCTCAAGCTTCTCCGGGTGGTCGTCCGCGAGGTTCCTCGACTGGGTGAAGTCGTCGTTGAGGTTGTAAAGCTGCCACTCGTAGTCCTCGAACGGGTCCGGGTTGGTGGGCCCCATCCCCACCCACGGCAAGCGCTTGGGCGCGGTGTTCGCGATCCAGCCGTCGTGGTAGATGCCCTGGTTCGCGACCACCTCGAAGTACTGGGTCGTGTGCTTCTCGGGTGCGTCGGCGTCGGTGAAGGTCGGCGAGAGGCTCACCCCGTTGAGCGGCACCTGGTCGACCCCGTTGATCCTCTCCGGCATCGGGATGCCGGCAACGTCCAGGATCGTGGCGGCGATGTCGGTGACGTGCGTGAATTGCGAGCGCAGCCCGCCGGAATCGGTGATCCCGCTCGGCCAGGACACCACCATGGACGTCCGCGAGCCGCCGAGGTGGGACGCGATCTTCTTGTCCCACTGGTAGGGCGAGTTCATCGCGTGCGCCCAGCCGTGGGAGAAGTGGTTCTGGAACCACATGCCGCCGAACTCGTCGATGTTCTCGACCATGAAGTCCTCGCGATCGACCAGGCCGTTCGCGATCACGCCGATCTCACTGGTCAGCCCGTGTCCCGTCGGGTCCTCGGCACTGGAGCCGTTGTCGCCCTGGATGTAGATGATCAGGGTGTTGTCCAGCTCGCCGAGTTCCTCGATGGCGTCCACGACCCTGCCGACCTGGTAATCGCAGTGCGCCAGAGCGGCGGCGTAGCACTCCATCTCGCGGGCACACACCCGCTTCATGTCCTCCGAGAGGTCGTCCCAGCGGCGGTAGTGGTCAGGGGTCGGGTTGAGCACGGCGTCCGGCGGGATCACCCCGATCGCCTTCTGCCGCTCGAAGGTCCGGACGCGCTGCTCGTCCCAGCCGTGGTCGAACTGGCCCGCGAACTTCTCGATCCACTCTCTCGGCGCGTGGTGGGGGGCGTGGGCCGTGCCCGGCGTGTAGTAGGCGAAGAACGGCTTGCCCGGTCGAACGGCCTTCTGCGTCCGGATCCACGTGATCGCGTGGTCGGCCAGGTCGGCGTCGAGGTGGTAGTTGTCCTCGTGGCCCAGGTACGGGTCGACGGGAGTCGTGCCCTCGTACACCGCGGGGCGGAACTGGTGGGCGTCCGCGCCGAGGAACCCGTAGAAGTACTCGAACCCCAGCCCTGTCGGCCAGAGGGTGAACGGGCCCGCCGGAGTGGTGAGCCAGTCCGGGACGTTGTGGTTCTTGCCGAACCATGCCGTCGCGTAGCCGTTGCCGGTCAGGATCTCCCCCAGCGTCCCCACGCTCTGGGAGACGATGCTGTGATAGCCCGGGAAGGGCGTCGAGAACTCCATGATGATGCCCGTCGAGGCGACATGGTGGTTCCGCCCGGTCAGGAGCGCCGCGCGGGTGGGCGAGCACAGTGCGGTGGTGTGGAAGCGGTTGTACCGCAAACCGCGCTCCGCCAGGCGCCGATACGTCGGGAGCGGGATCGGTCCGCCGAACACGTCGCTGGCACCGAAGCCGACATCGTCGGTCATCACCAGGAGGACGTTCGGCGCGCCATCGGGCGCCTCCACCTCACGAGGCCATTCGATCGGGTCCGAACCATCGATGGTCCGATCGATGTGCCCGACCTGCTGGAAGGGACGGATCGGCAGGTGGGTGCGATCCGGCCAACCGCTTTCAGCAGTCATGTCTCGATCCTCCCGGAGGTGTCACCCCACAGACGTCAGCGGTGGGGGCGAGGAACTCTTGGCCACCCATTCTGGGCCCGAGGGGCGCACCTGCGCGAGGGCTTTTCGAGATGAATGCGACCTCCCGCCGTGCGGACGGCGCTGCCGACGCGCTGAGGGTGCGGAGTCCGAGGAACGGGCTGGTTCCGGCGGCCACCCGCTCGGCGCGACTCGAGTGAGCCCCACCGAGCAGGATGGCCGGCCACTCGGGACTACTGCTTCCGGCCGCGCCCGTGGTCGGTCCACGGGACACGGATGAGCTGCAGCTGGCCGTTCTCGACGAGTTCCGGATCGGCCAGGCCCTGGTGGGCCTGGGTGGTGACCAGGTACGTGCCTCGCCCGAGGAGGTGGGAGACGTCGATTGTCCCCGACGACTCCTCATCGGTGGTCAGGAACCCGCTGCCGCCCTCGGTGAACCGGCTCGGGTCGTGTTCTGCGACCTTGGTGAGCCGATCGGTGCGCAGGGTGTAGCTGTAGACGCCGGCCAGGTACGGGGTGTTGCCCGGGTCCTCGTTCAGGAGCAGTTGCTTGCCGTTTCGTGCGGCGGCCATGTTGTCGAGCATGTGCTGGCCCTCGGTGCCGTCGAGCAGCAGGCTGACCCGACCGCCGAGCTGCGGCCTGGTGACGTCGGTGAAGGTGAGCTTCCACACCCGGGACGGCCCGTCGAAGCGCGCGGTGGTGTTGAAGTAGAACACGTTCGGGTTCCGGGCGTCCCAGGCGCCGTCCTCCGGCCGCCACCACTCGGTGACCCCCTTCGACTCCGAGCGCTCCTGGAGACCGGCCGCGTCGAGGCCGCTCACGTCGCCGAGACCGGCGAGCGTGAACCGGTGGGGACGGAAGCCCGGCACGGCGTCCCCCGTGGCGCGGTCGTACTCGTCGGTGAAGCCCGGGGTGCTGATCCCGTAGAGCTGCCCCCCGGCCAGGCCGGCCTTCTCGATCGTGTTGCCGGTGGCCTTCTTGGTGCCGACGTAGACGTACACCTGCCCGGGTGTGGAGTCGTCGGTGCCGATGACGACGGTCCTGTCGCCGGTGGCCGGGTTGGCGAGGGAGTTCTCCCACTGGAAGCGGCCCAGGTCGGGCAGGTCCCAGGACGTCCCGTTCAGTTCGTGGGCGAACGCCCGTCCGGTCGTCGCCTCTTCCCCGTCCATGAAGAGCCGGCCGTTGTAGCCCCGCCCGGTCCGGGGGTTGTAGAACGCGGAGTGCGGCGGCAGGTCGGCCGAGCAGAGCCGGTCGATCGCCGTGGTGCCGGCCACATAGGTGCCGTCGGCCCGGCGGAACATGATCCGGTGGATGAGGTCGGAGCCGGACAGGACCCGGTGGTCGGAGGTGCGGATCACCCACTTCGAGACGAACGAACCCTTCGATCCGTGCGCCCGCACCGCACCCTTGGTGGCGCCCAGCTCGTGGTTCATCAGCACGGTGATCGTGCCGTCCCCGTTGTCGAACGCCCCCAGCCCGTCCGGGATGCCGACCATGCGGTAGCCGTTGTCGGCCGCGTCACCCACCGTGAGCAGCGACTCCGTCCTCACCCCCGGCGCCGTGGGAACAAGGAACGGGGACTGGGAGGAACTCGGGCCGGTGACGGTCTGGGCGGGGGGAGGGGTCGCCTGCGCCACTCCGGCAGGAAGAAGGAGAGCAGTGCCGGCCGCTGCCGTCGCGAGCAGCCGTGGGATCCGGGCCATGGTGTGCCTTTCGTGCGTGGACGCTGAGGCTTCAGGCCACCAGCCCAACGCTTCGTGCACATGACCCGGAACCGACGCCACGCCGAACATCCGGTGACAGCGGTGGTGAGGCTCCACCGACCGTCAGCGGGCGGAACAGCCGGTGCGCCCACCGTGGGGCGCCGGGAGGTGCGGGCTCATCCGAACCGGGCCAGGACCCAAGACCGCGGTCAGATGCTGTGTGCCCTGATCAGGGCCGGACACAAAAAAGTGCGCGAGAGAGGAGTTGAACCTACCGTGGGGCGGGTGCCAACTAGCTCTTGACTAGGCATTACGTACAGTTGTTGCGCTGTTCGACGAGGATCGTGGGGCAGATGTGGGGCAGGATCCAGTTCGTCTCCTACCGACCCCTTCCACTGGCCTTCGTGGTCGTGGTGCCCCGAAGCCGTCGGCGAAGACTTCATCCACACGCCCGGACAGGTCGACGCATCCGCCTCGATCGACGCCCATGCCGAAGGAAGCGGGAGGCCAGCGGCGGCATGCGAGACCGGGCCTGAGCCGCCTTCGCAGGTCGGCCAGCGACAGAGCCACCTGGAATCCTCCGGCAGGGCGTCGACCAGCCGATGCAGCTCGCGACGACCGGCATCCATCCAACGAGCGTACGGACCGAGCCACTATCAAGCCGACTCAGATCTCTTCCAGGTCGTCGCAGTGTCAGCTAAGTCGACACATGGTCGAAGCCCTTACAACACAGGTGCCGACCGCTGGCTCGGAAGGCTCAAGGGCCGGCGGGCGCGCCTGCGAATCGTCGAGCGGATCGACCGGCCCGCCCACGGCAACCTCGGCGACACCAAGCCTGCCGGCCAGGGCGTGGGAATTCCGACTGACCTATGGCCCGGACTACCGGGTCTACCTGCAAGACGGCGACACAGGCAGACATCGATCGGGCACGCCAGTTCGCAGTCGATTGGCACTCTGAGGAGGACGGTGATGACAACCACGGCTGACAGGTACACCCGCTTCGATGCGGTCGACTACCTCGACGGCATCGATGATGCTGCCGCGTACCTCCAGATCGTCCTGGAGGAGTACGCGGACGACCCAACCGCGGTCCCCCGCGCCCTCGGCGTGATCGCGCGCTCACAGAACATGAGCGAACTCGCCCACCGGGTCGGCATGAGCCGCGACGGTCTGCACAAGGCCCTCTCCGCCGAAGGCAACCCGCCTGGCCCACCGTCCTCAAAGTCACCAACGCCCTCGGACTACGCCTCACCCTTCACGAAGTAGCTCCCGCCGGGTGCAATGTGATCTAGTCGGCTGGGCTTCCCTTTCGAGGACGGCGAGCCGGCATGCGCCTCCACTCCAACAGCCCGACGTCGGTGCGCGACCCGACAAGCCAGGAGGTGGTAGTCCGGTAGATCTCTCCGGGTCGCAGGACTGTCGTCGGAAATCCCGCGTGGTTTGGCGCGTCAGGAAAGCCCTGTGTCTCAAGTGCCACACCGGCCCGCCGCACGTACGGCACTCCTGAGGTCCCGACCTGGGTGCCGTCGAAGTGGTCGCCACCGTAGACCTGGAGTGCTGGCTGATCGCTCACGATGGTGAGGGTGAGACCATCCGGGCCGACGAGTCGGCAATGCTCCCGTATCCCTTCACCGTCGACGACGAAGCTGTGATCGAAACCTCCGCGCCGGGTGATTCCCTCGCCTTCAGCTTGGTGGGTCGCTCGCCCAAGGTGACACCCGTTTCGGAAGTCTGCGGCGGATCCTTCGACTTTTCGGATTTCGCCGGTCGGGATTCCGTCGTCCCAGTTCGGCGTGTAGCTGCTTGCGTGGATCTGAAGTTGGTGCCGGTCGGTGTTGGTGCCTGCGTCCTCGCCGTTGAGATTGAAGTACGGATGGGTGGTCACATTCAGCACGGTTGGTTCGCTGGTGTGGGCCAGGTAGGTTACTTGAGCGCCGTCTGCGAGTACTTGGTAGCGCGCCATCACTTCAACCTCGCCAGGATAGCCCTGCTCGCCGGCCGGGCTGATGAGCTTGAGTTCGACCCAGTCTTCGCCCGATCCGCATACTGTCCAAGTGCGGGAGTGGAATCCTCCCGCGCCTCCATGGAGATGATTGGGCGGCTCGTTGGCGTCCAGTAAATATTCTCTGCCGTCAAGGGCGAATCGCGCGCCCGCGATCCGGTTTGCGAACCTGCCTACGGTCATGCCTACATATCGGTTCGATTCAAGGTAGTCGGAGACGACCGCTGAGCCGAGCACGATGTTTCGCCATTCCCCACTGGGCAAGAGTACCTCGAATCGGCGGAGGGTCGCCCCAAGGGTCAAGACCTCGAGCCGCACATTCCCGCGACAAAGGCGGAGCGCTTCCTCAACCACCGTGTTCGCTCCTTTGAATCATTCGACGGTGCACCTATTCCTTGCGGGTGCCGGACATTCGTTGTGGGCCAATTACTCCCCGGGATTGCGTTGGCGCAGCCAGGTCGTCGTCGCTGTTGCGGAATCAACATTGTCGTGATAGCGCTACCGCGCCGCATGTCGACGCCTTTCCTCGCCCGTGACTGGCAACGGTGCGCGGGAAACTCTCGGAAGCCTGCCGGTGCCGAGGTTGGCTGCAGCGCGGGGGGTACTCCGCGTGTAGCCAACCTCGGCGGCGGGACGCTCATCAGGGGCGGATGAGCTGTGGCGCCCGCCATCTCCTGCCTGGGCCAGATGCGCGCCAGCTCCGGCAGGAAGAGCATGCATTTGCAGATCCGCGACGGTCATCGAGTGCACCGCTCCGCCGCGAGTTGCCCCGAGTCGGACAAGCAGCGCTGGTCAGTTCGACCCCCGGGCGAAGTCGGACGTGGAGGCGCGTATCACTACACGGGGTGTGTAGGTTACGACTCCGCCGCTCTCCCCCCGGATCGCCGACAGGAGCATGTCCACGCTGCTGCGCCCGGCCTCTGCAAATGGTTGTTCGACGCTGGTGAGTGCGGGCTGGAAGTAGGCCGATCCGGCGATGTTGTCGAATCCGGCGACAGCGACCTGCCTGGGCGCGTCAAGTCCTGCATCTTTGGCTGCCCGGAGAACCCCGAGTGCGAGCAGGTCGTTCGCGGCGAAGATCCCATCGGGTCGGGACTCGTCGCTGAAGAGGCTCTTGCTCACCTCGTAGGCGGCCTCCGACCCCCAACTGTCTGCACGCAGGAGGGCACACCCTTCCCTGCCAGCGACGGCTTCCTTCCACCCGGTGACGCGTTCATGGGCGTCATACCAGTCGTCCGGGCCGGCCACGTGCGCCACCCGCGTGCAGCCGACGTCGAAGAGATGTTGGCTGACCTGGCGGGCTGCGGTCCGCTGCGCGATCCACACACCCGTTCGTCCGGGGGCGAGTTCTCCGCCCCTGATGATCGACACCGGAAAGTCGCTGAAGAGCGCCTGCGTCATGGCGTCCACGCCCGTCGTCGAGTCAACGATGACGAGCCCTTCGACGCGAAGCCGGTGCAGCTCCCTGATCACGCCGGTCATCATGTCCGGGTCTTGCGGAACGGCTACGTTCGTGGTCGCATACCCCACCGCACGGGCCGCGTCGGTGATCGCAACACCCAGGCTTACGGGCCCGAAAAGGCCATCCCGCGGCATGATGATTCCGATGAGCTTCGCCTTGCTGGCGGTTCGAACTTGTTCAGCCATCGTCGGGGTGGGTCCAGCCGCCAGGCGGCTCGACCCACCTCCCTCCCTTCGTAGTCCCTGTTTCGGCTCGTATGTGCGGTGAGATCAGCGGCCCGAACGCGCTCGCCGGAGCCAGTCGGAGATGCGTTTGACGCCTCCAGCGCTGGACAAGAACACCGCCACAACGATGACCAGACCCTTGATCACAAGCTGGGGCTCAGAGGAGATTCCGACCAGATTCATGATGTTGATGATCAGCGTCAGGACGAACACACCGATGACCGCGTTGAGTGGACTGCCCTTGCCTCCGGCCAGGGACGCCCCACCGATGACCACCGCGGCGATCGCGTCCAACTCGTATCCGACGCCGATGAGAGAGCTGCCCTGGCGGAGTTGTGCCGCCGCCATCACGCCGGCCAATCCGGCCAGGACGCCCGACACGGTGTAGGTGATGAGCAGGTTTCGTGAGACAGGCAGGCCTGAGAGGCGGGCGGCTTCGGTGTTGCCACCGATGGCGTAGAGCCCACGGCCAAATGTGGTGTATCGGGCGACCATCGCCACGACGATCGTCGCCAGCCCTGCCAGCAGGATGGGGGTCCGGACGCCCATGATTGACCCGGTCGCGAAGGTCTCGATGAAGCCCGCGTCACGGATCTGGATCAACTCGGTCGACTGGATGATGTAGCTGGCGCCTTTGATCGAGCTCATCGTCGCGAGCGTCGCGATGAACGGCGGCAGCTTCAGCCAGACGATCAGCAGTCCGTTGAGTGCGCCGGCAAGCGCACACCCGGCCAGGGTCAGCGTGGTGGCAGCCCCCGCACCCAGCTCGGCCCGAAGCGTGATGGCCGAGAGGACGGTGGAGAGCGCCAGGATCGAGCCGACCGACAGATCAATTCCGCCGGTGAGGACGACGAAGAACTGTCCCAACGCCAGCAGGATGTAGATGGCCGCGACCGAAACGACGTTCGCCAGATTGCGGGCCGTGAGGAAGTACTCCGGGGACACAGCCACCCCGACAAGGCAGATCGCGATGAGCACGATGAGCAGGTAGCTCTGCGCGAGGATCGCCTTTGCCTTCGCACTTCTTCTGGCGCCCGTGGCCGCAAGTTCTCTGACTTGGCCCACAACGTTGACCATTTCAAACGCTCCTATCGGTGATTCCAGCTTCGCTGGGTACGGCATTGTCGTATGGGGACGTGGCGAAGGCGTCGAGGATCACTTGGCCCTTGGCGTCGATCTCATCGTGGTCAAGGTCCGCCACCACTCGCCCGTTCCTCAGGACGAGAACCCGGTCGCACATGAGGGCTTCCGAGATCTCAGAGCTCGCGATCACGACGCTTCCGCCAGAGGCGGAGAACGCGCGCAGCAGCTCGTACATGTCCTCTTTGGCTCCCACATCCACTCCTCGAGTCGGTTCGTCGCAGATGAGCAGCTCCGCTTTCCGGACCAGCCAGCGGGCGAGGATTCCCTTTTGTTGGGTGCCTCCGCTCAGCGTTTTCATTGGCTGTGTGACACTGAATACCTTCATGCCGAGGCGATGCACCATGTCTTTCGCAACTGCTGCTTCGCGCTTGGTATCGAGCACGCCACCCCGGCTGAATGTGTTGTGGCTTGCCAAGGTCATGTTCTCGGCGACGCTCAACTCGGGGACGAAGCCCTCCGTCTTTCGGTCCTGGGGGAGGAGGCCGATGCCGAGGCGGATGGCGTCGCGGGGGCCGGAGATGGCCACCTGCTTACCCTTCCAGGTGAGCGTTCCTTCTTCCATGGGGTTTGCGCCCGCAAGCATGCCGGCGAGCTCTGACTGGCCGCTTCCGACCAAGCCGGCAAGACCGAGCACTTCGCCGCGCCGAAGGCTCAGGTTGACTCCGTCCACGCGGTTCCGGTCGGACAGTCCGCGGCCGGTCAGCAGAATCTCCTCGCTGGCACCGGATCCCAACCGGGGTGCCTTTTCGCCCTGAAGGGCGGCCGCTGAGATCGACTTCTCGAGCTTCTCGCCAATCATTGCCCGCACGATGTCCGCCTGGGAGCAACTGTTCGTCCGCAGATTGTCGATGAGTGAGCCGTCGCGCATCACGCTGATCTCGTCGCAAAGGTTGTGGACTTCGTCCAACCGATGCGAAATGAACAGCATCGCCTGGCCATCAGAGGCCAGCCTGCGCAGCAACTCGAAGAGGCTTTCCACATCCGGGGCGGGAAGCGCCGAGGTGGGCTCGTCCAGCAGGACAACCTTCGCGTCGTGATAGAGCGCCTTGGCCAGTTCGACCGCCTGCTGCTCGGCCACGGGGAGGGAACCCACCGCCCGGCTGACGTCGATGTTCTGAAATCCGACTCGTTCAAGCGCGCCCCTGGCCAGCACGCGCATCTTGCCCCAATCCACCGACCTGAGAGGGCGGCGGCAGGGCAGCTGTCCGAGGAAGATGTTCTCGGCAACGGAAAGGGATGGCACCAGGCTCAGCTCCTGGAAGATCGTGAAGATGCCCGCCGCCCTTGCATCGGTGGGCCTACGGATCGTCTGGACCCGCCCGGCGACCGTGATTGTGCCCCGGTCCGGCACTTCGGCTCCGGACAGCATCTTCACCAGGGTGCTCTTGCCTGCGCCGTTCTGCCCCACAAGCCCATGAATCGATCCGGCCCTCACCTGGAGGCTGACCTCCTGGAGGGCGTGCACCCCGAGATAGGCCTTGTCGATGCCCTCCACCTCGAGGACGTAGGGCCGCTCGCCCTCGTCTGAGTTCATAATCATTCCTTCGCAATCACTTCAAGCTCGAGGGCGGGTGCCCCCGACGCTTCATGCGCCGGGGGCAGTCCAGCTACTTTGCTGCGCGAACGTATGTGTCGTTGGAGTTGTAGTACGTTGCCGCGTTCTCAGGAGTAACCAGGGTGGTCTTGATGTAATTGGTTCCCGACGAGCATGCGCCCTTGTCGCCGTTCACCGCAGCGATGGCCATCTTGACCGCGGTGGCACCCTGGTCCCACGGCTGGTTTGACGCGGTGTTCTGGAGCGGGCCCTCCGGGTTGTCGATCATCTGCTTGACCGAGGTCATGCCGCCGTCGTAGGAGCCCTGAATGACCTTGTCCCAGACGCCGGCCTGCCTGAGCCCCTGCTCGATGCCACCCTGCATGACATCGCTCATGCTGAAGACGACGTTGAGGTCAGGATTGGCAGTGGCCACGTCGCGCATGGGCGCCAGGGCCTGGTCAGGCTTCCATGAGCCGAACTTCATCGGGAGCTTGACGGTGGTGACCTTCGGATGGTCCTTCATGACGCTGTCCCACCCGCTGAGGAACCCGTTGTAGCGAAGATCGCTGATGACGTCGCCGGGGAAGCCCCCGATGGAGACGAGCTTGATCTTGCCCGTTTCGCCGAACTTCTTGAGGGCCTTTTGGGCGGTGTCGACGCCAGAAAGGGCACCGGTTGCGTTCTGATCCTCAGCCACGTAGCAGAAGGAGTCGGGGACAAGCGACGGGTCGAGATTGGAGTTGACGACGACGAGCGGGATCCCGGCGGCCTTGAGCGCGGCGACAGATGCGCCAACGCCGATCGGATCGTTCGGGTTCATGATCACGACATCGACACCCTTGGAGATGAGAGTCTGAACATCACTGTTCTGCCGGACGGTGTCCCCGTTGGCGTCGAGGAGCTGGATGGTCGCTCCCGCGGCGCTTGCTTCGGACTGGCCGCCCTCGACGAGAGTCTTCCACCAGTCGCTGCCACTGATGCCGCGCTGGCTCCACCCGATCACGATCTTCTTGGCGGGCTGCCCCGCCTGGGCTGCACCGGAGCCACCGGCGTTCGCTGCCGTGCCGCAGGCGCTGACAGCCAGCATCAGTGCGGCTGCACCCGCGACTGCGAACTTGGTCTTCTTGAACATCTGCGAAATTTCCTTTCGTTGTCTTCATCGGGCTCCGCATCGTTGCGGGCCGGAAGTTTTACTTCACTTGCTTTTGGAGACTGCCCGTTCCCGTCTCGTCGACAGTCGGGCCCCATTTCGGGTTCAGGCCGACTTCGGCCACAATGGCCAGCAGCGGCTCCATCTCCTTCTTGCCAGGCGGTTCAACATCGGGCAGTTCGTACTCACGGCCAATGCGCCCGTATTTGCCACGCCCGAGTCGGTGGTACGGCATCAACTCAAGCGTATCCACGCCGGGCAGCGATCTCGCGAACGTGGCAACGTCGCGAATGTTCTTCTCGGATGCCGTCAACCCTGGGACGACCGGAGTCCGGATGACCAACGGCGAACCTTTTGCATCCATGAACGTGGCGATCTTCCGCGCGTTGTTGATGATCACCTCATTACGCTGACCCGTGAACTCGCGGTGCTTCAGGGAGTCCATTTCCTTCAGGTCCAGATACATGAAATCCACGTACTCCAACGTCTTCTCATATGCCGCCCAGTTTGCGAAGCCGCAGGACTCCACCACTGTGCTGAGCCAACGACCCTTCGCCTCACGCAACAGTGCGCGCAGAAACACCGACTGGTAGAAGGGCTCCCCTCCTGAGACCGACAGCCCTCCGCCACTGTTCCGATAGATGCCGCGATCCCGTTCGACCGTCGACAGGACCTGATCGACGGTCATGTGGCGACCCAGCGTGCGACGCGCCTGTGCGTGACACACGGTGGTGCAGGGATACGGCGGCTCCAGCTCGCGGTAGCACTTGCCCTTACACACACTCCAGTCAGTGACGGGTCCGTCGCTCGTCATGGTGATCGCGCCGAAGGGGCACGCATTCGCGCACGCGCCGGCGAAGATGCACTCGTCCTCGAAGAAGGCCATTTCGGGATCGCCCGACCAAGACTCCGGGTTCGCGCACCATTTGCATTCCAGGGAGCAACCCTTGAGGAAGACGGTAGTGCGGACGCCGGGCCCGTCGTGCAGGCTCCAACGCTGGATGTCAAACACCCGCCCCAGTGGCTGGGCCGATGTATCGGCCATCGTGCGCACCCGTATCCTCTCTCAAAATGGAGCGCTGATTTGCATTGCCCAAGGGGGGTCACTTGGAGGGCTCACGCCTTCCAAGTGACCAACCTCTTGGGCCAGGACTGCCCGAGCTATGTCGATCCGGCGTCCAACGAGATGCTGCGGAACACCGTCCTTTTTCGAAGCCTCAGAGCCGCTCTTCGGTCCGTTCGATGATGTCCTGCTGGACCATTTTCTCCAGGCCGACGAAGTACGCCGAGTATCCGGCCACGCGAACCACCAGACTCTTGTACTTCTCGGGCTCGGCCTGAGCCTTGAGGAGAGTTTCGCGGGAGACAACGTTGAACTGCATCTGCATGCCGCCGCGATCGAAGTAGTAGTCCATCAGATGAACCAGGCGCTGAAGGCCGGTGTCGCCTTGAACGCGACGTACGGGGATGTCGTCCCGCTCAACCTCGCGGAAGGTCTCGGTGGGCTCGATGGTTTGGATTGCCATGATTGTGACTCCTTTGTCTTCTGGCCGGTCAGGCCTTGAGGTCCTGAGGAAGTAGTTTCATGTTGTACAGCGAGCCCTCCGAGAGGAGGACCAGGTTCAGCTTGCTCACCGAACTCACCGCAGCAGTCGGCCCGAGAGTGTCGGTTCCCCGGAACGGGGATTGCCCGTCGGAGCAAGGCTGTCCCGCCAGCCGGCCGTCAGGCAGGGCGCCAACCGCCTTACCGAATGGGGTATTGGAGGAAACGGTGGTTGTGGACGCCTGGAAGAAGCCTCCGATTGGTCCGCGGCCGTACCGGGTGTTTCGGTGCTTGGGAAGCTCGCTGCACACGAGGGCAAGCGCATCCCGGGCGATGTAGTCCACGTCGTCGACGTCGTTGCCGTACTTGGGCTGATTCAGACACATCTGCCGGATCTGTGGCCCCGGTGGAGTCGACGCGACATCCTCGAAGTTGGTCTGGAGTGCGTGCATCAGTTGCTCGCCGGTCAGAGCCTTCTCCACGAAGACAAGCCGTTTGATCGCAGCGAGGCTGTTCGCCACGTTCGCGAGCCCGATCGTCTGATTCCCGGTGAAGTCGTACTTCGCGCCACCCTGCTTGATGGACTTGCCTCGCTCCATCGTTGTCTCAGGGCAGCACATGAGCCCGCCGAACGGTTCATCGATGTATTGCTCGTACATCTCATCGATGACGTTGTCCATGATCACGTGGAGCTCGAGGTAGTACAGCGCCTGATGCACGAAGGCTTCCCAGACTTCGTCCCAGCTCTCAAAGGTCGCGAGGTCGTGGCCGGACGGATTCTGGGTCAGCTGCACCCCCGACTTCGGGTCCTTCCCGTTGTACAGCGCCAGTTCGAGACACTTCACCAGCGAGTACCAGGCGGCACCAGTCCTGCCTCCACGCAAGCCGGCCGGACCAGGCTCGGCGCAGCCGATGATGCCGTAATCTGCCGCGTCCCGGTAAGAGTAGCCTCGGTTGAGCATCGCCTTGATGTACGCCTCGTCGTTCGCGACCGCCGGGAAGCCCGTGCCCAGCCGAATCGTCTCCGCGATCTTCATCTTGAACGCCTCCGGCGCATCCTTGTGCCAGCGGACGTAATGTGCCGGCTGAACAGTGCGTGTGTTCTGGATGGCGTCGAGCACGAGATAGGAGACCTCGTTGGTGGCGTCGGCGCCCGAATCCGGGTCGATACCACCGATGACGACGTTCTGGAAGATCGGCTTCCCGCGGAAGAACTCGGTGTCGTCCCAGCTTCGGATTCGCTCGATCACGCTGAACATGACAAGGAAGTTCTGAACAAGCTCGAGGGCGTGATCCCGGTCGAGAATCCCGGCCTCCACGTCACGCTTGTAGTACGGGTACATCATCTGGTCGAAGCGCCCGAAACAGACGCCCTGAGCGTTGTCCTCGATCTGGATGGCGTACTGGATGAAGGTGACCAGCTGCAGCGCCTCATGGAACGTTCGCGCAGGTTGGGCCGGGACGTGACGCGAGATGGCGGCGAGGTTCAGCAGCTCACCCTTGCGGACAGGGTCGGCCTCTGATCTGGCAAGCTCCTCAACGTAGTCGGCGTAGCGGCCGGCCCAGTTGATGACAGCTTCGCAGGTGATGATCACCGACTGGTAGAACTCTCGGCTGGACCGGGTTTCGTGATCGGCGGGATCCAGTTTCGCGATCGATGCGCGGGCTTGCTCGATGAAGTAGTTGAGGCCGCGCTCTGCAATCCATGCGTAGGGCGGGGCGAAGTGCCCGTCACCGCCACTGGTGTAGTTGAGGATGTTGACTGCGCCGACCTGATACTGGGCCTGCAGCGCTTCCTTGGGAAGCCGGGCGTAGACACGCTCGCGGTGGGTCTGCCCGTTCCAGAAGTCGATGATCTCTTCGAGTTCGGGAAGGATCTCCTCACGAATCTCGAACTTGTCCGCCGGCCGCTCCGGCGGGAAGTAGGGATCGCCGCCCAGGATCTCGTCCCTGAGGAAGTCGATCGTGAACTCGGGGAACAAGGGGGACTGATTGGGCTGACTCGCCTGATTGCCCAACAGGAGACTGCCTGGCAGCACGTACATCGAGGTGTGTTCGAGAGTGTGCGCGAGCGCCTTGGCGCGTCTGATGATCTCTGGATGGGCCTGGGTCTTCCGGTAGGACTGCGTGTAGTAGCGCGCGCGCTCGATGCAGACTCCCGGGTTGCAGGCCTGCACATGGGCCAGCATCCGTTCGATGCGGTCGGTTCGGACTGCTGGCTGAGCTAGCTGGAAGTGGAGGGGCTCCGCCCCATCCGTCTTGGTCGCCATTGTCAAGTTACCTTCTCGAGAGGGCCACTGCCCACTACATCGTGGAACCCATCTGCCGATAGGTTAGCGCTAACGTACGTACGTCGTCAAGGGTGCAGCCAGCCAACTGTCCGCCGGAGCCATTCCCGGCACTCTAGCCGAACGGTTGAATCGACCATTATCCCTAGTCAAAACGGCTTCATCAGCTCGTTGAAGGCTTCCCGGAGCGGCCCGGGCCCCGAACCAGAGTCCGACACCCTTCGGAGTCTGATGTCTAGGCCTTTCTGCTGATTTAGCGCTAAGCTAGAACCGTCAGGTACGTAGCACTCGAGCAGATGTTCGCGCGCGAAGCAGTGCAAGGCTCGGACCACGGTCCCGCACGCCCAGCGTCAAACCAGGAAGGGGCTAGAACGATGATGGACGGGCCGGCGGATCACGTCCCACGAGCGGTGAGCGGTTCGGAGATGTTCGTGCCAACATCCAAGAAAACGGCAGCCAACCTGGCAGCTCCATGCGCGGTGCCCAGTGTTCACCAGCGGCAACGCGCACGCCATCCGCCCGCCATATCCGCCCGAGCGTGTCGCTTCGGGGAGCACGCGGTGAAGCAGCCCGGATCAGAGGCAGTGCCAACCCGCACCTCAAGCCTCATTACGCCCGCGCATGCTAGCGTTCGGTCGCGAAAACCCCTTCGACCATCAGGACAATCGTGACAAGCCCAAAGGAGCGCGCCCCTCGGTTGGCGGATGTGGCTCGGTATGCGGGGGTCTCCGCCCAGACGGTTTCGCGGGTGGTGAATGGCAAGGGCGGCGCTAGTGAGGAGACCACCGCTCGAGTGTTGCGAGCGGTAGCGGAACTGCGGTACCGGCCCAACAGTGTCGCGCGCGCGTTGGCCACTAGTCGGACGAGGCACATCGGCGTCATTGTGTACGACCTATCTGTCACAAGTCCGTCGCTTGCTTTGTACGGAGTTGCCGAGGAGGCGCGAAGTCATGGATATTCGACTGATTTGGTAACCGTCCCGGATGTTTCGGTAGCCTCACTTGGGGCCGCGATTCGGTCCCTATCCCAGGGGGCGGTCGACGGGATCCTGGTTCTCGCGCCAATGACGGGCCTAAAGTCCGCGCTTAGCGAGTTGGGCAGAAATGTCCCTTTGGTGACCTTCGATCAAGGCGGTGGCATCGGTCCGGACAGCGTCGGTGTCGACGAGGTGCTCGCTGCCCAAATCGCGACACGTCACTTAATTGCTCTCGGGCACCGCGAGATTCACTTTCTGGGCGGGCCCGAAGGCTGGGCGGCCTCAGAGGCACGCGAGGCCGGCTGGCGTCGCGAAATGGCCTTGTCTTCACTCCAGGTACAGCCACCCGCACAACCGACGGACTGGTCACCCCGGGCCGGTTACCGAACGGCTCTGGAGATGATCAAGAGGGGCCTCCCCTCCGGCCTCGTCATCTCTAGCGACACATTGGCGGTTGGCGCGCTGGCTGCGTTGCGGAACCAAGGCGTGGCGGTGCCTCGAGATCTAAGCGTGGTCAGTCTCGACGGGTCACCGGTTGCGGAATTCCAGACGCCGCCCTTAACCAGTGTTCTGCTTGACTTTGTGAGCGCGGGCCGCGCTGCCCTGCGACAGCTCCTGAAGATCATCGGAGTCGATGAAACGCCTACGCCTGACGACGCCCTCCTGCCGAGGCTGATTGAGGGACAGTCCACGCGTGCCGTGTGATGTCCCTGGACTCTCCCCCCAGTGCACGGCCGACCCGATCGTTCATCGAGCCGGTGGGGTGTCGGCGCCGGTCGACAACTGAAGGATTTCGCCGGCGATAGTGGGGTCGAAGCTCCGACCGGCGTTGACAAAGGTCTGACGTCTTCGTGCCTCATTGCCGCTGCCACTTGTTGACGCGTCACGGAAGGGCCCCGGTCCCCTCGCCTCACGCCGAGGCCGCACTGGAAATCGCGCCTCGAGGGGTGGCGCTCACGGGCCCAGGGCTGCCTTGGGTAGGAGCGTGCAGAGCCGCTCCTACCCAAGGGCGACCTCACCGCTCGCTGATGGCGAAGGACTCACCCAGGCGGGCACGTGCGGCGCGCTTGTCGGTGGCGGCGAGGAACTCCTTGGCCGCGTGCAGCGTGGCCTCGACGACCAGCCCGACGTTGCCTTCGCGTGCGTCGGCGAAACGCACGAGTCGTTCCACCACGTCGGCGCGAGGACCATGGATGTCCACCAGGCTCGGGTCGGCGGTTCCGATCGAGATGATCTTCAGGTCGGCGTCGAAGGAGAGGATGAGGCTGGTCCACAGCTTCTCACCGTCGTGGACGGCGAGAACCACCGTTGAGCCGGGATCGACCAGGGAGCGGACCGCGCCTTCGAGTTCTTCGAAGGTGGCCCCGATCCGCCATTGCAGCCCGAGGGTCTCGCGGGCGGGGGTGGGGTAGGTGACGATCCTGTCGGCGAAGTCGTCGAGCGAGGCGTAGGTTCTGCGGACGTACTCGTCCAGATCCTCGTCGGCACTCCAGGCGTCCTGATAGCGAGCGAAGTAGTCGTCCGCCGCGTCGCGCTCCATCACGAGGACGAAGTCGGTGTCCTCCTTGTTGGCCTCGTACAGCGAGCGCGCCGCGACGTTCAGGTCCTCGACCCGGGTCGGAGCCTGGTTCACTGCCCGGCCCGTCGTGTGCCGGCACTTGACCACTTCGCCGTCCTCGAGCATGACGACGAGCCGCTTCGCCTCCTTCGCTGACTTCAGGACGAGATCTTGAGCGTTACGCCACTGGTCGACGTCGAGGTCGGCCATCAGCACATTTCCGTGAAGCATGTTCGGTTCCTTTCAGGCCGTGCGGCAGTCGTAGACGTGGATTGAGTAGGGCGCCATGGAGGCCGAGATGGTGTCGCCGCTCGGTCGGACCGGCTCCCCGGTCCACAGCTCGATGGCCGAGTGGAGCGGGACGCTGATCGCTACTGTCGCCTCGATGCGATCGGCTGTGGGGTTGACCACGAAGACGACCTTGCGCGCCTCGTCGACCATGTCGCCGTGCACGATGACGTCAAGACGAGGGTCGCTTCGCCCGATCAGGGCTACCCCGGCCTGGCCACAGGTCCGGATCATGGCGCTCGGGACTTCCTCGGCCGAGTCGACCAGGACGATCCGGGGGGCGTTGGCCGCCACGGCCTCGGCGAGGATGGTGCACGGGCGCATCAGGCTGTCGTACCGGGGCAGGCGCGGACCGATGACGAGAGTGCCGCCGGCTGCCGCATAGTCGACCAGTGCCTGTTGGAGGCGAGCGTCAAGGTAGTCGAGGGTCGTGATGCTGACGACCCGGTACTTGGACCAGTGAGAGGGATCCAGAGCCGTGTCCGAAAGGACGAAGTCGTAGCCCCCCGAGCTGAGGGCTCGATGCAGGGCTCCGAACCACTCCGACTTCTCCAGCTGGGGTGCCTTGTCGAAGCCGAGGGGGTGTTCGCTGATGGTCAGGGGATTTGCGTACTCGGAGAAGCCTGACGGTGTCTCGAGGAAGTCCCCCGGGAAGGACACCAGCACGCTGGCTGCTTCCAGCCGATCGTACTCACGGTTGGCGAGCAGGAGCACGTCGGATTCTCGGCGCAGGTCGGAGAAGCGTCCTTCGAGCTGCATGCGGTTGGCGGCCCCGAACATGGCGGCGTGGTCTTCGCGGACCCGGCCGTCACGCCGGACCGGTGAGTCGAGCCAGCGGTCGCGTTCGACGAGCATGTAGCGGCTGAAGCCCTTGATGCCCTGGGCGAGGGCGGCCTTGGTGACGAACTCCTCGTCGTAGAGCTCGCCGGGGTGCAGGTACCAGGGCCAGACGCCGGCGATGAACTCGGGGATGTAGGGGTAGCGGCTGGTTCCCACGACGTAGCTGCCGACGGTCTTGACGTGGCCGTAGAGCTCCTTGCGGGAGTAGATGTCGAAGCCGACGAAGTCGAGCTTCTCCTCGAGCTTGGCGATGTTGAACGGGGTGGTGAAGCCGGAGGCTGCTCCGCCCGGGCCCAGGGGGTGGGGGTAGTTGTGGAACAGGGCGATCTTGTCCAGCCCGCGCTCGCGCATCATGCCGGCGAGGCGGTCCATGGAGTCGATCAGGTAGACCTCGCGGTACTCGATCCAGTCGGCGTACCGCGGGATCTCGATCGCCCGGGTGGCGCTGAACCGGCGCGGGGCGTCGACTTCGTCGATCGAGGCGGCGGACAGCCCGTGGGCGGCGTTAATCGCGTCCAGTGAGCCGTACTTGTTGATCAGGAACGTGCGGTAGTTGCGCAGCGAGGCTTCGCTGAAGTCGGCGGCGTAGGCGTTGATGCAGAAGAAGTAGGCCATCTCGTTGTCGACCTGTGCGGCGACAAGGCCGCCGTTGGGGTAGGCGTGCTTGGCCAGGATCGCGCAGATGGCGTCGTACCAGAGTGCGGTCTCTTCGAAGAACTCGTCCGCGGCGTAGTTGAGCGCAGGGATGGGCTTGGGCACCTGTGTGAGGACCGTCATGCCTCCCTTGGCGTTGCGTGCGTGCAGACGGTCGTTCTCGAGGATGCGCTTGGGGTAACCGAACCAGGTCAGCTCGGAGTTGATCTGGGGGCCGGGCCGGGCGACGATCGTCAGGCCCTTCTGCTCGCACAAGGTCATGAACGCATCGATGTCCTTGTTGCCCGAGAAGTCGAACTCGCCCTTCGCGATCTCATGGATCTCCCAAGGCATGTAGATGGAGATCATGTTGAACCCCATGCCCTTGACGGAGTCAAGGATTCCGTCCCACTTGTCCCGGTCGAGCCGCCAGTAGTGGACGGCGCCGCCATAGAGCTTGAGCGGCTCGCCGTCGACGACGAACCGGCCGTCGCCCACAACGATGTGGGACGTGTTTCTCTCAGTCATTGTCGTTCCTTTTCGTTGAGTTACTTCTGCCGCGCCAGCGCAACCGCGAGCACGATGATGATTCCCCGGATGATTTGCTGCTGGCTGGTGTCGAGGCCGCCGAGGATGAGGCCGTAATTGATCGTCGCCATGAGGAGTGCACCGAAGAATGTGCCGATGACTGATCCACGCCCGCCCGAGAGCGCCGTGCCACCGAGGATCACGGCGGCGATGGCGTTCATCTCGTCGCCCTGGCCCCACTGGAAGCGGCCCGACTGCAGCCGTCCCGCGTAGAGCATCCCCGCGAGGGAGGCCCCAATCGAGCAGATCATCATGACCCGGAAGCGAATCCACCGGGTCGCGATCCCCGAGTACTCCGCGGCAACCTTGTTCGCTCCGGTGGCCAGGACCTGACGGCCGAACGGCATCTTCTTGAGGACGACCGAACCGATGACGACCACGACGAGCATCCAGAGAATGAGGACAGGGACCGGCCCGAGGGAGCCCCCTCCGAAGACGTTGTTGAACGTCATGTCAAGGATCGGTTGAGGCGCTGAGGCTGTTGTCCATTGGGCGATCCCGAACGCGATGCCCATCATCGCCAGCGTGACCAGGAAGGACGGGATGCGGACGAAGGCGACCAGTGCTCCGTTTAGGGCGCCGATCGCAGCTCCGACCGCCAGCCCGGCGATGATGCCGGGCACCAGGCCGAAGGACGACAGCGTCATGGCTGTCACGACCGAAGCGAGGCCGGCGACGGAGCCCACGGAAAGGTCGATCTCGGCGGCGGCAATCACGTAGGTCATGCCGACCGCCAGGACGGTGACGATGGCGGTCTGGCGCAGGATGTTCATCAGGCTCGTCGTCGAGACGAAGCCCTGGTCGCGCAGGAGGATTGCGAAGACGATCACGACAGCGACGAACCCGACGTAGATGATGTCGCGTCGCCAGTCGATGGTGAAGCGCTTCCTGGCGCCCACGATCTCGGCGGGCTTGGTTGAGATCACGTTCATGCCGCCACTCCTTGTACTTCGAGTTCGAGGGATTGCTCGTCGGTGACTGCCGAGCGATCGATCTCGCGCACGATTGTGAAATCGCGCACGAGGAGGAGTCGGTCGCTCATTGCGAGGAGTTCTGAGTACTCCGACGAAATGACCAGAACCGCCATTCCTTGAGCGGCCTGGGCTCTGACAGTGGCGATGATCTCCGCCTTGGTCCCGATGTCCACGCCGGCGGTCGGCTCGTCCATGATCAAGACGCGGGGCCCGCGGCTGATCCACTTGGCGATCACGATCTTCTGCTGGTTCCCGCCAGAGAGCAGCTTCGCGGGCCGGCTCGGGTCGGCGACCTTGATGCCGAAGGTCGCGATGAGCCGCGCGACCAGGGAAGAGGTGGCGCGCTCGTCGACGAACCACCCCTTGCGAACCTCGTCGAGGTGCGGCAGCGCAAGGTTGCCGGTCACGGAGTGCTCCAGGATCAGGCCCTGTAGGCGACGGTCTTCGGGAATCAGGCAGATCCCGTGGGCGAGCGCCTCCCTCGGTGACCCGATCGACACCTCGCGCCCGCCGACGGCGAGCGCTCCGGCGGTAATCTTGTCGATGCCGTAGAGGGCTCTGGCCAACTCGCTGCGCCCCGATCCCATCAGGCCTGCCAGGCCTACGACCTGGCCAGCTCGGAGGGTGAGGTCCAGGTCGTGGATCCCGCTGCTGGAAGCCAGTCCGCGGGCCTCCAGGACGATCGGCGCGTCGTCGGCCACCGCCGCTGTGACCGCGGAGACCTCCACCGCCTTTCCAACGATGCCCTCCACGATCTGGGCGGGTGAGATCTGGCTCAACGGCATGGTGAGCAGGCGCACCCCGTTGCGGAGGATCGTGATGCGGTCAGCGATCTCGAAGACCTCCTCCATCCGGTGGGAGATGTAGATGATCGCGATGCCCTGCTCCTTGAGCCGGGTGATCACCTCGAACAGCGCCTTGGCCTCGTGCCGGGCCAGCGATGCCGTCGGTTCGTCCATGATCAGGACCCGCGCATCTTCACTGAGAGCCTTGGCGATCTCGGTGAGCTGCCAGTAGGCGGTGCTCATCGCACTGAGCTCGCGGGTCGGGTCGACAGGCGTCTGCATCCGGTCGAAGACGGCCCGTGCGCGCTCCACCATCGCCCGGTCGTCGATCAGGCCGGCCTTCAGCGGTTCAGCGTTGAGGAAGATGTTCTGCGCGACAGTGAGGGAGGGGATCAGGCTGAACTCCTGGAACACCATGCCGATACCAGCGGCCTTGGCATCGTGGATGGAGCCGAAGGAGGTCTGGCTTCCCGCGATCTCGATCGATCCCGAGTCCTTGCTGTAGACACCCTGCAGGATCTTCATCAGGGTCGACTTCCCGGCCCCGTTTCCCCCGGCCAGTGCATGTACTTCGCCCGGGAGGACCTCGAAGTCGACATCCTCAAGCACTCTCACGGTGTCGAAGGACTTGTTGATTCCCACCATCCGCACCGCTGGGACGGCGGGGGGCGGCGCCGGGGAGTACATCCCCTCGACGCCACCCTCCGGGACGACGGTCATTTCACGTAGGCCTTCTGAAGGTCAGCCGGCGCCTCCGTGCTGTAGACCTGCTTCCAGGCGTCCAGCACATTGCTGTGATCGACCGGAAGGGCGTTGAGCGCAACGTAGGCCGGCGCCTTCTTGCCGATCAGTGCACCACCGGCAATATCGGCCTCGGTGACACCCTGCTGGAACGGCTGCTGGGCTCCCAGCCCGACGACCAGCTGGTTCTGCGCCAACGCGATAGCCACATTGGTGCCCAGGTCTTCGGTGGCAATCTTCAGATCGGTACGTCCGGCGGCGCGGGCTGCTGCCATCACGCCCTCAGCCGGCACGTCCCAGACCGCCCAGATTCCGTTCAGGTCCGGGTTCTGGCTCAGCATGGCGTCGGCCACCTTCTGAGCGTCACCGGCGAAGTCGGGGCCAGCGATGCCCTGAGCCTTCACGACCTTGATGTCGGGGTAGTCCTTGGCGATGGTTTCGGTGAACCCCTGGTAGCGCTGCTTGGTGACGAAGAAGTCCGCCTCGTGGTAGATGACGCCGATCTTGCCCGCGCCGCCCAGGGACTTGGCCAAGAGGTGCGCGGAGACCACACCGTTGCCGTAGTTGTCGGCAGAGACCACGGACTCGTAGTCGGTGCCCGCCACCAGACCATTCGGCACGTTGTCCATGAACACGAGCTTCACGCCCGCCTCGGCAGCCTTCTTGTACGCCGCAGCGGTCGCGACCGGGTCAGTCGGAATGGACACGATGATGTCCGGCTTCTTGGCCAGAACCGTCTCGATGTTGGAGACCTGCTGGTCGGGCTTGAAGTTCGCGTCGGTCACAGCGACAACCTCGATGCCCAGACGCGCGAACTCGCTCTTGAGCCCGTTCACTTGGGCCGTAGCCCAGTCGTTGCCCGCGTAGTGCATCACGATGGCGGCCGTGGCGCCCTTGGCCTTGATCTGGGCGACCTCGGAGTCGCTCAGCGCGACAGCCTCCCTGGGCGACGGGTCCTCGCCATGCGGGCCCTTGCTGAGCACCTTGCCCTGGATCTCCTTCAGCGCCGCGTCCGCCTTGGCGGAGACCCCGTTGTCGGCCGAACTGGACGCGGTCGTACCGGTACTGCAGGCGCTGAGACTGAAACCCAGGGCGAGGGCTGCGACCGCGGCAGCGGTGGTCCACTTCTTGTTCATTTACGCTCCTTCGGCGTTCCATGAAGAGTTCTGGTATTGACGATCGGCGACACCCGCTCTGCGTCGAGCAGTGGAGTTCGATCTTGCGCTGCGCTCACCTGCGTGTGAACGTTCGCACGACTGAGATTGTGAACGTTGACACAGTCGGGTGTCAACCCCCTCAAATGGGCTACGCTGCTGGCGTGCCATCCCCATCACCAAGGCGACCGAGCCTTCACGATGTCGCACGCATCGCCGGCTGCTCGTACCAGACCGTCTCTCGCGTCCTCAACGGAAGTAGCCACGTCGCCCCTGACACGAAGCAGCGAGTACTCAGCGCGATCGCCGAGACCGGTTACCGGCGAAATGGCGCCGCCCGCGCGCTCGTGAAGTCTCGCGCGGGCGCCATTGGGGTGGTCACCGATGGCTCATGGCGCTACGGCCCAATGGGCGCCCTCAACGGCGTGGAGGAAGCCGCTCGCAAGGCTGGTTACTCGGTACTGCTCACCGTCAAGGAACGGGACGCATTCGGATCGCTGCAGTCCACCCTTCAGACGTTCGCGGACGCATTCGTCGACGGCATCGTGGTGATCGCCCCCCTGCGTAGAGAAGCTGCTGCGACTCGCGAAGTGGCGGCGTCCTTCACCTGGGCGCGCGGACTCCCGGTCGTGATGCTCGCGCCCGACCCGACTCCGTCAGACGGCGTCCGAGTCGTCTCCGAGGACCAGCGCCTCGGCGCCCGCCTCGCAACTAGGCATCTCGTCCGGCTCGGGCACCGCAGCATCGTTCACCTCGCCGGCAACCAGCACTGGCTGGACGGAAGCGTCCGCCTCGAGGGATGGCAGGACGAACTGCTTGCCCACGGCCTCGAAGTACCGGAGCCGATCCACGGCAAATGGACCGGCCAAAGCGGCTACGACGCCGGCAGGCGATTGCTCAAGAACGGCCTCCCCGACGCCGTCTTCGCCGCCTCAGACCTCATGGCTCTGGGAATGATGCGAGCCTTCGCTGAGGCCGGCGTCCGTGTGCCCGACGACATCAGCGTCGTCGGCTTCGACGATCACGAGTTCGCCAGCCAGTTCATGCCTCCACTCACCACGGTGCGACAGGACTTCCGCGCGCTCGGCCGCCGGTGCCTCGAGGTACTTCTCAATGAAGAAGCTGACCCTGCGCTGCTGGAACCGATTCGGCCACGCCTGGTCGTGCGGCAGAGCACACGACGGACCCCGCCGTAGAACTTCTCGTCGCCCATCAGAGGGTCTGCTGCACGAACAGTTGACAGTGGCGTCACGCAGCCTGATGGCTCTCGTGGGTGTCATGGTGGTCTCGTTCTTGACGGGGTCAATCCACAAGAGCGCCTCGGCGTCGGCTGCGGTGGTCGGTGCGTTCGCTCCAGGCCACGATTGTGATCGGGAGTTGCTCACGGGTGGCGGAGGCCTGCCCGGTTGAGGACGTTCTTCTGGAGCGGGGAGAGAAACCATGACGGCGGCGTCGCAGCGGCGATACGAGCCTCGGCTCCTGTCCTGTTCCTGGAGCTCTCGTGGGGCAGCACAGCCCGTCCGGAGATGCCCCAGTCGTCTTCCGTACCTAGTCAGATCCAGTTTCAGCGGGCCATTTCTGTGGGGCAGAAGCGGCCCCGCGTGGGCTCATCTGGCCATCGGCCACCCATGCCATCCGCGAAAGTCCTAGTCAGAAGGTTCTGGTCCGACCGGAATGGAACACGAGAGAGGATTGTTTGCCCTGGTCAGAGGCACCTTACGGTGCGCGAGAGAGGAGTTGAACCTCCCTCGGGAGACGGCCAAACATGCTTCCCACTACGGGTTTTGTGCCGTTCTTACGCCAGCGGACGAGCTTCGTGGGGCAGATGTGGGGCAGGCAACCGCGCCGAGCTGGATACTCCGATGCGCGTCACTAGTGCAGGCCCGCCCCCAGCGGCTGGTACGTCGACGACGAGTGTCGTCCCCTCATGCAGCAGGCCCGACGGACTGCCTACACCGTCGGGCCACGCCGGCCAAAACCCCACCACTTGCCTCCACCAGACCCGGGACGATTCAGTGTTCGGATGCGCCGTCAGCGAAGGCCTTTCACCTCGCGGCGCGGGCTCTGCCCGATCGGCACGCCAGTCGCAGCCCGGCGAACGCGCTCACGTCAGGTCGGAGAGCTGGGCGATGCCGGTGAGCGCGGCCACCGCCGAGCGCACCATCGGCACGGCCAGCACCGCACCGCTGCCCTCGCCGAGCCGCATCGAGAAGTCGACCAGCGGCGTGAGGCCGAGCCTGTCCAGCGCCAGGGCCTGCCCGGGTTCGGTGGAGCGGTGGCCGGCCCGCAGCCACGCCTTCGTGCCGGGGGCGTAGTCCTCGGCCACCAGTGCCTCGGAGACGGCGATCACCCCGTCGAGGAGTACCGGCACGCCGCGGCGTGCGGCACCGGAGATGAAGCCCACGGCGGCCGCGAAGTCGGCGGCCCCGAGCGCGGCGAGCCGCTCGATCGGGTCCGACACCCTTTCGCCGGTCCTGGCCAGGGCAGCCTCGATCAGCGCCGTCTTGTGCACCAGCGTGCCCTCATCGATCCCGGTGCCGCGTCCGGTCACCGCCGCGGCCGGCACTCCCAGGGATGCGGCGACCAGGGCGGCGGCGATGGTCGTGTTGCCGATGCCCAGGTCACCGGAGATCAGCAGCTGGGCGCCGTCCGCGATCTGCTCGGCAGCGATCGTGTCACCGGCAGCAAGTGCCTGTTCTACCTCGGCGCGGCTGATCGCGTCCTCAAGGTGGATCGGGCCGGAGGACTGGCGCACCTTGAACCGGCTGATCTCGGCGGGCAGGTCGGGGAAGTCCACGGCGACACCGAGGTCGTAGATGCTCACGGTCACGTTGTTGGCAGCCGCGAGCGCCGACACCCCGGCATGACCGCCGGCGATGCCGTACACCATCGCGGGGGTGATCGCTGCCGGGTAGGCCGAGACCCCGTCCGCGGCGACACCGTGGTCACCGGCGAACACCACGACCCGGACGTCGTCCAGCTGGCGGGGCGGGCAGGTGCCCTGGCAGGACGCCACCCACGCGGCCAGCGTCTCGAGGTCGCCCAGGGCGCCGAGCGGCTTCGCCTGCCCGTCGCTGAGGGTTCGGGCTGCGGCGTAAGCGGCGTTGCTCGGGGCCTGCACGGGGGTGCGCACCACTGGGCTGTTCATCGGTTCTCCTTCGGTTTGCCGGGAGCCTGTCCCGGTTCGGTCTTGGGGTTGTAGCGCTGGTCGCCCGGCGTCCATGGGAGGATGCGCGGGTGGCAGGAATCCTGGTGGCGGGCACTTCGTCGGACGCCGGCAAGTCGCTGATCGTCGCCGGGCTGTGCCGTGCGTTCGCGCGGCGCGGCGTGCGGGTGGCGCCGTTCAAGGCGCAGAACATGAGCAACAACTCGATGGTCTGCCCGGACGGTTCCGAGATCGGACGCGCCCAGTACCTGCAGGCCGTGGCGGCCGGGGTAGAGCCGTCCGCACTGTTGAACCCCGTATTGCTCAAGCCCGCCACGGACCGCCGGGCATTCATCGTGCTCGGCGGCCAGCCTGGGGGAACCCTGGAGGCCGGCGAGTACACCAACGGTCGTGCCCGGCTCGCGGCGGCGGCCTTCGACGCCTACCGGCAGCTGGAGGCCAGCTACGACCTGGTGGTGGCGGAGGGCGCAGGCTCGCCGGCCGAGATCAACCTGCGGACCGGTGACTACGTGAATTTCGGCCTGGCCAGGGAGTTCGGGCTGCCAGTGGTGCTGGTCGGGGACATCGACCGTGGCGGGGTGCTGGCCTCCATCTACGGCCACTGGGCGATCAGCGGCGACGACGACCGGGCCACTCTGGCCGGCTACCTGATCAACAAGTTCCGCGGCGACCAGTCGGTGCTCGATCCGGGGCTGGTCGAGCTCAGCGCCCGCACGGGCCTGCCCTGCCTGGGCGTGGTGCCCTGGCTGGACCAGGTGTGGCTGGACAGCGAGGACGCGCTGGCCTTCGCGAAGTGGCCGCGCCTGCCCGGCCGTGCCGGGACGCTGCGGGTCGCCGCGATCCGGTTCCCCCGCATCTCCAACGCCACCGATCTGGACTCCCTGGCCGCCGAGCCCGGCCTGGACGTGTTCGCCACTGCCAGCCCGTCCGACATCGCGAGCGCCGACCTGGTCGTCCTGCCGGGCAGCCGCAGCACCCTGGCCGACCTGGACTGGCTGCGGCGCCTCGGGCTTGCCGACGCCCTCGCCCGTCGTGCCTCGGCGGGCGGCCCGATCCTGGGAATCTGCGGCGGGTACCAGATGCTGACCGAGGTGATCGACGACCCGATCGAATCCGCCCTGGGCACCGAGCCGGGGCTTGGCCTGCTGCCGGCGACGGTCCGGTTCAACGCCGAGAAAGTCCTCGGAAAGCCGTCCGGCAGTTGGCGCGGGCACCCCGTGACCGGCTACGAGATCCACCACGGGGTGGTCGAGCCGTCCGGAGGGGAGCCGTTCCTCGACGGGGTGCGGGTCGGCAACACCTGGGGCACGATCTGGCACGGCGCGTTCGAGAATGACGGCTTCCGCCGCGCCTGGCTCACCGAGCTGGCCGGCACGGTCGGCTCGGCCTGGCAGCCCGTCCCGGACGCCCTCGGTTTCGCCGAGCGTCGCACCCAGATGCTCGACGAACTGGCCGACGCCCTGCAGCAGCACGCCGATATGGATGCGCTGCTGCGACTGGCTCGCAGCTGAGCAGCAACGCATCCCGGACCTCGCCATCATCGTCAGGCTGCGCCCTCGCCGAGGTCCCCGGCCGCCCGCACGGCGGCGACGAGTCCGGGCACGTCGGTGACTGATCCCGAGGGAAGACCGAGCGCGGCGGCGGCCTGCAGCACCAGCGGTCGCCGGAGCCGGGCCGCCGCCACGAGGGACTCGTCGGAGAGCAGGTCAGCGGGTAACCCGTGGCGGATCTGACCGTCCACCAACACGGCGACCGAGTCGGCCCACCACAGGGCGAAGTCGACCTCGTGGGTGGAGATGACCACCGTGGTGTGAGCTTCAAGCAGCCTCTCCAGGGCGGCCACCATCTCGTCCACCCCTTGCGGGTCGAGCCCGGCGGTGGGCTCGTCGAGCAGCATGACGCAAGGCTGCATTGCCACTGCCCCGGCGATCGCGACCCGCTTTCGCTGCCCGTAGGACAACTCGTGGATCGGCCGCTCCGCGAGGTCCTCGATGGACAGGACGGCCAACGCCTGCGCCACCCGCTGTCGTACCTCGGCTTCGCCCAATCCGAGGTTCAGCGGACCGAAGGAGACGTCACGGTACACATCGGCGGCGAACAACTGGTCGTCGGGGTTCTGCGCGACAAGCTGGACGACCTGCCGGTGCGCCCGCAGACCAGACCGGTCGAACGCCACGGCAGCGCCGTCGACCAGGACGTTCCCGTGGCCCGGCTTGACCGAGCCAGCCAGCGCTCGTAGCAGCGTGGTCTTGCCCGATCCGTTGGCGCCGAGCAGGGCGAGGCACCGTCCGCGCGGGATCTCGAGGTCTGCGCCGCGGAGCACTTGCCGGTGCCCGAAGGCAACCTCAAGACCTTCGGCGGAGAGTTGGCGGTGGCTCATCGCAACACCATCCAGCCCACCGAGCCGGCAACCAGCATTGCGAGTGTCGCGACGCTGGTGACCAGGAAGCCGGTGGACCTGGTCCGTGCCGGTTCCAGGGTCCGTAGCGTGTCTTCGTAGCCCCGTGCAGCAAGCCCCGCTTCCAGGCGACGGGCCCGGTCCCAGGAGCGGAGCAACAGCACCGCCACCCCCATGGACGCCGAGCGCATCGCTGCGGATCGGGTGGAATAGCCCAGCCGTGCCTCCTGCGCCTGGTGGATCGCTCCAGCGCTCTCCAGTAGGCCGAAGCTGAACCGATAGATAAGTGCCGCGATCTCGATGAGCGGGTCCGGGATGCGGGCATGCCGCAGGCAGGACAGCAGGTCGATCATCGGGGTCGAGCAGGCGAGGGTGAACATCGCCAGGGTGGCCGCGACCGCACGGACGGCAAGTTGCGCGGCTTGATCCAGACCGGCAGGGGTGACCTGCACGCGCAGGCTGGCGCCCCAGCTGACGCTTACCGCGACCGTCGCCACGCCGATCAGGATGGAGACCAGCGGCAGCCACACGATGCGGCCCAGCCGGGTCCAGCCGACGCGGATCGGGCCCAGCAGCAGCACCAGGCTAAGCACAGCAACCGCGGCGCCACCGGGGAATGGCGGTAGCGAGATGGCGGCCAGGAGCAGGCCCAGCGACAAGGTGCCCTTGTCCCTGACCGAACGCGACCGCCAGGGGCTGGACCACGCTGCGTGGTCCAGCGCCAGGCCGTGCGCCATCAGGTCGCGGGCTCGGGAGCGGGCCCGTTGGGTTCAGCGGTCGCGGGCGACCGTTCACTGCGACGACGCCCCCACAGGCCGCCGATGGCGAATCCGAGGACGGTGCCGCCGAGAGCCGCCTGCAGTGCGAACAGTCCGGACTCGACTTCTCCGGATTCCGGCTGGAAGAAGGGCTCGAACCACGGCTGGTAGTCCGGGTTGGACTCCTGGATGGTGCTGGTGGCAACCGAGTCGGTACCGGCGAAGCGTTCGTCGGGGTTGGTGTGAAGCCCACCGACAACGAAGCTGATCCCGAAGATCAGGACAAGCGCGGCAATGAGGGCGATGGTGGTCCAGGTCTTCCTGCTCATCTCAGGCCACCGCTTCCTTCACGACCGGGCGCAAGATGCCGAGGCGTTCCAGCTCGGGCTTGGCGACATCGGTGAGCAGCCGGAACACCAGCACCCCCAGGATGCCCTCGGCGATTGCCAGCGGGATCTGGGAGATGGCGAACACGCCCATGAACTTGGCCACCGAGCCGGCCAGGACGGAGACGGGGTCGGGGAAGGCTAGACCCAGCTGGACACTGGTCACCAGGTACGTGGATAGGTCAGCGAAGGCGAGGGCGAGAAAGACGCCGACATTGCGGTGCCAGCCGAGACGGCTGGACAGCTTCCAGAACCAGTAACCCACCCAGGGCCCGGCGATGCCCATGCTGAACACGTTCGCGCCCAGGGTTGTGATGCCGCCGTGGGCCAGCAGCAAGGCCTGGAAGATCAGCACGATCGTGGACAGGAACGCCATCACGGGTGGCCTGAACAGCACGGCCCCCAGGCCGGTGCCGGTGGGGTGGGAGGAGCTGCCGGTGACCGAGGGCAGCTTGATCGAGGACAGGACGAAGGTGAAGGCGCCGGCGGCGGCGAGCAGCAGCCGGGACTCCGGATGCTCCTTCGCCTCCTGGATGACCTTGCGAGCTCCGCGGATCACGAACGGGGTTGAGACTGCGTACCAAGCGACGCAGTGAACGACAGGTAGGAATCCCTCAGCGATATGCATCAGTGAGTTCCCTTTCTAGGTGACGTGGCCTAAGGAACCGTCGCCCACGCACGTATCTGACTTCCCCATCGCTGAGGTCACAGTGGCCCGACCGTCCCGGATTCTCACCGGGTTCCGTGTCGTGGACGGCACTTGATCCTTGCACCCCGAAACGCCCCGATGAGCAAGATTGCGTAATTCTGGGACGCCCGTCTCAGCGCCCGCCTGGACCGGTCCGGGGTCAGCGCTTGGTCGCGGCCCAGCTCGTGACGCTGCGCAGCGGCCGCAGGCCGGTGAAACGTCCGATCGGTTCGGCGACCTCGACCCCGATCCGGCTCAGTTCGCCGCCCCAGCGCCGGTAGGCCTCCAATAGCACGGCGTCGGAGTCGGCGGTGACGCTGTGGGCGACGAGTCGTCCGTTGCGTCTGAGCGCTGCCCAGCAGTCCTGCAGCACCTGGTCCTCCACGCCGCCGCCGACGAAGACCGCGTCGGGCGCGGGGAGCTCGGCGGGCAGCGACGCCACGTCGCCGACCCGCACAGCGAGCTGGCCGGCAACCTGCAGGTTCGTGGCGTTGGTGGCGATGCGCGTGGCCCGCTCGGGGTCCCGTTCGACCGCGATCGCCGTGTTGCCCGGATGCAACCGGCACCACTCGATGGCGATCGAGCCGGTGCCGGCACCCAGGTCCCACAACCGCTCCCCCGGTCGTGGGGCGAGCACGGCCAGGGCGTAAGCGCGCAGCACCCGCTTGGTCAGCAGTCCGTCGGTGACGAACGCATCATCGGGCAACCCGGCGCTGAGCTGGCCCGGACTCCCGGTGTGGTCGTTCATGGCGAGCACCCTAACCGGATGCGGCACAATCTGGGCCGTGAGCAGGAGAACCGGACCCCGACATGCCTGAGGGCGAACCCGTCGACATCGCCGGGGACGGGCTGACCACGAAGGAGCGGCGGCTCCTGCCCGCGCTGATCGTGAACACCGGCGAGGGCAAGGGCAAGACCACCGCGGCGATGGGCCTCGCGCTGCGGGCGTGGCACCAGGGCTGGTCGATCGGGGTGTTCCAGTTCATCAAGTCCGGGAAGTGGGTCACCGGCGAACGCGCCGCGCTCGAGGCGCTGGGGGCCGAGCACGAACGCAGCGGGACCGGCGGGGAGGTCGAGTGGTACGCCACCGGCGCCGGACGCCGCTGGGTCCGCAAGCCCGGGGCCGAGCCCGGGCACGCCCACGCGGCCCGGGAGGCGTGGGCCGAAGTGGCGTCCCGCCTCGCGGTGCAGCGACACCAGCTGTACGTGCTGGACGAACTCACCTACCCGCTGATCTGGGGCTGGCTCGACGTCGGCGAGGTGGTGGCGACGCTGCGTGACCGGCCCGGGTTGCAGCACGTCGTGGTCACCGGACGGGCAGCCCCGGCCGAACTGGTCGAGATCGCCACCACCGTCACCGAGATGACCAAGCGCAAGCACCCCTTCGACACCGGCCAGAAGGGCCAGGCGGGCGTCGAATGGTGACCATCCCCCGGCTCGTCGTCGCCGCCGCCGCATCCTCGGCGGGAAAGACCACCATCGCCACCGGAATCATGGCTGCGCTGGCCGATTCCGGACGACAGGTGGCCGGCTTCAAGGTCGGCCCAGACTTCATCGACCCCGGCTATCACGCGCTCGCGACCGGCAGGGACGGACGCAACCTTGACGCCGTCCTGACCGGTGAGGAGATCGTGCCCCGGCTGTTCCTGCACGGCACACTCTCCCCCGCCCCGGCAGAAGTGGCCATCGTGGAAGGCGTGATGGGGCTCTTCGACGGCCAGTTGGGACGCGACGGGTTCGGCTCCACCGCCCACGTCGCACGGCTCATCGATGCGCCGGTGCTGCTGGTGGTTGATGCGGCCGGGTCGTCCCGGACCGCCGCGGCCGCAGCGCTGGGCCTGCGCGGCTTCGACGAGCGCATCCGCATCGGTGGCGTGGTCGTGAACCGGGTGGCCAGTCCGCGCCACGGCGCCGAACTCGCAGCCGTATTCGCCGGTGCCGGCGTTCCGGTGCTCGGCCTGGTACCTCGCAGCGCCGGGATCGCCGCCCCGTCCCGCCATCTGGGTCTCGTGCCCGCCGCCGAACGCGCGGAATCCGCCGCGACCATCACCACCCTCGCCGCGCACATCGCCGAGCACGTCGACCTGGCGGCCGTCCTGGACCTGGCCGGCAGCGCCACAGCCCTCGACGCCACACCGTGGGACCCGGCCACGGTCGTGAACCAGGTGGCCGGGCGGCCGCTCGTCGGGATGTTCGCCGGCCGCGCGTTCACCTTCCGGTACGCCGAGACCGCCGAACTGCTCACCGCGGCCGGCTGCCGAGTCGTCGAGATCGACCCGCTGACCGACACCCGCCTCCCCCGGGGGTTGGCCGGGCTGTACATCGGCGGCGGCTTCCCCGAGGTCCACGCCGTCGAGCTCAGCGCCAACGCCGAGCTGCGAGCCGCGGTCGCCGACGCGATCGCCGCCGGGCTCCCCACCGTCGCAGAATGCGCCGGCCAGCTGTATCTCACCGAACACCTCGACGGCCACCCGATGGTCGGGGCGCTGCTCGCCACCAGCCGGATGACTCCCCGGCTCACCCTCGGCTACCGGACCGCCACCACCCACACCGACACCCTGCTCTGCCCGGCCGGGACCCAGGTCGCTGGCCACGAGTTCCACCGCACCCAGACCACCCCGCCGGCCGGCCCCAGCCCGGCCTGGGCCTGGTCGGACACCAGTGAGGGCTTCTCCCTCGACCCCGCCCGGACCGGGACCCCGACCCTGCACGCCTCGTACCTGCACCTGCACTGGGCCGGGCAGCCCGACTGTGCCCAGCGCTTCGCCCGCGCCGCTGCCGCCTTCACCGCCCGAACCGGCGGCATCGAGCCGGCCCCAGGGCACACCGGCCGCGTCGACGGGATCGACCTCCACCACCACGGCGACCACGACACGGCTCCCGACCTGGTCGACCTGGCCGTCAACGTCATGCTGCCCGGCCCTCCGCGCTGGCTGGCTGGCCAGATCGCCGCCGCCACCACCACGCTGGGCCGCTATCCCGACGTCGAGCTGGCGCGGACCGCGATCGCGGCAGCCCACGGAGTTCGGCCTGAGATGGTGCTCCCCACCGCCGGCGGCGCCGAAGCGTTCGCGCTGATCGCCCGGGTCCTCACCGCGACCCACCCACTGGTGGTGCACCCTCAGTTCACCGAACCCGAATCGGCCCTGCGGGCCGCCGGGCACGCCGTCCAGCGGTGGCTTCTGCCCGTCCGCACCGACCACGGCGTCCCCGCCCTCACCGGGCTGCCCGCGTGGGCCGACGCCCTGTTCGTGGGCAACCCCACCAACCCCACTGGCTGGCTCCATCGTCGGGAGGCCCTGCTCGAAGCCGGCCACGGTCGGCTGCTGGTGGTCGACGAAGCGTTCATGGACGCCACCGACGAGCGCGAGTCGTTGATCGAACCGGACATGCCGAACCGGCTCGTGCTCCGGTCCCTGTCGAAGACGTGGGGCCTGGCGGGGTTGCGGGTCGGCTACGTCATTGGCGACCCCCGCCTGATCACGCGCCTGGCGCAGGCCCAACCCTCCTGGCCGGTCTCAGCGCCCGCCATCGCGGCGATGATCGCCACCAGCACCGCGGCCGCACGGACCGAAGCTGCGAGCCGGTACCTCACCCTGAACGCCGACCGTGACCACCTGGTCGCGGCACTGTCGTACGCCGGGTTCCCCAGCGTGCCGTCCGCAGCGCCGTTCGTGCTGGTCGACACCTCCTCCTGCGGCCCCGACTCGGTCCGGCCCGCCCTCGCCGTGGCCGGCTTCGCCGTCCGGCGAGGCGAGTCGTTCCCAGGCCTCGGGCCCACCTGGATCCGTATCAAGGTGCCGGCGCCCGAGGTTGCCGACGCCCTGACCGCAACCCTCGCCGGGGCTCAACTCGGGCTCGCCACAAACAGGAGGCAGACGGTGAGCCGTGAACTGTTCCTGATCGGCATCGGCGCCGGAGATCCCGACTGGGTCACGATCGAAGCATCCCGTGCCATCCAGCAACTCGACGTCCTCTTTGTGGTGGTGAAGGAGGGTGACCTGGACGACCTCGTCGAGGCGCGGAGAGTCGTGGTCGAGCGGCATCGCACCACTCCCGTGCAGATCGTGGAACTCAGCGACCCGCCACGGCCCTGGCGGACCGCCCCCGACTACGACCAGGCCGTGGCCGGCTGGCGCACCCAACGACTCGAGCAGTGGAGCCTTGCCGTCGGTCGATCGCTCGGCCCAGGGCAGGTGGGTGGCTTCCTCGTCTGGGGTGACCCGAGCCTGTACGAGAGCACCCTGGCGATCGCCGACCAACTGGTGGCGGCGGCGGCCGACAGCGCGCCGATCACCTTGCGCGTGCTGCCGGGAATCAGCAGCGTGCTGGCCCTCGCCGCCCGGCACCAGATCCCGCTCAACCGGCAGGGCCGCGCGCTCCAGATCAGCCCTGCCCGGCTACTGCGCGGCGGAATGTCGACCGACGTCGACGACGTGGTGGTGATGCTGGACGGTGCCCAGACATTCGCAACCATCGAACCCGAAGGCCTGGACATCTACTGGGGCGCCTACCTCGGCACCCCCGACGAGATTCTCGTGTCCGGTCCCCTGCAGGACGTTCGGGAAGAGATCGTGCGGGTCCGCGCCGAGGCCGCAGCCCGCAAGGGCTGGATGTTCGACACCTACCTGCTGCGACGACGCTGACCGGCCACGCCCACGCGAAGCCCTTTCACCCACACCATCACATCGGCCACGTACGTCACCAACCGCACCCTGTCGGGCGGCGCGGGCCGGCGAAGCATGACGACCGGCACCTCCAGTTCGGACGCCGCGGCGAGCTTGGCGTCGGTCGGGCCGCCGGAGTCCTTGGTGACCAGCACATCGATCTCGTACCTGCGCAGCAGGTCGAGTTCGTCATCGATCCGGAACGGGCCGCGTGCGCGCAGCACCGTCCAGGAGGCCGGGATCGCAATGTCGGGTGGGTCGATCACGCGGGCGAGGACGAAGCGGTCGCCCCAGTCGGCGAACTCGGCCAGCGACTGCCGCCCGATCGTCAGGAAGACCCGTTCGCCCAGCCCGCCCGCGATCTCCCGTGCCTGGTCGATCGAGTCGGCCCAGTGCCAGGACGCGGCGTCCGGATGGACGGCCCAGCTGGGCCGTGACAGTCGCAGCAACGGCACCCCGGTCCGGGCACAGGCGTCAGCCGCGTTCGCGCTCATCCGTTCGGCGAACGGGTGGGTCGCGTCGATCACCGCGTCGACGTGCTGGCCGCGCAGGTAGCCGGCGAGTCCGTCCGCGCCGCCGAAGCCGCCGACCCTGGTCGTGCCCTGCGGCGGGTGCAGGTCGGCCACGGCGCCGGCCAGCGACGTGACGACAGAGATGCCCTCGGCGTGGAGCAGGCGGGCGAGCTCGCGCGCCTCGGCGGTGCCGCCCAGCAGCAGGACGTTCATCGCCGCCTCGCGAGCGCGACCAGGACGCTCAGGCCGGCAGCCCCGGCCGAGACCGCCAGTGCCAGACGGTTCGCGCGGGCGAGGTCGGCCGCCGACGGTGCGGGGCCGCGTCCAAGTTCGCCGCGGTCCTCCTCGACGCCGCCGTAGGTGTTGCGGCCGCCCAGGGTGACTCCCAGGGCACCGGCGAAGGCGGCCTCGACCACACCGCCGTTGGGGCTGGGGTGCCGCCCTGACTGGTGACGCACGGCGCGCAGGGCGTCCGCGGGTCGTCCGCCCACCAGTGGGGCGGCCAGGACGGCAAGCCCGCCGCTGACCCGTGCCGGCAGGAGATTGGCCAGGTCGTCGAGCTTCGCCGCGGCCCAGCCGAAGTTGCCGTAGCGGTCGTTGCGGTAGCCGACCATCGCGTCGAGGGTGTTGATCGCCCTGTAGGCCAACAGCCCGGGAACGCCGGCGACCGCACCCCACAACAGTGGGGCGACCACCGCGTCGGAGGTGTTCTCCGCCACCGACTCCAGGGCGGCGCGGGCCACGCCGTCGGCATCGAGGGTCTGCGGGTCCCGGCTGACCAGGTGGCTGACCTGGAGTCGTGCCGCGGACAGGTCGCCGGCGTCCAGGTGGGCCGCGACCGCCTCGGACTCACGGGCCAGCGACCTCCCACCCAGCACCGTCCAGGTGGCTGCTGCGGTCGCCAGGGTCGCCAGCACCGGGTGTCTGGCGCTGCGGGCAACCAGGCTCCCGACAGCGGCCGCGCCCCCGACCAGCACGGCGACATGGACGGCTCCGTGCAGCCGGTCGTCGGCGTAGGTGCGATCCTCCACCGCAGTGGCGAGGCGGCCGAAGCCGGCCACCGGGTGCCAGCGAAGCGGGTCACCGAGCAGCTGGTCGGCCGCCCAGCCCAGGGCGAGGCCGACAGCTGTCGCCGTCCCCGGTGCTTCCATGACCAACCTTTCGCCGGTGGCAATTGTTCGCCATCGAGTGTGCCAGACTGGGCGCCGCAGAGATGTGCCGAGGAACTCCGGTGAGCCCGAAAGGGCAAGTCCGGGGCGGTCCCGCCACTGTGACCGGTCCACGCACCACGCGTGGACCGGGAGCCAGGAACTCGCCTCACTGCCGAGCAACGAGATCGGGCGAGGACACCTGAGGAGGCTCCCTTGGACACTGCTGCACGCATTCCTGCCCTGGTTGGGGTGGGCGTCGGCCCCGGCGACCCCGAACTCGTCACCCGAAAAGCGGTGGCGGCCTTCGATCGGGCTGACGTGATCCTGGTGCCGAGCACAGAGGCCAGCGGCGACGACGCCGGCCGGGCCGAGCAGGTCGTGCTCGCCGCCTGCCCTGAGGCCGCGGGCAAGCTGCGTCGGGTGCCGTTCAGCATGGCGCAACGCACTGGTGTCGGCGCCAAGCGGCGCCAGTCGTGGGAGGCGTCCGCGCAGGCCGCCGTCGACGCGTTCCAGGCGGGGGCGGCCACGGTCGCCTTCGCCACCGTCGGCGACCCGAGCGTCTACTCGACGTTCTCGTACCTCGCCGCCCAGGTACAGGCAGTGGTGCCCGACGTTGACGTGTCGGTCGTGCCGGGCATCACTGCCATGCAGGCGCTGGCCGCGGCCAGCCTGACCCCGCTCGTCGAGGGACGCGAAAGCCTCACCCTCGTACCAGTGACGGCCGGGCTGGCCGCGGTCGGCGCCGCCCTCGAGCATGCCGACACCGTCGTCGCCTACAAGGGCGGACGCCAGCTGGCCGACCTGCTCGCACTCGTCCACGACCGCGGCCTGGATGGCGTGCTTGGGGTGAACGTGGGCCTGCCCGGCCAAACCATCACCCCGCTCAGCGAGGTGGAGGCCACCAGCGCGCCCTACTTCAGCACCGTCCTCGTCGCACCGCGGCGCACCACCACCGGCGGCGCACTGTGAGCGGCCAGGTCGTCTTCGTCGGCGCCGGCCCGGGCTCAGCGGACCTGATCACTGTGCGTGGCGCCCGGGTGATCGAGCAGGCCGACATCGTGATCTGGGCCTCCAGCCTGGTCGATGCCGCCATCGTTGCGAACACCAAGCCCGGCGCGCTCGTGGTCGACTCCGCGACCGAGTCGCTGGAGGACATCACCCCGCTGTATCAGCGCGCCCACGACGAGGACCTGCTGGTCGCCCGCGTCCATACCGGCGACCCGTCGATCTACGGGGCCACCGCCGAGCAGCGCCGCATCTGTGAGCGGATCGGCATCCCGCACCGCACCATCCCCGGCGTCTCGGCCTTCTCCGCCGCCGCTGCCCGCATGGACGCCGAGATCACCATCCCCGAGGTTTCCCAGACCCTCATCCTCACCCGCCTCGAAGGCGGCCGCACCCCGATGCCCGACCGGGAGACGGTCCGCGGTTTCGCCGCTCACGGCGTCACCATGGCGCTGTACCTGTCCGCGGCCCGCAACAAGGTGCTCCAGGACGAGCTGCTCGCCGGCGGCTACCCGGCCGACACGCCCTGCATCGTCGGCTACCGGGTCAGCTGGCCCGACGAGTTGATGCTGCGCTGCCCCCTGGCCGAACTGTCGGCCACGATGAAGGCCCACAAGTTGTGGAAGCACACCGTCGTGCTCGTCGGACCAGCCCTGGCCGAGCAGCACGACACCCGCAGCCACCTCTACCACCCCGGTTTCCGCCACGAGTACCGCGCCGCCGACGGCACCCCACTGGTGACCAGGACCGACACGTGATCACCGTCCACGGCCTGCTCGGCACTCCCACCCTCGAGTTGCGGGTGGCCGCCGCCACCGCCGACTGGGTGGTGGGCGGCCAACGCCACCTCGACGCCCTCGAGGTCGACGACTCCCGACGCATCACCCTCGGAGCGCTACGACCGGCCGTCGAACAGCTGGCCACTCTGCCCGAGGACCAGGTGGTCGTCGTGATCGCGAGCGGCGACCCGTTGTACTTCGGCGTCGTCAGGACGTTGCGGGCTGCGGGTCTTCGTCCCCGCGTGGTGCCGGCCGTGTCCTCGATCGCGGCCGCATTCGCCGCCGTCGGCCTGCCCTGGGACGACGCCGCCGTCGTCAGCGTCCACGGTCGTCCACTCGAACCGGCCCTCGACCTGGTGCACACCGCCGGAAAGGTCGCGGTGTTCACCTCGGCGGAGCACGGCATCAGGGAGCTGGCCACCGCCCTGGACGGCCTGGGCCGGTGGTTCGTCCTGGCCGAGCGGCTCGGCGAACCCGACGAACGCGTCCGTGTCCTCACCACCGCCGCTGCGCGCACCACCGTCCCGCGCGAACCCAACGTCGTCCTCGTCCTCGACCGGCACCCCGCCGACGACGACGCGCCGTGGCCGGGAGGCGTCGCCGGCCCCACCCGCCACCCATCACCCCTCGTCATCGGAGAACAGCCATGATCGGACAGGTCACGAGCGGCCCGGGCAGCCGCGCCCGCGCCGACCAGATCGACGCCATCCTCGGCCAGGAAAGCCGCCGCTACACCGACGGTGCCGTCGCCGGCCTCCCGCAGGCGTGGGCCGAGTGCGACCTGATCGTCAGCCACCTGGCCCTCGGCGCCACCACCCGCATCCTCGCCCCCCTGCTGGCATCGAAGACGACCGACCCGGGCGTCGTCGTCATCGATGACGCCGGGAGGTTCGTCATCCCGCTGGTGGGCGGCCACGGCGGCGGGGCCAACGACCTCGCCAGCCGGATCGCCGCAGGGCTCGGCGCCACCGCCGTCCTCACCACCGCCACCGACGCCGCCGGCGTGCCCGGTCTGGACACCCTCGGCTGGCGCTGGACGGGGGATGTCGCCGCTGTGACCCGGGCCATCCTCGACGGAGAACCGGTCGCGGTGCGCCGCAGCCAGCCGTGGCCGCTGCCGCCGCTGCCGGCGACCGTGAGCGTGCTGGGACCAGACGACCCCGAGCCCACCGGCCTCATCGCTCGGGTCCTGGTCACCGACCAGCTCACCGACCCCGGCAGCCTGCCCAGCGTGGTACTCAACCCGCCCAGCCTGGTCCCAGGCCTGGGCTGCAACCGCGGCACCAGCACCACCAGTCTGCGCCGCCTGCTCGAACAGACCCTCGAACAGGCAGGCCTCGCCCTGGGGTCGCTCGCCGCGATCACCACCGTCGACGCCAAGGCCGACGAAGCCGGGCTCGTCCAGCTCGCCGCCGACCTCGGCGTGCCGCTGGTCACCTACCCTGCCGATCAGCTCGCCACCCTGGAGGTGCCCAACCCCAGCGACGCACCCCGCGTCGCCGTCGGCACCCCCAGCGTCGCCGAGGCCTCCGTCCTCGCCCACGGCGCCACCCTGCTGGTCGAGAAGCAGAGGACGGCCGAGGCCACCTGTGCGATCGGGCGCATCCCCGCCCGCGGCAAGCTCACCGTGATCGGCCTCGGCCCGGGCTCGCGCGACCTCACCACCCCCCGCGCCCAGCAGGCCATCCGGCAGGCCTCCGTCGTGGTCGGCTACCGGCCCTACGTCGCACAGGTCAAGGACCTGCTTCGGCCCGGGGTCCGGATCGCCAGCACCCCGATGGGCAAGGAGGAGGAACGCACCGCAACCGCCATCCAGTTCGCGCGCGAAGGCAACAACGTCGCCCTCGTCTGCTCCGGCGACCCGGCGATCTACGCGATGGCCTCCCCCACCCTCGAACAGGGCACCGAAGGCATCGACATCGAGATCGTGCCCGGCGTCACCGCCAGCCTCGCCGCCTCCGCCATCCTCGGCGCACCCCTGGGCCACGACCACGCCACCATCTCGCTGTCCGACCTGCACACCGACTGGGACACCATCCTCACCCGCGTCCGCGCCGCCGCAGAGGCCGACCTGGTCACCGTGCTGTACAACCCGCGCAGCCGCACACGGCTGCACCACCTGCCCGATGCGCTGGCCATCTTCGCCGCCCACCGCCCGCCCAGCACCCCGGTCGCGGTCGTCGAGGAGGCCGACCGGCCCGACCAGCGAGTCACCCTCGCCACCCTGGCCGACTTCGACCCCGACGTGGTCAACATGAACTCCCTGGTCGTGGTCGGCTCCTCCACCACCCGCTACCTGCCCGCCGGCACCGGGCGCACGGCCATGGTCACTCCCCGCGACTACCACTGGATGGAACGATGAGCCACGTCACCCCGACCCCGGCCCCTCCCGCGGTACCCGCCACCCCGCCACCGTTGGTCATCGCCGGCCACGGCACCCGGGTCAACGCCGGCGCCGACGCCGCCACCACACTGGTCGAGAAGGTCCGCGGGCTGCTGCCCGGCGTCCGCGTCGAGGCCGGGTTCGTCGAACTCACCCCACCCACCATCGACGCCGCCCTCGACACCGTGCTCGCCGACGCCACCTCCGCCGTCGTCGTGCCGCTGATGATCGGCACCGGCGGCCACGTCCGCGACGACATCCCCGAAGCCATCGACGCCTCCAGGGCCCGCCACCTCGCGGCGACCGTCGTCTACACCCGGCACCTCGGCTCCCCCAAGGCACTCGTCAACGCCGTCCACGCCCGGATCGCCGCCGCCCGCGCCGACTGGTCCGCCGAGGACACCGACGTGGTGATGGTCGGACGCGGCTGCAGCCACACCGACGCCAACGCCGACCACGTCCGGCTGTCCAGGATCGTGTTCGAGACCGGCGGCTACCACCAGGTGCTGTCCGCCTTCATCCAGGTCGCCCGGCCCTCGCTGACCGAAATCCTGCGCCAGTACCACGCCTCCGGCAGCCGCCGCATCGTGGTCATGCCCCACTTCCTGTTCACCGGACGGCTCGACCAGTGGGTCCACCAACAGGTCGAGGAGTTCCGCGCCGCCCACCCCGACACCTTCATCCGGATCGCCGACGTGATCGGGCCCTGCGACGAACTCGCCCAGGTCGTCGCCCAGCGATACAAGGAAGGCGCGCTCCGGGCCCGCACCACCACCGGCTCCCCCGCCTACCTCACCGGCCTGCTGCTGCGCGACCGGAAGGTCGTCGTCGTCGGCGGAGGGTGTGTCGCGCGCCGCCGCGTCCCGAAACTGCTGGACGCCGGCGCCCGGGTCGAAGTCATCTCCCCCGAGGTGCACAGCCGCCTCGCCGGCCTGGCCGAAGCCGGCGCGATCACCTGGCACGCGCGCAGCTTCGAGCCCGCCGACCTCGACGGCGCCTGGTACGTGCTCGCCCTCACCGACTCCCCGGCCGCCAATGCCGCCATCGTCGCCGAGGCCGAGACGCGCCACACCTACTGCGTCCGCGCCGACCGGGCCGACGACGGTTCGGCCTGGACCCCGGCCACCGGAGACACCGCCGGCGTCACCGTCGCCGCCATCACCAGCCACGACCCGCTGCGCGCCCGCCGGGTGCGGGACCGGTTCCTCGAGGTCGTCAACCAGGAATCGCTGTGAGCTACGACTACATCAAGGACGGCGCCGAGATCTACCGGCAGTCCTTCGCCACCATCGCAGCCGAAGCCGACCTCGACAAGGTGCCCGAAGGCCTCCGGGCGGTCGCGGTCCGGATGATCCACGCCAGCGGCCAGGTCGACCTCCTCGACGACCTCGCCTGGTCCGAAGGGCTCGCCCCCGCCGCCACCACCGCACTGCAGCAGGGCGCCCCGATCCTGTGCGACTCCCGGATGGTCGCCAGTGGCATCATCCGCTCCCGCCTTCCCCGTGACAACCAGATCCTCTGCCTGCTCGGCGACCCGCGACTCTACGACCTGGCCGCCCAACTGGGCACCACCAAGACCGCCGCGGCCGTCGAGCTGTGGCGCCCCCACCTCGCCGGCGCCGTGGTCGCGATCGGCAACGCGCCCACCGCCCTGTTCCACCTGCTCGAGATCGTCGAGGAAGACCCGGAGCTCGCGCCGGCCGCCGTCCTCGGCATCCCGGTCGGCTTCATCGGGGCGGCGGAGTCCAAACGGGCCCTCGCCGACAACACCCTCGGCCTGGACTACCTCGTCGTGCACGGACGCCGGGGTGGCAGCGCCGTCACCGTCGCCGCCGTCAACGCCCTGTGCGGTACCGACGGACGAACCGGCTGACTCCGACCACGCACCACGAAAGGACCCGCATGGACACCGACACCCCCACCACGGGCCAGGTCATCCTCGTCGGCGGCGGACCCGGCGACCCCGACCTGCTCACCATCGGCGGCCTCCGCGCACTCCGCGAAGCCGACGTCGTGCTCTACGACCACCTCGCACCGCTCGCCTGCCTCGACCAGACCCGCCCCGGCGCCACCCTCATCGACGTCGGCAAGATCCCCCGCGGCTGCCAGACCGCCCAGACCGACATCAACGCCCTCCTGATCGACCACGCGCGCAGAGGGAGGACCGTCGTCCGCTTCAAGGGCGGCGACCCGTTCGTCCTCGGACGCGGCAGCGAGGAATGGCTCGCCTGCGCCGAGGCCGGCATCCCCATCCGCGTCATCCCCGGAGTGTCCTCCGCGATCGCCGGACCAGAACTCGCCGGCATCCCCCTCACCCACCGCGGCATCACCCAGAACTTCTCCGTCGTCTCCGGACACGTCGGACCCGACCACCCCGCCTCGACCGTGAACTGGGACGCGCTCGCGCAAAGCACCGGCACCATCGTGATCCTCATGGGCGTCGCCCACCTCCCCGAGATCTGCACCGGCCTGACCAGCCGCGGCCTCGACGGCGACACCCCCGCCGCCATCGTCGCCAAGGCCGCGTTACCCGACCAACAGGTGGTGCGCGGCACCGTGGCCACGCTGCCCGCCCTCGCCGACGCCGCCGACATCCAACCCCCCGCGCTCACCGTGATCGGAGCCGTCGTCGCCCTTGGCCTCGCACCGGTCGGCTAGCAGCCGCAACCCAGTCACTCGTCACTGCGAGGTACACCCCAGCGCGACACACCGCGCTGGCCGCCGAAGCGCCTCGTTAGGGTCCGACTCTCGACTTCTGGCACACCTGCTCCGTAGGGTCCAGATCCCAACGAGACACCCCGACAGGTCGAGTGCACCATGCGGGTCGGCTACGGGGGTCAAGAATCGAGTGGCGACACAGGGTTAGCTTTCAACCGCGTCGACAAAGCAGGGTTCGATGGCGGCGTCGCGGGGCTACAGGGGCGCCTGGGTTCTTGTACCGTTTCTGAGTTCTCGTGGGGCAAGCGTGGGGCAGCACAGACCGTCCGGAGATGCCCCAGTCGTTTATCGCACCTAGTCAGAACCAGTTTTCGCGGGCCATTCTCCGTGGAGCAGGAGCGGCCCCGAGTGGGTTCATCTGGCTATCAGCCCCCACGCCACCACGCGAAAGCCCTAGTCAGAAGGATCTGAGGCATATCGGAAAGGAACACGAGAGAGGATCCATGATTCCGTGTTTGCCCTTGTCAGAGGCACCTTGCGGTGCGCGAGAGAGGAGTTGAAGCTCTCTTCTGTCAGCCGATAATGGCCCCCTGACAAGGTCTTATGTGGGTTGATTGCCACTTCGTCACCTTGTCGTGGGGAATACGTGGGGAATAGCACCGGAGCCAAGGCCGCGCGGACCTCGCGTCCAAGACTGCCTTCAGCATAGGCCGACGACCGCCAAGCGTCGCAGCCCCAACCCACCCGGCGTTCACCGCAACGCTGCCAGCAGAGCGGCGCCGACCAGGCAGGCTCAAGAGGAGTGCCTCCAAGGCGTCCACGAGCCCTCGGGCAACCACGCACGTGACAGCGACGGCCTCCATGTCACACCTCCCACAGTCTCGGCGATCTCGGTGTACGACTTGCCCCGCGTCGGCGCAGGACGCCGTGGACGTCGGCCTCCTGGAGCCACAATCCTGTCCCGGTGACATGGTGGTGTGGCTCGGGGTTCATGGGCGTCCTCCTGGCGGCGGCGAGCGAACACGACATCCGTCCTAACGGGCTCCGGCTCCTCCTCGCGGACAGGGGCGACGCGAAGCCACCAGGAGACTGGCGCTACGGATCGTCCCTGTCCGCCGAATCCAGAGTCGGACGTCCACGTCGGCGGACCAGACGTCGCCACCACCCTTGATGACAGGGACCGGGTGCGGCGTGCGGTCGACGACGACCCCACTGGTGGCGGGTTCGGCCGGGGTGGCGCCGGGCGGTCCATTTCTCCGCCCGCTGGCGACCATCGCGAAGGACGCCCCCCTGGAGGCCGCCGTGGCCGCCATGCAGGCGGGCGGCACCCACTTCGCGCTCGTCGTCGACGGTGAGGAAACGATCGGTGCCGCGATCCTCGAGGACGTCGTCGAGCGAGCAATCGGAGAGGTGAGGGACGTCGCCCAGCTGCCACGCACGCCTTGAACGTGGTGACACGCGCAGACGATCGAACGGCTCACCGGCGGCGGCCATTCCGGGTGTCCGGGCGCTTGCAATGGTAGGAGGATCAGGGCACCGCGGCGGTCAGCGCAGAGAGGGTGGCCAGGACGGCCTCGGCCGCCTCGCGTCCCTTGTCCTCCGGTGATCCGGGAAGCCCAGCCCTGTCGAGCGCCTGCTGCTCGGTGTCACACGTGAGGACACCGAAACCGACGGGCGTTCCAGTGCGGGTCATCACGTCGACGATGCCGTGGGTGGCGCCTGCGCAGACGTAGTCGAAGTGGGGTGTCCCGCCCCGGATGACGACACCGAGCGCGACCAGCCCGTCGAAGTGGTGGGCCAGGCGGGCACAGGCGACCGGCAGCTCGAACGTGCCCGGGACGCGGACCACCGTGACGGTCGCGCCGGCCCGTTCCAGCGTGGTAACTGCGTTGGTGACGAGAGAGTTCATGACGAGGTCGTGCCAGGACGAGGCGACGACGGCGATGCGTCGGCCGCGGCCGTCGACGGTGAGGTGGGGGGTGCCGGAGCCAGCCATCAGGCCTCCTGGACGAGGGTGGACGCGGTGGGTAGGCGGTGGCCCATCCGCTCGCGCTTGGTGGACAGGTAGTGCACGTTGTCGGGGTTGGGCTCCACGATGAGCGGACGGAGGCCGGTGATGTCGATCCCCGCCGTGCGCAGGCCGTCGGCCTTGGCCGGGTTGTTGGTGAGCAGTTCGGCCCGGACCACCCCTTGGGCGGTCAGGACGGCGGCGGCGGCGCCGTATTCGCGGGCGTCGACCGGTAGGCCCAGCAGGGTTTGGGCGTCGACGGTGTCCGCGCCGACGTCCTGGAGGGCGTACGCCGACAGCTTCGCGAGCAGCCCCACGCCGCGCCCCTCGTGACCTCGCAGGTAGATCACGACACCCCCCTGACGGGCAATGACGGCGAGGGACTCGTCGAGTTGGCGGCCGCAGTCGCAGCGGCGGGAACCGAACGCGTCCCCAGTGAGACATTCGGAGTGGAGGCGGACGAGCGGTGCCGCGCCATCGGTGGTGAGGCCGCGTGGGCTGATCAAGGCGAGGTGTTCGGCGCCGGTGCGCCGGTCCCGGTAGCCGTGCAACGCGAACGTCCCGTGGGCGGTGGGCAGCGTCGTTACGGCGGCCAGCGTGACGCGGTCGTACAGGTCGCGCCAGGCGACCAGGTCCGCGATCGTGATGACGGGCAGGCACTCGGCCGCGCCGAGGGCGACGACGTCGGGCGTCCGCATCACCTCACCCGCATCGTGGACGAGTTCACCGATCACGCCCACGGGCGGCAGGCCGGCCAGCCGGCACAGGTCGACGGTCGCCTCGGTGTGCCCCTGCCGTTCGAAGACCCCGCCGGGCCGGGCGCGCAGTGGCAGGACGTGCCCGGGCCGGATCAGGTCGGACGCCGCGGCGTCCGGGTTGCCGAGGACGCGGAGCGTGGTGGCCCGGTCCGCCGCCGAGATCCCGGTCGTGACCCCGGACGCCGCGTCCACGCTGACGGTGTACGCGGTCCGCAACGGGTCGGCGCTGTCGGGAACCATGAGGGGCAGGCCCAGACGGTCGGCCCAGTCGACGGGCAGGGGGGCGCACAGGTAGCCCGATGTGTGCCGCACCATCCACCCGACCCATTCGGCGGACGCCGTCGAGGCCGCCAAGATGGCGTCCCCCTCGTTCTCCCGGTCGGCGTCGTCGAGGACCAGGACCGGACGGCCGGCGCGCAGCGCGTCCAGGGCTGCGGGAATGGTGGCGAACTCAGGCATGGGTGGTCTCCCGCAGGGCGCCAAGTTCGAGACGCTCGAGGTGGGCGACGATGTACTTGCCGAGGATGTCCGCCTCGAGGTTGACGACCGCCCCGACAGCGGCGGGACCGAGGGTCGTCAGCTCGAGCGTGGTCGGGATCAGCGAGACCGTGAACCGGTCCGGCCGGATGTCGAACACGGTCAGGGACACGCCGTCGACGGTGACCGAGCCCTTCTCGACCAGGTAGCGCTGCACCTCGGCTGGGCAGGAGATCTCGACCACCTCCCACTGCTCGCCCGGCGTACGGGACAGGATGCGGCCCGTTCCGTCGACGTGTCCCTGCACGATGTGCCCGCCGAACCGGCCGTCGGACCCCATCGCCCGCTCCAGGTTGACCCGGTCCCCCGGGGTGAGGCCGCCCAGCGATGTTCGCCGGAGTGACTCGGCCATGACGTCGACCATGAACAGGTCCCCGTCCAGGCCGGTCACGGTGAGGCAGACACCGTTGACGGCGATCGAGCTGCCGTGGGTGGCGTCGGAGGTGACGAGCGGACCGCGGACGGTCACGACGGCGGAGTCCTCCAGGTGGCGGATCTCGACGACCTCGCCCAGTTCTTCGATGATGCCGGTGAACATGATCACTCCTTGCCAGAGTTCGGTTGGGGTTCTGAAAGATCGGGGAGGGGGCGGAGGGTGAGCCGGACGTCGTCGCCCAGACGACGCACATCGACCAGGGCGTACCGGTGGGCGTCCGCGAGGGTGGCGACGCCGAGGTCGCCGACCAGCGGGGAGCCGGAACCCACCAGGACGGGCGCGAGGTAGGCGACGATCTCGTCGACCAGGCCGGCGGTGACGAACGCCGCGGCGAGGGTGGCCCCACCCTCCAGCCAGACATGACGGACACCGGCTTCCTGCAGGCGTGCCAGGACACCTGCCGGGTCGTCGGCGAGCAGCAGCGTGGACGCGTCTGGCGACAGGACACGGGCGTCAGCGGGGATCGGGCGACGTCCGACGACCACCCGGACGGGTTGCCGGGGCGCTTCCGTGCCGTCGGGGCGGCGGACGGTGAGGCGGGGATCGTCGGCCAGCACCGTCCCCGTCCCGACGACAATCGCCCCGCAGCGGGACCGCAACCGATGGACGTCGAGCCGGGCGGGCTGGCCCGTGATCCACGCCGACGTGCCGTCCGCGGCGGCGGTCCGGCCGTCCAGGGTGCCCGCAACCTTCCAGGTGACGAATGGACGCCCGTGCGTCACCGAGAACGTCCAGGCCTCATTGAGGAGGGCCGCTTCCGCTGCCCGGACGCCGCCCAGCACCTCCACTCCACCCGCGGCCAGCGTGGCCGCGCCGCCGGACGCGGGCGGATTCGGGTCGGCCTGGGCGTACACCACGCGACGGACGCCGGCGCGCAGCAGCGCCTCGGCGCAGGGACCGGTGCGGCCATGGTGGTTGCAGGGCTCCAAGGTCACGTACGCAGTGGCGCCCGCGGCGTCCGGACCGGCGCCGCTGAGCGCCTCAACCTCGGCGTGCGGCGTTCCGGCGCCATGGTGCCAGCCCTCGCCCACGATCCGGCCGTCATCGTCGACCAGGACGCAGCCGACGCGTGGGTTCGGGTCGGCCCGCGGGGACCGGGCGGCGAGCATGAGGGCACGGTCCATGGCGCTCTCGTGCGCGCTTGTGGTCGCATCGGCTGATCGCCGGTCTTCCAGGATGGTCGGACTCATCTGCCCCTCCGTCGTCTCGTGTGACGACTCCGGGGCAGGGACATGCCAGCGCGCAGCGAAGCCGGACCCGCCAACGCAGGAGCGTCGGCGCGCGGCAATGCCACGAACCGCGTGCGCCTCCCATCCGGACTTTAACCGTCGGTACCGGAATCCCACCGGTTCAACCATTGGCTCACAAGGAGCCGCCGGGTCGCGGACTATCACCGCCGGTTCGGAGTTTCACCGACCCCGGAGCACGTTCTTGCGGCAAAGCGTAGCGAACTCCACGCGTCTCAGCAGGATGTCGTCCACTTCGGCTGCAGGGCACCTGCGGCCTCCCATCCCGCGATGGAGGCGATCAGAGCCGAGCGCCGGCCTCCCGCGGACCTGGGGTCCCGGGTTCGGTTGTCGAAGGCGAGCAGGCGCCGCCTCCGCTGGCACCACGACGCGTGTCGAATATCCTGGTCGTGTCGATGGGGACTGCTGCATGAGTAGGTGACATTCGATCTGTGGGGCCTGTGGGCCCTGCTGGAAGGATGTGCACCATGCCGAAACCCCATCCGAGAGAGTTCCGGGACGATGTTGTGGCGGTGGCCCGGAAGGGCGAGGCGCCGATCGCTCAGGTCGCGAAGGACTTCGGGATCAGTGAGTCGTGCCTGCGGAACTGGCTGCGCGCGGCCGATGTTGAGGACGGGGTCCGCCCTGGCGTGACGTCGTCGGAGTCGGCCGAGTTGCGGGAGTTGAAGCGCCGTAACCGGTTGCTGGAGCAGGAGAACGAGGTCCTGCGCAGGGCGGCTGCGTATCTGTCGCAGGCCAATCTGCCGGGAAAATGATGTACCCGCTCGTTAGTGAGCTGGCTGCCGACGGGATACCGGTGGTGGTCGCGTGCCGGGTGCTGAAGCTCGCCCGCCAGCCCTACTACCGCTGGCTCGCCCACCCGATCGGAAGTCGTGAGCTCGACGAGGCGTACCTGGCGAGCGCGATCTTCGACGCCCACGCCGATGATCCGGAGTTCGGCTACCGGCTGCTGGCCGATGAGGCCCGCGAGGCCGGCCTGTCGGGCTGTGACCGGACGGTGTGGCGGATCTGTGCGGCGAACCGGTGGTGGAGCGTGTTCGGCAAGCCACGCGGCCGTAACGGCAAGCGGCCCGGCCCGCCGGCCCACGACGACCTGGTGAAGCGGGACTTCACCGCCCAAGGTCCGAACCAGCTGTGGCTGACCGACATCACCGAGCATTGGACCGGGCAGGGAAAGGTGTACCTGTGCGCGATCAAGGACGAGTGGTCGAACCGGATCGTGGGCTACTCGATCAGTGACCGGATGAAATCGAGGATCGCGGTCGACGCACTCAACATGGCCGTCGCCCGCCGAGGCCAGGTGGCTGGCTGCATCGTGCATTCCGACCGAGGGTCGCAAGGCGGATTCAACTGGTGGTCGCAACACCTTGATCGTGGAGGTGTTGGGTGGGGGTCGGGAATAGGCAGCGGAATGTTCGTGAGTATCGGGGTCAGCTTCCCTCGCCGGGGCGACCGACGGTTGCCTGGCGTGAGGATCGGGTCAGGTTCTGGGCGGCGATCTCTCGCGGGGTGAGGACCGAGGACGCCTGCGTGGAGGCGGGCGTGTCCAGCCCGGTCGGGTTCCGGTGGTTCCGCCACGCTGGCGGGGTGAATCCCGGACTTCCTGCGTCGGTGTCGGGTCGGTATCTGTCGTTCTCCGAGCGGGAGGACATCGCGTTGTGGCGCGCCCAGGGCCTGGGTGTTCGAGCGATCGCCCGCCGGCTCGGCCGGGACCCGTCGACCGTGTCGCGCGAGTTGCGCCGCAACGCCTCGACCCGCACCTACCGGCTGGACTACAAAGCCTCGACAGCTCAGTGGCACGCTGAGCGGCGTGCACGCCGGCCGAGACCGGCGAAGCTCGCCGGCAACGACCGGTTGCGCCGCTACGTCCAGGACCGGCTTTCCGGGGTGATCAACGCCGCCGACGGCACCGTTGTCGGTGCCGAAGGGCCAACGTGGAAGGGCCGGAACAAACCGCACCGCGGCGATCGGCGCTGGGTCCAGGCGTGGAGCCCTGAACAGATCGCGCGCCGGCTACCAGTCGACTTCCCTGATGATGTGTCCATGCGGATCAGCCACGAGGCGATCTATCAGGCGCTCTATGTCCAGGGACGCGGCGCGCTGCAACGCGAACTGGTCACCTGCCTACGCACCGGCCGCGCACTCAGGGTTCCACGTGCCCGCGCCCACCAGAAGGCATGGGCGCACGTCACCGCCGAGACCCTGATCAGTGAACGTCCCGCCGAGGCCGACGACCGGGCCGTGCCCGGCCACTGGGAAGGAGACCTGATCATCGGCCTCCACCGCTCAGCGATCGGCACCCTGGTCGAACGGACCACCCGGTTCACGATGCTGGTCCACCTGCCCCGCGAAGCCGGCTACGGCATCATCCCTCGCACCAAGAACGGCCCGGCACTGGCCGGCTACGGCGCGGTCACCATGGCCAACGCGCTCGCCTCGACCATCACCACCCTGCCCGAACAGCTGCGCCGGTCCCTGACCTGGGACCGCGGCAAAGAACTGTCCGACCATGCCCGCTTCAGCATCGCTACCGGCGTGCGCGTGTTCTTCGCCGACCCGCACAGCCCCTGGCAGCGAGGCACCAACGAGAACACCAACGGGCTCCTGCGTCAGTACTTCCCCAAAGGCACCGACCTGTCCCGCTGGAGCGCCGAGGAGATCACCGCCGTCGCCGTAGCCCTCAACAACCGGCCACGCAAGACACTCGGCTGGAAGACCCCCGCCGAAGTACTCAACGACCACCTACTCTTGCTCCAACAAGGCGGTGTTGCGACGATCGGTTGAATCCGCCCAATTTCGCTCCAGAAGATTCCTGGCTGCGCTTCGCCACCACCAACTGGCCGGATCGATGGGTCAGGTCGCTTCGGCCGGCGACAACGCCGCCATGGAATCCTTCTTCGCGCTGCTGCAGAAGAACGTCCTCGACCGGCACCGCTGGAGCACCCGGCACGAGCTCCGGCTCGCCATCATCACCTGGATCGAACGGACCTACCACCGCCGACGCCGGCAAGCCAGCCTCGGCCGATTGACCCCCATCGAGTACGAGACCATCATGACCACACCGGCCACCCAGGCCGCCTAACCCAACCTGTCACCTAAAGGTGCATCAGTCCCGTGACTAGCCAATACGCTCTCTGGCCAGCCCCCTACGGACGCGCCCGGACAGGGGTGAACTGAGACATATCCTGGCCACGTCGGAGGTGGCTACTTTCCGGGCCTCGCGAAGAGTGCCCCGTTCCGACACCAAGCCGCGCCACGGCCCCGCGACTGCCAAGGGCATCGACCCAGGAAGGCTCGAAACTTCGGGGCCGGAGCCGGCAGCGGATTGCCCTCGGCTGAGTTCAGGCTGCCGGCTCGGACGCCTCCAGCAGCCGCTCGATCACCGTCACGACGCCGTGCTCCCGGTTCGCGGGCGCGACGAAGCGTGCCGCCTCGATCACATCAGGGTGCGCGTTCGCCATGGCGAAGGAGTTCGGCGCGCCGGTGAGCATCTCCAAGTCGTTCAGGTAGTCCCCGAACACCACGGTCTGCTCGGGCGTGACACCCAGCTCACGCTGCAGTGACCCCACTGCGGCGCCCTTGTTGGCGTCCGCGCTCATGATGTCCACCCAGTGCTCACTGGAAGCCACCACCTGGTGCGGGGCGCAACGCTCTGCGAGCAGCCGGGCGGCGCCGGCCTCCGCACCCCCGAAGTCGAACACCGCGCACTTGATCGCCGCCTCGCCGATGTCCAGCAGGTCGTCGACGGTCTCCAGCGCGGCGTAGTACCTCGCGACTTCCGCCACGAAACGCTCGTCGGACCGTTCGATGTACGCCGCCTCGCGGCCGCACCAGACCAGGCCGATGTCATGCCCCTCCAGAACGAGCCCACGGACCATCCCGACCAGCTCAGAGGCGAAGGCCGGCTCAAGCGGGGTGCAACTGAGCTCATCCCCGTCCAGGACCACCAGCGTCCCGTTCTCCGCGATGAACGCCATCCCGTCGGCACTGTCGCCGAACAGCCGGCGCAGGCTCGCGTACTGGCGACCACTCGCCGGGGCCAGCCTGATCCCGCGTTCGCGCAGCCTCGGCAGCACCCGCCACAGTCGGTCCGGGATCTCGCCGTCGCCGTCCAGCAGCGTCCCGTCCAGGTCCGTCACCACGAGCCGGAGGTCGATCGGATAGCTGGGCAGCGTGGCAACCACGGCTGTTTCTGTCATCTGCTCTTCTCGAAGTGGGCACGGCCCAGCCCGCCGCGTGAGCGGCGCGCGTCATTGGGATGCCTGGATTCTATCGCTTTGCAGTCTGTTATGAGGTTCACGTCGAGGTGGGCGACCCGGCTAGGACGTGCTGCTTGGCGGTGCGGGCAAGCCTTCCAGCTCACCGGGGAGATCGGCGAGCTTGCCGACCGCGCCGAGCGGGTGGGTGAATACCACGTCGGTCCAGCTGTAGCCGCGCATGCGCATCAGCGCGACGGCCAGGCAGTCTCCCCAGACTGCGTGCATGAGGGTGGAGCCCATCGCGATGAGGTTGCCGGGATCGACCTGGTCGGCGACGGCGAAGACCTGAATGTGGTCGGCCAGCCGCGCGAGGCTGGAGTCCGGCTCGCTGGTGAGCGCGACGACGGTGACGCCCCGTTCCTGGGCGCGGGCGCTGAGGTTGTTGATCTCGTCGGACTCGCCGCCCTTGGAGATCGAGATCAGTACGTCGCCGGGACTGAGCGCGCCCATGGTGCCGTGGAGTGCGTCCGAAGGCTGCATGAAGACCGACGGTGTGCCGCTCACCGAGAACAGGTGCGCCATTCGGCGGGCGATGGTGCCCGAGGTGCCGGAGCCGGTCACGAACACCTTGCCGCTGCAGTTGTAGAGGAGGGTGAGGATCTGGTCGGTGGCCTCGTCGAACACCGCCGTCACCGACTGCAGGGCTGCGGCTTCGATGGCAACCCGTTCATGCGCGAGTTCGCGAAAGTCCTGGTTCATGTCTCCCCCGTCCTCAGGCGGCTTCCCACGCCTTGTGGCGCAGGCCTTGCACGCTGAGCTGGCCGGCGGGGATCTCCTGGCCGTCGCAGCTGCCGAGCACGAAGGTCACGACATCGTCGGAGACTTCGAGGATTTCCTCCTCCTCGCTGGAGACCATGATCACGGCGAGGCCGTCCTCGTGGGCGAGTGTGCGCAGCAACTGGTGAATCTCGGCCTTGACGCCGATGTCGACGCCCTTGGTCGGCTCGTCCAGGAGCAGAATCCTGGGCTTCTGCGCGAGCGCCCGGGCGAGCAGCACCTTCTGCTGGTTGCCGCCGGAAAGGGTGACCACAGGTGCGTGGATGTTCCCGCGGATGCCGAGCTGGGTGAGCAGGTCGGTGGCGATCTCGCGGAGCTTGCGGTGGTCGAGGAGGCCGGCGCGGGTGTGTTGGCCGACGATGGGCAGCACGGCGTTGGTGATCGAGTCGAGTCCGGGGACGATGCCGTCGATCTTGCGTTCCTCGGTGAGGTACACCACGCCGTGGCGCTGGGCGTCCGCGGGATCGGACGGACGGTAGTCGTTTCCGAACAGGGTGATCGAGCCGGAGGTCGGTGGGAGGAGGCCGATCAGGGTCCTGAGGAACTCTGTGCGGCCGGAGCCGACCAGTCCGTAGATGCCGAGGATGCGGCCGGAGCTGGCCTCGAGGTCGACGCCGTTGAGCTCGGCGCTGTGCAGCCCGGTGACTGACAGCACTACGTCACGGACAGCGTTCGGATCGGCCTTTGTGGCCGCGTGGGTCGCGCCGGAGTCGTCCTTCTCGGGGAGTTCGGAGCCGGCGATGGCCTTGATCACCTCGGCACGGTTCACCTTGTCGGTGGTGCCGCGGATCTGAACCTTGCCGTTGACCAGCGCGACCACCTCGTCGGAGATCGCGAAGAGCTCGTCGAGCTTGTGGTTGATGAACACGATGCCGAGGCCTTCGTTGGTGGCCAGGCCGCGCACCATCTTCAGCAGGGGTTCGACCTGGTCGCCCTCGAGGCTGGTGGTGGGCTCGTCGAGGAGCAGGAACTTCGCGTTGCGGGAGGTCGCGATCGCGATCTCCAGCAGTTGCCGGGTGGCCACCGGGTATTCCCCGACGAGGCGGCCGGCGTCGGCCTCGATCCCGAACCTGTCCACCAGTTGCTGGGCGGATTCGCGCATTCCCTTCTTGTCCAGCCGGCCACCCTTCCTGAGCTCGCGGCCCAGGAAGGTGTTCTCGGCGATGGTCAGGTTGGGTAGCAGCGACAGCTCCTGGTAGACCGTCGAGATCCCGGCCTCGATCGCCGCCGCAGGTGAGTGGTGGGCGACCTTCTGTCCACCGATGAGGAGCTCGCCCCCGTCCGGCTGGTACGCGCCGGACAGGACCTTCAGCAGAGTGGACTTGCCCGCCCCGTTGTGGCCGACGAGCCCGACCACTTTCCCGGCGGTGAGGGTCAGGTCGACCCCATCCAGCGCGGGCACGCCGGCGAACAGCTTCCGGATTCCGACTGCCTGCAGCACCAACTCTTCCACGTCACTCACTCCTTCTCACCTACGACGACGATCGATCAGGCTCAGCCGACGAAGCCGGGGCCGGGGGTGTCGGGCTTCACGAACAGCTTCAGCGGACGCAGGATCTGCGCCTCGACGCTGCCGCCGCCGTTCCAAGCCTTGACCTGCTGGATGACCCGGCGTCCGTAGTCCTCCGGCTCCTGCGCGACGCAGGACGGGTAGCTGTCGGTCAGCTTCAGCTCGGAAGCGCAGAAGCCGTACACCTTGACGTCCTTGCCCTCGGTGGCCTGGATCGCGCCGTAGGCGGCCGGGCCGGTGGATGCGAAGATCACATTGATCTCGGGGTGTCCCTGCATCATCTCGGAGGTCACCTTCAGCGAGTCGTCCGGCTTGACGTTGCCGTCGACCTTGGCCACGACCTTCGCATTCGGGTTCTTGCTGATGGCCTCGGTGAAGCCCTCGTCGCGGATCACGACCGGGCGCTCGTCGGGCTCGGTGACGAAGCCGATGTTCAGCTTGGCGTCGGCCCCGAGGTCCTTCAGCACCTGCTCGCCGGTCTGCGTGCCGCCGGCCTTGTTGTCAGCACCGAGGTACTGCATGATCGTGGCGCCCTGCGCCTTGAGCGCGTTCTCGTCCACGATCACGTTGACCGTGAAGACGGGGACGCCGGCGTCGTTGGCTGCCTTGACGATGCCGGCAGCCGGCTCGGACTTGACGGCGTTGAGCGCGAGGGCACACGGCTTCTTCTGCAGCATGGCCTGCACCTGGGCGAGCTGGTTGGCGTCATCGTCGTTGGCGATCTGCACCTCGACCTTGAAGCCCGCGGACGCGCCCTCCTCCTCGAAGCCCTTCTTCATGGCCACGTAGTAGGGGTTGGTCAAGTTGGGCAGCGCGACGGCAACGTAGGGGTTGGCGTCGGAGCAGGCGGCCGGCTTGGCTTTCGCGGCACCGGTGCCCCCGGCGGGGGCGCTGGAGGCGGCCCCGGTGTTCAGCCCGGCACAGCCGGTGAGGGTGGTCGTCATCACGGCAAGCCCCGCGATGGCCGACGTCTTCCAGTTGAGCATGCTTGCTTCTCCTTCTCTTAGTGGGTTGATTCGCTCGGGACGGGCCCGGAGCTGCTTGCGGATTGCGGGGGTGGGGGTGTCTCAGCCGCGGAGGTGGGCGGTGGGGTCTCGCCGGAGCGGGAGAACAGGCGGCGGATGCCCTCGGCGATGGTGATCCGGCGGCGGGCGGCGTCGAGGCTGACGCCCAGGAGGATGATCACGCCGATGACCAGGGGCTGCCAGAAGCTGTCGACTCCGACGACGTTCATGCCGTTGGAGACGGTCGCGATCAGGATCGCGCCGAGCAGTGCGCCGACGATGGTGCCCACCCCGCCGAAGAGGCTGACCCCGCCGACGACGGCCGAGGCGATGCTGTAGAACTGCTCGTTGCCCGAGCCGGCGGTGGGGTAGCCGACCATGAGCCGGCTTGTGGTGATCACGCCACCCATGCCGGCGCAGATTCCGGAGATGGCGTAGACCGTGAGGATCTTGCGGCCGATGTTGACGCCCGCCAGGCGGCTGGCGTCGGCGTTGCCGCCCACGGCGTAGATGTGCACACCCGACGGGGTCTGCTTCAGGACAACGATGAACACCGCGGCGAACAGTGCCAGCAGGATCACCGGGATCGGGACGCCGAACAGTGAGCCGCGGCCCCAGATCGCGAACAGCGGGTCGGCGACGGTGACCGACTTCGCGCCCGTGAGGATCTGCGGGATCGCCGCTGAGATCCCGAACGTCGAGAACGTAACGATGAAGGGTGGCAGCTTCACGTAGTGGATCACTGCGCCGTTGAACAGGCCGACCAGCAGGCCGACGACCAGCGCGATCAGCGCTGCCATCCACCAGTTGGCGCCCAGCTGCATCGAGATCGCCGCCAGCATGCCGGTGAGGGCGATGTTGGAGCCCACCGAGAGGTCGATGCCGCCGGTGAGCAGGACGAACGTCTGGCCGAGAGCGAGGAACGCCACCACGGTGCCGTTCAGCATCAGGACCTGGACGTTGCCCAGAGTCATGAACTCCGGCGACAACATGGACATCACCGCGGCAACGAGCACGAGCACTCCGAAGATGCCCATCTCTTCCGGCAGTCGGCGTCTCTTTGCCATTATCTGCGCCTCCCTTTCGAGGTCCTTGCTAACCCATTGATCCCTCGGGATCCCTTCTGGTTACCGGACCTGCGTGCCCACGCTGGCTCGGTACATCAACGATCACATCGGGTCGCCAAGTGTGCAACCATCCTTACCCAAAGACGCTCATTTGAGCATAACGAAATGGTTACGGCTCCTGGGCATCGGGCCAGGAGGGGCTGCCAGCGCCGCCACAACCCTGACGGGGACAGCTCGAATCGCCAAGCGGAGGCGGGATTGAAGCCGATGGATGGATCGGGGAGCGACCTGCGGAGTGCTGCGAGCAGCGTCAAGTGGCGGCTAGGGTCACTTGAGCAGGTCCGATGGAAGGGAATGCTCACCTGAGCATGGGGCGACGGACTACTCGAGGTCGGCGTGGCGTGCGAACATCGACTCGGAGGTCTCGCCGAGCCGGTCCATCAGCTCGAGGACGATCGCGTCGTAGAGCAGGAACGACAACTGCTCGAAGGCTGAGCCCATCGGCTGGATCGAACGCTCGCCTCCCGGCCGGTCCACCTTCGGGGACGTTCCGGGAAGGGTGACGACGGCATCGGCGAGCATTCCGATCGGCGAGGCAGGATTCGTGGTCACCAGACCAATCCGGGTGCCGGCCGCCGACGCCCGTCGGGCGAGGCTCACGAGGCTTTCGGTCGCACCCGAACCCGACCCGAGTACCAGGAGGTCGCCTGGACCAGTGTGTGGACTCGTCATCTCGCCCACCACCGAGACCGACAGACCCAGGTGGTGCAGTCGGTTGGCGAAGCCGCGGATGGCTACCCCCGAGCGTCCGGCACCAGCGATGAAGCGATGCCGCGCACCCAGTAGTTCGTCCACAAGGGCGGACGGGCCGGATTCGTCGATCGCGGCCCGGTTGGCGCTGAGTTCTCGCAGGATGTCGGCCAACCTCCCGGTGACGCTCACTCGGCACCCTCCGGGGCCATCGGTGCGGGGTCGAACAGGGCCCGCCCCAGGACAAGGTAGCTGGCGCCCGAACGCACGGCGTCCATCGCAGTGTTCTTGGAAATGCCCCCGTCGACGCCGACCGGAAGCGTGCGGGCGACCCGGCTGACGACGCCGAGGCGGCCAGGGTCGGCAAGCTGCTTGGTTCCGGGCTCGATCAACATGACCAACGCACCGTCCAACCGGGTTGCGCCTGCCCACTCCGGGGCCGGCCACAGCTCCCCCCACAACTCGACATCCGGGCACGCTGCACGCAATCGACGCCCGATGCGGTCGAGAACAGCCGCGGCAGCCGACACCCGAGTGGGCGAAAGCCGTTCAAGCCATTCAGCTACCTCATCGATGACCTGGTCGCGCCGAATCTCCGGTGCGTCGCCGAGCAGGATCAGGTGGACGTCGATCGCCGCGCCGGGAAGGGCGGCGGCGACGGCCTCCAACTGCTCCAGGGTCACGCCGACGCTCACGAACCCAGCGTCCCGGCGATAGCGCAGGATCACGTCCGCGTGAATCCAACATCCGGCCTCGTGTGCGGCATGGGCGCCGCGGATGCGCTGGGAGGCCGGCAGCGCGTAGATGCTGGCGCCCACCGTTGCCGTACGCATCTCGCCGACCCACGGTGCCACGTCCACCCCGTGCGCGCGCCCGGTCACCGCCCACCCGCCGGCCGGTCGAGTTCGGTCACCGCGCACGCGGCCAGATAGCGATCCCAGCGGGTTCGGCTGAACCCCCGGGGCTCCGCGACGGTCCGGCTCGGCGGCCGCCAGCGTTCGGCCACCTCGGCTACGGTTCGCCCGGTCACGACTGCCAGTGCCTGGACCGCGGCGCCTCGTGCGGTCGCCTCCTCGGCGTCGGCGGCCAGAACCGGACGGTCCAGTACATCCGCCAGGAACTGGGTGTAAGCGGCCGACCGTGCTCCCCCACCTACGGCGAACACACTGCCGCCGGTGTCGACCCCGCACCGGGTCAAACGCTCGACGCCGTAGGCGAGCCCGAAGACGACGCCCTCGTAGGCCGCACGAGCCACTTGCTCCCGCGTCGCCTCGGTGCTGATGTGTGCCAGCAGGCCGCTCGCGCCGGGACGATCCGGAGTCCGCTCACCGTCCAGGTAGGCCACCAAGGTGGGGCCGTCGTCGCCCTCAGCCGCCAGGGCGAGGCGGGTCAGCTCGGCATGGTCCACCCCCAGGAGGCGAGCAAAGGTGTCGGTGACCTTCGCTGCATTCAAGGTGCAAGCCAGGGGGAGGAAGCCCGGAGTGACCGAGGCTACCCCGTTGATCAGGCCAGATGGGTCGCGGACCGGGAGGGGCGTCGGGGTGAACACCACCCCGGAGGTTCCGAGTGCAACCGTGAGCTCGCCGTCGCGCAAGCCCAGCCCGACCGCGGAGGCGTGCTGGTCGCCGGCACCGGCCCCGACCAGAACGTCAGCCGCGATGCCCAACTCGGCGGCAACCTCCGGCTGGACCGTGCCTGCAACACCCTCGGGACCGAGGACCTTCGGCACCATGTCCTCCCAGGACACGGCCGGGTCGATCTCGCGGAGGAAGTCGAACACGTACTCATTCGCCGCGGCGTCGAAGTAGCCCGTCCCGGACGCCTCCGAGCGATCAGTGACGAAGTGACCGGTGAGCCGATAAGTGAGGTAGTCGTGCGGCAGCAGCATCGTGCGGAGGCGCCGGAAGTTGTTCGGCTCGTGTCGGGCCAGCCACGCGACCTTGCTGATCGTGAAAGCTGCGGTCGGCAGCGATCCGGTGCGAGCGATGAACCTGCCGTCGCCGATCCGTTCGCGCAACGCCTCCAGCTCAGCCGACGTTGTCGTATCGTTCCACAGCTTCGCCGGACGGATCACGCGCCCACCGGCGTCAAGGGCCACCAGCCCGTGACACTGCCCCGCGACGGAAATCGCGGCAACGGTGCTGCCCGCGGGCGCTGCCGCGAGGGCAGACCCGAAGGAGGTCAGGAAGGCACTCCACCAGACCTGCGGTTCCTGCTCGCTCAGCGGCGGGGTGACGACGGGATGCGGCGCAGAGCCGCTCGCTACCACTTCGAAGGTCTCGAGATCGCGCAGGACCACCTTGCACGACTGGGTCGAGGTGTCCACGCCCGCTACCAGGACTGGCACAGCTGCTCCTTCAGGATGTGACTGCTGGCATCAACGATCACACGATCCGACACATCTGTGCAACACATTCCAGTGGTTCTCGCTCACTTGAGCATCTCTTCTCGGAGAGAGCCAGACGTGGCCCGCTCACCACGATTTCCCCCGGCACCTCCAGGCCAGGTGCGCGCGCCTGCTCAGATGAGCACGCCCCGAAACGGCCTCATGCGTGCAAGGAGAAATCGCGTATGCTGCTCACATGAGCGACGAAGGTGAGCGGGGTCTGGACCGCCGGCGCGAGATGATCGAGGTCAGCAGAGCCTACTTCCTGGAGGACAAGTCCAAGAGCGACATCGCCGCCGAACTCGGTATGTCCCGCTTCCGCGTCGCGCGACTCATCGCAGAAGCCCGTGAACAAGGCGTGGTGACGATTACCGTCAACGCCGGCGGCGTAGCGGCCGACCTGTCCGAACGAGTGCGGCAGCACCTCAACCTTCAGCGGGCGGTGGTCGTAGAGGCGTACGGCGAGCCGGACGAGGTGCGGGCCGCGGTCGGGCGGGCCGCCGGCAACCATCTGGGCAACACCCTCAAGGACGGCGAGCTCCTGGGCCTGGCCTGGGGCCGCACCCTCACCGACATGGTGAACAGCCTCGACCAGCTGCCACGCGTCGACAGCGTTCAACTGACAGGAAGCATCGGCTCCGGCTTGCCCAACCCCGTCATCGAGCTCGTCCGGAAGACTGCCGAAATCACCGGGACTCCCGCGAAGGCGATCTTCGCCCCGTTCTTCATCGAGGACGCCCGAACTGCGGCCGCCCTACGCAAGCAGCCCGAAGTCGCCGAGGTACTTAGCCTGTTCGATCGCCTCGATGCCGCCATCGTGGCAGTCGGCTCCCTCAACCCGAGGGTCACCCAGGTGCTGGAAATCCTGCCCCCACACATCCAGGAACTCCTCCTCGGCGGCGGTGCCCAAGCCGAAATCTGCGGCATCCCGTTCACCGAAGACGGCGACATCGTCAACCCGCGGTTCCTGCGCCACACCCTCAGCGTGTCGCCCGACCAGCTCCGGCGAACGCCACGGGTGATCGCCGCGGTGGCAGGAGTCGCGAAGGCCAAATCGGTTCTTAGTGTGTGCCGGTCAGGGATGGTTAACGAGGCCGTGATGGACGTGGGCCTCGCCCAGGCACTCCTCGCCCTGCCCAGGATCCACGGCCGTCCGCGATCTTGAGCCCTCGTCGTAACGGACGCGGAGGATCGCCCGTCGACGGTTGAGGATCCTCCACTCAAGCATCAAGCGAACCTTCAGAAACCGACCGAAGTGCTCGCCGGTGTGCGGGCGCTGTCGGCGGCGCCGATGATGCCAGCGTGGTTGTGGAGCCGGGCGGTGACGATGCGGGGCTCTCCGCGGTGGCCGCGTCCCGACGGTTGCTAAGCAGGTGGGAGCCCATCCGGCCGTTGCGGCCGTTGCCATCTTGGTGTCCTTGCAGTCGACGTGGTAGACCCGGTCGGCGAAGTCGACCAGGAACCCGACCGGGTCGATCTGTTGCCACATCATGTGAGAGGGGTCCCAGTTCAGCCCGAACGCTTCCCGATGGTTGATCGCTTCCAGGGCGAGGACGGTCAGCCAGTAGTCGTAGGCGATCTCCGAGGGGTGCACCTCGTGGGCGAAGCGGACGCCCTCGCTGCCGAACACGTCCAGGGATCGGGTTCCAACCGGTCGGCGACATCCTGATAGCCGGCCTCGATCACGCTGTCGGGCACCGGCGGGAACATCGCCACGTACTGCCAGATCTTGCTTCCCGGTGAACCCCACCACGGTGTCGACCCGAGCTTGCGGGCCGCGACCGCGGTCAGCTTCAACTCCTCCGCGGCACGCTGGCGGACGCCTTCGGGGTCGCCGTCGCCCCACACGGTGTCGGAGACCATGTCGCAGTGCCGGAAGTCGATCGGGTCATCGCAGACGGCCTGACCCTTCAAGTGGTTGGAGATCGCCCACACCCCCAGCCCGTACCGCCCCAGGGTCGCCTTCTTCTCCGCCACATAGGCGTCGTCCTCCGCGGCCCGGTAGACGTCGAGGTGGTCACCCCAACACGCGATCTCCAACCCGTCATAGCCCCACTCGGAGGCGTACTTGCACACCTGCCCGAACGGCGGGTCGGCCCTGGGAAGGCTGGAGTCCTGCCGCCCCGCTGCATTCTTGGCACAGTACTGCATCCCCGCCACACCGGTTGCCCTCGGTCGGAAGGCGCGCAACTACGGGCGGGGCAAGTGCCGCCAGGACCGCATCCAGGCGCTTTTCGATCAGACCAGGGGGTAGCGCTCCTTCGCCGGGGCGATCGGGCCGCCGTTGCCGATCTCGTACACCAGTCCGAGAGCGTCCTTGGTGTCCAGGTAGTAGTGGACGTCCTGGTCGATCCAGCCGGTCTGCAGGACTCGGGCCCCTCTGGCCTCGAAGTCGGCAAGGACAGCCGGGATCTCGGAGTCGGGCATAACGTCCTTGATGTGGTGCAGCCCCTCGCCGTACTTCTCCAGATGCTCCCAGTAGATGTTCGGGCCGGCGATGGGCTGGATCAGTTCGAGCTCCACCTCACCGACCCAGGTGACGGCGCAGATGAAGTCGAAGTGCTCGGTGACCGGCTCGCCGTTCACCTTGAAGTCGCGAACGGTTTCCGGGGTGAAGTGTCGGACGTCCCAGGGGCCGATGCCGAGCAGGCGGTGCCACTGGTCCATGGTCGCGTAGACGTCTTTGACGACGAGGGCGATCTGCTTGTAGTTGGGCGTGGGCATGGTTTCCTCCTTGAAGTGATGCCGTGCTCAGTCGAGCCCGACGGTGGTCCCGCTGGCGGCGGATTCGAAGATTGCTTCCAGCACTTGGGTGTTGGCGAGCGAGCGTTCGAGCGGGTAGCGGACCTGCTGGCCGGTGCGGATGCAGTCGGAGAGGTGTTCGACCTCGAGCCGGTAGGCGTCGGCGCGGGGGAAGCTCTCCTGGTTTGGTTCGACGCCGTCGAGGAAGACCTCGTCGCCGTAGGTGTGCCACAGCAGCCTCGTGTAGGGCTCGCCGCGCATGCCGCTGCCGGGCAGGGTGAGCCAGCCGTCGGTGCCGATCAGTTCGGCCTGGGCATAGGGGTTGGGGTAGTCGAACGACACGTTGATCAGGCCCTTGCGGCCGTCGTCGAAGCCGAGGATGGCCTCGGCGGAGGTCTCGACCCGTTCACCGGGACGGGACCAGCTGGTGGCGGTGACCGTCCTGATCTCGCCGGGCAGGAGTTCGCGCGCCATGTCGACGGCGTAGCAGCCCATGTCCCACACGACCCCGCCCGCGGCGTCCGGGTCGAAGCGGATGTTATAGCCCTCGTAGTGCTGCTTGAACGCGAGCCCGAGCCGGGCGACCCGCGGATCGCCAACGGCCCCGTCCCGGATGAGCTGCAGGGCGCGCTGCCACCGCGGTGTGAAGCGGTACATCAGGGCTTCCATGACGAGCCGGCCGGTGCGCCGGGACGTCTCGATGAGCCGTTCGATCTCGGCGGAGCTGGGTGTGAGCGGCTTCTCGCAGAGCACGTGCTTGCCAGCTTCGAGTGCTCTGATGGTCCACTCGGAGTGCTTGGTGTTGGGCAGCGGCAGGTATACGGCCTCGACGTCGGGGTCGGCCAGCAGCGCGTCGAAACCGCGGTACCAGCGCTGCGCTCCCCATCGGGCCGATTCCTCGCGCGCACGGTCGTCGTCGAAGGAGGCGATGGCGACCAGCTCGGCGTTGTCGGCTGTGGTCATGCCAGGCAGCGTGAGCTGGTTCACCCAGGAGACGCCGAGTACGCCCCATCGGACCTTGTCTGTGGTGGTCATGCAGTGTGCCTTTCTTCAATGGGCGTGGTGGGGCTGCCCGGCGCGTCCGGGCCGTCCCATGACTCGATTGACCCGGCTGGGACAGTGGGAAGGGGACGAGCGAGGAACCTGCGCCAGTCGAGGCGCCCAGTCAGCGTTGCCACGCCCATGACGGCGATGAGGATCGCGCCTTGGGCGATCTGGTAGGTGAACTGGCTCAGGCCCAGCAGGTTGAAGCCGCTGGCGACCATCTGGAGGACGAGCGCGGCCAGCGCGACGCCGGGGATGGAGGTCCGGCCACCGTTGGGGTCCGTGCCGCCGAGCACGGCGATCACGATCGCGAGCAGGACGTACGACTGCCCGTAGTCGGCGTTTGCGCTGGCTGTTCGCGCAGAGACGACCATGCCGGCGACGGCGGCGATGAGGCCGCAGAGCAGGTAGGCCTTCACCAGCACGGCCCGGGTCGGTACGCCGGCGAAGCGGGATGCGACCGCGTTGGCGCCGATCATCCGGATCCGGAAGCCGAGTCCCGAGCGGGCGATCAGCACTGCGACGATGCCGGCCACTACCGCGAACACGAGGAATGGGGTGGGGATGCCGGACACGGTGCCGCTGCCGAGGGCGAGGAAGGCCGGCGGCATTCCGTAGACCGCTTCGCCGTTGGTCCAGCCGACCGCGATGCCGTTGAAGAGCTGCATCGTGCCGAGCGTGGCGAGGATCGGGCTCACGTTGAGGCGGGTGATGATCAGGCCGTTCACCAGTCCGCACACGGCGCCAACGAGAAGTCCGACGGCCACGCCGAGGACCAGCGCCCCGACGCCGCCGTTCGTCGCGCCGATGACGACGAACACCTTGGCGGTGACGATGGCCGAGAGGTTGGCGACGGAGACGATCGACAAGTCGATGCCGGAGGTGAGCATGGACAGGGCGATGACGAGTGCGAACAGGCCGACCTCGGCAACCTGGAAGGCCATCGACTGGTAGTTGAGCACCGAGTTGAACATCGGCGTGGAGAGGGACAGGGCCAGCCAGACCGCGGCGGCGAGGCCGATCAGTCGCCAACTCGACGGCTGGATGGGCATCTTGCGTGCCCAGGCGGGCGGTTGCCGGGTCATGCGGGCACCTCCAGAATCGTGGGACGGCGATGTCGGACGGCCTGCAGTCCCTGCACGCTGACACCGATGATGAGGAGGAGCCCGACCGCCGCGCGCTGCCAGGAGCCGGGCACGCCGAGGAGGATGAGGGAGTTGTTGATCAGGGCGATCAGCAGCACTCCGAGCACCGTTCCGGTCACCGTGCCCTTGCCGCCGAAGATCGACGCGCCGCCGAGGACGACGGCCGCGATCACGTCGAGTTCGCCGCCGACGAGGGCGAACGGGTCGGCTTCGCGAACCAGAATCACGTGGCACAAGCCGCCGATGGCGGCCAGTCCGCCGGCGATGGCGTAGACGACGACCTGTGTTCGGGCGACGGGAATTCCGATTCTGCGGGCTGATTCGAGGTCGGAGCCGATGGCATAGACCGAGCGGCCGAGCATTGTCCGGTTGAGCAGGAGCGCAATCAGGACGGCGAGGATTGCGAGTGGCACGACGAGGATGGTGAGCGGGGTCTGGACCTTGCCGCCGACCACGACCAGGTAGCTGGTCGAGAGGTCGGCAACCGATCCCGGCAGGTCGGAGATCACCCGGGAGCCGACGAAGGTGATGAGGATGCCGCGGATGATCCCTTGGGTGCCGAGGGTGGCGATGAGGGTGGGTATCTTGAGTCCGGCGATGGCGCCGGCGTTGATTAGTCCGAGGAGGACGCCGACGAGCGTGGCGATCAGGAACGGCAGCCACGCGTTCGCGGACAGCCAGCCGGCGCCCGTTGCCGCGCGCAGCGTGGCGTACGCGGCGAAGATCCCTACGGCCATGAACGAGACGTCGATGCCTCCGGAGATGAGGACGAGGAGTACACCGAGTGCGAAAGCGATGGTTGAGGCTGCGCTTGCCAGCAGGTTGATCGCGGTGGCGGCGCTCCAGAAGCTGGGTGCGACGACCCCCACGGTGATGACTAGCAGCAGGATCAGTGCCGCCAAGACGCCCTCGTTGTTGGCTCCGCGCAGGCGGGTGAGTGCCTGCCGAGGAGGGGTGGTCATGCTGCCAACTCCTTCGTGATCGACTGGACTGTGATGTTCGGTGCGACGAGTTCGCCGGCGAGGCGGCCGTGGCGCACGAACAGGACCCGCTGGCAGATCGCCACGAGGTCGGTGGGGTCGTCGGAGATGATCACGACGGCCATGCCTTCCTTCGCGCGCTCGCGGAGGATGTCGAGGATGCCTGCCTTGGAGCCGACGTCGACGCCGACGGTGGGGCTGTTGAGGATGAGTAGCCGGGGGCCGCGAGCCAGCCATCGGGCGATGACGACCCGCTGCTGGTTGCCACCGGACAAGCTGGACGCCGGGTCGGCGGCGGAGGGCGTCTTGATCGACAGTGAGCGGATCGACTCGGCGTCGAGTTCGCGCACCTTGCGCCGGTCGAGCAGGCCGGTCCGGCCGGTGGCTTGGGCGACCGAGCCGACCAGCAGGTTGTCGCTGATCGACTGCTCGAGGAACAGTCCCTGGCTCAGCCGGTCACCGGGCACGTACCCGATGCCGTGCCGCAAAGCATCGCCGACGCCGTCGATCCTTACGGCCTGGCCGTCCATCGTGATGCGTCCCTTGTCGGCCGGTTGCAGCCCGAACAGCGCCTCTGCGATGTCGGTCTGGCCGGAGCCGAGCAGCCCCGCGATACCGAGGACCTCACCGGGCTTCACCGAAAGGGACACGTCTTCGAAGACGCCCGCGAGCCCGAGGCCCTCGACGGTGAGCAGGGGCGGGGTGTCGGAGGACGGGGCGGTCTCGGGCGCCATCTCGGCGAGGTCGCGTCCGGTCATGGCCGCTGAGATGCGGGCGGTGTCGAAGTCGGCCATGGCGCCTTCTGCGACGACCTGCCCGTTCCGCAGCACCGTGATCCGCTGGCACACGGCCCGGACCTCGTCGAGCTTGTGGCTGACGAAGACCACGGACACGCCCTTGCGGGTCATCTCCTCCACGGCGCGGAACAGGAACTGCACCTCGCGGTGGGTGAGGGCGGTCGTGGGCTCGTCCATGAAGACGACCCGGGCTGAGCGGGCCATGGAGCGGCAGATGGCGGTGAGTTGCCGGTCGGCGACCGAGAGGTCCTCGACCCGGGCGTCCAGATCGAGGTCGAGATTCAGGGTGGCGGTGACCTCTTGAGCGACCCTGCGCATCCGGGCGCGGTCGACGGTCTGGTGCCCCTGGGACAGGGCGGCGGGGAGCGCGATGTTCTCCGCGACGGTCAGGGTCTTGAACAGGGCGAGGTCCTGGAAGATCACGTCGATCCCCTGCCCGACTGCCTCTCGCGGCGTCAGGTGCGGGTGCTCGCGACCGCCGATCCGGATCACGCCGGACGTGGGGCGTTCCACCCCGCTCATGATCTTGATCAGCGTGCTCTTGCCGGAGCCGTTCTCCCCGGCGAGGCAGTGCACCTCGCCGGGAAGGAGGTTGAGGCTGACCCCGTCCAGGGCTCGGACGCCCCCGTAGTGTTTGGTGATCGAGTCAACCTGGACGACGGGTACGGGCGCCGTGTCCTGGTGGGGTCGGCCGTCCATCAGAAGTTGTAGTCCGCGACGTTGTCGTTGGTGACGTCGACCCAGGCGTTGCCGTGCAGGACGTTCTCCTTGCCGTCGGTTGCCTGGAGGTTCTCGTAGCCGGTAATGCCGAGGTTGGTGCCGACGCCGACCTTCTCGCCGCGGGCGAGCTTGTCCTGCAGGGTCACCAGAACCTGGCCGGTGACCTTCGGGTCCCAGAAGGTGATGGCGTCCACCGAACCGTCCTTGAGGTACTTGCCGGATGTCGAGGGGATCGAGGTTCCGATCACGCAGGTCTTGTCCTGCAGGCCGGCCTCGCTGATCGCGCGTCCGATGCCGGCGACGTCGGAGGCTGCGGAGCCGAGGAAGCCCTTGATGTTCGGGTACTTGGCCAGGATCTCCTTGGTCTTCTCGTAGGTCTGGGTGAGGTCTTCCTTGGTCTCGATGGGATCGGCGACCCGGGTGATACCGGAGTACTTGGCCTTGGCCTGGTCGAGCTCGGCTTGTGCCCACTTCATGTGGCTCTCGGCGGTGAGCGAGCCGACCATGGTCACGTACTCGCCCTGTCCGCCCATGCATTCGGCGAGTTTGTCCATCAGGTGCTGGCCGTAGGCAGCGTTGTCGAACGCTTCGATGTCCAGGTCGGTGTTGGTCTGGCTGGGAGCCTCGTGGGTGATGACCTTGATGCCGGCGGCGCGGGCCTGCCCGAGGACGCCTTCGAGCGCCTGGGGCGATAGGGGTACGACTGCGATCGCCGCGGGCTTCTGGGCGATCAGGTCCTGGATGATCTTGACCTGCTTCTCGGGGCTGGCGTCATCGGGGCCGACCATTGTCGACGTGGCGCCGATCGCCTTGGCCTGCTGGTCGAGGCCGACCTGCATGCGGTCGAACCATGCGATCCCCTGAAGCTTCACCACCGTGACGAACTTCTGGTTGCCCTCCGCGCTGCCGCCTGTGGCAGGAGTGGACTGCGTCGCGCACGCGGTCAGGGAAAGGGCGAGTAGTGCTGAGAGACCCACCGCCACGCGGTGGATGTTGCGATGCGTCATTGCCACGCCTCCGTTGGACTGTTCTGTATTTCGAACATCTTGACGAGATGTTGCACAGAACGATGCCGTTGTGATGCCATGTCTGTCAAGGGACGCCATGAGCTCCCGGCAAACGGTTGGGATCGGGCATGCTCATGGGAGCAAGGGCGGAATGATCGCGATGGAGAGCAACATGCAGGAGGAACACCCACAGGGCCGCGTCCCCTCCATCGTGCGAGCGGTCGCGATCCTGGAGGAGGTGGCCAGCTCATCCCATCCCACCAACCTGGCCGACCTCACCCGCCAGGTCGGGCTCCCCAAGTCGACCGTGTACGCGGTGTCTCAGGCGCTCGTGGCAGAACGCTTCCTCACCCGCGGCGCCGACGGCAGCTACCGGCTCGGACCCGCGATCGCCGAACTCTCTGCGGCCCGCCGCCAGCGGGGCGCCACCGTCCACAGCATCGGGATCAGCGTCCCCAACTCCACCAACGCGTTCTTCGACGCCGAGATCGCGGCAGCCAGGGCGGAAGCGCTGGCGATCGGCGCCGACTTCGACCATCGCGCCGCGAACCAGGACGTCGAACAGCAGAACCGGGACATCGTCGAACTAGCCGACAGCGGCGTGGAGCTGCTCATCGTCGATCCGGTCGCCAGCCACGGACTTGAGGACGTCCTCGCCCGCGCTCGCGCCCGCGGGGTCACCATCGTGTCGGTGAACGGCGCAACCGCCGGGGCGGATGCCACGATCGTCACCGACAACGCACAAGCCGGAGCACTGGTCGCCCGTCATCTCGCGGACAGGCTGGAAGGGCACGGCCGGGTCGCGATCGTCGGCGGCTCCCCGGTGACGGCGATCACCGACCGGATCGAGGGCTTCCGGCAGGCTTTGGCGGACAACCCGGCGATGTCGATCGTCACGATCGAACCCGGCGACAACTCGCGCCAGGCCGGCCGCGTTGCAGCGCGGCGCATCCTCGAGACCATCCCCGGAGTCACGGGGATCTTCGCCATCAACGACCCCACAGCGCTCGGCGTCATCGACATGCTCGACCACATCGCACATCCACCCATGGTGGTGTCGGTCGACGGGTCACCCGAAGCGGCGGCGCTCATTGCCTCCGGTGGTCCGCTGACAGCAACAGCGGCGCAGGAGCCGCAGCGCCTGGCGAGCACCGCTGTCCGCGTGGGGATCGGACTGGCCAACGGAACGACGATGCCAGGGCGGACCCTGACCCTTCCGACCCGGCTGGTCACACACGACGATGTCAGCACCTACGAGCCGTGGGGGGCCTCGTGAGCGCCACCCCCGTGCGTCGCCGGCCGCAGGTTCCCGGCGTTGCCCGGGCGGCAACCATCCTTGCCGAGATCGCCCGCAACGACGGGCAAGCCATCAGCAGCCTCGCCGCCAACGTGGGCCTCGCGAAGTCCACCACCTCCGACGTCACCGGAACGCTCGTCGAGCAACAGCTCCTGACCCGGGACGCCGCCGGCCAGTTCCACCTCGGCAGCCGACTCGACCGACTCGCATCCAGCTGGGTCGGCCAGACCGCCGTGCTGAGACGGTTCATCAGGGCGTGTGAGCGCCAGCCGGGGCTCAGGGGGCACACCGTACTGCTGCTGGTTCCGCAAGGCTCGACGCTGCTGTGCCTAGACGTTCGACTCGGAACCCGGCCATTGCCTCAGACACCGCGGCCCGGCATGCGGTTCGAGTTGGCCGAATCCGCTCCCGGACGCGCTCTGCTCGCCGCGATCGACCCGCATGCCCTCAGCCGACTCCTCGAACGCGCCGCCGCGTTCGAAGGGCTCACCCCGGACTTCCTCGCCGGGGCTGCCGCCGCCGCGGATGCGTTGAGATCCGGACCGGGTGAAGCCGCAATGGCCACGGAGCCCCGCTCGGTGGCCGCCGCCAAGGAGCTCCACGCATCCACCTGGGTCCTGACCAGTGCTCACGTTCCACCAGCCACGCCAACCGACGAACTCCTCGTCATTGAGGATGGACTCCGGGCACTCCTGTCTGATCTCTCGGGCGAAAGCTCATGACCGGCCCGGCGGAGACATCCGAACAAACCCCCGGTCCCGCCAGCAACTCGGTGATGCCACGCCGCGAGCCGTCGAGCCGCATCCGCACCGAGTCCCCGAAACGCAACCCAAGTCCGTGCAAACCCCCGTCACCGTCGTCGGGGAAGCCCTCATCGACATCGTCCACCCGCCAGCCGGCCCGGCCGAGGAACACGTCGGCGGCAGCCCCGCGAACGTCGCGGTCGGCTTGGCCCGCCTCGGACATTCCGTTCGGCTCGCTACCCACATCGCCACCGACGAACACGGCCGGCGGATCACAGCCCTCATGGCCGCCGAGGACGTCGCGCTCACCTCGGGAAGCACCACAGCGACGCGGACGTCCACCGCAGCGGCCCTTCTGGACGCCGCCGGCGTCGCCGCCTACGAGTTCGACCTGGACTGGAACACTCGATCCGGCCACGGTACGAGTCCCGCAAGGCGGACCTGTACACCGGATCCATCGGTGCGACGCTCGCACCCGGCGGCGAAGCGGTGTGGGAGGTGCTGCGCGCCGCGCGCGGCCACTCCACAGTGCCCTACGACCCCAATTGCCGTCCGACACTCACCGAGTCAATGTGCCGCTGGGCCGAGTTGGGTCCAGCCATCTGCGTCGCAACCCAAGGCGTCGACGACGTGCTGCTCCTCGCCGACGGACAGCTTTCCGGAGTCGCCACGCTCCCTACCCGCGTGGTCGACACGGTCGGGGCCGGTGACTCGTTCATGGCCGGACTGATCTCGAGCCTGCTCGAGCACACCTGCTTGGCGTACAGCTAGAAGAGCGCGCGCAGCTACGATGCTCGTCAGCCGCGACAATCCGAGGAGCCATCCAGCGCGCCCTTGCGTGCGCTGCGATCACCGTTTCGCGGACGGGAGCCAATCCGCCGCGTTGCGCCGAAATCGTCCCGAGATAGCTGTGCGCCACACCGAACCGGCGGGGACTGGACGTGTCGACCGACAACTGGACCGGACCGAAGCGAGAGGCGAGCGGCTGCCCATCTCGCGATGGTTGAGCCGCCGGCAATGTCGACCCGATTGGCGCCGGCTACCCGCCCCCTTCGACACTCGGCCGGCTGCCCCCGGCCCTATGAGGGTGCGGTCGCAGATCGGACCACCGACCGCTGTGCCGCGATGATACGGTCCTCCCAGTCACCACGCGGGACGGGCTCGACCAGCCCGTGCTCCAGCAGGAATGTGAACGCGTCGGCCAGCCCTTCGGCCAGACTGATCCGGGGCCGGAACTCTGGTACGTCCTGCTGCAGTTTCTGTGCGCTGTAGAAGAGGTTGTGGGCGAAAATGCCCTTCGCCATCTCGAACCGCGCGGGGTCCAGTTCGACGAGCACATCAGTTGGCACCCCGACCTGGTCGACATGCCTTCCCAGCACCTTCATCGCCGTCCGATGCACGGTGTTCCAGTCGGTGTGTTCAGGGTTGACCAGCAGGTAGGTCTCGCCAATGCAATGGCTTCGCTCAAGTACTCCGACGAAGGCGATCGCCGCGTCGTCCACGTGCAGCAGGTGATGGATCGCGTTGCCGTCCCCGACCTTGATGATCGGGCGGCCCTGGATGATCCGGCTGATCCAGCGAGTGTCCACGCCGATCTGCCGGACGACTCGCTGTCGCCCGTAAGTCGTAGACGGCTTGATGATCGTGACGGGGAAGTTCTCGGATGTGTGTGCGACGAGGTAGAGCTGGTCGATCTCCGCCTTGCGGATGCCGTATGGCATCGTGGCCCGCAGTGGATGGTGCTCCGTGACGGGGAGTTCGTCGAACTCCTCACCGATGGTCACCACCGTGGAGGTGTGAACGACATGCCCCACACCGCGGAACGCCTCCAGGCTCACTCGCCCCTGGTCCGGCGTGTAGCACACGAAGTCGATGACCGCATCGAAGCGCTGCTTGCGAACTGCGGGCACGAACCACGCCTCGTCGTCACGATCGCCCACGAGAGGACGGGCGCCATCGGGGAGCCCCGGTCGCAACCCGCGGGTGATGCAGCTGACATCGTGGCCCCGCTCGAGAAGGAGATGAACCACGCTCGTCGAGATGTTGCCCGTGCCGCCGACGACTCCAACCTTCATCCTTCACTCCCTAGCGAGGCGGATGCGGCGGAGTCCGATCGCCGCCGTCTCGGCGCCGTGGTCGCTGAGTTGGCGCAGTTGGGCATCACTCGACCAGCCACCGGGTCGTGCTCGTATACTCCTCATCCGGTCGAAGTACTGTCGTGGGGAAGGCTGGCTGATTGGGCGAGTCGGGGAAGTGCTGCGTTTCCAGCGCGATCCCGGCCCGGCGGGCGTAGGGCCTGCCCGAGGTGCCGATCTGGCTGCCGTCGAAGTGATCACCGCAATACACCTGAATCGCTGGCTGGTCGCTGAGGATCCGGAGGACCGTGCCATCAGGACCGGTCAGCCGGCAGTGCTCGCGAAAGCCATCGCCATCGACAACGAAGTTGTGGTCCCAGCCCTCGTTGAGCGCGATGCCCTCTGCCACAGCGGCTGCGCGCGACGGCCCGAGGAGTTGCCCGCCGCGAAAGTCGGCAGCCGAGCCGGTCACGTCGCGGACTTCGCCTGTGGGGATCAGGTCGGAGCCTGCCGGGGTGTACCCGGACGCATGAACGACCAACTCATGGTCGTCCGTCGAACCACAGCCCTCGCCTTTCAGGTTGAAGTAGGCGTGGTTTGTGAGGTTGACAACGGTGGCCTCATCCGTCGTCGCTCGGTAGGTCACCTGTGCGCCGCCCGGCAGCAGCTCATAGCGGACCGACACGAGGAGTTCGCCGGGGAAGCCCTGGTCTCCGTCGGGGCTGACCAGGCTGAACTCGACCGTGCTGAGGGTCTGCTCGCTGATCTCCCAGGTTCGTGCGTGGAATCCACCGGTTCCGCCGTGGAGTTGGGTGCGTCCCTCGTTGGCGTCCAGGCAGTTCTCGACCCCGTCCAGCGTGAAGCGCGCCCGGGCAATCCGGTTGGCGTAGCGCCCGATCGTCATGCCGAGGTAGAGGTTCCGGCCCAAGTAATCGGGGATGTGGCGAGAGCCGAGCACGATGTTGCGCCACGAACCGTCTGGTCGAAGCACCTCGAAACGCCGCAGGGTCGCCCCCAGCGGCAAGAGCTCCAGCCGGACAGCATGGCTGACCAGCCACATCGAGTCGGTGCACACGTCAGGAACCTGCGTCATTTCGTCGCTCCATTTATCGCTAACTCACACGCACGGCTGCGCCAGTTTCTTCTCTCACATATTATCGATAATATTACCCCATGCGAGCGCTGCAGGGGAAGGAACCCGTGGCCCGGAGATTGGCCGGTGCGGTGGGGCTGGAACGTTCGGCGCCACCGTTCCGAGGCGGTCGACTTCCGGCCCTGCTCTGGGGGCTTCAGCTGGCCGTTCTGGCACCGGTCCTCGCCCTCCTCCTGGTTTCGCTGTACGGCGCGACGGCTACCGAGGTGGGTTGGGTGCTCGCGACGTACAACGCCTCCGGATTCGCCGCTTCACTGCTCCTCACGTACTGGGCGGACCGACGCGGCAACTACCTGCTCCCCCAGCTCGTCTGCGCTGGGCTGTCCCTGGCCTTGGCCTTCACCCTTGCCGTCGCCACGAGCCTTCCCTGGGCCACGGTGGCGCTCATCCTCCTCGGCGCCCCGGCCGGGGTCGGCGGACCGCTCCTTCTCGCTCAGTTGCGTGCCGCGGGGCGCTCGACCGCAGAGATCATCGACGCCCGAGCGATGTTCTCGCTCGCCTGGGTACTGGGTCCCCCGGTCGCGACCGCGTTGATGGCGTGGTCCGGAGGGCTGGCCGTCCTGGCGGTGGTTGGCCTGGCCGCCGTCGGGAGCGCCCTCGTCGGCGCCGTCCAAGTGAGAAGCGGCCGCAGGCTCGTGCGCCACGAGGTTGCCGAATTGGCACCTCACCCATCCGCCGACGTCCCCCAGCGGCGGGTCCGGGTCGCGGTAGTCTTCGCGGCGCTTTCGGTGGCCCAGGCCGCAGATGTCGCCGCTGTGTCGGTCATGGCGCTCCTGGTCGGTGAGTACCTAGGACTCCCCCTGGCGTGGGCTGGGATTGCCCTAGGCGCGGCCGCTGCCCTGGAGATCCCGGCTCTGCTCGCGATGGGCCGCCTCCACTCAGGTACCGTGCCCGCGAGGCTGCTGCTCGTGGGCTGCGGGTCGGGCGCGGGCTACTTTGCAGCCCTGGCCTTCGTGATCGACCCGTTATCCCTGGTCTTCGCCCAAGCGCTCAACGCGATCTTCTTCGCCGCCGTGGCGGCCATGGGCCTCACTCTCTTCCAGCTGATGGTGCCGAAGCCCGGCCTCGCGACCGGTCTCTTCGTGAACACCCGTCGTGTGGGCGCGATTTTCGCGGGCCCCCTGATCGGCCTCGTCGACACGCCTGCGGGCTACCCCGGGCTGCTGGCCGCGTGCGCGGCTCTCGCTCTTGTCGGGGGCTTGGTTACCTGGCTCGCGGCCCGTCGGGTGAGGACGGCATCGGACATCTGACCGACGTCTTCGCGCGCCAAGCACGCTCCCGCCAGGGGTCACACGCCGGACGGCCGGGTCCTCGCCCACGGCGTCACTTCGAAGCTGAGACCTGCCTCCCGTTCTGCGAGCGCAGACAGGATCTCGGCACGGACGGCCAGCACGTCCGCGGAGTCGCGGCACCGGATCTCGATCGAGCCGATTTCCAGTTCCGGAGTGGCGACCAGGCAGAGGTACTCGTCAACCCGGCTGCGCCACCACTCGGGCGCCGCCTCGTTGGCCGCAGTGTCGATGGCCGTGAGTTCGCCGTTGATCCCGGGAAGGACGGCCGGGATCCGGACCGTCCGTCCGTCCTCGACGACGAGTTCGAGGGCCTCGTCCGCAGGAGGGAGCTGATCGGGGTTGGAAAAGATCCGCCACTGCACCAACCAGTTCGACAACTCCCGCCGCACCGTGGCCCCGAGCGTCCGGTAGCGAACGCCGCGGGCCCGATCAAGGCGCCGGGCCCTGCGGCGCGTCACGTAGGCGCCGACCACTCCGATTCCCCAGAAGATGAACTGGGTCGCCATCGCCCACCGGAACGCGTCGGGCGTGTATCCGCCGAGGGCATCCAGCGTGATGCCGATCGACAGGACGCTGAGCATCCCGCCGAAGAAGCCGCCGACGATCACGAACCCGGTGGCGGCTCCGATCTGCTGCAACGGGTTCGATGCCCGGGCGACGTCGAAGCCGAGCGACCCGCCGGGTCCGCATGCCGCCATCCCGATCATCAGGACGGCCAGCAGCCAGACCGGTGCTGCCCCGGGCCACAGCAGGATCGCCACCCAGGGGACCGCGACCATCGCCGACACGAACAGGGCGAGGTTAGTCCGCTGCAGCGGCGCTCGCCGGCTGAGGATGCCGAGGATCGGGCCGAACGGGATGCCGGCGATCACCATGAGCGTGAACATCGCTGCGGCGACCGGCTGCGGGTAGCCCAATCCTTTGGTCATGAACGGGTAGCCCCACATCATGGCGAAGGTGACGATCCACGAGGAGCACATCCAGTGGATCCAGAAACCGAGCAGGCTCGCCGGGATGCGGACGACGTTGCGGACGTGCTGCAGGGCGCTCACGTCGGCCGGGCTTCGGTGTGCGGACCGGCCCGGCGGCGCGTTCCGCAACACCGCGAAGATCAGCACTGCCGCGATCCCGGAGAGGCTTGCAGCGCTCACGAACGCCGGTTGCCAGCCGGCGGTGGCGAGGATGGCGGCGAGGGGAAAGGAACTCAGCACTTGCCCGGCCTGGCCGGCCATCGCTGTCAGCTGGTTCAGTACGGCGATCCGTCCGGGGCTGAACCAGGCAGGGATGAGGCGGAGCACCGCCGCGAACGTCATCGCATCACCGGCCCCCACGAGGACCCTGGCCACGATCGCGGAGACGACGTTCGTGCTCAACGCGAGGTCGAGCTGACCGAGGAACATCAGTACCGCGCCGCAGCCGATCACCGTCCGGCTCCCGAATCGGTCGGCCAGCACCCCGACCGGAACCTGCATGGCGGAGTACGTCAGCAGCTGGACGACCACAGAGAGGCTCACGAGCGAGGCGCCGGCCGAGAACCGGTCGGTCGCCTGGACGCTGGCCACTCCGAAGCTGGTCCGCTGCATCACTGCCACGACGTAGGCGAACAGGCCCAGTCCCCACATGAGCCAGGCCCTCGGAGAGTCGAGGTGTCGAACCGCGGTGCTCACTGCCGAGTCATCCTTTCGAGATCGTGGGCGCGCGGGGCGCCCAGTCGGCTGGCACCGTGCGGAGGTCGGGAGCCGAGCTCGCGACGTCCACGAACGAGGCAGCGTCGATGGACTCCTCGATCGCCAGCATCACGTCGAGGACGTGGTAGGCGAGATCGCCAGAGGCCAGGTGGTCCGACCCCTCCCGGATGCTGCGGGCCATGTCAAGCACGCCGAGGCCCCGGCCGTCGGAGGGCCCGGTGGTCGGCAGGTTGCTCCACTCTTCGTCTCCTGGGTGGAAGATCCGCAGCGGCCCGTCGAAGAGGTTCGGGTCCGGCACCGACAGGACGCCCTCGGTGCCGGTCACCTCGAAGAAGCCCCTTCGCGCCAGGGGCGACTCGAAGCTGAAGACGCTGATCGCTGACGCGCCGCTCTCGAACTCGGTGATGGCGCTCACGTGGGTGAGGACCTCGACCGGAAACTCCTCGCCGGCCCGCGGACCGGTGCCGATCACCCGAGTGGCAAGCGAGGCCGATCCTGTTGCGGCCACCCGGCGGACACCGCCGAGGAGGTGTACCAGTGCACTGAGGTAGTAGGGGCCGTGGTCGAGCAGTGGCCCGCCGCCACGTTGGTAGAGGAACTCTGGTCGCGGGTGCCACGACTCTGGGCCGGGTACCTGGAAGAGGGTGATGGCGGTGAGGGGTGTGCCGATGTCACCCCGTTCGATTGCTCGCCGGGCGGACTGGATGCCGGCGCCGAGGACCGAGTCGGGAGCGCACCCCACGCGAACCCCCGCCGTTCGTGCTGCGGTGAGCACGGTCCGTGCCTCGTCGCGTCCCAGGGCGAGTGGCTTCTCGCTCCAGACGTGCTTGCCCGCCTGGATCGCGGCCAGGTCGACGTCGGCGTGCGCGGCCGGAACTGTCAGATTGACCACGATCTCGACCCCTGAATGACCGAGAGCCAGTTCGGGCGGTCCGGACTCGGCGATGCCGTACTGCTCGGCGCGTCGTCTGGCCGCGTCGGGGTCGCGGTCGGCGATCACGCGCACAGCCAGGTCGGGGAAGGTGCTGAGGGTGTCGAGGTACTGGGTGCTGATGAATCCGGCGCCGACGATGGCGACACCGACCGCGCCCTGGTTCTGCTTGGTCATGGCCGGTCCTGCAGGAGGCCGCGAAGGTAGCTGCCGTAGCTCGACCTGGCGAAGGCGTCGGCCCGCTCGCTGAGGGCGGCGTCGCCGAGGAACCCTGCGCGCCAGGCCGCCTCCTCGGGGCAGCCGACCTGGAGCCCTTGCCGTGCCTGGAGCGTCCGGACATACTCCCCGGCGTCGAGCAGGGAGTCGAGCGTTCCGGTGTCGAGCCACGCGGTGCCACGGGGCAGGATGGAGACGTGCAGTCGGCCCTGCTCGAGGTAGGCACGGTTGACGTCTGTGATCTCGTACTCACCGCGCCGTCCCGGCATGAGGTCGGCGGCGATGCCGACGACGTCCTCGTCGTAGAAGTAGAGCCCGGGAACGGCGTAGTGGGATCTCGGCTGCACGGGCTTCTCCTCGATCGAGAGCGCGCGTCCGTCGGATCCCACTTCGACCACGCCGTAGCGGGTGGGGTCGTCGACCCAGTAGCCGAACACGGTCGCCCCGGTGACGTCGGCCTGGCCCCGAAGACTCGTCCCGAGACCGGGACCGTGGAAGATGTTGTCGCCGAGGATGAGGCAGGAGGAGTGTCCGGCAACGAACCCGGCGCCGATGGTGAACGCCTGGGCGAGCCCTTTCGGTTCCGGCTGCACGGCGTAGGTGAGCTCGATGCCGAATTGGCTACCGTCCCCGAGGAGGCGCTGGAACGCGCCCTGCTCGTGGGGTGTCGTGATCACGAGGATGTCGCGGATGCCGGCCAGGATGAGCGTGGACAGCGGGTAATAGATCATCGGCTTGTCGTACACCGGGACCAGTTGCTTGCTGGTCGCGATGGTCAGGGGGTGCAGTCTCGTGCCTGAGCCTCCGGCGAGGATGATTCCACGCATGACGGATCGGTCCCTTTCGTGTCGGTGCGCGTCGCCGGGCTGAGTCCCGGCTGCGCCGATCGACCGCCGTCGCGGCGATCGTCCCGAGGGAGGTCAGCCCTCGGCTACCACTGCCAGTTGTCGAACAGGCTGCGCGAGATCTCGGCCGCAGCGTCCTGCAGGGCTGGCAGGTACTTGAGCAGTTCACCCGGGTCGCTGACTCCGATGATGCCGCTGAACGACAGGGCGGCAACCGTGGTGCCGTCATGGTCACGGACGGGGACGCTGATGCAGAATCCGCTCTCGGAGGTCTCACGGTCGTCGAATGCGTAGCCCCGCTCGGCGATATCCCGGAGGGTGGCCAGGAGCGCGTCGCGATCGGTGATGGTGTGACTCGTCAGCGGCCTGAGCTCGACAGTCGACAGCACCCTCAGCGCCAGATCGGCGGGAAGTTCGGCGAGGAGTACCTTGCCGCCGGCGGTCGCGTAGAGCGGCACCCGGGACAACAGCGGCGGCACGTAGTCGACCAGGCTATTGGTGCGCGACTGCTGGATGATGACGCCCTCGGAGCCGTCGCGGACGATCAGGTTCATCGCCGGCCCGAGCTCCGCGGTACGAGCCCGCATCACGAAGAGGGCAACCTCACGAAGGGCGAGGTTGAGGCTGCGCTTTTCGGTCAGGAAGCCGAGCTTCTGGCCGAGGACATAACTGCCGTCAGCCAGCTGGAACACCCACTGGGACTTCTCGAGCGTCTTCAGAATGCGGAACGCGGTGGACGGGTTGAGTTCGCAGGTGCGTGCGATCTCCTGCACACCGACCGGGGCGGTGCTGTTGCGGACGACATCGAGGACCTTCAGGGCGCGCTCGACCATCTGGATGGTCTCGCCTGACTGGAAGTCCTGCTGCCTCATCGTTCCGTTTCCTGTCGGTCGGCCTCCGGCTGGCCGGTGTGCCAACCCTAGGCGTTCGCCGGACGCCGTGCCGTCCGGCGCGGGCTCGGGACGCGATTGCTCCGTCGCGCTCGTGGCGGGACGGAGCAATCGCGATCGCTTTGCGCGGGCCACGGTGCCGGAACGGTGGTTGCCTGGCCGGCGCCGTGGCGTGCGCCCTCCGGACTACGCGAGGTAGCCGTACTCCTTGAGCGTGCTCTTCAGGGTGGCGACCACGTCGGAGGGGAGCTCGGAGATGACGGGCTTGCGGCAGAAGCCGGCGTCGACGCCGCGGAGCTTGAGGCCCTCCTTGATGATCTGCAGCCACGGGGTGGGCAGGCCGGTCGCGGTCGGCTTGGTGAACAGGGGCAGGTACGGACGGACCTTCTCGAAGTGGGCCTTCATGGCCTCCTCCATCTTCCGCTCCTTGGCCAGGTGGAAGACCTCGGTGTTCTCCTTCGGGAACAGGTTTCCGGTGCCACAGACCCAACCGTCGGCCCAGCAGGACACGGACTCGACGGGGCAGACGTCGTAGCCGTAGAAGATACCGAAGTTGTCGTCGGTGAGGTAGCGCAGGTCCTGCTGGCGGTACACGTCGGCCTGGCGCTCCTTGACGGCGTCGATGAGGCCGTCGTTGTACAGCTTCGCCATGAACTCGTCGGTCATCAGGCAGGTCGAGTAGTACGGGTTGTGGTAGACCATCACGGGGATGTCGATGGCCTTGCGCAGCGTCTCGTAGTGCTTGTACAGCTCGTCGGTGTTCGGGGCCATGTACCACGGGGTGACGACCATGACGCCGTCAGCGCCGTCGGCCTCGGCGGCCACGGACATGTCAACGACGTCCTTCGTGCGGTAGGCGCCGGTGGACGCGACGACCTTGATGCGACCGGCAGCGGCCTCGACCGTCGCCTTGTTGACCGCGATCTGCTCGTCCTTGGTCAGCGCGACCATCTCGCCGGTGCTGCCGGAGGGGATCACGCCACTGACGCCGTTGTCGACGAGGAAGTCGGTCACGGACTTGATGCCGGCGAAGTTGATGGATTCGTCGGCATTGAAGGGCGTCACCATCGGAATGTAGATGCCGGTCAGCTTCTCACGGCTCACGGTAAGTCTCCTTGTTCGGATCGTTTCGGAACACTTGTTCCGAAATCCAAACTAGCACTCGTCCAGCCCCACGGCAAGAAGATTATCGATAATCTTTGGGACTGTCCTGCGGGTGGCCGTAGGCACGACGCAGCGCCTTCGCGATGCCGGTGATCGCGCCCTCTTGTCCCGCGATCAGGTGCCGCCTCCCGGCTTCGACGAGGATGTCGAAGGGGCGCACGCCGAACCTGGCGGCGGCTTCCCTCGCCGGAGCCAGGAACGTCCCGTAGACGCCTGCGTAGCCGAGCGTCAGGGTGTCCCGGTTCACCTGGACGGGGGCGGGCAGCAGCGGTCGCACAAGGTCGTCGGCCGCGTCGATCAGCGCTGCGAGATCGACGTGGTGCGGTAGGCCCATCCGGTCCGCGACGGCGACGAAGGCCTCGATCTGGGCGTTGCCGGCTCCTGCGCCCATCCCGGCCAGGCTGGCGTCGACCCGGTGGGCTCCGGCGGCGACGGCGGCGACGGAGTTGGCGACACCGAGACTCAGGTTGTGGTGGGCGTGGATGCCGATCTGGGTCGAGTCGTCTAGCGCGTCCCTCAGGGCTGAGACCCGCTCGGCGATCTCCACGGTGGTGAGGGCGCCACTGGAATCGGCCAGGTATACGCACTGGGCGCCGTACCCCTCCATCAGGCGGGCTTGCGCCGCGAGCTCGGTGGGAGTGGCCAGTGCCGCCATCATGAGGAACCCGGCGGTGTCGAAGCCGAGGTCCCTGGCAGCCGCGAGATGGGCCGCTGCCGAAGCGGCGTCGGTGCAGTGGGTGGCGACGCGTGCCAGGGTGGCGCCCGCGTGGCACGCGTCGGCGAGGTGGCGGGTCGTGCCGAGCCGCGGCTGGATGAGCACGGCGATCTGGGAGCGTTCGGCCACGTCGGCCGCCGCTTCGATCAACTCGAGGTCGGAGTGCAGGGGCGATCCGTTCCTGACCGACGGTTGGCCGAGCCCGTCGCCGTGGCCGACCTCGATCCCGTCGACACCGGCCCGGTCGAGCGCGGCCGCGATCCGGCGGACGGCGGCAACCGTGAATCGGTGGGCCACCACGTGGCTTCCGTCGCGCAGGGTGACGTCGGAGATGAACAGGTGAGCGGTCATGCCGGGCGCCGCATCCTCACGCCGTCGGAGGGGTCTGTGCGCCGTCCGGCCCTGGCAGGTGGGAGGCGAGCAGTTCCGCCAGGTGGATGCCCTGAGTTCCGGCGAGCTGTTCGGCCTGGGTGCGGCAGGAGAACCCGTCGGCCAGGAAGACAGCTTCGGGAGGCGCCTCACGAAGGGCGGGGAGCAGGCCCAGTTCGGCGACGGCCACCGATACGGCGTAGTGCCCCTTCTCCATGCCGAAGTTGCCGGCCAGGCCGCAGCAGCCCGACAGCGTCTTCACCTGCGCGCCGGCGCCTGTCAGGAGCGCCGCGTCCGTGTCGAACCCCATGACGGCGTGTTGGTGGCAGTGCGGTTGGGCGATCACGGTCACGCCGTCGAGCGAGGGCGGCTGCCATCGATCAGCGGGATCCTGACCGGGCTGTTCGACAAGGAACTCGGCCAGCGTCCTGACCGCGGCGGCCACCTGTGCCGAACGTGGGTCGTCGGGCAGTAACTCGCCGACGTCGTGCCGCAGGACGGCCGTGCAGGATGGCTCGATGCCGATGATCGGGATACCCGCTTCGGCGAAGGGAGCCAGTAGGTCCAGAGTGCCGCGGAGCCGCGCTCGGGCTCCGTCCAGCTGTCCGGTGCTGATCCAGGTGAGTCCGCAGCAGGCCGATCCGGAAGGGACGAAGACCTGGTATCCGGCGGCTTCGAGGACGCGGATCATCGCGGCGCCCACCTGGGGTGCGAATGCGTCGGTGAACGAGTCCGACCACAGCACGACGGCTGGCTTGCTGCGGACTGCGGCCGCGTGGGTGACGGCGGCCAGCCGGCGGTCGATGGTGGTCCGCCGCAGGGGGATGGTGGCGAATGCGGGGATGCCGCGACGGCGATCCATGCCACCGACGCTCAGCACGGCGTTTCGGAGAGCCGGGACCGACAGGAGGGCGTTGACGAGCCTGGGCGCGATTCCGGCGAGGCGTGCCCAGCGGGGCAGTTGGCCGAGCGCGTAGTGGTTCATCGGCCGGAGCCGACCACGGTAGGCCTGGTTGAGAACCTCCGACTTGTAGGCCGCCATGTCGACCCCGGCCGGACAGTCTGCGCTGCAGGCCTTGCACGACAGGCACAGGTCGAGCGACTCCAGGAGCTCCGGCGACCGGAAACCGTTGGTGACCAGGGAGCCGTTGGTCATCTCCTGCAACACGCGGGCACGGCCGCGGGTGGAGTGCGTCTCGTCGCGGGTCGCCCGGAACGAGGGGCACATGAAACCGCCGGCGGAGCTGTCGGCGCGGCACTTGCTGACTCCGACGCACCGATGCACGGCACGGGTGAGGTCGCCCTCGTCCTCGCGAAGAGCGATCCCGGCTGGGCGCGCACTGAGCGGGAACGGCTTCGCGGCCGGCCGGCGCAGCGAGGCGTCGACCGGGTCGGGTCGCACGATCACACCTGGGTTGAGGATGTCGTGCGGGTCGAAGACGTTCTTGAAGGCGGCAAAGGCGGCGACGGCGTCCGGGGAGTACATCCGGGGCAGGAGCTCGCTCCGCGCGCGCCCGTCCCCGTGTTCGCCGGACAGCGAGCCGCCATGCCGGGCGACCAGGTCAGCGGCGTCGAGGAGGAAGGGCCGCAGCCGCTGGGGCCGGTCGGCCAGGGGAAGGTCGAGGCGGACATGGACACATCCGTCCCCGAAGTGGCCGAAGGGTAGTCCGTCGATCCCGTGCTGCTTCATCAGCGCGTCGAACTCGCGCAGGTAGGCGCCGAGCCGCTCCGGTGGCACGGCGGCGTCCTCCCAGCCGGGCCACGCCTGGCGGCCGTCGGCGGTGCGACCGGCGAGCCCGGCTCCGTCCTCGCGGATCCGCCAGAGGCGGGAGGCCACGGGGCCGTCCGCGACCACGATCAGGTCCTGGGTGCCGGCGTCACGGGCCAGCGCGAGGGCCGCCGCGTGCGCCTCCTCGGTCGTGGCGCCGCCCACCTCGACGAAGAGCCAACCGCCGCCGCGGGGCAGTTCCGGCACGGCGTGCGGCCCCTTGTGTCGGCGCACCACGTCGACCAGCCTGGCGTCGATACCTTCGACGGCGAGGGGGTGATGACCCAGCATGCCGGGGACGGCGTCGGCGGCCTCGGACATGCCTGCGTACCCGAGCACCGCGATCGCACGCGCGGCGGGCGGCTCGACCAACCGTACGGTGGCGCCGAGCACGACTGCGCAGGTGCCTTCGGTGCCGACCAAGGCCTTGGCGAGGTTGCCTCCCCGCTCGGGAAGCAGGTGATCAAGCGAGTAGCCGGATACCTGCCGGACGATGCGACCCAGCTCGGTGCGTATGGTGCCGAGGTGGGCGGTGACGACTTCCTGCAGGCCGGGTACGGACGATACCCCGCGGCCTGGTCTGTCCTCGCCGACTCTGTCTGCGCCGGCGGTGAAGCGGCGGCCGAGGCCGTCGACGATGTCGAGCTCGATGACGTTGTCGGCGGTGCGGCCGTAGGAGATGGCATGCGATCCGCAGGCGTTGTTGCCGATCATGCCGCCGAGGGTGCACCGCGCATGGGTGGACGGGTCGGGCCCGAAGCGCAACCCGTGCGGCGCCGCCGCGGCCTGCAGGTCGTCCAGGATGACGCCCGGTTGCACGAGCGCCGTCCGTGACGCGGGATCGATGTCGAGCACCCGGTTGAAGGACAGACTGGTGTCGAGGACGATGCCGGGCCCGACCGCATTCCCAGCGACGGAGGTGCCGGCCCCGCGCATGGTGAGCGGCACGCTCGACTCCTTTGCCACCTCCACCGCGGCGAGGACGTCGTCGGTGTCGTTGGGGAACACCACCACCTGCGGGACGACCCGGTAGTTCGACGCGTCGGTGGAGTACTCGGCCCTGCGGAGGGTGGAGTCCTCGACCGGTCCGCCCACCGCTTTCCGCAATCGGTGGACAAGGTCGGTGGTGGCGTTGTCGAGGTTGCTCGTGCGGGGAGCTGTCGTGGTCATCTTCTCAGGGCCTTGTTCCGGCGAGGGGATGGAGCGGTCGCGGGTGCGCGGTCGCCTACTCCGCTCGTGCCGCGCCCGCCCCGGTCCAGGCGTCGACCGAGATGAGCACCTTGCCGCGATCCGGTCGCGGGTTCACGAACGCAGTCTCGAATGCGGTGTGGGCCTCCTGCACCGGGACCACGTCAGTAACGATCGCGCCGAGGTCGGGGTGGTCGACGAGGAAGTTCTCTGCGCGGGGCAGGTATGTCAGCCAGTGCGGCTGGACGTTGGCCACCATCGTCAGGCACTTGCGGAAGAACCGCTTGAACTTGAACGGGTAGATGTCGTCATCGGGCACCCCGAAGAACAGGGCCGTGCCCCGGTAGGCGGTGGCCTCGATCGCGGTGTTGACGACCTCAAGGTCGTGTCCCACCGCTTCGACGACGATGTCGAACTCCTGCCCCTCGGCCGGGATGTGCCCGATCGAGTCGAAGAGTTCGGTGAACGGAGCCCCGGTGCGGTCGGCAAGGTCGAACCCCGCCAGGGACGCCACACCCATCGAGCGAAGCACGTAGCCGAAGCTGATGCCGATCGGGCCGAGGCCGAGCACCGCGGCATTCTTTCCGGTGACGTCGCCGAGCCGGTCGAGTGCGGCGAGGACCGTGGCGAGCGGCTGGGCGAGGATCACGGTCTGCATCGGCAGGTCGGAGGTGAGCACGTGCGTCTTGAAGATCGGAGCATGGAACAACTCCCCCAGTCCGGCGTCGCGGTTGGGGATGGCGATGACCCTCTTGCCGACCAGCGACTGGTCGCCCGAGGACCTCACCACCGTGCCGACGCACTCGTGCGTCGGAAAGCCGACTGGGCGCTCGCCGATCTTGTCCACGCCGTGGATGAAGCCGGGCTTGTCGCTGCCACAGATGCCGGCCAGCTCGAGCCTCACCTCGACCTCATCGGGGCCGAGGTCGCCGGGCGAGGGGACCTCCACGTTCTGGAGGATCTGCGGCCCGAGGAGTTGCACCGACTTGATCCATCCTTGGCGACTGGACACCGTTGTTCCCTTCATGATCGCTTCAATCTCGACTGATATTATCGATAATAAACGCCCGTTGCAAAGCCGCCCCTCAGGAGCCTTTTTCCCCGCATTTCTGCTGGATCCCAACGATTGACCTGCGGGGAACGGGAATTAGCCCTAACGGTCGGCTCCGCGGAGACCACGGATTATTGATAAATTTAGCGCCATCGCTCCACGTGCGGGAGCCCGCAGACGCGAGGCGTCTGCGACTAGCAGGCTTGCGAGCGGCGGTACAGCGATGCAGCCTCCGGATTGGCCGTGGGCGAATCGACAACCGGCCAGACCACGTGTCGAGAGGCGATAGCATCCGTCGATCGGAGGCCAAGGAGCTGCAGCCCGCGCTGGAACTCGTCGCGCAGGATTTCGACGGCGCGCTCCACTCCCCGCTCTCCGGCGGCCATGATCCCGTACAGGTAGGCCCGTCCGATCATCACGGCGTCGGCGCCGGCAGCTCGGGCCGCGATGATGTCCTGGCCGTGCATGATGCCGCCATCGACCATCACGGTGGCTCCGGCGCCGACTACCTCGCGGACCGCCGGGAGGACCTCCATGGTGCCCGGGGTGCGGTCGAGTTGGCGTCCGCCGTGGTTGGAGATGATCACGCCGTCGGCGCCGTACTCCATCATGCGGCCGGCGTCGGCGGGGTTGACGATGCCCTTCACCAGGAGCTTGTGCGGCCAGTGGCTGCGGAGCCAGGTCAGCGCCTCGTAGTTGAGGTTGGGGTCGAAGAGGAGCTTCGCGACCTCCATGTTGGTGCCCGGGAAGTCACGGACGGATGCGAACTCGACAGGCGGGGTGGTCAGCTTGTTCAGCCACCAGTAGGGGAAGCGGGCCATGTTGAAGAACGTCTTCATAGTCAGGGCCGGCGGGATCGCTAGGCCGTTGCGAACGTCCTTGGGACGGAACCCGCCGACGGCACAGTCGATTGTTAGCACGAGGGTCGTGGCGCCGACCTCGAGCGCCTTGTCGAGGATTTCGGTGTTCAGCGATTGGTTGTTGGTCATGTACATCTGGAACCAGTTGTCGCCGTGCGGTGCGGCTGCGGCGACCGTCTCGTAGTCAGTGGTGCCGAGCAGCGAGAGCGCGTACGGGAGGTTGTTTCGCTCGGCGACTCTGGCGACCGCGATCTCGCCCTCGTGGTGCATCATCCGGGTGAACCCGGTTGGTGCGAACACCACGGGGAATCCGATGCGCCGGCCGAGGAGCTCAGTGGATAGGTCTGGGTCCGACACCTCGTGAAGGAGGTTGGGCATGAACCTGGCCGTGTCGAAGACGGCTTTGTTGCGTCGCTGGCTCACCTCGTAGTCGGCCCCACCGTCCACGTAGTCGAAGACCGATCGCGGGGTGGTCCGCCGGCTGATCTGCCGCAGGTCCTCGATCGTGATCGCTGCCTCCAGCCGCCTCTGCACGGGGTCAAGTGTCGGGCTCTTGAACTGGAGCAGCGCGCGGAGGTCGGAAGGGCGCGGGAGCTGTCGCTGCACGTGAGCCTTGTCTCCGCCGGTCGTCTTCGGGGCGGGACGGTGCTCTTCCTTCAGCTTTGCGCTGTTCATGTCAGTTCTTCTTTCGGGTTTCTTGGTCTGACTGCTGCGGCCACCGGTTGCGCGGGTGTGCCGGCTAGTTGGGGGGAGTGTTCATGTAGTCTGCGGGCCGGGTGATGTCGGTGGAGAACACGTCTGGGAGGAACACGATCGCCGCTGCGCTCAGGCTCCAGGTCATGTGCGACACGAAGTGTGTGAACATTCGCCGTCGCGCCTCCCGGTTGGCGTACCGATGCGGGCCGCCCTGAGGTTGCTGCGCCTCGCCTTCTCCACTCGTACGAGACATCTGCCTAGTCATTCCCTCGTCCTTCATGTTCGGTTCGGCTCGATCGCCTCATTCCGGGTTCCATCAGCGAGTAAGTGGTGCGCAGGTCGTGCAGGGCCGGCCCGCGCACCACTCTGGGGTCACTTCACTGGTGCCACGGTCCAGCCGAGGTCAACGACCGGGTTCTGGGTCGTGATGTAGACCCCGGTGATCTTCTTCTGGTCGTAGATCGTCACCTGCTGGCGGATGTAGACCGCACTCAGGAGGGCCTGGTCGGCCTGGGCGCGATGCCAGGCGGCGAAGTAGGCGTCGGTTTTGGCCTGGTCGCTCGCTGCCGCAGCGGTCTCGAGTGACTTGTTGATGTCGGCGTCCTGGTAGTTCCACGCGTTGTACTGCGTGGCTCCTCCGTTGAAGAAGCTGCGCGACTGGATGTAGGTCGGCAGCGACCCGTAGTTGAAGGCGGACACCGGATACTTCTTGGCGAGTACGTCGGTGGTCAGCTGGCCGAGGTCGGTGTAGGTCTGGAGGTTGGCCTTGATGCCGAGTTGCGCCCAGGACTGCACTACGGCCTGTGCCATCAGGTTGGTGTTGTTGGCCGCCGGGGTGGACATGTCGAAGCTGAAGCCGCCGGCGTAGCCCGCCTCGGTGAGCAGCTGCTTCGCCTTGGCCATGTCGTAGGTGAAGATGCTGTCGTCGGCCCCGGTGTAACCGTCCTGGCCCTTCAGAATGAGAGACGGGCTGGGATCGGAGAAGCCGCCGAAGACCGCCTTCGAGATGGCGCTGCGGTCGATCGCATACATCATCGCCTGGCGGACCTTCGGGTCCTTCAGAGCGGGCACGGTGGTGCCGGAACGATCCGAGATCAGGATCCCCGAGATACCGAACGGAGCGGTGGCCACCGTCAGTCCCGCGGCCTTGGCCGCAGTGGCCGTGGGCTGGTTGCCGCTGAACAGGTCAGCCGACCCGCTCTGCACTGCCTGGAGGGCTGCATTGGCGTCCGCGACCACCTTGATGACGATCTTGGTGTACTTGATCTTGGACTGGTCCCAGTAGTTCTTGTTCGGAACGTAGGTGTAGGTCGCGTTCGCAACGGTCTGGGCCGGATCCAGCATGTAAGGGCCGGCGCCGAAGGTGGCAGTCTTGAGCTTCGCCGGGTCGCTGGCCGCCTCAGACGAGACCACCGAGCCGACAAGCAGCCGCTGGGACAGCAGGTAAGGAAGGGCATCGTTGGGCGTCTTGTTCTTGATGACCACGGTGGTGTCGTCCTGGGCGGTGACCGAGTCGATCGCGCCCATCCAGTTCGGGCCGTTCACGCCCTTAGTGCGTGCATAGTTCAGGGAGTCGGCCACATCCTGCGCCGTGAGCGCCGAGCCGTCGGAGAACTTGACCCCTCCGCGCACCTTGAGCTCGAACGTGGTGTTCGTCTTGTCGGTGTACTTCCACTCGGTGGCCAGGTCGGGCGCGATCTTGCCGTCCTTGTCGATCCGGGTGAGGGAGTCGTACGCCACGTTGATGTACATGTTGTTGATCTGGTCGACCGACTGCAGCATCGGGTCAAGGCTCGTCGGCGGCGCGCTCGCGGCGATGGTCAGCACCGGGCCGCTGGACCCACCGCTGCCCGCTCCGGCACAGCCCGTCACGGCGAGTGCCGCGGAGACACCCACCACTACCGCCGCCAACCCCAGCCGGGCGGGCTTGCGATCACGGATCGGAAACATCTTGATTCCTCCTCTTCCTAGCCGACGGATTTCGGCTGGGGCTCTTGGTTTGTTGTGAATATCGGTGTCTAGCTCGTTGCGAGTACTGCGTTCTGGGAGTTCATGAGCTCGATCCATGCCTTTCGGCGTTCGTGCTGGATGACGGGGTCCGGATGGGGTACCGCCGCTAGCAGCTTCTTGGTGTAGTCCTCCTTGGGGGAGGTGTAGACGTCTTCGGTGACGCCGGACTCGACGATGCGGCCCGCGCTCATCACGACGACGCGTTCGCACAGGACCCGGACGACCGCCAGGTCGTGGGCGATGAACAGGTAGGTGACCCCTGTCTCCTCCTGCTCCTTCAGGAACAGGTTCATGATGTGGGCCTGCACCGAGAGGTCGAGGGCCGAGACCGGCTCGTCGCAGATCACCAGCCGGGGGCTGGGCATGAACGCTCGCGCAATGGCGATGCGCTGCCGCTGGCCGCCGGAGAAGTTGCCAGGCAGCTTCTCCAGCGCTGCCCGATCCAAGCCGACCCGCTCCAGCAGCACGCCGGCCCTCTCGGCCGCTTGGGCCTTGCTCATCTGGTGGTTCGTCACTAACGGCTCGGTGAGGATGTCGCGGATCTTCTTGGCTTCGTTCAGCGAGCTGCGCGGGTCTTGGAACACCACCTGGATGCTCTGCGAAATCTTCTGGCGCTCGCGACGAGTAAGGCGCGTGATGTCGCGGCCGTCGAAGGTGATCGTGCCCGCCGTCGCCTCTGCCAAGCCCAGGATCGCCCGGCCGACGGTCGACTTGCCCGAGCCGGATTCGCCTACGATGCCCAGCGCTTCGCCCTCGTTGACCGAGAAGTTGATGTGCTGCACGGCGGTGAAGTGGCCGCGGGTGAGCTTGTAGGTGACCTCGAGGTCGTGGACCTCGAGGAGTGGCGTGACGGTCATCGGGTCCCCTCCGCTGCAGACTTGTTCTCGGACGACGAGGCTTCGCGTGCCGCCGCCATGCTGGGTGTCTCGAAGTCGCCGGTGATGACCGGCAGCCTCTGCCCGGGCTTGGCGTCATGCGGGTTGGAGCGGAGCAGCGCCTGGGTGTAGGGGTGCTGCGGATGGCGGTAGATGCCCTCGGCGGTGTTCTGCTCGACGATCTCGCCCTTGTACATCACAGCAACCCGGTCGCACAGGTCCGCGACGACGCCCCAGTCGTGGGTGATCAGGACGACCGACATGCCGGTCTTGTCGCGCAGCGACATGAGCAGGGCCAGGATCCCGGCCTGCACTGTCACGTCCAGGGCGGTGGTCGGTTCGTCGGCAACCAGGAGCTCGGGCTCCCCGGCGAGGGCGAGCGCGATCGAGACGCGCTGCGCCATGCCGCCGGACAGCTGGTGCGGGTAGCGTTCGGCGACCGCCTCGGGGTCGCGGATCTCGACCAGGCGCAGCAATTCGACAGCACGGGTCTTTGCGTCCTTGCGGGACTTGCCGGTGTTGCGCCGGATCGCCTCGCCCAGCTGGCTGATGATCCGGTAGTTCGGGTCGAGTGCGACCATCGGCTCCTGGGCCACGTAGGCGAGCCGCCGCCCGCGGAGGTGGTCCATCTCGTGCAGGGAGAGCTCGACGAGGTTCTTGCCGCCGAAGAGCACCGAGCCGGAGGAGATCTCGGCGACCTCGCCGATGACGCCGAGGACACCGAAGGCGACGGTGGTCTTGCCGGAGCCCGACTCGCCAACGATGCCGATGGTCTCTCCCTTGGCGACCGTGAAGTTGACGTCCTTCACGACCGGCACCACCCCGTGCGGGTTCTTGTAGCCGATGCCCAGGCCGGCCACTGCAAGCGTCGCGCCGGTGGCCGCCGGCACCTGGGTGTTGCGGTCGGCACGACGGTGCACCGATCGCATCGTGAGCTTCGGAGCCGTCCACTGGCCTGCGACGCGGTCGCGGAGGGTGTCGCCGATCAGGCCGAGCGACAGGGCCGTGAGCGCGATCGTGCCGCCGGTCGGATACAGCATCCACGCGTTGAGGGAGATGTTGCCCGCCGCCTCGGCGACCATGTTGCCCCAGCTGGGATCGGGCTGCTGGGTGCCGAAGCCGAGGAAGCTCAAGGCGCTCTCCACCACGATGGCGGTGGCCCCGAACACCGCGGCCTGCACGATGATAAGGCCCGTCGTTCGGGGGAAGATGTGGTGGCGGATGATGTGCAGCGGCGAGAGCCCGGAGACCCGCGCGGCGTCGACGAACAGTTCATTGCGGGTCGCCATGGCGGCGGCCCGGACGATCAGGCCGAGCACGGGTCCGGCCAGGAGGCCGTAGACGAACATCGCCAGGATCACGTTGCCGCGGTACACCGACAGGACGACGAACAGGATGATCATCTTGGGCATCGCCAGGACGGCGGAACTGCTGGCCGAGATGATCCGGTCGGGCCATCCACCGAGGTAACCGGCCAGCAGGCCGAGGACGACACCGACGATCACGTAGACCGCGATTGAGATCGCGACGGCCAGGACGGTCGAGCGGCCCCCGAACATCAGGCGGGAGAGGATGTCGCGTCCCAGGCTGTCGGTCCCGAGCCAGTGGGCGGCGGTCGGGCCCTGGAGGACGTTGGCGAGGTCCTGCACCTGCGGGTCGATCGGGGCGAGGAGGTTCGCGAAAGTACAGGCGATCACGACGATCGCGAGCCAGGCGCTGGCCACGATGGTGAACATCGAAGGCCGCTTGCGGACCGATCGAAGGGCCCGGACGGCCTGCGGCTGGGCAACGACGGTGATGGAATCGGTCATCGGGTCCTCAACTTCGGGTTCAGGGCGATGCTGACGATGTCGCCAAGGAGAGTCGCTGCGAGTACGACGACCGTGTACGCGAGCACGGCGCCCTGGATCGTCACCAGGTCACGTTGCGTCGTCGACGTCACGACGAGGGAGCCGAGTCCGGGAATCGCGAAGATCGACTCGAGCGCGACGGTGCCGCCGAAGAGGTTGACGAAGGAGGCGATGATCGCGGAGGCGATCGGGCCGGCGGCGTAGCGCGGGGCGTGCTGGTAGACCAGCGAGAATCGGGACAGGCCGTTCGCCTGGAGGAACCGCATGAAATCCCGGCTGAGTGCCTCCGACATCGAGTCCCTGGTCTGTTTGGCGATGATCGCGACGCCGGCAAGGGAAAGTGCGATCACGGGCAGCACCAGGTGTATGGCCCATGACCCGAAATCCTCCTGCGGAGGCGTGTAGCCCAGCGGCGGGAGGATCTTCAGCTGCCCCGCGACGAGCACGACGAGCAGCAGCGCGAACCAGAAGTTCGGGAGGGCGATACCGAGCATCGAGATCGTGTCGAGTACCTTCGAGACCGCGCCGCGCTTCACGGCCGCCCACGTGCCGAGGATGATGCCCACGACGGCGCCCAGGATCGTGGCGAACCCGGCGACATAGACGGTCGGCATGATGCGTTCGGCGATCACGGTGGTCACCGGCTGGCCGGTGTATATCGAGGTGCCGAGGTCGCCATGAAACGCTCCCTGGAGCCAATACCACCACTGCACGTAGAAGGGTTGGTCGAGGTGCATCTGCGCGCTCAGCCTCGCCACGTTCTCCGGGGTCGCATCCTGGCCGAGGATGACCACGGCGGCGTTGCCGGGGATCAACGAAACCAGCAGGTAGGTGATGATCGTCATCAGGAACAGCACCGGAATCGCCATCAGGAGGCGGTTCACTATCACTCGTGTCATCGGCGTGACTCCGTTCTGAGCGCCTGGCCACTCGCGAGGCGAGACCCTGCGCGCCGTCCGGCATGTATCATCTGCGTGCTCTCTCCAGTACTCCGTCGTACGAGCCGTGAGCCCAAGGGCTTCGGGGCTCCGGGGCCCTGGGAGAAGATGCTCCGCCCGTCAGCTTCGAGTCCCCACGACCTTCGTCATCGGCAGGCCTGAGTGGACATTATCGATAATGTTCTGGGTTGGCAAGAGGTTCCGCTCATAACTCGTTGCTAGATTGACCAGCTGGATCTAGCGGCGCGCCCGGCGCACTGGCAATCGCCGAGTGGGCGCTAGTGAGCGCGGGTTGAAACGGCCACTACGCCGGAGTACCGGCGACATCGGCGTAGTCCAAGGCGGGGCTTCCGTCGTCTGCGCCTGCCCCGAGTCGGGGCGCGGGAAGCGACACGTATGATCGATAATCCCTTCCACCCGAGAACGCCACGCTGTACAGTCAGCGAACAAGCGCTGACATACCTCGTCAATCTGCCTGAGACGGTGCTCGACGAGGGCCGGCTTCTAGTGCGGAGGGTGTGCGATGAGCTTTGGGGCCACTGGTGCCGCCGAGTCAGACCGAGCGACCCTTGCCGACCGCATCTATGGCCAGCTTGAGGACGAGATCCTGTCTGGCGAACTGAAGCCCGGATCAAGGCTGCTGATCGTTCCCCTCGCGAAACGCTTTGGTACGTCACAAGCACCCGTTCGTGAAGCCATCCGCCGACTCACCGAAGAGGGGCTTGCGGTCACAGAGCCCTACGTCGGCACGGTGCTCAAGGAACCTTCCTGGAATGAAGTCGAGGAGATCTACGAGCTACGCATCGAGCTCGAGGCCTACGCGGTCAGGCGGCTTCTCGCACGCCAGCGCGGAACTCTGAAGTCAGACCACCCCATCAGGCGCACCTTCCGCGAGCTCCAGCGCGCCGTTCGCGCGGGCGCCCCCATGGGTGTTGTCGATGCCGACATGGACTTCCACCGGGCGATCGTTGCGGCGGCGGAGAGCCCAGTGGCGCTCGAGATGTGGAGCACTATCACCAAACGAATCCGTGGCGCCCGCCTCAGCTACGAGCGGCGGCGGAGAGACGATCTCTCCACCATGGTCGACACCCACCGCGACCTTCTCGACGCGATTGAGGCGGGCGATCCCCAATCAGCTGACGAGGTGTTCAGAGCCCATCTGAATCGCGCGCTTGACCGCCTAAGGGATCTCGAGGACGCGGCCGAGAGTGGCGAGTCGGCGAGCTAGCCAGGATGCGGCCGTCCTTTCCGCCTGGACGGACGCATCGGGCGGCTGGGTGACGTGGAGTTCGTCAGATGCCGTCGTCGCCAGCGTGCACAATCGAGCGCCATCCACCCGGACCAATGGCGTAGTGGCCGCACATCGGTCGTTATGGTTTCCCTTGTCAGGAGGCATTTCGCCTTCGGGTGAGCACGCGTCGGGGACTTTCGCGATGGGAAGGCGAGCGCCTGGACCCGACCGTCGTTCGAGTACACCTCAACGCGACACACCGCGCTGGCCGCAGAAGCGTCTCGTTGGGGTCCGCCTCTCGACTTCTGGCACACCTGCTCCGTAGGCTCCAGATCCCAACGAGACACCCCGACAGGTCGGGTGCACCATGCCGTCGCCGACAGATAGAACGGCTTCTTCCCACCGGGAATCCATGGGAAGTCCCTCAGTGAGGATCCCCAGCGATCGGGTCATGGTGTTCACTTTGTCGTTGTCACCGGCAACCTTGGGAGCGACGAACGACTGGGCGTCGCACACCAACCGGGTGCTGAACGCGGCGCGTCAGGCTCACCATTGCCGACATGTTCTTAGGGTTGGGTCATGGCCGACAGTTGCGTCTCGCGTGTCCCGGTCTTTGCCAGCCTGTCGGTGCAGGATCAGCAGCGGGTCGAGGAGTTGGCGCGTCCGACCCTTCTGAAGGCGGGTGAGGCGGCGTACCGTGCCGACGAGGATCTGTCGCAGCTCGTGGTGGTGCATTCGGGTCGACTCAAGATCTTTCGGCTCTCAGCCGACGGGTCGGAGCAGTTGATCCGGGTGTTGGGTCCAGGCGACTTCACCGGGGAGACGTCGGTGTTCACGGGCCAGCGGCCCGATGATTACGCCACCGCGCTGGGGGAGTCCCGGCTTTGCGTGTTCCGTCATGATGATCTTGAGGGGTTGATCAGGAGGCACCCCGAGATCGGCTTGCAGCTGCTGTCGCGGGTGAGTGCGCGGCTCTCCGACACCGAGCACCGCCTTAACTCGCTGACCTCGCGCGATGTCGAGAGCCGCCTGGCCGACTACCTGCTCGGTCTCGCTAGCGCCTGGCGCGGCGGTGTCGCGACGGTGACCTTGCCGGTGGCCAAGAAGGACGTGGCGTCCCTGCTCGACACCACACCCGAAAGCCTCAGCCGGGCTCTGAAGAGCCTCGCGAGCCAGGGCCTGATCGTCATCGGCGCGGGCCGGTCGGTCTCGATCACGCAACCCGACCGGCTGCAGCAGCTCGTCGACGAGGCTTGAAGGCCCGGGGCCAGCGGGGCCCCACCAGCCGTCGGGTGACCACCATTGCGACACTCTCAGCCGGGACGAAGGGGTCGTCCCAGATCCGGGAGTCGTCCGAGCCGGCTGGGTTGTCACCGGCCATGAAGTAGCTCGCCGCGGGAACCCGCCAGGTCTGGGTGTAGGCGCCCGGAACCCGGGGACGTCCGTCGACGGACTCGCCGTTGACGAAAAGCCGTCCGGCCTCCAGCTCAACAAAGTCACCCGGCAGGCCCACCACGCGCTTGATCATCGGAAGTTCACCGCGCTGGAACACGACGACATCGTCCCGTCGTACCCCGGCGCGTCCGACCCGCCGCGTGAGCAGCAGGTCGGACGAGCGGTAGGTGGGGGCCATGGATTCGCCGGCAACCCTGACAAGCCGCTTCATCGGGGTTCCCTAGTGTTCGTGGGAGTGGCCCGCCGGCGCGTGGTGCGCGTGCTCCTCACCCTCGGCGTACTTGAAGAAGCTCACGTAGGCCGCAATGTAGCGTCGGGCAGCCACGACGTCGTTCACGTCGAAGTCCTTGATCGCCAGCGCCGCCTGAAAACGCTGGTCGAGCTCGGCGCGGCGCTCCTGCGGCACCCTCGGCAGCAGGTCTGCATCCGAGCCCGCTGCGATGGCCTCGTCGGCGGCCTTCACGACAGGGTCGATCTCGGTGCCGACGGGCTGGATACCGGTGAAGCCGACGCCCTCGCCCATCCGGTGGATGCGGACCATCGTTTCGAGGAAGAGCCGATCGGCCAGGTCGGCGGCTTCCCGCCCGAGGGTCCGGACCCGCAGGGCCTTCTCGAAGACCTCACGCAACTCGGCCTCACCGTCGGCGGGGATCCACTTGAGCGCGTAGTTGATGTTGCCGGTCTCCACGGCTTTACGTCCGTCCTTGACGGCCGGGCCTTCGGCGGTGTCGCAGTGGGCCTGCACGGTGATGGGCTTCAGTGCGGCCAGCAGGGTGGCGATTCGGTTGAACATGATGTTCTCCTTTGTTCGATGTCCCCAAGTTAGAAGGATCCGGGACGGACTTCCTTGACGCAGATCAAGCCCCGCTGCGGTTGTGGCGTCCCTTGAACACGAGCGCTTCAGCTCGACCGGCCGTCGAGCATGGCGAGCACCAAAAGGGATGGCTCGTGCGCGAACACAGCGTGGGGTACTCGGGTGTCGAGGTGCATCAGGCCACCGGGCAGGAGTTCCTCGGTGTGACCGTCGGCAGTGATCGCTAGTCGGCCTTCCAGAACTTGTAGCAGCACTGGCATCGCGGCGGTGTGCTCGGTGAGTTCCTGTCCGGCGTCGAATGCGAACATGACCACCCGAACGCCAGCTGCGTGCAGGACTGTCCGCGACACCGTTGCCTCCGGCTGAACCTTGATGCGCTCGGTCAGGTCCGCGATCGCTGTGAAAGCGCTGGCTGCGGTCATCGACCGGCCTGATCCTCGTCGGGGAGCCGGTTGATCCGCAGCCGCCACTCCTCTGGTCCCTCGACCAGGTACTCCACGCTGATGGGGGAACGCTCAGCGAGCTGGTTCAGCAGCGGCACCGGGTTGTGGGGTGCAACCAGGACGAGCGATCCACCGACTCCGATCGCATCGAATGCTCCAAAGACGGTGGCGTGCCGGATCGCATGCGGGATGGGCCGAACGTCCAGCACCAGGTCTTCCTCCTCGTGCTGCCCGCAGGCGCAGCCACCGGCCGTTGTGGTCTCCAGGGGGACGGTCTTGGTCATCGTGATCTCCTTCGGTGAGCTCCCGTGGGAGCGGTGGCGGCGGGCACCGTCGGTGCCGCCGGACGGGTGAGTCCGTTGTTCATGGGCTTACCTGGACGTAGCCGTGAGCGCCTCGCTCGGCGTCGGCCATGACGTGGGTGACCATTGGGTAGCGTCCGGCTTCGGGGAAGACGGTCTCGACGAACCCGCCCTGGGCAGGCTGCAGGCCGAGTGCTTGGGCGCCGCCGCGGTCGCCGAACGGGTCGCGCCCATGCTTGAGCAGGTAGCTGCCTTCGCTGAGGACGGTGTCGAACTGGGCGCCGACGATGTGGAAGCTGCTGGGACGGTTCGGGCCGGCGTCGAGAACCCAGAACCGGACCCTTTCGCCGACCCTTGCGGTGAGCGGCTGGGTGTCGTAGCCGTTGGCGACGCCGTTGAACACCACGTAGCTGGGCTCACCGCCAGCGGCCGCATCGACGTCCACCTCTGCTGCCGACGCTGCGTCCGGCGCACGGTTCTGCAGGTAGACCTCCGACTGCACGAGCAGGTAGGAGCGGTCGACCTGCGGCAGTCCCTCGGGTTCGATCACCACGGCGCCGGTCATCCCTGCGGCGATGTGGGCGCTCATCGGCATCGTCGAGCAGTGGTACATCCAGATGCCGGCTTTGGTGGCGGTGAATCGGTAGGTGAGGCGTTCGCCCGGCTCAATGGTTCGCATGGGCTTGTCGGGGGCTAGTGCGCCGGCGTGGAAGTCGATCGAGTGGCCCATCGATCCGTCGTTGACCAGAGTGATCACGAAGATGTCGCCGATCCGGCCGTGGAGGGTTGGCCCCACGGAGGCCCCGTTGTAGGTCCAGCGGCGCTGCCACACCCCCGGGGCGACCTCCAGCGGTGTCTCCTGCACGGTCAGCGTGAGGTGGTGCTCGCGGTCGTCGCTGAGCGGTGCCAGCACGGGGTCGACCACGTCCGGGGTCGTTGGCGAGGTTGAGGCGTCCGGTCCGTTCGGGGAGTGCTCCATCTGGTGCGGGTCAGTGCCTGGCGTCGGGCTGGCGGCCGGCCCCGCAGCGGGTGCGTTGTCAACAATGACCTCGAAGGTCATGCCCATCTGCCGGTGGCCGGCTACCGAGCAGTAGCCCTTCGTGGAGGTCCCGATGACGCCGGCATCCAGTTCTGTGCGGGCGCCGGGACCGATCCGTGCGCTCCTGGCCGAACCGATCACCAGGTCGTGGGTGGTGGTGTCGCCGTTGATCAGGTCGACAACCAGCCGGTCGCCGGCGTTCAGGTGCACTTCGGAGGGGGTGTAGCGCATGCCGATCGCCGTCACCTCGACCCGCACCACTTCTCCGGTGGGCTGGACAGCGACGGCGGCAGCAGCCGTACCGGTAGCTCCGGCGGCGGCGGGGTCAACCCCGACGCCGATCACGACAGCGGTGGCCAGCGCGGTCAGGCCGGCGATGAGCTGGCCGGCTGTGAAGATGCTCGGCCGGTCCACCTGGTCCGGGCGCGGCTGGGCGGGAGCGGCCTCCGCGCCGTCGCGGCTTGCGACGAGCAGCTTTCTGGCAGCGACACTTGCCCGCACCCCCAGCACCATCAGCGGCAGGAAACTCGCAGCAGCGAAGAGGGCCAGCAGCGAGCCGGTCACCTTGACCCAGCTTGGGGTCGGCATGAGCCACAGCACGAGGCCGCCGTTGATCGCGATCAGACGGAAGGCGCCCGCGCGGTTGAACCAGGCCTGTCCGGCCCGCACGACACTTGGTCCACCTCCCAGCACCGAGGGCAGCATGTAGGACAGCGCACCGGTGAGCACCTGCACACCGAAGCCGGCGCCGAGGACGGCGGCCGGCCAGATGAAGCCTTCGCGTACCACCTGCCAGTCGGGAGCTGTGGCAAGCAGCCAGCCGGCCCAGGTGAGCCCGAACACCATCCACAACAGGCCGACAGCGACGGAGGCCGGGCCGAACTCCCGAGGTGGGCTCTTTCGGAGAGGGTGCCACAGGCCCCGTCCCCACAGGAGCAGCCCGGAGAGGTAGGCCAGCACTCCCAGCCCGGCGATCAGGCCGATTCCGACCAGGGCGCCGCCGACCGCGACGGCGATTGCGCTGGTCAGCACCGGCAGTGCCTGTCTGGTCCAGCGCTCGGCGGTTGGGTCGAGCCGGGTGCGCAGCATTGTGGGCCATAGCGTCAGGAGCGTGCCGGTGAGGGTGAGGCCGACCCAGCCGAGCACGTTGGCCAGCGCGTGGGCCACCAGCAGCCGTCCGTGCCACGGGTCCGGCCAACCCCAGGCGAGCGTCACTCCCAATCCCGCCCCCAGCACCAGCGAAGCAGCAGCCCACAGGTAGTACCGGACGGTGACCTGGAACCTTGCGGGCAGCGCCTTGCGCAGCATGCGCCAGAGGACCAGACCGTGCCAGCCGGCAGCGGTCGCCACAGCCAGGCCGCCGGCGAGCGTGAGCAGCCACCAGTCGGTGGGCACCCCGACCAGGACAGCGGCAGCACCGCCGGTGACCAGGCCCAGCCGTGTGGTCTGCCAACGGGCGTCCCTCGGTGAGGCGGGGGAGCGCAGCAGGGTCTGGGCGAAGTGGAAGCTCCACACGATGATGGAGTGGGTGAGTGCGCCGAGAAGCACCATGTGCAGCATGAGCCAGTTCGCGTCCGGCAGCCAGCGGTGCGCGATCGCCACGACCGCAGCGGCCGCGAGCCAGCCGAGGAGCGGCAGGTCGCGCAGGCGGGACCTGCCTCTGGCATTCGGGCGGCTCATCGGCGTACGACCAGGGTGACAGCGGTCGCAAGGAAGGTGAGCATCGCGAGCACGCCGAGCACGCCCCCGGCCTGCCACAGCTGGTTCTGCCCTGAGAGCGCACTGGTGAAGCGGATGCCGAGGCTGACGTGCAGCAGCACCAGCGGAACCCACAGCACCGGACGGTATGGCAGCGGACGGCCCAGCACTGCCGGAAGGATTACCGGGGCGTGTGCCATCACCATGGAGACGGCGAAGCCGAGGAACACTCCGTGCACCACCACGTCGTAGGTGGCCGTGCTGGTCCGAAGCCCGGCGACGGCCAGGACCAGTCCGGCGATCAACAGGTTGGCGTAGCCGGCCAGGAGTGCGGTGGCGAGGTAACGGTGCTGCCCGGTCAGGCGGAGTTGCCGGCGGGCCACGTCGTGCACAGCCAGCCAGACAGCAATGGCCACCACCGTGACGCCGACCAGCCGCTCGCCGACCGTCGGGAACACCAGCGCGGAAAGAACCGAGAGGGTGAGCGCCGACGCCAGCGCGAGGAGTTCGAGGTCTGCTCGCCGCCCCATGCTCAGGGCGGCCAGCTCGGCTCGTTCGGCGGCGATGGTCACGATCACGAAGCCGGCCAGCCAGGGGAGCGCGCCGGAAGCGCCGGCAAAGGTGACAACGACAGCACCGCCGAGCACGAGTACGCCGGACAGTACCTGCACGGCAACCAGCGGGCGCGGTGCACGACGCCACAGGGCGATGTAGGTGGCGACGAAGACAAGCGCGCCCTCTACCTGTAGAAGTTCGCCCAACAGCGGCGGCGCCGGACTGATCAGCGCGAGGGCTCCGACTCCGAACAGTGCCGGCGCCAGGAATGCCCAGGCGCGGCCAAGGGCCTGCGCGCGTTCGAGGGAGATCAGGGTGCCCAGGAACCCCAGCACCATCACCTGTCCGTGCACATCACCCAGGCGGTCAGAAGCAACGGGTGCCCACACCTCGAGCCGCACGAGGGCTGCGTTCAGCCCTGAGAGCAGGGCGACGCCACCGAGCGCAACCAGAAGTACCCGACCCCTGGTTGCCCTGCGACTGGATAGGGCGCTCGCCAAGCGGCTGGCGGCGGCTTGCCGCGCGGCGGGGATCATCCTCAGAGCGCGGATCCGCCGGGGTGACCGGCCGCCACCGGCTCGTCCTGATGGGTATGGCCAGACGGTGCCGGATGGACGTGCGGAGTGTCGCCGTCGTGGGAGTGCGGAGTGATCTCGTGGACCTCGATCCATTCCGGACCGCCGAGCGCGATGGCCGCGGCTGGGAAGAGACCGTTGTCCTCCTTGTCGATGTGATCGCGGAGCTCGTTCTCGAACAGGGTCATCGCAGCATCGTCACCGGGGGTGATGGCCGCGAGATGAACCGCGAGGGATTCGTGCTCGGCGCAGAGGCTGGCGATATGGCTCGCGTAGACCTCGTCCCTTGCCATCACCTGGAACAGGCCAACCTCTTCGGCGACCGTGTGTGGCCAGAGAAGTCCGGCAACGACCGACCTGGCAGCCTCCAGTGCTTCCGCCTCGCCGGCGTGGACGGCGGCGCGAAGCTCACCGTTGGCGTTGATGATCTCCACGTGCTCGGCCATGAACCGGCCGATCACCTCGATCGAATCGCATCCGCAGTAGCTGCACACCCGAACTCCATTTCTACACATTGCCTTGTAAAAAATACTCTACACTAGCGGGATGAGCACATCGACCCGGCTCGGCCCGCAGCCGGCCCGCACGGACCGGCCCAGGCAGGCGGCCCTGCGGGTGCTGCAAGCCCTCATCGCCAGCGACGGACGCGGCACTGTCGCTACGCTCAACCAGGCCCTCGGCGGCCATGCGAACACCATCCGCGTGCAACTGGAGCATCTGGTCGCCGACGGCTTCGTCACCCAGACCTCACTGCCGACACCTGGCCGTGGCCGCCCCGCTCGCGCCTACCTCGCCACGATCGCGGGCCGTCAGGTGGCCGGGGAAGAGCCGGACAGGCAGGGACAGAGCGCACTGGTCGAAGCCCTGGCAGAGCACCTCGCCGGCACCGACGATCCGGCCGCTGCAGCTCACTCGGTCGGCCTCAACTGGGGCAGCCTGCTGGCGGCCTCCGGAGGTGGCGAGTTGATCTCGATCCTGGCCGGCCAGGGCTTCACGCCCCTGGCGACGTCCGACGGCATCGCCTTGCGAACCTGCCCGTTGCTTGCTTCCGCCCGGCGGTACCCCGACGTGGTGTGCGGCATCCACCAGGGACTGATCGACGCCATCTCCCACGAACCGCAAGAACTCCTGCCATTCGTGGCGGCGGGTGCCTGTCTGATTCGTCACGCTTGAGTCCGGCCGCCTGGCTCTCTACGCGCACAGGCGATCTCGGCCCTCTTGTTGGGTCGGCCTCGGGCCTCGAGTATTCACTCGCGTGGCGCCCCGAGAGGGCGCGAGCCCGTCGACGGGCGCCCCCGTGTTCCGGGCGCCTACACCCAGACCTGGCGGGTTCCCGCGGCGAGCTACTTCATGGCCGGTGACAACCCAGCCGGCTCGGACGACTCCCGGATCTGGGACGACCCCTTCGTCCCGGCTGAGAGTGTCGCAATGGTGGTCACCCGACGGCTGGTGGGGCCCCGCTGGCCCCGGGCCTTCAAGCCTCGTCGACGAGCTGCTGCAGCCGGTCGGGTTGCGTGATCGAGACCGACCGGC